>JAHCVB010000002.1 GCA_024648745.1 Sodalis sp. Psp
TGAGAGATTTGCATACTGAGTTTTCACTTCAGCATATATTTCAAATTTTGCTTATTCCGGATTGTTAAAGAGCAGTATTCCACAACCCACTTGGTAAAATGGGTTGTGGAATAACAAGAGTGGCGTCTATCAAAATGGTGGAGCTAAGCGGGATCGAACCGCTGACCTCCTGCGTGCAAAGCAGGCGCTCTCCCAGTTGAGCTATAGCCCCGACGAATCGTTTTTGTATACGCCGTTATTAGTTTCCTGCGCTGGTTAGCAATCGTCTACCATATACCATATTACTTACAGCACACAGGTAAGCCCATCTTTAAAATTTGCACTCAGTAAATAACTTGACGCCCAGTGTCCTCTCATCAGATAACGCACAAACTTTCATGTCGCCTGACAGCAGCTATACTACTGTTCTTACAGCCGGGAAAGAACTGGTAGGCCTGAGTGGACTTGAACCACCGACCTCACCCTTATCAGGGGTGCGCTCTAACCATCTGAGCTACAAGCCTGTTAATCCTAATTTAGGATTTTGCTCATTTATCACAGCCTGTATGAACACATCACTAGTGGAGGTGATCTAACTGCAAACTCCTTTGAAGTCGGAATCGCTAGTAAACGTTCCCTACTTATTCGTGGATCAGAATGCCACGGTGAATACTTTTCCTGGCTTTTTTATTAAAACTACCAGAGTACTTAATCTAGGCAGCTAGCCCTCTGCTGATCGCCGGCAAAGAAGTAAACTTCTTCCCGTTGCCGCTCGACTTGCATGTGTTAGGCCTGCCGCCAACGTTCAATCTGAGCCATGATCAAACTCTTTAATTAAAAGCTTGATGCTCAAAGAATTAAAACTGGTATTCGAATGAATATTCGTTTGTTCACTCTTCAAGACTTGATGTTTTTATGTCGATATCGTCTTGTGAGTGTCCACACAGATTGTCTGATAAATTGTTAAAGAGCGATGTGCTGCTGTTATTTTAAGTTAGCACGGATAGCATATATTACATTCTTCTGCTGTAGAGTCAAGCTTTTATTTACCTATACTGAGCGCTTGCCTCATGGTCGTTCTGCTCAATGGAGGCGAATTATAAAGCCTTCTTCTTTGGTGACAAGTGCTAATTAAAACTTTTTATCAACGCAGGCTTTTTAACGAAATATTTACTGATTAACACGCGCTTTCAGTAGTTGATGCTGTTCGGTAGTATAGGATCCCCGTAGAATCACCTACCTGCGGTACAGTAGGCGCTGGCGGAGTTAGAGTCGACTTATTTTTCCAACAGCACTGAATCTTACAGTTCCTGACTCAGCAGAGGGAAATGGATACGGCTACCATATATCCGGCGGCTCTGGCATTCTTAAATTCAGAGACGTAAGAGCTTACATAGTACCGAAAGTGACCGCATGACCATCGTTGCCAGCGTACTGAAGATTAAATACTGATGTAACTAAGAAAAGCCATTAATATGCGCGTTGTACTGTCCGTTTAGTAGTTAATTGAGCTAAATTATTGGCAAAGGTAGAAACTTGCTGCCAGTCGGTATATTCCACTTCTTTTGTGAGATCGGTTTCACCGCCGGTTATCCTCATAATCAATTGGATCATCATCTGGTCAAGCCGACAGTAGCGCGGATAGCACAGCGCTCCCGCAAATACTGTGCAAAGATCCGGTCTCCAGGGCGTTTTTGCCAGAAATTTTCGAGTATAAGTGTTAGTCTCCGGAGTGCGTTTCTCTGGTTTTCGTGCTGTCAGATTGACAGAATAGAACGCACTGGGGATACTGTGCAGCCAATCGAGCTGCTGCGTTATGAAACGATCTACCTCGGTGCCAAAATGGTTATAGCGGATTGCCGCACCAAGCACAATTCGTTGGTATTTTTTCAGACCTTTGTAGTCGCGTGTGAGGCGCAGATCTACCACGTCACATTCGCAATAATAGGTCAGATGAGTCGCAATAGTGCGGGCAATTTTATACGTTTGGCCATCATGGCTGGAATAGAGAATTAAAGTTTTCATAGTAAACCTTGCATTAACTTACTCAAAAGTTGATATACACAACAATAAAATATCCCGGGTGAGACCAATTGCACCGTGCAGTTCGCGCCTGCTAAATTAGTTAGTACAGCTGTGTCTAACTGTAGGATTTGGCAATCACCGTCGAATTAGCTTATTAAATTGTAGAGTTAAGCGTTACTGAACAGTAATTTTGGCTGCTAGTATACTAACGAATCAGTTACAAATTAGTTGGCTAATAATCTAGTAGGAAAATTGCTCACATGGCTCAAGAAGAGATATGATGCTGACGAGTAAAACACAATGACAGGATCCAGATTATGCACAGGAGCCACATTACCTCAACGGTAGTAATTTTCTATAACAGATTAATTTTATAAAAATTATAAAAATCAGTTTCCATAAACACTTGCTTAGCTTTTTGTAAACCAAATTTTATATAATATATTGCTACTCTTACCATGGAAGACTCTCAAGTAGGTTGAGGAGGTATGCCAAAGTAATATCCAATAAGTAAGTTAATTCGTCCATCTATAATGAGCTTAGTGTTGCAATTTGTGTCATAGTGCCATCCTAAATCCCAGATCAGGATAGTTCAATGACCAGTTAATATCTATCTGGTTATAATCCATGGTTCCGATATTCAATCTGTTATTTAATCTAGAGCGCTAAATTTGATAAGTTACATTGTAATGCACTGAACATTACAGTTTTCACAGAAAGGCAGTAAAATATAAATATGAGTGATTTTAAGTTACTACCCGTCAAATCAGACAATCGCTGATAAACGCCAAATAAAGCAATAAATTGGAGAGATAACGGTTACTGCGAAATATCTTCGTGATTTCATCTAGAGAAACGACATTGCCACATAATGCAACTGCATAACATGAATGTTGAGAAGGGGGAAAATAGCTACCACTAACACATGCTCTCCATGCTGCAATACTACCGCAACATCTGCCCCTACAGTAAAACAAATTGACATCAATGTGTCTAGTTCTACCGGAACTATGATTTCTGTGAGAATAACCCCTTAAAGGAGGCTTGAAAAACGCATCTATTGACTAACAATAGTGGCGAGGTATTTTCCTGTTGTAAAAATGTCAAGATGCTCATGAGTTGCTCACCACGACCTAAAACTATGATAAAACCTAAGAGGATTCAAATGCGTTTTTATGACGATATCCCGGCAGCCATATAACTCGAAGACCAGTGTGAAAAAGTGTTTACTTGACACCTGTCTAGCAGACAGCCCAACTAGACAGGCAATAATTATTGATCCAGAGGAACAAAATAACAACCAGTTTTTATCTGCTCCTCGGCGCAAGAAAATTTTCAAGTGGTAAACAGCTTCATTTTCTGCCTACGTAATTCCGCTGCCTGTGATTTGCACGTAGTGTCTGATGTGTGTCGGCAACGCAATTTCAATAGTTGTAATCCATTTCAGTTGCTTAATGTTCATCACTGTGACTAGCACCGTAAAAATTCAACGGCAGGTAGTAAATACAAAAGAGTTTTGGTGTTTTCACGCCATTTTAATCAGCAATACGATATGCAAGTGTGACCGAGAGTTAGAATTTAAATTGTGGTTTCACTTTAAACAGGTAATTATGCTCATTGAGCGAGCAGTAACCGGTTCGCCGCATTTAAAGCGGCCAACCTATTCAATACTTGAGCTACAGTACCTCATAGGCGAAGTAAGTCGGCTTAAATACAGGCGAAAGCGTCACCAAAAATACGGTCGATCAAAGCACTACGCTCGGCGTAGAAACATTCGCGGGCGATTTTCGCCATTTTGAAGTGTCCTGAGATGTAGATATCATAGGGTTCCAAAGTATCATAGTCCTGCATCACAGCCATTAGGACAGTCCCAGTGCGACCCTGCCATTGCTCATCAGGCTGCTCAACCACCGGTACCACCGCCAATTGCGGATGTAGTAAGGAAAGCGCTTCCAATTCACCTAAATCATACAAATGATCCCGCTTGCGGCCACCCCAATATATTGTCACTTTCCGCTGCGGCTGACGCGCCAGCACTGTCAGTAGAATCGAGCGGGCGTAAGAGAAACCGGTGCCACCAGCAATTAACATGATGGGGCGGTCTGTATCGTCACGTAACCATGCTTCTCCCTGCGGGATATCCACCATAACTTCACGATTTTTAAGGATATGATTCATAACGGCCATTGTGTACAAATTGAGTTCCGACGCTTTGATATGCAATTCGATAAATGAAGTTTCTATAGGAGTCGACGCAAGGGAAAAAGGACGTTTATCATGCTCATCTATTACTACCATTAAGTACTGACCAGCACGGAAGTAGAAGGTCGCTTCCGGTATCAGCTGTACCCGGTAAACAATATCAGTAACGATATCCACAGAAGAGACCTTACAGGTCATTATTGTCATGCACTCCCTCTGTCGGATCATTGAGCAATTCGGCACAGGCGCTGCGCAAATTATGACTCGTGCCCACTTTTCAGAATAGCCATCTGATCCCAGATAGCATCAACATGCGCACGCACCGCCTGATCCATCTTAATCGGAGTGCCCCATTTGCGCTGTGTTTCTCCCGGCCATTTATTTGTCGCATCCATGCCCATTTTTGATCCCAGACCAGAAACCGGCGAGGAGAAATCGAGATAATCTATCGGCGTATTTTCTATTAATACAATATCGCGGGCCGGATCCATGCGGGTAGTTATCGCCCATATTACGTCCTTCCAATCACGTGCATTAACATCATCATCGCACACGATGACAAATTTGGTATAGATAAGTTGACGTAGAAATGACCACACGCCCATCATCACCCGTTTGGCATGACCAACATACTGTTTTTTGATGGTTACTACCGCTAGACGATAAGAACAACCTTCTGGCGGCAGGTAAAAATCTACGATTTCCGGAAATTGTTTTTGCAAAATGGGAATAAACACTTCATTCAGCGCCTCCCCCATCACCGCAGGTTCATCAGGAGGACGACCAGTATAGGTTGAGTGATAGAGAGCATCATGCCGTTGGGTGATATGGGTTACGGTGAATACCGGGAACCGATCGGTTTCGTTATAGTATCCAGTATGATCACCATGCGGGCCTTCGATCGCTATCTCCCCTACCTCTAGATATCCTTCCAGTATAATTTCTGCATTGGCCGGTACTTCCAAATCACAGGAAATGCATTTAACCACTTCAGTTTTATAGCCACGCAACAAGCCGGCAAAGGCATATTCCGAGAGCACGTCTGGCACTGGAGTGACCGCGGCGAGAATTGTGGCCGGATCGGCCCCTAAGGCGACTGCCACCGGGAAAGGTTTATCTGGACTTTGCTGCGCCCATTCCTGGAAATCCAGTGCGCCGCCGCGATGAGGAAGCCAGCGCATAATTACTTTATTTTTACTCAGCACCTGCTGGCGATAAATGCCAAGATTTTGTCGCTCTTTGTACGGCCCGCGTGTAATAGTCAGCCCCCAAGTAATGAGCGGAGCGGCGTCGCCTGGCCAGCAGTGCATCACTGGAATAAGGCTGAGATCCACATCCTTACCTTGCCAGATCTGTTCCTGGCAGGGCGCAGAGCGGAGCCGTTTGGTTGGCATATGTAGCACCTGACGGAACTTAGGCACCTTATCCAGCAGGTCGCGGAAACCTTTGGGAAGTTCTGGCTCTTTTAAAAAAGCTAACAATTTACCCACGTCACGCAAAGTAGTGACACTCTCTTGCCCCATGCCAAATGCTACCCGCTCAGGGGTACCGAATAGATTACATAACACCGGCATTGTATAGTTTTTAGGGCTTTCAAATAGCAGTGCCGGTCCGCGGGCGCGCAGCGTGCGATCGGCTATTTCTGTCATTTCTAAATAGGGATCGACAAGCAAGCCAATATGTTTTAATTCGTCCCGCTGTTTCAGCTGGGCGAGGAAGTCACGTAAGTCATAGTATTTCATAGCATCATGACCAGGAATAGTATATAATTTACATTATGTATTTATTTTTCAGCCTTGCTGGCTTTTTGTCAAAAATCAGTATAAACAAATGTGTTACACAAAAAAAATAGATAATTTATCTATTATCTTTAAACATGGCATTTATTACATTTTAATTGCAGGTAATTCCTGTATGCTGACGATTCTGAAAAATCTTTCGTGACAAGCGAGCTTAAGTGTGCGAGCCACTGCTTTTTAACTATCTATTCATTGAATACAATTTATGAAACGATTCATGCTGCTATCATTAGTGTCACGTGTGATATGTGTATTATGTCGGCGGTTTATTTCTGCAGAATTACTGTTTTAACGGCGTGATTGTCTGTCATGCACTCCCTCTGTCGGATCATTGAGCAATTCGGCACAGGCGCTGCGCAAATTATGACTCGTGCCCACTTTTCAGAATAGCCATCTGATCCCAGATAGCATCAACATGCGCACGCACCGCCTGATCCATCTTAATCGGAGTGCCCCATTTGCGCTGTGTTTCTCCCGGCCATTTATTTGTCGCATCCATGCCCATTTTTGATCCCAGACCAGAAACCGGCGAGGAGAAATCGAGATAATCTATTTTCAAAAATATAGTAGGTAGCATAGCTTGCTTAAGGCTGCATTGCCATCTGTAGACAGCATCTCCTTTGAGCTTGTGACAGGCATATCCCAAACGAAAGAATTGGCTAGAAGATGGTTTTTATTTTGCGCTGACGTCATTCTTAATAATCATTCTCATCTTTTCCTCATTGAAGCTTACACTTCTCACCAACATAAAACCGAGAGAAGAAAACGCCGACTTCAAAAAGCAGATATATAGGAATAGCTAGCAGCGTTTGAGAAAGCACATCCGGCGGAGTGAGCAGCATACCAATCACGAAGGCACCGACAAGCACATAAGGCCGTTTCTTGCATAGATCTTCTGGAGTCACAACACGACTCCAGCATAACAGCACAATAGCCACCGGTACTTCAAACGACACCCCGAATACTATGAACAAAGCCATAACGAAGTTGAGATAGTTGTCAATATCAGTTGCGATAAGCACGCCGTGCGGTGCAATATGTGCGAAGAAGTTAAAGAGCAACGGGAATACTACAAAGTAAGTAAATGCCATCCCAACATAAAAAAAAAGGGTGCTGGAGAATAACAGTGGTATCATCAGTCTGCGTTCGTGTTTATATAGCGCAGGAGCGATGAACGCCCATACTTGATACAGTAGCAAGGGGGCAGATACGAACACCGAAACGACGATAGTCAATTTAATTGGTGTAAAGAACGGCGACGCTACATCAGTAGCGATCATGCTTGCTCCCTCTGGTAATTGTTTGATAAGCGGAGCGGAGATCAGTTGATAAATATCGTTAGCAAAGTAAATTAACGATATAAATACCATTAACACGCTAAAAATACAGTAAAGCAATCTCTTGCGTAGTTCGATTAAATGACTAATTAAATAATTAGTATCATCAATATCCATTGGGTTGGCGATCATTTTTAGTTGAAAGAGTCAACGAAGCCGACTTTAAAGAGGGTTCTGTCCTACCAGATTGCGCTTGGGCTGGCGCTACTAGCGGCATACTGGCTATAGTAGCTTTTTCAAGGGCCACGCCATCATGGTGTACTTCCGGATCAGCAATCAGTGGATTATGAATTGTACGTGACTCAATCGGATCTAACACAGCACGGCTGATCTCCTGGAACTCTATTTTCATTGATTCCGTCGTTTCACGCAGTTCATCTATCGAAATCTTAAACTCTGGAGAAAGGTTGTTCTTGCTGGCCTCCTCCATTTGTTTTAGACTGGCCTGTAGCTTAAGATCCTGTATTAATTCATTTTGCACTGTCGAGGCCATAGATTGCATTGCCCGGATCCAGCCAACCACCGTCCTGATAGTAATTAGCAAACGCTCCGGACCGAGTACTACTAGTCCGATAACGAATACTAGCATAAGCTCACTAAATCCAATATCGAACACTACTTATACCTGTTCTTCATTCCTGATTTCACCTGGCCTACTCCCATCGGAGTTAGTCGATACGGTGAAATCAACATCCCGGGAAAGTTTATCAGATAACTTTTGCGCTGGGCTGTAGTCTTCGCTCATAGATTTTTTGAATCCTTTAATAGAGGCGCCCAAATCTGACCCCAAACCCCGCAGCTTTTTAGTACCGAACAACACCACCACGATAACTGCTATGATCAACAATTGTGTAATACTAATACCACCCATGAACTTGCCTCTGTAAAAGGAAAACTCAGGTCATCTTACCTAATGGTAGCTATGCTGTGCGCTTCCAACCGATAATCCAGCTGACGATGCCAATAGCCATTAGCCAGGCTGCCAAGAAGCCTTTGTCAGTCCCTTTCGTCAGTAAAAACATGCTACTGAGCAGCAATGTAGCACCAATACCGCATAGAAAAATAGATTGGCTATGCCGCACATTATGAACCTTAATTTCCACCGATAAACGTTCGACACTCTTATGTAATAAGAGATACTGCTTAAAACCATCATAAACTAATTCAGGAAATTCGGGCAATTTTTCAGCCCAAAAAGGCGCCTTTTCTTTCAGAGCGCGCAAAACAGCTGGCAAACCCACTTGATTTTTTATCCAGTCTTCTAAAAACGGTTTGGCTGTTTTCCATAAATCTAATTTGGGGTAAAGCTGTCGCCCAACACCTTCAATATACAGTAGTGTTTTCTGCAACAAGACCAGCTGTGGCTGTACTTCCATATTAAAACGTCGTGCGGTGTTAAAGAGATTCATTAATATATAACCGAAAGAGATCTCTGCCAGCGATTTTTCAAAAATAGGTTCGCAGACAGTACGGATAGCGAACTCAAAATCTTCAACATTAGTATCTAATGGCACCCAACCGGAATCTATATGTAACTCGGCGACCTTACGGTAATCGCGATTGAAAAAGGCGATAAAATTTTCTGCCAGATAGCGCTTATCTTCTTTATTTAGTGATCCAACGATACCACAGTCAATACCAATATATTGAGGATTCTCGGGGTGTTCGAAGCTTACGAAAATATTGCCTGGATGCATATCGCCATGAAAAAAGCTATCACGAAAAACCTGAGTGAAAAAGATTTGTACCCCACGCTCCGCCAGCAATTTCATGTTAGTGCCTTGGTTTTCCAGTAAAGCTACATCGCTGACCGGCACTCCATAGATGCGTTCCATTACCATCATAGTTTTGCTACAAAAATCCGGATAGACTTCAGGAATATAAAGCATTGGACTGCCTTTAAAATTACGTCGTAGTTGAATGGCGTTAGCCGCTTCACGCAGTAGATTGAGTTCATCGAGTAACGTTTTTTCATATTCCAGCACGACTTCCACCGGTCGCAGGCGTCTGCCATCCGGCATTAGGTTTGGTACCCAGCTAGCCAATCGGTACATTAACCGAATATCGGCTTTAATCATCGGTAAAATATCCGGGCGGATCACCTTAATCACTACCTCCTTGCCATTTTTCAACCGAGCAGTATGCACCTGTGCAATAGATGCGGAAGCCAATGGCTCTTGCTGAAAATCATCGAACCAAGTTTCTAGAGGCCGCCCCATCGAATGTTCGATGTATGCACGTGCAAGCACTCCGTCAAAGGGCTGCACTTTATCTTGAAGCATCGTCAATTGGTCGACGATGGCCAAAGGAAACAGATCGCGTCGAGTCGATAGCATCTGACCGAATTTGATCCATACTGGCCCTAATTCCTGCAGAGCTAGACGCAAACGCTTACCCAGTGCGCACTGCGGATGATTATTTGACACCCAAAATAGCAATTTTCGCCCTAGCCGTAGTGGTAAAGTCAGCCGCGTTTTCGGGATTAACTCATCTAGTCCGTAGCTAAGCATCACACGAATAATCAAATAAAGTCGGTGCATCTCACTTAACAACATCATCTGCTGACCTCCAGTTTTTCCAGGCGGGCTACCAGATTTTTGCCTGCTCGGGCAACATTATTTACTTCGTTGCAAAACCATGTCAGTTCCAGTGCCGCAGGCACCAAGCGCCACTCATCAGTAATGACTTGCGCCACTCGTATTTGCTCAGTACGAAAAAGTTGTAGCGTATTATTTAATAAGTACCCGAGCAAACGGGTGACGCCCTCAGCAGCAATATCACCTACCCAAGGCACCAGTAGTTCGGCCGCATCAAACTTGTCTATATCCAGCAGCGTAGCAAACTGCTGCACTAAATGCAGATCGCCCTCCACATCAATATCGCCCTGTTGAATCATTCGAGCCAACTGCTGGCGCTCTACTAGTGCCGACAGCGTGGCGAGACGAGTACGCACCATACAATCTGCTGGGTTACCCCAAGTATTAAGCACATCTACTTGGCGTGCGCTAAACACCAAAATAATTGGTACATTCCACTCGACTAATTCAAACCGTAGCACTTTACCTTTCAAACGTTGTCTGGCAGCCGCCATGGAGCGATCTTGATAAAGCAGGCGGTTAAGCGCGATTTCCAGCGTTGCGCTCATTAGCTGTACCAACAATATTATAACTCCTGATCAGAATTTATAACCACGGTGCAAAGCTACGATGCCACCGGTCATATTGAAGTACTCGACACTGTCAAAACCGGCATCCAATATCATTGATTTTATTGTCTCCTGATCCGGATGCATGCGGATGGATTCCACTAGATAGCGATAGCTGCCGGCGTCACAGGCCACAATGCCACCGATACGTGGCAAAATGTGAAAGGAATAAAGATCGTAAGCTTTAGTGAGAGGCTTAAATAATGGTACAGAAAACTCAAGGATCAGCAGTCGGCCGCCAGGCTTCAGCACTCGGTACATAGACCGCAGTGCTTGCTCTTTTTCGGTTATGTTCCTCAGACCGAAAGAAATAATGATGCAGTTAAAGGTGTTGTCCTGAAAAGGCAATATTTCTGCGTTGGCTTGGACATAACTGACATTACCTAAAATGCCACAGTTTCGTAGCTTTTCACGACCTACTCTCAGCATAGAGTCATTGATATCCGCCAGTACTACTTCCCCTTCTTCGCCTACCAATCGTGAGAACTTGGCAGTCAAGTCCCCAGTACCACCCGCTAGATCTAGGACCTTTTGCCCGCGGCATACGCCGCTGTACTGGACGGAGAAACGTTTCCAGATGCGGTGAATACCGAATGACATCAGGTCATTCATCAGGTCATATTTTGTCGCGGCGGAGTGAAAGACATCTGCCACCATCAATGTTTTTTGGTCTTTCGCTACGGTGCGGAAACCAAAATGGGTAGTTTCACTCTTGTCTTCATCTGCCTTGGCTAAGCGGGCAAGCTCCATTCTATCTCTTACCATGCTGACACCGTTTCCAGAATAATAGTAAAATATGTACACCTGTTATTTATTCTTTACCAGCTGGTAATCAGCTTGCACTTTAACCAAAATATAATCAAACTGAAAATCACAGCAATTAGCGATACTACCCTACCTATAGCAAGCTGAGAAATCAGCCAAGAAAAACATTGGCGTTGGCTCAGTCGTGCAAGCATGGAGATAATAGGTAAAGTAACATATAATAGATCTATTATTTATAATAATGACTTAGCCATAAAAATCGCCGCCAACGACAATAGACCTAAAAATAGAACTCCAGCCTCGCTTAGTAGCACACCCAAGCCCAAGTTGGGTACTTGCCAAGTATCTCCTAACTGGTTGGAATTGGAATAATAAAAGGTATTTATTTTGACCTGCGACCAATCTCTAATCCAGCTCTATTCAGAATGATCGGATGCTTACTTGAAGCTCTGAAATCCTGACTGCATGGCGGCTTGCAAGTTGCACGTGTTGGTCTCTTGGTTTGTTAAATTGATCTATGCAAGACACTGAATATGATTCTACACCTGATAGATTGGGATAAATATAAACACGTGAGCCTGCGAAATACAAGGGTAAATCTAAGACAAAGGTTGCATGTAGGAAGAAAATCAAAACTGGGACACTTTTGTGTATCGGTAAAAACAATGTTACCTTTACCAGATTAAAGGTGACCTCTGCGTTTGAATGAATAATACATTCTATCCATCTTACAAGTAACTTAGTGTGTCACAACCTTCCCCTCAGCTTAAGGCATCTTATTTAGTTAATATAGACCAGCCAACCAGCGTAGCCTTTAGTGCTTCTAGTGCTTCTCTTTGCGTAGTGTTCTGGCAGCAGTTACCATATTAGCCAGAGAAAGACGAGTTTCCGGCCAGGTGCGGGTTTTCAATCCGCAGTCAGGGTTTACCCACAAGCGTTCCACCGGAATATGTTGGGCCGCTTTACGAAGCAGCGAAATGATCCACTCTTCACTGGGTACACTCGGTGAGTGAATGTCATATACACCAAGCCCAATTTCATTTGGATAGTCAAATTCATTAAAAATTTCCAGCAGCTCCATGTCCGAGCGGGATGTTTCTAGAGTGATTACATCAGCATCCAAAGCAGCAATGGAATCCATAATGTCGTTGAACTCACAATAACACATATGGGTATGGATCTGAGTATTGTCCTTCACTACAGCTGTGCTTAACCGAAAGGCTTCCACAGCCCAGTTCAGATAATCATGCCAAGCTGAATGTTTCAGTGGCAAACCCTCGCGCAGAGCTGGCTCGTCAATCTGGATAATACCGATACCGACCTGTTCCAGATCCGATACTTCGTCGCGTAGAGCCAACGCAATTTGTTGAGCAATAATCTTACAGCTCACATCTTCACGTGGAAACGACCAGCACAGAATGGTCACTGGACCAGTCAACATACCTTTTACGGGCTTGTCGGTGAGCGATTGGGCATAACGCGCCCATTCAACTGTGATCGCCTCAGGGCGGCTGATGTCACCGATGATAATGGGTGGCTTAACACAGCGTGAACCGTAGCTTTGAACCCAACCGTTCTGCGTAAAGACGAATCCGTCTAAGTGTTCTCCGAAATACTCCACCATATCGTTACGCTCGGCCTCTCCATGCACCAGCACGTCCAGCCCGAGGCGCTCCTGCTCGATTATAGCCTGCTTAATATGCTCACTAATACCGGCGCGGTAGCATTCGGCATCCAGCCGGCCGCGTTTAAAATCGAGTCGCAGGCGACGGATCTCTGTGGTCTGTGGGAAGGAGCCGATAGTAGTGGTCGGCCAGGTAGGTAGATTGAAACACGCATGCTGAAGCTTGGCACGGACAACATACGGTTTCTGGCGCTGACTGTCAGCAGCAGTGATCTTTTCCAGACGCATTTTGACCTGCGGGTTATGCACCTGATTGGAGCTATCGCGAGCGCGGATCGGCGCGCTGTACCTGACCAGCGCGGCCTGATGTTCCTCATTCGGCTCATTTAGCGCGGCGCACAGCAGACCTAGCTCGGAGCATTTTTGCAGCGCGAAAGCAAACCAGCTCTTTACTTCTTCACCCATCCGTGTTTCAGTATTTAAATCAATGGGGCTATGTAATAATGAGCAGGATGATCCTATCCACAGCTCACGTTTACTGACCAGAAAATGCAGTCGCTCAAACCAGCTCTTCAGATCAGCGCGCCATATGTTTCGACCGTTAATAACCCCGGCAGATAGTACCCACTCCGTCGGCAACCGCTGGTGCAACTCAGCTAAATCATCGTCGCCGGTCACCAGATCCACGTGTAATCCCTGAACTGGCAGTACAGTGATGATGTCCAATTGGTGTCTGATACTATCGAAATAAGTCGTCAGTAGTAGCTTTGTTTGTCCTTGAAGAGACCGATATGCATTATGGTACGACTCACACCACTCCTGTGGCAATTCTAATACCAGGGCCGGCTCGTCGATTTGCACCCAGTCAACACCACGTTTCGCCAGCTCGCCTAGAATCTGTCGATAAACCGATAGCAGCGCCGGCAATAGTGACAGGCGATTAAACGCTCTACCTTTCACTTTGCCTAGCCATAGATAACTGACCGGACCAAGCATTACCGGTTTCACGTAGTGACCCAATGCCAGCGCTTCATCTACCTCATCCAGCAGTTGCGTCCAGCCTAGGCGGAATTGTTGCCCTGAGGTGAATTCAGGTACTATATAATGGTAATTGGTATTAAACCATTTGGTCATCTCTGCAGCGGGTTCATTGTTTAATGCGTGGCCACGGCAGATACGGAACAGTGTGTCTATATCACTATCATCAGCATTATTACGGTGGCGTTCTGGGACGTTGTCCAGCATCATGCTAGTGTTGAGAACGTGGTCGTACCAGGCAAAATCACCCACCGGTAAAATATCGACCCCAGCGTCTTTCTGCTGTTGCCAATGACGCGATCGCAGTTCACGGCCGGTCTCTAGCAGATGCTGTTGCGTGATATTTCCTGACCAATAGTTTTCTTGCGCTTTTTTCAATTCTCGATGCAAGCCGATGCGTGGAAAACCCAGTGTGTGGCTTAGAATTGTCATTACTTTCTCCAATGTAGACATCTAAATGTTTACACATCTATAATCACCGTATAGTGTATTATTCACAAGCGTAACTTATTCACTTCTAGGCAAAATACTCTCATGATCGAACTTAAACACTTGCGAACGCTGCAGGCGTTGCGAAACAGCGGCTCACTGGTAATGGCGTCGTTGCAACTTCACCAGACTCAATCAGCTCTATCGCATCAATTTAGCGATCTGGAACAGCGGCTCGGATTTCGCCTGTTTGTGCGTAAAAGCCAACCGCTGCGGTTCACCCCTCAAGGGGAGATCCTACTGCAATTGGCTGAACACATTCTTCCTCAAGTACAGCAGGCGCTACAAACCTGCCAACAGCCGCATCAAGCTACGTTACGCTTAGCAATTGAATGCCATAGCTGCATTCAGTGGCTGACTCCGGCATTGAAGGCATTTCGTCAACAGTGGCCACAAGTGCTGGTAGATTTACGATCTGGTGTCATTTTCGATCCTCAACCAGCACTGCAGCAAGGGGAGCTAGATTTGGTGCTGACCTCAGATATTTTGTCGCGTAATGGACTCTACTACGTTCCTATGTTTGATTTCGAAGTTCGGTTAGTGTTAGCGCCGGATCACCCGTTAGTGTTTCGAGAGGTGATTGTTCCGGATGATTTAGACCAGGAAACATTGTTGATCTACCCAGTACAACGCAATCGCATGGATATCTGGCGTTATTTTCTGTATCCGGCAAGCATTACTCCGATACTAAAAACCGTCGATAACACCTTGTTGCTGATTCAGATGGTGTCGGCGCGCATGGGCATCGCCGCACTTCCGCACTGGGTAGTAGGAAGCTTTGAACACCAGGGGCTTATTGTTACTCGTACGCTCGGCGAAGGTTTATGGAGCCGTCTGTATGCCGCTGTGCGTAACGGCGAACAGTGTCAACCGATGACTGAAGAGTTTATTCGTTCTACACGGCAACATGCCTGCGCTTATTTGCCTTATGTGCGCTGCACCTAAATTTTGAGAATTTAAGGATAAGGCTAGTGGCTAGCACGGTGTCGTCTACTTTGGTGGCTATAAATCAAACGACACCAGACTTATTTAACATTGTCGCTATTGCAAAACTGTTCTTACCTTATTCATTATATTATCATCAAGTGGTACGTTATCTAGTGACTCTGAATTTTCCTGATACCAACTAGTGTCTCTAATTGCCCAATAACTGGGCCACTGTGTTAGTGCATTTCGCTGAAAATTTGATTGATGACCTCCCTAATGTAAAATGCGTTTACATCTTGACAGGCATCAAATCATAGGGGCAATCCTTAGTTGCCACAGTGTTCCGCTCGCAGTTAAGGATGAGAACATCCTCTTTAAAGTATAGCATTGCTGCTAGCGTAACGAATAAGATTTTCCCGACTATAGTTACCAAAATCTCCCCATCAATTCCTGATTAACCATAAAACCCTTTTTAGCAATGCTAATCTCGATCTTACCGATGGCTCCGATGAACACAAACTCGTGACATCCCTGATGGGTAAGCCGCGAAAATCGATAGTTTTCATTACGTCCTACTTGACGTGTACTGTAACATAAAACCGTCCTGTATTAGCCTATTGTCAACTTTTAGATGAGGCAATGACGCTACCATACTCATGGTATTTTTATCCTAACACAGGATAGCCATCCTTGTCTATTACTCATTGCGCCTACTCCGTAGGCCGCAGTAACCGGGGAGGAAGATATTATTGCCAATATCGTATGTTACGGCAACCTGCCTGTGGGTTACATGGGCCATGGTATACCAAGCCAATCTAGCCCCTTTTTGACACAGAAATTTTTTCGGGAAACAACAGCGGCGTTTACATTGGCATTTAAAAGCGGCATCTGTGCTGGCAAAAGATATTTTCACACGGTGCACGCTGAAAAGTTTAATGTGGTTAGACCTTAATGACTGTTGTTGACATAGTCTCCTCGGGCCAAGGCGGCATCTCACACCTTTATCGCATCCTCCGTCAATTACTATCAGGTTAGCAATAATATTCTGGGCCTAAAAACTCGTCTAAAACTACTTTTATTATGGTACAGCATATGAAGTCGAGGTGCACCTGGTTAAAATAGGTGTTAAATTTTAAATTAAAAGAATTCTAGTCACCGTCCAGGTGTTTTGACTGACAATCAACATGAGCGACGTGGTGCGGATACAAGAGATGGGCCATGCTTTGATTTCCTGAAATGAAGCCAGTCTGTAACAGGATATGGAAAGACCAAAAGAAAAATATAACGGAAGAGTATTGAAAACGTGACTCCCTGGTAGATTGGTGTTTCATTGTAATAAATGCGATATTATAGAATAGTATGATGTAAAATAACTTATAATAGTGTATTATCTCTGAGGATCTGCATCCAGTCATGTAAGCTCTGAAGAGCGATGTAGGAAATAATAGCATTATGAGATGAAGACCTATTCGGGGGAGATAAATGGAGTGAAGATTGAAGGATAAATATCATACAATCGATAATACAGTTAAGTTGATGTAGATTCATGGCCGCCTACAATTGCAGGGAAAAACCCGGACAAACATAAGCAGTTTAGCTATATTATCAAGCATTTTAAGTTAAGATTAGCATGTGCCAGTTAATTATGAGAGTTATGAACCCTTACATAGTCTGGTTTAGCCTCTTGACATTCCCGTTTGGTGCGTTGGAAACAAGATTCTATTGGAAGGAATTTTATCACTGGCACTAAAATTACATGTAATGGGAGGCCATAACGCGTGTACGCTATACTTCAATCGCTAGACGCATTTTCTTCATGGCGTTCTTTTCAAGCTGGCGCACACGTTCTGCGGAAACCCCGTACCGGTCAGCTAGCTCTTGTAGCGTGCTTTTGTCATCATTTAGCCAGCGCGTGCGTATAATATCTTGGCTGCGCTCATCCAGACCTTCCAGCGCCACTCCAAGTTTATCAGCAGCATGATCGTCCCAGTTATCTCCTTCGATATCATCAGCAAAATCAGACGATTTATCTTTCAGGTAAAGCATAGGTACTATGGACTGACCTTCACAAGTTTCACATTCCGGCGTTGTGTCAAAAGTCATATCCTGTGCAGCCATACGGGATTCCATTTCACGGACATCTTTATTAGTCACACCTAGTTCTTTGGCTACCATTTCCACTTCATCTCGATTGAACCAACCTAGGCGCTGTTTAGTTTTACGTAGGTTGAAGAATAGCTTGCGCTGTGCCTTGGTCGTTGCCACTTTCACTATACGCCAGTTGCGTAGCACATACTCGTGAATTTCCGCTTTGATCCAATGCACGGCGAAAGATACCAGTCGTACACCAACTTCTGGATTGAAACGGCGAACAGCTTTCATTAAGCCGATATTGCCTTCTTGAATCAGATCAGCCTGAGGTAGGCCATAACCAGAATAGCTACGCGCAATATGAATAACAAAGCGCAGATGAGACAAAATTAGGTGCTTAGCTGCTTCTAAGTCTCCCTGATAATGCAACCGTTCAGCCAGCGCCCGCTCTTCTTCCACCGTTAGCATAGAGTAAGCATTGGTGGCCCTAACATAAGCTTCTAGACTGCCCTGGGGGGTATAGACTAAAACTTGCATATCTTTGATCATCATGACCTCTCGCTAAAAACTCGGGTGGCCGTTTGATCCTTGCCACCTTTAAATACAACCTGAAGTAAACTGAACATCCGATGATGAAGGCTGCGATCCTGTCGGTGAGTTCAGCATAAGCAACTGCAGCACATTATCCAGATCCTGGTTAAAAATGTTCATCATCAAGTGTAAACTTGGCATAATAACGTTTATACAGTCACCAGCAAGCCAATCATAGCCGAAATTAACAGCAGGAGAAATGACTTTATTGCCCCCAACTTAAACCATGTATAACGAATGTGACGTCCATCCTCCTAACTACAACCATTACTTTTCAGTTGCTTATGGAAATATTAATGTCAACATTCCACCATTGAGAAATGGCCATAGGATACATCCGTCATCAAGCACCTTAATCCAGATATACCATCTTAGTTACAACATCGGATACTATTGCTCCACCATCTGACTAGGGTTTTCCTACACTAAAATTATAAGTATAAATTTTAGAAATGTCAACGAGATAACAATTACCATGATATGATCAATAATTTAGAGCATGTATCCGCTAGCATATCTAGCTAGGTATGACGCAATTACTAATTCTACTACCGTACAAAATTCTTGGATTCCACCGCTTTCACTTCGCCAGTCGTTTTTATGAGATTGAGGCAGTTGAATTTATTTTTACTCGCCATGGACATCCTTTGATCATTCTTTACTTGATTGAGCGTTAACGATCGACCTATCCCGCTAATCACTACGCGGTAGTGCCTTACTGTAAATTAGATAAGCACATCGTCTCAGATTGCCTATTGACTCATCCACCAGTAGAATGGCAGTCTTGTTGATCACGGAACAGATGGTACTCACTTGTGCTGCTCTCATCTTAATAACTACACCAAGAAACTACATGATTTATTCAGTACCGCCAAAACGTGGCGGTAGTCTTCAAGACTGACGATAGCATTCACCTGCGGTATCATCTTGCCTTGATGGTGCGAGTAAGGCATATGACGACCTGCAAAACCACCTGACCTAGCAGCGCAGGAAATGCTACACATCAGTTTCAAGAAACTACTTTTCCATGCCAGAATGGCTAGTTCGGCATTCTATCTTACTTAGCCAGACGACGGTGAAGTTCACTTACTGCAATGCTTGTCGTCCACTAAAATATGCTTTGCTAACTTATTTACATTCGCACTAAATCATCTCCTTAATCCTCTCGGGAAAAAAGTGCCCCAATAAAATCGTCAGCTTTAAAGGGCCGCAAGTCCTTAATATTTTCCCCTATGCCAATATAGCGAATCGGGATATCGAAGCGGTCGGCTATAGCTAAAATCACTCCACCCTTGGCAGTGCCGTCCAATTTGGTCAATACGATGCCCGTCAGTCCCACTGTATCATTGAACAACTTGGACTGACACACGGCATTTTGACCGGTGCTGGCATCGAGGATTAGCATAACTTCATGGGGAGCATTAGCGTCCAACTTCTTCATTACTCGGACGATTTTTTTCAGCTCTTCCATCAAACATGCTTTATTTTGCAACCGTCCTGCGGTATCTGCTATCAGCATATCAATACCGCGAGCTTTGGCTGCCTGCATTGCATCGAAAATAACCGATGCGGAATCGGCGCCGGTATGTTGCGCTACAACTGGTACATGGTTACGCTCACCCCACACCTTCAGTTGTTCTACCGCAGCCGCACGGAAGGTGTCTCCTGCCGCCAACATGACACTTTTTCCTTCAGTCTGGTATTGGCACGCTAGTTTACCGATAGTGGTAGTTTTACCTACGCCGTTGACGCCAACTATCAGGATGACGAACGGCGTTTCCTTTGTCACCACCAGTGGCCGGTCAACTGTAGCGAGGATGGCAGCCATTTCCTCACGCAGTTTACTGTAGAGGACTTCGGCGTCCTTCAAGTGGCGAAGATCGGCATGGGCTATTAACCCATTAATAATTTTGTGTGTGGTCTCGATTCCTACATCAGCGATGAGTAGCTGCTCTTCCAATTCCCTAAAGAGATCATCATCGATTTTCTTACCATGGAATAACCTGATAAACCCGGCTCCCAGATTCTGACGGATTTTTACTAGACTATTCTTTAAGTTGGCGAAGAGAACAGCGCGTGCTAGCGCCGGGGATTCTGCAGTAGTCACCGGTGGTGGAGTAATTTTCTGATCTGGCGTAATCTCTGCGATCAAGGTCAGATCTGCCCTGGCATTGACGTCCTGCCAGTTTCTCGAAAACGCTGAAGCGTGATCTTTGTCGGTGAATATGGTGTCATAATCATTTTTAGACAATAAAGAGTCATCAACGCAAGTTGATGGGGAATTCTTCTCGACTGTTTGGGCGGCGCGCTGTGCTTCTTCTTGGACAGCATCTGCGACCGAAAAAAAAGAAGAGGAGATGCTGCTGGTAGCATTGTTCTGCTCACTTCCCAACTCATTCTCGTTATCGTCCTGACGGTTAAATCCTAACCAGGAAAAGAAACCACGTTTTTTGTCTTCCACCATTTGCAACTACACTCCTTACTAAAATTTGGATGGCGAATAATTAATAAAAGTTTACCACTTTGACCCTAACGGGCACCATGTGCTACGGTGTGAGTTGATTTTTCACAGGCCAAATTAAAATGCAAGCCGGAATTGTTTAGGTTATAGACTAATATTGACATAAGTAATGGCTTTATGCGCAACTTGACTCGTAACAAAAGATCTGTGGTATACAAGCAAACCTTTCGTCATGTCGGCCAGATTCGCATTATCGGAGGTCAATGGCGTGGCCGTAAATTGTCAGTGCCAGACAGCCCGGGGCTACGGCCAACTACTGATCGCATGCGGGAAACTCTATCCAACTGGCTGACGCCAGTGTTACAAGGCGCGCACTGTTTGGATTGCTTCGCCGGTAGTGGCGCTTTAGGTTTAGAGGCACTGTCGCGCGCCGCCGCCAGAGTTACGCTACTGGAGCAGGATCGTACAGTCAGCGCTCAGTTGGCCAAAAATCTGCAGTTGTTATCGGCGTTGCAGGCGCGAGTGGTCACAGCCGACAGCTTGCGTTGGCTGGCACAACCAGGGGAAAAATTTGATGTGGTGTTTATCGACCCCCCTTTTCGCCAGGACATGATAGATAGCACGATATCTTTACTGGAGCAGCACTGTCGACTGACCGATGAGGCTTGGATTTACATTGAAGCCGAAATTAAAGGACCTGTCCCCGCCGTGCCTGCTCATTGGCAGCTATACCGGGAAAAAGTCACCAGGAAAGTAGCGTATCGGCTTTATATCCGTAACGCCCTACCGAAAGAGTAATTATGATATTAATTAACCTAAGTCCTTTCTGATAGTAAGGATAAACTAAAGTCCAGCACCAATTGTCAGATCTTGTGTCCTGCCTTAAATCAGAGAATTTTAAGACAGTTATCTGGCAAGAAGAAAATAAGTAGACTTAGTACCTACAAACTCGATAAATGGCAGCTTTGCCTAGCGCTTTGCTCACTAGTCGCTCAGGGTTTCTTGCCGTGCAGATAAGGAAATATTGTCACGTTATTGCCTAGATCGGAGATGCGAGCGCTACCCTTTTTCGTCACCATATCAATACGGATAACTGCCTGCAGTGGAATGTAACTGCGGCTGACCCCGCTGAATTCTGTCTTCAGTTTTTCTTCAGTAGGATCGACGACCAGATTGCTATGGCTGCTAAACACAAAATCACCGATTTCGATAAAGCCGAACATTGGGCTTTGAGTCAGTTCACGCACAAATAACTGATAATTTTTGCCATTATTAATAAACTGAATGCGATAAATAGGCTGCTCATTGCTCATAAGCTAGTTGTCTCCCGCAATGTGCACGCATAATGTGCAAGAAAAGAGGCAATAACATAGCATGATGGCCGGCAACGCGCACCTGCCTAAGGGCCTGCATCGTCAAACCCAAGATATTCAATTATCCCTGTTGCTCTGGATAGACGCTATCGTGGGTAAAACCACTATAAATCACATTCTCTAAAGCAGAAAACGCCAATACTCTATATGTCTTTTCTTAGCAGAGCCTTCTTAAGTGACTATTATAGTGGACATCTCTCCTTTAAATGCCGTGGATTAGTGTTAAAAACCTAGCCATTCAACATCACCTTATTTTTATCACTGTATCTTGTATATCCTGCCTGTCAGGTGCCGGGCTCACATCCCGTTACCGGCTCTTTGAGCCTGGCCTGCTAGTCACTTTGAATCGACGGAGTATTCTAATACTGTTCTCCATAAATAGCTGCGGTATGCTATCAATGCGTTTCCCATGTGCGTTCGTGACGCTGTAATTGTTAAGCTGCGGGAAAAGACCCTTTCTTGCGCAGGAGGTAACGGTAGGGCAGCTGTTTCGTGGCTTGAGTCAACAGAGTGTGCTGCATAAACTGGCAGAAGCCTGGAATATCACGGATGGTAGCTGGATCGTCGGCGATAATCAGCAGTGTCTGCCCTTCGGTCATATGGCGCACGGTTTTACGTACCATCATGATGGGTTCTGGGCAATGTAGGCCGCGTGCATCCAAAATTTTATCTGCGGCAGCGAAGGTATTAGACATATAAAGTGTCCGGTGCTTAATGTACGACATAGGGGCGCTAGTTTACTGCGTAAATAGCGACTGCAAAGTGGGAGCAACAGTAATTACTGCTGCCTCCTCTGCAGATGTCTGAGCTAAAATAATAAAGCTTTCCGCCAGATGCTCGGAAATTGACATCGTGGCGATTTCGCATTCAGCATACTATTACACGTGACCTGCATATCGATTATTTGCGCTCTTGAGAGAATTTATTGACGTTATCACTGTTGAACAAAGTTTACGTACAAAGCAACATACTAGCTGCATTGGCTGCAGGAGCCTACGTCTTCGTTGATGTCAACCGTATTTTCTCTATAAAAAATAAAATCTGAAGGTACTAGTCATAGTTACGGTGATGTTCGCCTTAGGTTTGGAGGTTTGACTATAGCAATGTCACTGACATTATATTTACAAATCTTAATTATTGTCGCATAGAAACTGAACTATTTCAAAAACGAAAGCTGAATGTCCAGGTTATGGATTCTAAATAAAGTAATCACTGACTAATTGAATCAACTTTAATAATCTTCTCACTTATAAATTTGACTAAAAAGCACCATGTAAAAGTATTAGGCAACTGTAAATTAAATATAAAAGTCTAATGATCGGTTCTATTAAACGGCCAACCGGTAGCGTGCAAAAATGATAAAATGACTACTGTGCCAGTTATTTTTTCTCTCTGAATAACAGTATGTGGTCACACATACCATTTCAAGTGCCAGGTTCACTGAAAGCTATAGCTATCTAGAAGATGATAACGTCTACATTACTTTTAGATTATAGAGGAAAACCATGGATATCTATCCACTCCACTCTAGGTGACTTCAGTGGTGCAGCAAACTCAATGTCGTTGAGCTGAATTCGTCATTGCTACAGTGGTAGCATTTACTTCTGCCGTTTGCTGGGGATCAGCTAAAATTGCACTCCTGAGATACCGTGCAGTACACGATTTACTAGTCATTTTAGTAACAAATTGGCTGATAGCTCTAGAGAATCACCTTCGATAAAATCTTACTAGGTGTAGTAAGTACCAGCACAAATTTTTAGAAAAGGGATCTTGCGACAATACGCAGTCGGTTCAAGATTCAAGCTAATAAAATTACACCATCCACTAATTGACATTAGAATAATGGACTCGACGGCTGAGCGCCATGATAACAAAATGCCAGATTGGGTTAAAAGAGTATCTTGCTATACTTTCAAGCATATTTAAGAATTGCGTGTTCATAAAAGGCAAGAATGACAAAAAAGTTATATTTTCCTTTTCCCCAGCTCCTCTTGTCGCAGATAATGTAGTTCGCTCATGTCCAAATAATGGCGCGACTCTCTATGCTACATTTATTCACCAGCCTAGAATTCCATACTGGTTTAATATTAGTGATCTCATTAATTTTTGTTTTAATTTATGAGATCGTCAATGGCTTCCATGATACGGCCAATGCCGTGGCAACTGTCATTTACACCCGAGCCTTGCGGTCGCAGCTGGCGGTTGCCATGTCTGGAGTGTTCAATTTTCTTGGCGTGATTATGGGTGGCTTGAGTGTGGCCTATTCTATCGTTCATCTATTCCCGACCGATCTGCTGCTCAACGTCAATTTTTCCCATGGATTAGCGATGATGTTTTCTATGCTGCTAGCGGCGCTTCTATGGAATCTCGGTACCTGGTATTTTGGCTTGCCAGCCTCTAGTTCACACACGCTTATTGGCGCGATTATTGGAATTGGACTGACCAATGCACTGGTCACTGACAGCTCAGTGATGCAGGCACTGAATATTCCCAAGCTAATTGAGATTTTTATATCGCTCATCATCTCACCGGTCATAGGGTTAGTGTTGGCAAGTGCGATGGTTTTTCTTCTGCGCCACTACTGGAGCAGAACGAAAAAACGCCGCCGCATCCATCTGACACCGGTAGAACGGGAGAAAAAAGATGGCAAACGCAAGCCACCGTTCTGGACCAGAATTGCGCTTATCCTTTCCGCCGCCGGAGTAAATTTTTCCCATGGCGCCAACGACGGTCAGAAAGGGATAGGATTGATTATGCTAGTACTGATAGGCGTTACTCCGACTGGGTTTGTCGTTAATATGAACGCCAGCGGCTACGATATCAGCCGCACCAGCGATGCTGTTAATCATTTGCAAAAATATTACACCCAGCACCATCACGCATTCATCCACGTTGTCGGCCATGAACAGGCGGCACTAATTCCGTCAACGCCACATGCCTCTCTCGACGTGCTGCAGGCTAAAGATCAAGTACTGGTAGACCAGGAAGAAGAAGCACTGACGCAGGTCTTCCATTGCAATGTGCCGCGAGCGTTATTCGCCATCAATCGTGTCTCGCTACTGCTAAGCAACCTGGAAAGTTATAATCAGCTGAATTCGGAACAACGCTCTCAAGTGCGCCGTTTGCTGATGTGTATCGCTGACACTGCCGATAAGGTAGCAAAGCTACCGGAAATACCCGCCACGGATAAACGCTTCTTGGCTGACCTATGCCAAGATTTGCTATACACAGTGGAGTATGCGCCAATGTGGATCATTATTGCCGTGGCACTGGCACTGGCACTGGGTACTATGATTGGCTGGCGTCGAGTCGCTACCACTATCGGAGAGAAGATCGGCAAAAAGGGCATGACTTATGCACAGGGGTTATCGGCTCAGATGACCGCAGCTGTATCCATAGGTGTCGCTAGCTACACCGGCATGCCAGTATCGACCACCCATGTGCTGTCGTCAGCGGTGACCGGAACCATGCTGGTCGATGGTGGTGGTGTGCAAGGTAAAACGGTGCAAAACATCCTGATAGCCTGGGTACTAACTCTTCCAGTAGCGATAGTGCTGGCTGGCAGCTTGTACTGGCTTTCTCTAAAATTGATATAAAATCTCATTAGGTTATGCGAGTCAAGGTAGTTAGCCGTATCATGACTTTATTTCACAATTGTAGGAGGATAGCTATCTCTTTCGTCAATTGCACAAATGACATTTCGCTAATAGTCTGGTTTTTGGATTACAAAACTATCTCGGGCATGCAAAAGTGCATCCTCAATGAGATATTGCGCTGTATTACTAGATGGTGTGTGATATTATGCGACTATCGTGCTGATCAACGTGATTGACACTAATTATCCTGCTCAGCAATACGTGGCATTAATATCGTTAATGCCGTCTGAGACGGTACTTTCCTTGGCCGCATTACACACGAAAAAACTGTGTTGCTTCTTAACCACAGTAGCCTAGATTATCAGGCTAGAATACGGCACGTTGTTCCTTTTGCGGCTGCTTATTGAGAACGAAAGCGGCATATTCTAGCCGTCCTATCCAACAAATCAAGTTACTGTAGCACTGCTGAATTATGACTGACCTTATAAACAAAGGGATATACAATATCGTTTTTTTCGTTTTGCCGTCGGTTTTACACATTACGCTCTGCGCTCCCTACGTAATCATCCACCCAGGATCCCTTTATTATGTATACAAATCTAGATAGAGGCTGTACTGTTTATTATGCTCGTTAAGCAGGGACTCCGGTTAGGCTTTTATTCATACACTGTGCACTATTCCTAACTGTTTTTAACTGCGTTCAAATGGCCAACCGACGGCCAAATGTAGAAGATGATCACTTTCATCCGGCTATAGGCGGTACTCTCTACCTGTTCTAATTGGTGTTGTGGTGCTTACGCGCGGCTTTCACCACAAGCGAGGTATGCTCTATAAGAACTGATGGGATACTGGTTATTACGTGAAATTATTGTGCCGCTGATACTTGCTTTTGGTATTCTAGTATGTCCTCGCCGCACTGATTTTCTCTAACTCACCATTCACCATACTGTTCGCTTAGCTTGATTGCCGTACTCAACATTATATCGCGTTGACAAAAGTGAATGTGTGGAAGTGGGAGAATATTGCTGTGTATCTTTTGCCGAGCTGCAGCTGTTTAAGAGGATGAGTAAATCTCGACTGATAGGAAGTGTGCCAGGACAGCGACGATATTATAATCCTTAATAATTAGAGGAAATATGGGAGAAATCAGCGTATCAACAATATATCTCCGCTACCATGTTCGCCCTTGACTTGATGTCATCACTAGATCTTGTGACTGAACGTAGAATAATTTACTTCTACCGGAAGAAGCGACTAGGTAGATGGTTTTGCCGTCTAGCTTATTACGGAGGAATCATGTAGTACTAATAATGTTATTATTCTCCGGACAGTTAAGGAGAATGGCAGACTGTCAGTTAGAATCGATTTCTTCATGAAACTAGTCCATTAAGACTGATGGTAATAAAATGTGTCGAGGGTGCCCAATCTGATAATTAGTAATCATTTTAATTTTACAACATTTTTATTTCTCTACGCCTAAGAAATAAAATACACAATCAGTAATATAAGATTTAAGAATTCAGATTTAACGGCACAAATAGAGGTTGGTGTGCTTTGAAGGTTCATGCCGCTGGCGTTAACAAGAGATTGCTATGTATGGTTAATGCTTTCAGACAGCAAAGGAGTATGATGAACATGACTATGATGGGTCCACAACACAACAAGAGTGCTAGTCAATATTATAAAATTGACCATGCACATGCTCTCAAGAGGCAAATGATGTCGGGTCATGATAATCCAAATAATGCTAAGCAAAATTGCTTGCTAAGTTATTGCAACAGCCTCCATGTCAGCAATCACGCTAACGTAGTACTGAAGCTAATGTACTAAGTCTGATTCAAAGCACGATTAAGGAAATTTGATTGCCGGGACGTGTCGAGCGCATTGACCAATTCCCAAGAAGATATCACCTGGACCTGACAGTATGACAACTTTCCGTCTTTCACGGCACCTGAATATAGAAATTGTTTATCATTTTAATCTAATCTAGTCTGCCAGCTACTGTGTGATGATGTTAACTATACCGATCGAGCTGCATGTCAGCAACTATCTGTATTCAGGAACAACTGCCGTTTTACTATCTGCGTCTGTGTTGTAGGTATCCAGTGGTGCTGTGCTAGACAGTAATGCGTGTATTCCAAGCAATGATCAGTGTGGTATGGGTTCTTAGGAGCTGTAAGATAGATCTATGAGTTACTGTCCCTATAAGGGACTTTATAGACACTGATACAAAGACACTTCCTAAATTACAACTATCTTGCTTGCCATTTACAGTGTTGTTGGATCGCCTTGATTAATTACACCACTCAGTACGATCGTAAAAGTGATGTGGCAACACGACGTGCAAATTACAGGTTCACTATCTGAGAAAAATTCGACCGGCGTCTCTAATCGAGAGTTGCAGAATCTGTATTGATCGCATTCGTCAGTCTCATTTATTAGCGAGTACAGCGGCAAACACGCGGGATGTTACCCGGGGCTGAGTCCCATGGTACCTGTATCGTAAGAACGATGCGAGATATCTCGTTCGGTGACAAAAATTAAGACTTGCAGTCTAGCGCTGTATAATGATGACCAACAATTGGCTATTTGATGCTTTAATTCTGGGTTATCGGTTGGCGAGTATAAAAATTGATAGTATAGACTATATTGCGGTAGATAAATATGAAATAATATCATAATTTACTCTAGTAACGATAACCATCTTTTCCGGCTGACAGAGAAACTGTCAACAGTAAGTCCGAGAAATATCTGGATTACGCTCCGATACATCGGTAATATTCAGCTACCTACCAATCCGGTGCGACCGGTCCGATAGAGCCGAAATCCATAAAAATATGATAAGAATTAGGTAAAGTTATGTAAATTTTCTTTGTCTTCATGCACACTGTGGTTACCCATAGTGTTAGCCTTCCTACATGAAGGCAGTGTGTCCCTGTAGGATAAAGATTTTCAGTTTAAATTGATTTAGTATGAGTGACATTCTTCAGAGTTTTGCAGTCACCATTAAAATGGACGAAATTAAATAGAATATGGACGATGAAGAATACATCCCAGCATGATAGCAAAACTAGTTACCCATACAACAAGCTTATCCCTTCAGCAAATTTGTGGTACACTTGTGTCCTGAGAGTGACCCCTAACGGGATTGCTGACTACAAGTATTCACGCTGGAAATAACTTATAGAGTGATGTTGAGAGAAAAGAAAATGTGATCAAAAATACACATATGTCACGACCATGCGAAAAACCGTAATTACCACTTCGATAACTATGCTTCATACTAATATCACACATAAGTTAACCAATAACCTTGCTCCAGACGATTCATCGAAAAATCAGCGCTTATCCCCAATATGGTGGCGCGTTGTAATCTGCACTTTTGCCAACACGTCGTCCTAAGGAAACAGTGAGGAGTAATATTAAGTATCAATACCTAGTCATAATGACAAACGCATAGATTTGCGAAAACTCTTCTTTCTACCAAAACTCTTCCTTCGAAACTATTGTCGATGATTTTATCCATTCAAGGATTTGTCTAAACCGGCATACTTTATCGACAACAAGACACATTATTACATGATACTATAATGATAAAATGATTGTTTCAGTGAAAAAACTGACCGATAAACCATTAAGTAAATTTTTAGTTTAAAGATATTATTAATGATTAATAGTCATAGACTTTGCAAAAAAAATTAGAGGTCACTAGAGTAAAATCACAGTACAGCCGTAATCCATTAATTCTCTGTGCCCTGTTGTTAATGTCGCAGACCAACAGTGCCAATGTTCTCCTGCAGGAGGAGGGACTTAGCGGTGATCTGCAGCGCAATGTACACGCACGTCTTTCCATCTTCAGTGAAGATGAAGTGGCCGCCGATGCGCGCTTCCAGAGGCGGGTAGATAAAGTGGTACGCGAAGGACTGCGTGCGCTCGGCTATTATTCCCCCAGCATCAATTTTTTCTTTAAAGCGGCTGTGAACGGTGGCAACAATGTGTTAATCGTTCGGATCAATCCGGGTACACCAGTAAAAATAGCCGGTATCAATATCACTATGCGCGGTGAAATCCAGCAGGATAGCGATTATCAGCAGTGGGTCAAAAATGGCAAATCAGCGCTAGGCGCCGTGCTTAACCACGGTGATTATGACAAATTCAAAAATGGATTCTCCAGCTTGGCGATACGAAAAGGCTACTTCGACGCCAAATTCCGTGAAAGCCAACTTAGCGTCGTGCCGTCGCGCTACCAGGCATACTGGAATATCGACTTCGACAGTGGCCAACGCTATCACTTTGGAAAAATGCACTTTCATGGAGCGCAAATCTGCGAAGATTATATGCAAAACCTCGCCAACGTTCGGGAGGGTGATCCCTATAGTACAGAATCTTTAGCGGAGTTGAACCGTCGGTTAGCAGCAACCAATTGGTTTAACTCGGTAGTCATTTCTCCGGACTTTTCTGCCAGTAAAGAGAACAAAGCACTGTCCTTAAACGCGGTGGTAACACCGCGTACTCGCAACAGCATCGAGACCAGCGTGGGATACGCTACTGACGGACCACGAGTGAAAATCACTTGGAATAAGCCATGGCTCAATTCTCGCGGACACAGTCTCCAGACTAGCCTCAGCCTGTCGACGCCGGAGCAGACGGCTGATCTTAGTTATAAAATTCCTCTGCTCCAAGATCCCTTGGAGCAATATTATCTCCTGCAAGGCGGCTTTAAGCGTGAGAATATGAATGATACTCAATCAGATTCTACAACGCTGAATGTGGCACGCTATTGGGATATGTCTAGCGGCTGGCAACGAGCTGTTAATTTTCGCTGGAACTTGGATCACTTTACTCAGGCCAACGTCATCTATACCACGATGCTTATCTATCCCGGTATCAGTGTTAATCGTATTTGGCAAAGCAGCGGATTAATGCCCACCTGGGGCGATAGCCAGCGTTATTCAGTAGATGTGTCTAACACTATCTGGGGATCGGATATTGATTTCATCATCTTGCAGGCACAGAACGTGTGGATCCGCACGTTGGCGGAGAAACACCGTTTTGTAGTCCGTGGCAATTTGGGCTGGATTGAAACCAGCGATTTTAAACGCATCTCGCCGTCGCTGCGCTTTTTTGCCGGCGGAGATCGCAGCATTCGCGGCTATAAACACAAATCCCTATCACCGCGAGACAAGGAGAACAAGTTGACCGGCGCCTCTAAGCTGGCTACCAGTTCGCTGGAATATCAATATAATGTTACCGGTAAATGGTGGGGTGCTATGTTTGTCGACAGCGGCGAAGTAGTCAACAATATTAAACAAAGCAATTTCAAAACTGGTGTAGGCGTCGGCGTGCGCTGGCAATCTCCTGTAGGCCCTATCAAATTGGATATCGCTATCCCGGTTGCGGATGAGCGCGAGCACAGTGTCCAATTTTATATTGGACTAGGGCCAGAATTATGAGCCTGTTTAAGAAAATTTGCCTAGGGATCCTGATCCTACTGGGCGCGCTGGCATTTTTAATTGGCACCTCTACCGGGATGCGTCTGGTTTTGAGCGGTGTAGTCAGTTGGGTGCCAGGTTTGGAGATCGCTTCAGTCAGCGGTGACTGGCGTGATCTGACTATCAAACAGCTACGGTACCAGATACCTGGAATTACAGTCGTCTCCGGCGAATTACATTTGGTACTGGATTTTAGCTGTTTACGCCATCTCCGACTATGCGTCCATGATCTCACCCTGGAAGATGTGAATATCAGAGTACAAACCGCCGAACTGAAACCTTTGGCGCCAAAGGTCGATGAACAGGATAAAGATGGTAGCATTATTTCCACTCCGTACCCGCTAATCATGCGCTGTCTGGCTTTGAATAATGTTCAGGTCAAGGTGGATGATACTGCGGCCTCACTTAACAAATTCAACACTAATTTCACTTTCCAAGATAATAACCTGATTGTGGCACAGACACGTATCTCCGGCCTACTGGTGGCATTGTCGAAAATGACTGCGGCGGTTGCTGAACAGGAAAACTCGAATGAAGCTATTAAGCTTCATACCCGACTGCCTAAGCAGAAATGGACCGATGTAGGGGTAACATGGGAGGCAATTCGTGCTTATCCATCTCTGGTAGAGACACTAAGTAAACTACTTGCTCAACCTCTTCTGCCACCACTGCCGTCGCTTACGTTACCGCTAAACCTGGCACTGCTAGAGCTAGAAGGAGAGGATCTGTGTCTGAGCGGTGACATTAATTTGGTAATTACTTACCTGTGCATGCAAGTGTCAATCCATAATCAACATGTCGAGACGCAGCTGAATATTAACTCTCCCCAAGGGCTATTTCATGCTTTCGGCAGTGCCAAACTAAGTGGACAGCGGCCGGTTAGTATGACAGTCAATACTACGCTGAATATCGATCCGTTGAAAGGCGAAAAAATTAAATTTACTATAGACGGCAACTTGCGAGATGAACTGCACGCCGATCTTAATCTTTCTGGTCCGCTTAACGCGCAGCTAGATATGAAGATCCATGTAGCGCAGGCGGGCCTACTACTTAGCTTAGCGCTTGACAGTCAGGTTCTACAGTGGCCGCTGACTGGTGCTCCTCAATATCAGATAAAGGATGTTTCCCTGCGGTTAGACGGTGAGGCACGGGATTACCGGCTGACACTGAAAGCGAAGCTCAATGGTAAGAATATACCACAAACGGATATCCAGCTGGATGCAAAGGGCAACACCAAAGGCTTTACTCTGTCACGTCTGAGGCTGGCAGCACTGCAGGGTAGTACTGATTTGAGCGCGGTGGTGGATTGGCAAAGTGCCATTAACTGGCGCAGCCAGCTGTCCTTCAGTGGTATTAATACCGCTTATCAATGGCCAGACTGGCCGGCACGGCTGGACGGTAAAATCACTGTCCACGGCAGTCTTCATGATGGCAACTGGCAATTACGGGTGCCTGAGCTGAACCTGAAAGGCAACATCCAGCAGAACACACTAATAGCCAGGGGATCATCAATCAGTGGCGATGGTAATGGTCAATGGCAGGTACCGCAATTACTACTAGTGCTGGGGCGCAACCAGCTGACCCTAAAAGGGGAAGTAAAACAACAGTTCGTTCTGGATGCTACACTCAATGCGCCGGCTCTCAATGGTATATCCCCCGAGCTGAGCGGTCAGGTTCAGGGGGATATCAAGCTACGTGGCGATTTTCATGCACCACAGTTGTTGGTGGATTTCAATGCCCATGGGTTACGCTGGGGGGGATTAACCATCCACCGTGTCGAACTAAAAGGTGACATCCGTTCTAGCGATATTATCCGAGGCGATGTGCAATTAAGGCTGGATAAGCTGCATCAGGGAGCTCTGTCAATCAGTCAGCTCACCATAGCCACAACAGGAGATGAGAAACAGCATCAACTAAAGTTAGCTATGCGGGGCGATCCGGTTGGTGGTCAGTTGCAGATAAACGGCAGGTTTGACCGTCAGCAGCAGCGCTGGCAAGGCACACTTAGCCGGACTAGTTTTGACACGCCAGTGGGAGAATGGCGGCTGATGCCTGTAATGACACTGGACTACCAGGCTGAGACACAAAAGTTCTTTATCGACCCACACTGCTGGCAAAACCCTAATGCGCAAATCTGCGTTCCAAAAAATATCGAAGCCGGCGCGTCCGGTCAGGCGAGTTTGCGGCTGAATCGCTTTGACATAGAAATGCTGAAATCACTGCTACCGGAGGATATCCAAGCCGTAGGAATATTCACCGGCCGAGCTGATATACGCTGGACCGCAGGTAGCGGTCTGCCGCAAGGAAAAATTTCGCTGGTGGGTAATAAAGGGGTGAAGGTCAGCCAGACCGTGCAGAGCAAAACTCCGCCGCTGTTCTTCGAAACATTGACGTTTAATCTCGTGCTAAATAAAGGGGTAGTTAGTTTTGATTGGCTTATTAAAATCGCCGACAATGGTCGGTTCAACGGCCAGGTGCAGGTAGTAGATCTTCAGAATAGACGCAATCTTTCCGGCAATGTAAATATCAATGGTCTCTCGCTGGCGCTGCTTAATCCATTGATGTCACGCGGCAAAAGTGTTGACGGAGTAGTCAATGCTGTACTAAATCTCGGTGGCAACGTGCAACAACCCCAACTTCATGGCCAGCTTAAACTGGAACATCTGATGATCAAAGGTAATTTCATGCCGTTTGTTATGACTGACAGCCGACTGGCTCTCAGCTTCTCAGGGACTAACTCCACGCTGCAAGGGCTAATCAGTACTCCCCATGGTCAGGTGACTCTAACGGGCAGCGCCGACTGGAGTTGTATGGAAGCCTGGCGCGCGCACATCAACGCGAAAGGAAATCAGGTGCGTATCACCGTGCCACCGATGGTGCAGCTGATTATATCTCCAGATATTGTGTTTAAGGCTACTCCTGAGCTGTTCGCCCTTAATGGCAAGATTGATATTCCTTGGGCATCCATTGAGATAAAAGAGTTACCACAGAGCGTGGTGAGTGTCTCTTCCGATGAAGTTCTGTTGGATAACAACCTTCAACCGATGTCTGACAGTACTAAAGGCACCGAAATTTCAATAAACTCTGACCTTCTGCTCCACTTTGGCAATGACGTCCACATCAACGCCTTTGGTCTAAAAGCCAAACTGAAAGGGGATCTAAAAGTGGAGCAAGATAAGCAAAAACTAGAGTTAAACGGTCAAATCACCATTCCTTCTGGCCATTTCTATGCCTATGGGCAGAATTTAATTATCAATCAGGGACAGATGTTGTTCTCTGGCCCAATCGATCAGCCTTATCTGAACATTGAAGCCATACGTAATCCGGATTTTACTGAGGATAATGTTACCGCCGGCATCCGACTGACCGGGCTGGCCGATCAGCCGAAAATAGAAGTTTTCTCCAATCCACTTAAATCCCAACAGGAAGCACTCTCCTATTTGTTGCGTGGTCAGGGACTGGACGCTTCCGGCCCTGACAATAAGATGACATCAATGTTAATTGGCATAGGTATTGCGCAAAGTGGTCAAGTTGTGAGTAAAATCGGACAAGCATTTGGAGTCAGCGATTTATCGCTGGATACTCAGGGAATTGGCGACAACTCCCAGGTTGTGGTCAGCGGCTATATCGCGCCCGATTTGCAAATTAAATACGGCGTTGGTATTTTTGACTCACTGGCAACGATAACCCTGCGTTATCGTTTGATGTCAAAATTTTATCTAGAAGCTGTGTCAGGCTTAGGTCAGGCACTAGACTTGCTATACCGGTTTGAGTTTTGACTATAGACGAAAGCCAGGCCATACGACTTATAGACAGTCACGTTTCCCACCACATAGCTTAAAAGTATTACCTCGTCTTCATAGCGTGTAGCCATTTAAGCTAAGTTAACATAATATGTTGAAGTGCTCGGCTGTTTTAAGTGAGCACTTTTGCATATCAAATTCGATGGTCTGCCGAACTCTACCAGTCTTAATTCTATCGTTTCTATATCGTCTCCAACTCCACCCTCCTAATTATCAAGGGCACTCAAGATCAATAGATCAGGTCATCTAGACGATACTTTATGTTAGAATAATATTTAGCTTGCTCAGTAGAATTGGTAAAGCCATATTATTAACATATGGGAGATTAGTTTTCAGACTTATAATAAATAAATACAAACCACTTGGACAGTTCTGAACGATAGCTATCACAACGGTTTCTTCCACGGTGACACATAAAACCGCAGCAAATTTCACCAAAAGATAATGTTTAACTTAGGTATAACGATGCTCCTTCTAGAATCAGTCTGACAAAGTAGACGCTATCCTTTTTCTTCAAAGTCCAGATCAGATAGCAGTAATCTCAACCATTTTATTATCGTCTAGCTTCTGGTTGATCCCCGATTTAAGGGGTGAAAATATGACAGAATAATAAGGGGAAAAACGTTGAAAAAGCCACCGTCAAAAGCAGTAGGATAAAAACAAAAATTATTTCGTTGGACCCATGAATCTTATAATCAACCCCATTTTTGAATCTGTTCTATAGCCGCAAACTGGAAAACTAACCTACCACCAGGACTATTTTGGTGAGTATACCCCTGAAATAAGTTTTTCTTGGCGATCGATTTTTGGGTACATATGAACACCGCTTATATGTGTGTCTTGCGAAATTTCCAGAAGAAATACATATATCACTTTTATTAAAGTATAGCTAAGCTCTAGTTTTTAATCGTCCTGGAAAAGCACCATCCGATTACATCAATAGCAGCGGTTACAGCTTGATCTCGATTTTACATACCTTATATAAGGTGGTCATACATAAGATCGAACAGTGTTGTCTGCTATTAGTTTTCCAGAAGCGCACTTATAAAGATACCGGGCTTCTTTGCTGCTCTACGTAAATGTATCTCTATCCTGGAAGGACCAGATGTGTACAGAAAATTGCTATTACTTGGCTGAATAACTCGGAATGCGATAGAGGCATATGCGACTCAGCCTATAACTTGGTAAGTAACAACACATAATCACTACACCTCTTGTAATTGCTTCCTGAATCGATTATGGTGATCTTCACCCGGCGTGCTTGGGGATTCTCCAGTTACATAGATGAATACCATTGTAGTTGCCAGCATTAGCTTAATAGTTACATACGGTACTCAGCTGTTTACGATTACTTAGCGGCGAGGAATACTTTTACGACAGAACGTAACCAGAGGTCTACTGAATCTGGAGTAAGTTCCCTAATATTGAGTTGTATTGCTGGGCTGAAAGCTTGATCCGGACGGGTAGTGATACTTGGCAGAAAACATCCTGGCCAGCGACAAGATGGCTGTACAGATTAACAACGGGCTATGCAGTGGCTGTTTTGTGTTCATTCTTGGTAGGAATTGTCTTCAGGTCTGTCAAAAACGACTGGCACCAGTGAACGATATTGTTTTTCTTGATAACTGCCATCATCTCTTGATAACGTTGTTTTCTCTCTTCTAGCTGCATACTCAACGCCTTATCTAGTGCGGCAACTACTCCGTCGCGATCATATGGATTGACTAGCAACGCTGAAGTCAGTTCGTTAGCTGCGCCAGCAAAACGAGAGAGAATAAGCACGCCAGGATCATTCGGATTCTGTGAAGCAACGTACTCTTTAGCGACTAAATTCATCCCATCGCGCAATGGCGTAACCAGACCGACTTCACAGTGACGGAAAATTTTCATTAGCAGGCTGCGTTCATAATGCTGATTTAGATAAAACAATGGAGTCCATTCCAAGGTAGAAAAATGACCGTTGATACGGCCAGCTTCTGTCTCCAATTCATGCTGGACATCCTGATATGCCTGTACATCACCTCGTGACGTCGGAGCAATCTGAAAATAGCGAATATTACCGCGGTGCTGCGGATAATTCTCTAGTAGAGTTTCGTAGGCCTGAAAGCGCTCTAGCAACCCTTTGGAATAATCCAGACGGTCGACACTAATAATCAACTGACCGTTCATTTTATCTCGCAAATGTGCAAGCTTAGGTGGTAACGCCCCTTCTGCCAGCAGGCGAATGTTTTCCGGCTCGACTCCTATAGGATAGACTCGTGCCGTTACTGGCTTATTGTAGGCTTTAATATGATTATCATCTAAATTTTCAACATTGGTTACCAGCGATAAATTTTCAATGAACGCCTGACGATCGCTTTCCGCTTGAAAGCCCAGTAAATCGTATTCGCACAATTTTTCTAACAGTTCCTTGTGCGGCGGAAGAGCATTGAAAATTTCTGAAGTGGGGAATGGAATGTGCAGGAAAAAACCTATGCGGTTTTTCATGCCTAATTTACGACAGGCAGCGGCAAATGGCAGTAAATGATAATCGTGGATCCACATAATATCGTCTTCATTCACTAGCGGCCTGAGTTGCTCCGCCAACATTTCATTGACATGACAATAGCTATCATAATCTTTATGTTGATACTGAACTAAATCAAGACGATAATGAAAGGCAGGCCAGATGACGGTATTGGAAAAATTAAGATAATATTGGTCATATTCACTTTGTGTCAAACTAAAAGCGGCAAAGGTAATGTTATCCTGATGGTTTTTTTCTAGAGATTTATTTTCCTCACTTATTTTACCATTCCAGCCAAACCACAATCCACCTTGATATTTAAGAGAATCCATAATGCCGACGGCTAGGCCACCAGCACTTTCCCTTTTATCTTTAAAAGCTGCTATTCTATTCGATACTACTACTAGGCGACTCATAATCCCTCCCCCAATCGAGCTCTTAATTTTGATAAAGTAATTTACTGTTATTTTACTAGTGACAATAGCCACTGCTGCACCTGGTTTACATCATCCAAGTGATAATAGGCAACCGTACTACCAGCGCCGATCTTAATTGAAATCCCCTGTAAAGCATTCACTTGTTTAAAGCCAGATTCATCGGTTAAATCATCGCCAATGAATAACGGAGTGCGCTCAGCAAACGGTGCTTCTTGCATAAAATCCTTGATTGCCGTACCTTTATTCACACCGGCAGGTTTAAGTTCTACCACGCATTTTCCGGATTGTAAAACTAGCTCGGGGTGACGATAGACTATCTGATGTATCAGTGCTAGTAACTGATCTTTATACTGTTTTCCCTGGCGGTAGTGTAAAGCAAACGCCATCCCTTTCTCTTCTACATGACAACCATCAAACGTTGCGATAGCTTGCCTGAGCTCTCTTCCCAATGTTGTGGATAATGTTGTCGGCAATGTTACGCGGTGCAATTTCCCTCTGGCATCACGGCGTTCCGCACCATGCGAACCTGCGGCCGGTCCGTGAAATGGTGTGCTTAATGAATCGAGTTCAGCGACAGATCGACCGGATACCAGAGCTACCGCACCGTTAGCAGTTGCGGAAAGTTTACACAATGCCTGTTTGATCTCTATAGGAATAGCTACTCTTTCAGGATGTGCTTCAATGCCGGTGAGCGTACCATCTAAATCGAAAAAAAAAGCAGTATCTGCTACCGCTAATATGGGTATTGAATGATTCTGTATCATACTTTTCTATTCTCATTGTATTTTTCTAATATATGCTTTACTCATCGCACCATTCATTTAATTTTCAATATATATGTTCATGTTCCCTTGATACATACAAGTATGAAAACGGATAATATAAGGAGTGTAAGAACATAAAATTAATTCAGGTTTTTGTTGTTCTCCTTGTTTACTTGTTTATTTTTAACATAAAAATCTGTAGCTCACAATTTTATCGCTTTCTTAACTTGGTAGTGTGGAGAATGTTGTCTTTTATTTACCAACCTCAAATCGCTACAACAGCCTTCAAGCTACCCAACGATAGCAGGTAGTGGGAAATACGTCCATGCGTTGTACTCAGGATCTTTATCTCAGGTTAATTAACCTTAATAAAATTTTCTGCTAGCGGGATTAATTTTACAAGTGTACACTTAACTACCCTTACTTCGCTGAGAAAACTGGAAAATTTAAAGTAATTTTTCTTTGAATTAAAGAAAATTAATTTTATTATTTATATAATAAAATTGTAAATATAATAACTACAAATTGCTTGTGGCGAGGTTTAGCTCCGTTCTCATATCTCGATCTCGGCAAGTGAATATTAAGTAAATCAGTCTCCCCAGTTAAGGGCTCTTTTTTCTTATCTAATCAAGTATAACTGATAGAAAATCATTCAGGTAATCTGGAAAAATATAATTAACTAATATCATATATTTCTGATAGTTTGCTATGGACATAAAATAATTCAGAAATTAAAGATGAGGATTTAGATGTTTTATCATTGAGTAAAAATGGATAAACAAATCAAGTGAAGGTATTCTATACTTGATGTAATATTTATCAATATTTATAAGCCGCATGTGATTACAAATATTAAGTGAGTGATTATATTTCATTCTGAAATACTATACTGAAAAATATTACTTTGTTCACAACAACTCGATTATCATGTTACAGTTAATCAAGCCTTCTACGTTAATTCTCTTATCTCTAGATTCTGTACAAAGCGCATTACTTGTAACACTAAACCGTAAAATTAAAATCTACAACTAATCAGATGATTTACCAGATGAAGACTTCAATAAAAACCATGACCAGCATCAATCAGGTTAGACAAAATATTTTTATTTAGTTTTCCCTTCGCTTACTAGCGATGCAACAGAAATATAGTCAAGTGAACTCACTGAATTATTAAAAAACCAAATTCCGATAGGATAATCATCAAGCGAGACTAAATACATGACTCCCTCACTAAATTCTTCTATTGCCAGTATAGTCCCTGGTCGACATGGACCTCCATCTGTTTTGATTATTACACGATCATGCAATTCCATAACTTTTTTCTTCATTTAAAATTTACTTAAGTAGCACAACTTCATTTTTGTCTCGATTAGGAGACGGCAGATAGCAAAGAAAAAGTGTTTTACACCGGCCGACTTTTATTTTTGAACCTCTCTTCTATCGCTAACTTACTAGAGTGCTATACTATCAAATTTTATAATCGTTTGTCATCGTCTGCAGCCAACAGTATTCCCAGCACCCAAAAACTCAGCATCTTGCTGAATTTATTGCAGTGAAGTGCAGTGAATGAATTAGAACGCTCACATATCAAACCCTTTTGTTATACTAGCATAATCTCTAACTAATACTGCAAGATAAGTAGCTTAAGTGCCAGACGTAGGTCTCTATTTTTCTCTCCGCGCTCTGTGAGTTATTGTGCATCGTTGCGACTTCTTTTCTCTCTTTAATATAACATTTTCCGCTACCTTTCGCATAATCGGATCCTTGCCATATTTGAGTTCTACTCCCGCCATCTCGATGGCGCCTTGATAGTTGGTCATTCCTTGGGTGAAGGCGACATCTGCAAGCGGTAGCTTTAATCGTCAGTGCTTATCTGATCATGAATATCTTTCACCGATCTTATGTAGTTCTGGCTAAGATTATTTTTCTTAAGTGCCATTCCCCATGGCGGGATTTTTGATGTTAACTGAGGATGCTATAAAGCATAGGGGATGTCGTTGCCGCCACACAGACATCAATGGTCCTGATTGGTGCATAAAATTATAAATAAGACTGTGATATTGAGCAGATTTTTTCATAAGCTAAGTATAATTACTGACCTTTACTGTCTTTTATTCAAAAAATCTGTTTAAGGGGACTCGTGTGGACGTATAGTTTACATTTTCGATATGACAGTTTTCCAGAAAAAACTGAGATAAACCTTTTAAGATCAAGATATAAGATCCCTCATTATCCTGAATTAGGGTTGCCCTGAGTGTAATTAAACATCCTTTGCACCACTTTATCCCTGCCTTTGATAATCTCTGACGAATGCTGGTCGCTGCGGTTTACTGTCTGAGAATAAGCGATTTCATGTGATTCATCCACCACGGTAATGATTCGATATCTGGCTTGGACGTCGGTCGAGATTACCCAAAATAGTGGTCAACACTACCTGATAGGCATAAGATATCACCGTAATTTGACGTTCCCGTGCCTCAAGTGCTTCGATAAGGTTCAACAGGACATGATAGTAAGGATTTTCATAATAGTTTCCTTTTGCGTTACGGTAAAAACAACTGGACTACAGTGGCTCGCATTTAACGGCCGGGGCGATTTACCTTAATAAATGGCGGCGCGGGACTTGCCAGAACATCATAAGTCAAACGGTAATAAATAAAGACGTCCCTGCTAGCCTTAGACCAGATTTTCGAGAGCCCGCCAGTTTAGCTCAAAATTACAATGAGTATAGTTAGTTTAAGAGGAATTACTTATCGCAGTATGTGAATTCAACATACAACTTTATATATACTCTATCGCCTCTATTTTATATGTAGATCATATAATTTTTCGATACCCTGAAAATTAATATCGCTTCGATATATCGGCGATCAGAACTGCGCATCTCTCGTAAAGTATCTGATTTCTATACAAATAATAAATAACACCACCAGAATACCAAAATAACATCTTACAAGTGGTATCGTTACCCGGATTTTAATAATATTAATTAGACTCTCTTATTAGCTTGTCTTACTTTTCTCTAATGTCTTCATAACATATTCTATTAAAATGGCATTAGTGGCAAGCGACTGCGTAGAAAAATAACAATCTGTGAAAACACAACTCTCTTTTTAGCTTTCAAGGGAAAGTCCAGCGCTTTGAAGTTTTACAAAAATCTTTATAGAAATTACTTTCAGATAATACCTACTAAAAAGTAGATAATACTCATCGGAAACTGAACTAAATCATAATCAATATTAACTTATTTATATCTGAAAAATGTAATTATTTTCCTTTCATAAATTTTACCGAGTACCGCATCTTAGATAAATTTTATATTAGATAAAATCTACTATACTACTAATGTATCACGATTTTTATTTTTACGTGGCTATTGACTATTTTTACTCGAATTAATTAAATACTATAGTTATTTATATTTTAACGGATACTTCCTATACGGAACATATTTTATTTTATTCTTATCTGTAAGAACTTGATTAACGTCGCGCACTACGCTTTTTTGTTATCATTCTCTATAACCATCCTTAGTATTTTTACAATGTTGTATAACTCACGATTTATTTATTCAATTCCTGTTAGGTTCCTCTTTGGCGAGATATTTACTTTCTTAGTGTAACAACGATAATGCTTGAGAAAATATAGTCATCAAAGATTCCTAAAAAGCTTATATCGAGTAACAGTTGGAAACATTTCATAAAGCACACAAGTTGGTATTCTATTTTACATAAATAGTGTATTATTATAAATATTTATTATTGATTCCACAATGACACACGATTATGTTATTAATCATGTAACTAGTAAAATGAAGTGAATTCATATCCTATATGGATGGATAACCGAAAAGTGTTCTCTGTTTTGGGATTTTCACTTTGCCAAATTCAGCCTGTGATGCCACAGGTGATTTTGTATAGCATATACTTGGCATACCCCAATATCAGCATGACTCCCCAAACATAATACGGTAAAGAAATGCACTTGAGAAACATTAGAAGCACAAGCACCCTAGCGAATTAAAGTAAAAATCTGCGCTGTACATTCTTATACGGATGTTTTATCGATTATGAAAAGTGACATCTTTCTAAATAAAATCTATGATTTATGTACTTAGATACGGAGTTGATGTTCATCGAGAAATTAGACATTATAGTAAGATTGTGAGAGAAAGGGCAAGCGGTGACTTTTATGTTTCTTTTTGCATACTGCATCATTGATGGGATTCCAAAAACACACGCAGGGGGCTTCTCGATATTAGTAAATTAAAGCCTGCCGCTTATAAAAGCGTTGTACATTACAGTAGCAGTTAATTTGTTCATTATACATAGCCGTGGTGTTAAAACAGGTTGTGATAAAAAGGCAGATAATACAGTAACTAGGTGTTGCAGTCGGACTTATTTTAGAAGTCTAACAACATAATTAGAAAAATAAACAGCGGAGAGACAGGGATTTGAACCCTGGAAGAGATTGCTCTCTTAACGGTTTTCGAGACCGTCCCGTTCAGCCACTCCGGCATCTCTCCTTCTCTAATTGTGATTACAATCATGTCTCATTCTACAACATTTTAACAGCACTGAATCTGTTTATTAGAATTCAAATTTTGCTTGCTAACTTAAGTTATATGGACGGGGAAGGGGCTGTCGGTTGTTCCCTCCCCTAGAGTTAGTGGAGTGATTTTAGATTGATCTGTTTTAATATTGCACTGTGCCGGCCATGCATCGGAAGCGGTAACAAGCAAAGTGTAAACAACATGCTATTTGAACACACCCCTGCGTATACCGACGGCGAAAAGGGCATAATAACGAGGGTAAACATAAGCATAGATCCTATCCGCCAGGTTTGCACACCGCAGACTTAACGCTGTGCTCACGCAGGCTACTCCCAGAGACACCATCATATCCAGCGGAAAATGCACCCCTACATATATCCTAGCCCAGGCAACCAACACACTGAGAACGAACAGTAACATGCCTTGCCAGCGTAGTACGCTGCTTGCAATCAGGCTGAAACTTATGGCACAAGCTAACGACATATGATTACTAGGGAAAGAGTTATTGGAGGCACAATACAGGAGATGCTGTCCTAGCGGGATCATAAACGGCCGGGGGTGCTGCCAAATCATGCTGATGGCGACATTGATCGCCAGCGCAAATAGCATGTTGATCAAGGCGAAAAGCACTGTCTTTTTATTCTCTTCTCCTTGCCAAAACCAATTGAAAAGCAACACCAGAGGAAATAACGCCACAGCATCGTTGGCAAAAAATATTCCTACTCGCAGCATGACGACGCTAACCTCAGTAGGGGCATTTATTAACTGAAACATATGAAAGTTAAGCTGTTCAAACTCAGGAATTAATATTGTCATAATTATGCATCCATAGTGTGACTAGTAGTAGGAAGAGTACATGTATCACCATCACAGCATCAGTAAGCATACGAACGCTAGGCTGACACAGCTCATCAAGCGCACTCATCTTCTTTGTGCCGCCCAGAAAGACAAGTACAGAGACGGTATATGATCCTGCCCCAGGCAAAAAGGAAAAGCATCAGCTGCAGAGCAAAACTTTCGTTACCAGTTATGTGAGATACTTAACACACTTCTTCCTAGACAGAACATTAGGTACTGCCTTGCCACAATGGCTTCATATGCCGTCTGTTTCTGACATAAGCTGGTCAGCGCAGAAAACATATTGATGGGGAAAATCAGAACTTAATTTATTGGTATCGCTGATTATTAGTGAGAATCAAACAGTTGTTTTCCAGTTTCTGATGCACTTTTTAGAGTGAATGACTGCGACTGAAAAGCAGTAATTATATTATACCTCGAACCAATGAATAAAGCGCTTTCCTGTCAAAGTCTTGACGTTCACGACAAGCATAGAACAGTGTCATCGTCAGAGTGAAGATGAGGACATCCGGTCGCTACATCGATTAAAGAGCAATAGCTCATGATTTCATATCACTTAATAGCACGTTGGCACCCAACCCAGCCTTCTCGTCCTGGAATGGTACCGCGTACAACCTTGCCTGCTGGCAAAATACTGATATCTTGAGGCACGAGTTCCCGCAATGGACAAAAATGGATCCCCTCGGCCGCCGCCATAGACAACAGCTTTTGAAACATGCCACTGAGAGCGATGCCCTCTGCCTCAGCATGAATAGTATAAACCGGCGTTCCTCGATCGGCTTTGATCCTATCGAGAATAAAACGATTATAGCCTTTATGAGTCGTCGTCTGACCAATGGCCTCGTCAAAGGTGGGTAATGTTACCGGGATTTGCACGGTGCCAAAAGCTCCGTCTGGCAACAGCGGTCGAAACGGCCCGCTGCCCCGACAATCACTATTGTAATGAAAGCCAAATGCTTGTTTGGCCTCTACTACGCGATCGTCCGCGCGCCAACCCGCCACCGCAAAGCACGTCACTGGCTGGCCAGTGATCGAGGTCAACATATCATACGCCAGGCGAATCTGCCTGGATAGTTGCCGTTCGTTCCATACACTAACACAGGTTTGCCAGGCGAAATGATCCCAGGCGTGCAGTCCGATTTCATGAGCGGCAGCAGCGGCGCGTATCTCTGTAGCTAGCCCCCGACCAATTTTCCTACCCGGCCAGGCAGTGCCGGCCAGCAAAATATCCCAGCCGTACAGAGAAACGGCTTTGGAGCGTAGCATTTTCAGAAAAAATTGCGGTTTTATTAGTCGCCAAAGATGGCGACCCATATTATCCGGACCTACGCTAAAAAAAAACGTTGCCTTGACTTGCGCCGCCGCTAGTATCTCTAGCAGACGTGGCACACCATCTCGGGTACCGCGCCAGGTATCAACATCGATACGTAAGCCAACATTTTTCATCGCACAGCATCTGGTAAATCGACAGTTTTTAAAAAAAAATCCAGAGTTTCATTGATGGTTTGAACAAAAGGCACCGACGGTGTCCAATTGAGCAAGCGTTTAGCGTTTCGGATACTCGGTTTTCGGTGCTCAACATCCTGGTAACCTTTACCGTAATAGCTACCGCTTTCCACATTACGGAACCCTGCGAATGGGGGAAAGTTCCGATGCAGTGGATGCTGCTCAAAACTTTCTAGCAACAGCTCTGCTAACTGGCGGATACTGGCTTCATTTTCCGGATTACCAATATTGATAATCTGTCCGTCACAGTTTTGATTTTTATTCTCAATAATACGGAACAACGCTTCAATACCGTCGCTGATATCGGTAAAACACCGTCTCTGCGTGCCTCCATCCACCAGTTTAATCGGCAAACCTTCCACTAAATTAAGGATAAGCTGGGTAATAACGCGTGAGCTACCGATACGTGCTGCGTTCAGGCTATCTAGCCTGGGTCCCACCCAATTGAAGGGACGGAACAAAGTGAAACTCAGGCCTTCTTTTTCTCCATATGCCCACAGGACACGGTCCAGAAGTTGCTTCGATACTGAGTAGATCCAGCGCTGCTTATTAATGGGACCAACAATCAGATTGGAGTTGTCTTCGTCAAATACCCGGTCGGTACACATTCCGTAAACTTCTGATGTTGAAGGAAAAATAATGCGTTTTTGGTATTTGACGCAATAACGAATAATTTTCAAGTTTTCTTCAAAGTCCAACTCAAACACCCGCAAGGGATTACGCGTATATTCGATCGGTGTGGCGATCGCCACCAGAGGCAGAACAATATCGCATTTCTTAATATGATATTCAATCCACTCTGAGTGAATACTGATGTCACCTTCAACAAAATGGAACAGAGGGTTGATCATAAAGCGGCTTATCGCATCAGCGCCTATATCCAGACCGTAGATTTCATAATTGCCGTCGCGCAACAAGCGTTCTGTTAGATGGTTGCCGATAAAACCGTTTACACCAAGAATGAGCACATAGACGCGGCGCTTCTGGCTGATAAGAGAGAGATAATGCAGTGAAGCACCACTTACCAGACCCAGAGACTGTGCCAGCTGGCTGCCCTGCATATACACGCCATCCTGGCTCTGGCCGGTTTGTACTTCTAGAGCATCTTTGCCGCAGGCGATGATTAGCGGATTAACGGATAGCACAGTACCAGATTGCTTTCCGGCACTATTCGGCTGCACTCGAGCTTTCCAGACGATGAATTTTTCCTCGCCAACATAACTGAACGCCCCTGGCCAGGGATTGGTCACAGCACGAACTAAATTAACTATAGCCATAGCGGGCTGATTCCAATCAATACGACCATCTTCCGGCGTACGCTGACCCACATAAGTAGCGGAGCTGTCGTCCTGAGGGGTCTCATTGAATTGTTGCGAGCGGATAGCCGGTAAGATGCCTTCCAGTAAAATAGTAGCCGCATCATATAGTTTACGGTGCAGCGTCAAAGCATCGTCCTTTGGAGTAATAACCACTTTCCGCTGTGCTAGGATGGCGCCTGCGTCGGCCCGCGCAGTCATACGATGCAGGGTAACGCCGGTTTCTTGTTCACCGTTAATCAATACCCAATTCAGTGGCGAGCGGCCGCGGTAGCGAGGCAACAGTGAGCCATGGAGATTGAACGCACCTACTGTAGGCAGATTCAGGATGTCCTGGCAAATTAGCTGACGATAGTAGAACGAAAAAATCACATCTGGTGCCAATGCTTTTATTCGCTTTATCCAAAGTGGATGATTAACGTCCGCTGGAGCATAGACTGGAATATCGTGTTCCGCTGCGATGTGCGCCACCGAACCAAACACCGTCTTTTCTGACGGAGCATCAAGATGAGTTATAATAGCTTCGATAGAAAAGCAAGCCTTAATCAAAGCGATGATGCCCACGCAACCCATATCATGATAAGCAAAGATGGCAGCTTTCATTGTGTTTCCTGTTGAGACGAGAGTGAATGTTGACTGACCACACGCTGGACAAAATAACGGGGCCGGGCGCGCACATCATTATAAATGCGACCGATATATTCCCCCAATAGTCCCATGCTGATGAATTGAGCACCGATAAAAATAAACAGAACCGAAAACAGCATAACGACGCCTTCGGCCGCCCAATGGGGTCCGAGAAACAGGCGTAATATGATAAGCAACAGCGAAAAAGCAAACCCCAGAAGAGTGATAATACTACCGATAACACTCAGCATACGCAGCGGCGTAGTCGTCAGACAGGTAACTAGATCATACATTAAATTAATGAGTTTCATCAGACTATATTTGGAATCTCCAAATTCTCTTTCTGCATGCATTACCGGTATTTCAATGGTTTTGCTAGCAAACGTATTGGCTAAAATCGGAATAAAAGTGCTGCGCTCATGGCAGTGCAGTATGGCGTCGATAATGTGGCGGCGATAGGCGCGCAGCATGCAGCCATAATCGCCCATCTCTTTGCCGGTAGTGCGTTGAATTAATAGATTCATCATACGCGAAGCCCGTTTACGGAACCAGCTGTCTTGCCGGTTCTGGCGCACAGTGCCCACTACATCATAACCCTGTGCTGCCACCGCGACCAGGCGAGGAATCTCTTCCGGTGGATTCTGCAAGTCCGCATCCAAGGTAACCACCAGATCGCCGGTGACATGATTAAATCCCGCCATAATGGCAGAGTGCTGACCATAGTTACGGTTTAGCAATACTGCAACAATGCGGCTATCCAGCGCTTTTGCTGCTGCAGTCAGAAGGGTTGTGGAGTTATCACTACTGCCGTCATCTACCAGTAGAATCTCATAATCGATGCTGAGTTGTTTACAAGCAGCTACAGTACGACTCATCAGATCAGGCAGGCTTTCCTGCTCGTTATAGACTGGGATTACGATCGAAACTTTACTAATTTCCATTGGTGTCATCATATCAAACCATTGCGGTAGCACGTAGCGTTGCAATAACGAGATCAACATCGTCATTATGCTATAAAAAGGAAAAGCTGAGGTGAACAGGTGTGCACGGAGTTCCAGGGCGCAGATCATGTTTTTTATGGCGTGACATGAGAAAATGGCGGCGCATAACAGCACCCTCGTGGTAGCCTTTGTACGCTATTTCTACTAAGTAGATAGCATAGGTATCCACTGGCGCGCCGGCGTAATGTATCAACACAATGGCACTGGTGCATGGCGTAATTGTCTCTTCTATAAGTGCTAGTGTTACCATGAGTGTGTCGCGATCGATATCAATTATCACTGGCTAGGCGCTAAGCAGGCAGAGCATATTCAATGTAGAAACTCCAGTTTGCACTGACAAAAACCCTGTTCCAGGTGTGCACATTTTATACCAATGATTATACGACCTGATTGCAAATCTTCATCGACAGTGACAACTGCACCCTCATCCAATATTGGCTTGGAGAACGGCAACAATTTAAACATTATTTTCTTTAATAATTTTATAACTAAACTGAGATAAAGTAACAGCATTATCGTATATTCCGATAAATTGTAAAATGTCTCAATGTGTGATCCTACTACAAATAAGAAAGATCTTAACTGAATTCCATGAAATGAAAATTAGGAGCTGGAATGAATAAGAGCTACTTCTAATTAGAATAAGTTGGAGTAATAAAAGAAATCGTTTCCCTCATCTTAACTAAATATTTTTTAAATTAATGAATTATTGAAATTTAAATTGGTAGCGATTTTTTTCTAAACCACTTTTCCCATGAAAATGCCGGTCTGACTAGGGGTAGAAACTAGTGTGCCCGACATAGCGGTACCTCCTCTATCGCAGAGGAGTTTTAGTGCCCACGAGCTTAAGACATATTTTCTGGGACAACTATAAACCAAGTATCGCTGACAGACTCATTGGTGGCATAGAAACGTGCATCGCTGCAGTGCAGTATTATTCCTAAGTTGACGAATGTCTATAGATAGGGATCATTACCTAAAATTTCTATGGTAATAGAATAATATAAATAATTATAGAAATAGTGATAATTTCGTATACCTCTTTGTTATATTTTTATTCGGTCAGTCATTTGATGATTAGTGAATAACCAGATCTCAAGGATAATATTGCAGAAGATGAAGTGATGGGCAGTTTTGATTTTGCCAATTGTGACGTTAGTGCCAGCAGCATATTCAATCATCTCCAGACGTCAGTTACAGATAATACGGTGTACTTTTCATAATAGTGTCATGACAGTGTGTAACTTGCGGGATATACTAGTTCGATGCCTCATAAGCCGTAGTGGTTAGTTACGATTATTACAATCAAATAAAGAATCGAAGAAACCCCGGGCGTAGAAACATCCTCTCGCTTTGGGGATGGTTATACAAAATTGCCCCCTGTAAAATCTAACTCTATAATATTCTGTACTGATTAAGATTTTCTGGTGGCCCGGTACTATGTAAATACCTTTATCACATGCTACTCGTAATTCTGTGTTTCTAATTTAATAAAAACCATTCATTGCTATCAATTCCACCAAACTGAAGGAGTAATTTAGTGAAAAACCAAGATGTTAATTCTAGATATCATTATGGCCGGTGGTAGTCATCAGATATCGATATTTACAGCTTTAAGAGCATTATCTTCAATAAATGCGCGTCGCGGTTCTACCGCATCCCCCATTAGTGTAGTAAACAATTGATCGGCGGCGATGGCGTCCTTAACTGTGATCTGTAACATGCAGCGGCTATCCGGATCCATAGTGGTTTTCCACAATTGTTCTGGGTTCATTTCTCCTAATCCTTTGTAACGCTGCACTGCTAATCCGTGTCGCGACTCTTTCATCAACCACTCCAGTGCCTGTTTAAAGCTAGTGACTGGCTGACAATGTTCGCCGCGCTTGATATAGGCACCTTTCTCGATAAGACCGCCCAGCTTTTGTCCCAGAGCCACTAGTTTACGATACTCGCCACTATAAATAAATGCGTAACCTAGAAGATAATCGGTATCCATGCCATGGATCCGCACTCTCAGTAGCGGCTCAAATAACTGGTGTTCTCTATTTTTCTGCACTCTGAAGCTATAGTTGTTACCATGCTTCTCATTACCGTTTAGCACGTTCACCAGTGACTTAATCCAATTTATGACCTGATCCTGCTGATGCAGAAGTGCTTCAGTCAACACTGGATGGTAAATCAGATGGTTAAGCAGAACGCATGGAAAGCAACGCTCCATACGGCTAATCATCTTTTGCACGGTGCAATGCTCAGAGATCAGATTTTCTAGCGGCTTGCCGGTTAGAGCCGGTGCATAAGGGTTAGTGTACAACGCAGCGCCATCTATCGCTAGCGCGATCTGATATCGGTCCATAGCTTCATCGTCTTTAATATATTGTTCTTGCTTGCCTTTTTTTACCTTATACAACGGGGGCTGCGCGATAAAAATATGGCCGCGTTCGATAATTTCCGGCATCTGGCGATAAAAGAAGGTCAATAACAGAGTGCGGATATGCGAGCCGTCGACGTCAGCGTCCGTCATGATAATAATACTGTGATAACGCAATTTATCCGGATTGTACTCGTCACGGCCGATTCCGCAGCCGAGAGCGGTAATCAGTGTGGCGACTTCCTGTGAGGAGAGCATTTTGTCAAAACGAGCTTTTTCGACATTGAGGATTTTTCCCTTCAGAGGTAGAATCGCTTGATTCTTGCGGTTACGACCCTGCTTGGCCGAGCCACCAGCGGAGTCACCCTCTACTAGGTATAGTTCGGACAGCGCTGGATCGCGTTCTTGACAGTCTGCCAACTTGCCAGGTAAACCAGCCAAATCTAGAGTGCCTTTGCGGCGAGTCATTTCGCGTGCCTTACGGGCTGCTTCACGGGCTCGGGCAGCGTCGATGATTTTGCTTACTACGATTTTAGCGTCATTAGGGTTTTCTAGTAGATACTCTACCAGCCGCTCATTTATCAGAGATTCCACCGCAGACTTTACTTCCGATGATACCAGTTTGTCTTTGGTTTGGGAGGAGAATTTCGGATTCGGTACCTTGACTGAAACGACGGCGATAAGTCCCTCACGGGCATCGTCACCGGTTGCACTGACTTTAGCCTTCTTTCTATGACCTTCTTTATCCATGTAGGAATTCAGCGTGCGGGTCATCGCAGTTCGGAAACCAGCCAAATGGGTACCGCCGTCACGCTGAGGAATATTATTGGTGAAGCAGTAAATATTTTCCTGGAAATCGTCATTCCATTGCAGCGCAATTTCCACGCCAATATTGTCTTTCTCAGTGGAGCAGTAGAACACATTAGGATGAATGGGAGTTTTATTCTTATTCAAATACTCTACAAAGGCTTTGATACCACCTTCGTAATGAAAGTAGTCTTCTTTGTCATTACGTCTATCGCATAGATGAATAGACACGTTGGAATTCAGAAAAGACAATTCTCGCAGCCGCTTGGCCAGGATTTCATATTGAAATTTTGTATTATTGCTGAAAGTAGTAAAGCTTGGCCAGAACCGTACAATAGTGCCGGTCTGTTCAGTTTCACCAACCACTTCTAACGGCGACTGGGGAACACCAGTATGATAGGTCTGCTGATGCACTTTTCCTTCGCGCATTATCAGCAGTTCTAGTTTTTCTGACAAGGCATTCACCACTGAAATACCAACGCCATGCAGGCCGCCCGATACTTTATAGGAGTTATCGTCAAACTTACCGCCCGCATGCAGTACGGTCATGATGACTTCAGCGGCGGAGATACCCTCTTCTTCGTGGATGCCAGTCGGGATACCACGACCATCATCTTGGACAGAAACAGAGTTATCCTCATGGATCGTGACCACTATTTCTTTACAGTGACCAGCCAAGGCTTCGTCAATAGCATTGTCTACAACTTCAAATACCATATGATGTAGACCGGTACCATCATCAGTATCGCCGATATACATACTCGGGCGTTTACGCACTGCTTCCAGTCCTCTGAGTACTGTAATGCTGGAAGAGTTATAAAAATTTGACATCAAGATTTCCCGCTTATTTTTTAAACTTCGGATCTGAGATTTATTTTACCCTGTTCTACCTTGAACGTCTTGTCCTGTTCGTGGGAAACATCATATAAGATACAGATGACGCCGGCCGCTTCAATGGGTTTTAATTTTGTTCTAGACACAAGACAAAAATTAACAACTTTAGTTAACTCGAGATAAAATACTCTCTACTGATGTCTTCAATCTGGAAGACAGAAACTCGATGCAGTGTAGGTCAGCGCTCAAACCAACATTTCAGCATCTGGATAAAGTTATCCTCTCTAAGTATCAGCTGCATTAGCAACGGCTAATGCCAGTTCTGTCACTTCATGACTATCGCTTGTTGTCATCTTGCTGCCAAGTCATGCTGGTTACGCGAAGGTACACCGCCTCGAAAATGCTAGTTTTGCTACTGCTGTTAGCGCCAATTAAAAATTAAAGTCAACAGCCAAAGACATATCGGCGGAGGCAATGATGTTACAAAACATTCAATCAGAAAACGCAACAGAATCACTAACTCATACCACCTCATTAAACGGGCCGGGCTATAGACGCATCGGCATGACAACATAGGTTGCCGCTTGTCTAGAACAATCTTCAATCTGCACACTGGAAGTCCCATCGGTTATTAATATTCGTACTTCCTCGCATTTTAAGGCGTTCAGTATATCAAGGACGTAACTGACGTTGAAGCCGATTTCTATTTCACTACCCTGATAAGTGACATCTAGGATCTCCTCTGCCTCTTCCTGTTCTGGATTATTGGCAGTAATTTTTAGCTGGTTAGCGCTGAGATAAAGTCTAACGCCACGAAACTTTTCGTTGGAGAGGATCGCGGCTCGGGCAAAGGCTTGCTTAAGCACATCACAGCGAGCTTCCAGAATTTTGTCAGGATTCTTTGGCAATACTCGACGGTAATTTGGAAAACGGCCGTCAAGTAGCTTAGAACTAAACATATAATCTCCTATGCTAGCGCAGATATTGTTGCTGCCAATTTGCAGCTTCACAGGATTATTGCCGCTACCTAGCATGTGTACCAATTCCATCACTCCTTTGCGTGGCACAATGACTGAGTGCGATGGCAACGCCTCACCGATCGGCATCGTGCAGACCGCTAGACGGTGCCCATCAGTGGCCACAGTGCGCATCTCCTTACCTTCTGTTTCAAATAGCATACCGTTGAGATAGTAACGTACATCTTGATAGGCCATGGAGAACTGAGTGGATTCAATTAATCGTTTCAAAATTTCTTGTGACAAAATGAACTCCACTTTGCTTTGCCAGTCATCTAAGTTGGGAAAAGTGTTGGCAGACAGTGTAGAAAGCGAATAGCGGCTGCGACCCGAGCAAATCAGCATTCGATTACTTTCTAGCATTACAGTGATTTCTGCCCCTTCCGGAAGGCCTCGGCAAATATCAAAGAATTTTCGCGCTGGAACTGTTGTAGCACCTAATTCGTGCACAGCGTTCAATGTGACTCGAGCTACCATTTCTGTTTCTAAATCAGTGCCAGTTAGTAGCAAGCAATTTTCTATTACTTCTAACAGTACATTGCCTAGAATCGGTAAAGTTGGGCGTCCCCTCAAGGGGCTGCTTACCTGTTGTAGAGGCCTAAGCAGATGCTCACGTGCAACAATAAACTTCATAGTTAGGAAGATAAAATTCTGATTAAATTAGATAAATCTTCTTTAATATCATGATTTTCTTCACGCAATTTCTCAATTTTACGGCACGCGTGTAGTACCGTGGTATGATCGCGCCCACCAAAAACGTCGCCGATTTCTGGCAGGCTATGATTGGTTAATTCTTTAGATAACGCCATGGCCATCTGTCGAGGGCGAGCTACCGATCGGGAACGCCTTTTGGAGAGTAAATCAGCCACTTTAATCTTATAATATTCCGCCACGGTTTTCTGGATATTATCAATGGTGACCAGCTTTTCCTGCAGCGCTAGCAAATCCCGAAGCACTTCGCGTACAAAATCGATAGTAATTACCCGACCGGTAAAGTTGGCGTTGGCAGTGACACGATTCAATGCTCCTTCTAGTTCACGCACGTTAGAGCGCAGCCGCTTAGCGATGAAAAAAGCCACCTCCCCTGGCAGATGAATATCGTTCTCGTCGGCTTTCTTCATTAATATCGCTACACGAGTTTCTAGCTCCGGCGGCTCAATTGCCACCGTCAGCCCCCAGCCAAAACGAGACTTCAGCCGGTCCTCTACCCCATTAATTTCTTTTGGATATCGGTCTGAAGTCAAAATAATTTGATGATTGCCATCCAAAAGAGAGTTGAAAGTATGGAAAAATTCCTCTTGAGAGCGCTCTTTATTAGCAAAAAATTGGATATCATCCATAAGTAAAGCATCTACCGATCGGTAGTAGCGTTTAAATTCCTCGATGGCATTGTTTTGTAGGGCTTTAACCATATCCTGTACAAAGCGCTCGGAATGCATATATATCACCTTGACTTTCGCCGTGCGTGACATGATGCCGTTACCAACTGCATGTAACAAGTGAGTTTTGCCCAGTCCAGTTCCGCCGTAAAGGAACAACGGGTTATAAGAACCTGGATTATCAGCGACCTGCCGTGCTGCTGCGCGCGCTAGCTGATTCGACTTCCCTTGAACGAAATTATTGAAGTTATGTTTTGGATTCACATTGGAGCGATAAGAACACTCTAGCTGCAGTGGGGCGTTATCCCAGCTCAGACGGCTGAGCCTCGAGTTGGAAGCCGATGCCTTAGGTGCCTCGCTGGAATGATAGCTAGCGGGCTGTAATACCGCCATTTGAGGCGATTTACTGCCTACCTCGAAGCGTAGCAATGGCGCATCGGTGCCGCAGAAATCATTTAATAATACATTAATATTTTTTACATATTTATCTCGCACCCAGTCCAGTACAAACCGATTAGGGGCATAAAGCGCAAGAGTGTTGTCACTCAGTTCCGCTTGTAGGGGACGTATCCACATACTGAATTCTGTAGCAGGCAACTCATCCTGTAACCGGGCAAGACACTGCTGCCAAAGCGAAAGCGACACGGCGGACTCCAATCGAATAAGATCAATATTAGATAAAAGAAATAAAACTATATGATTAAGGAATCATCTTTTTGACATAGCTTACCGTAATGTAATTGGGCATTTTTTCAAATTATTTCCCTGTAATAAATCCCATCGGGTTCCCGTCAGGATGTGCGAATCATAACGCAAACTGCGCTGTAGATCCTCCTCATTCACGCAACTTTGATCTTTTTATCCACAAGATAATTTAGGAGAATGAGAGTGTATCTGATTCTATCTGTGCTGGATCCTTGCACTGTAGCATGAACTCTGTATAACTTCTGCTCTACACAGGACACTTTAAATCCTGTTGACTGGTTGGGCGGAGATCTGGAGAAGCACAAATATGCAGAGGTAGATACATACGATGTAAATTGACTCTGGACTGTATAATTATTATAATCTCATCTCTATTTGATGGCGTCGGCCTTTCCACACTGGTGGGCAAAACGCATTTACTGATCAGTAATAATTAAAGCTTAGGTAGAAATCGCTATGAAACGCACTTTCCAACCGTCTGTGTTGAAACGCAGACGTACTCATGGTTTTCGTGCTCGTATGGCAACAAAGAATGGTCGTCGGGTTTTGGCGCGTCGTCGCGCAAAAGGTCGTACGCACCTGACTGTATCCTCTAGTTAAAAGCTTCCCATAGGGTGGTTGAGTTAGCGTTTTCTCGGGAGTTGCGATTGTTAACTTCCAGTCATTTTACTTTTGTCTTCCAGCAGCCCCAACGGGCCAGCACGCCGTGTATCACGATCCTCGGCCGTCTTAATATGCTGGGACATCCTCGTATTGGTCTGACAGTCGCCAAAAAACATGTTAAACAAGCTCGTGAACGCAACCGAATCAAGAGATTAACGCGTGAAAGCTTCCGCCTACATCAACACTTTTTACCTGCCATGGATTTTGTGGTCATTGTTAAAAGAGGCGTAGCTGATCTAGATAACCATGCCTTAACACAAGTATTAGAAAAATTATGGCGCCGCCATTGTCGCCAGTCTCACAACTGTTGATCGGGGTGATACGAGGGTATCAACTTGTAATCAGCCCCTTATTGGGACCTCACTGCCGGTTCTGGCCCACTTGTTCACAGTATGGAATTGAGGTGATACGCAAGTTTGGTGTATTAAAAGGCAGTTGGTTGACATTAAAACGAGTATTAAAATGCCACCCTTTAAACCCAGGTGGCGAAGATCCTGTGCCACCAAAACCCTTTGTCAACAGAGAACACTAACGATGGATTTGCAACGCAATATTCTTGTCATCGCTTTGCTGTTCGTGTCTTTTATAATCTGGCAAGCCTGGCAAACGGACCATGTTCCTAAGCCTACTGTCCAGACCGCGAACACCACAACGGGTGACTCGGCTAGTCAAAAAGTGCCCGCCAGTAAACAAGGCCAACTCATTACAGTAAAAACCGATGTACTTTTGCTAAAAATCAACATTCGAGGTGGTGATATTGAGCACGCTTTCCTATTAACTTATCCCGATAAATTGGGTTCGCCACAGCCTTTCCATTTACTGGAAACTTCTCAGGAATTCGTCTATCAGGCGCAAAGTGGCCTGATTGGAAAACACGGTCCAGATAATTCCGCTAACAGTGAGCGTCCTCTCTTTACCTCCAATCAGGATACCTATATCCTGGCAGACAATCGGAGAGAATTGAGGGTGCCACTGACCTATACAGCGCCAGACGGCACGGTATACACCAAAACCTTTACGCTGAAGCGCGGTAATTTTGCTCTAAATGTCAGTTACAGCATTAATAATGCTAGTACGAAACCTCTGGAGTTAACATTGTTTGGACAGCTCAAACAATCTATTAATTTGCCCAAGACGCGCGATAGCAGCAGCAATTTTGCACTACATACCTACCGCGGCGCAGCTTATTCCACCTTAGATGATAAATATCAGAAATTCAGCTTTAGAGATATTAAAGGAGAAAATCTGAGCGTCAGCACTGAAGGTGGCTGGATCGCCATGCTGCAGCAGTATTTTGCTACGGCCTGGGTGCCCTTCACACCAGGAAAAAACACGTTTTATACCACTGACTTAGGTAACGGCCAAGTGGTGGTCGGCTTTAAATCTTCCTCTATCAGTGTTGCTCCTAGCAGTCAGAGTGTTCTAAAAGCTGCCTTGTGGCTGGGCCCAGAAATTCAGGATAAGATGGCGGCTATCGCTCCGCACCTGGACTTGACGGTCGATTACGGCTGGCTATGGTTTATTTCTCAACCGTTGTTTAAGCTCCTGAAGTTTATACACGGTTACATCGGCAACTGGGGGTTGTCTATTATCATTATCACCTTTATCGTGCGCGGTATCATGTACCCGCTGACTAAGGCACAATACACCTCAATGGCCAAGATGCGTATGCTGCAACCGAAATTGGCGGTGATGCGTGAACGTTGGGGTGATGATAAGCAGCGCCAGAGCCAAGAGATGATGGCATTATACAAAGCGGAGAAAGTCAATCCGCTAGGTGGCTGTCTGCCGCTGGTCATTCAAATGCCAATCTTCTTGGCACTGTATTACATGCTGTCGTGCTCTATCGAATTACGCCATGCACCATTCGCTCTGTGGATCCATGATTTGTCGGCTCAAGACCCGTGCTACGTCCTGCCAATTCTAATGGGCATCACCATGTTCTTCATCCAGAAGATGTCGCCTACCACCGTGACTGATCCCATGCAACAGAAGATCATGGACTTTATGCCGGTAGTTTTTACTGTGTTCTTTCTGTGGTTCCCCTCTGGTTTAGTGATGTACTATATCGTCAGCAATCTTGTGACCATTATTCAACAGCAGCTTATTTATCGCGGGTTGGAAAAGCGCGGTCTACATAGTAGGGATAAAAAAATCCAATAACGGCATGCTCTGCCTGATAGTCACTCTTGCTAAGAGAGTCAATAGTTAATAACTGACATAATTTTAATTTTTAACTATGCCCCATGGCGCGAAGCGAGTGTTTCCATGAGCCAAACAGCGGACACCATCGTTGCTCCTGCCACCCCCCTTGGTCGCGGAGGGGTGGGGGTTTTGCGTGTCTCAGGCCCTTTGGTCGCTACAGTAGGCTGCGAGTTACTAGGAAAGTTGCCGCGGCCGCGCCAAGCAGAATATTTGCCCTTTCGCGATAGTGACGGCGCCACGCTGGATCAGGGCATCGCCCTGTTCTTTCCGGGACCCCATTCCTTTACCGGTGAAGATGTCTTGGAATTACAGGGTCATGGTGGTCCAGTAATATTAGATCTATTGCTGAAACGGATCGTATCTCTGCCTGGAATACGTATTGCCCACCCCGGCGAGTTTTCGGAACGCGCTTTTTTAAACAACAAGCTGGATCTAGCGCAGGCAGAGGCTATCGCTGATCTTATAGATGCTAGCTCGGCTCAAGCGGCCCGCTTGGCGGTCAACTCGCTGCAGGGCGTTTTTTCTGACCGTATGCGTGAACTTGTTGAAGCGATTACTAACTTGCGCATCTATATTGAAGCAGCTATTGATTTCCCGGATGAGGAGATTGATTTTTTGTCCAACGGTGAAATCGAAGCTAGTTTGAACGATGTCATCGTCAATCTTAACCGAGTACGTACCGAAGCGCGCCAGGGCAGTTTACTTCGAGAAGGAATGAAGGTTGTTATCGCTGGTAAGCCTAACTCTGGAAAATCCAGTCTTCTAAACGCTCTAGCTGGCCGTGAGACCGCTATCGTTACCTCCATTGCAGGAACGACTCGCGATATCCTGTGTGAGCATATCCATTTGGATGGTATGCCGCTACAAATTATCGACACTGCTGGTCTGCGTGATGCCAGCGACGAGATAGAACGCATTGGCATCGAGCGTGCCTGGCATGAAATTAAACAGGCAGATCATGTGTTGCTGATGGTAGACGGTACCGTTAGCCGTCTTAGCGATCCAGATATACTTTTGCCAACATTTGTCACCCGTTTGCCAAAAAAAATTCCGGTCACGGTGGTACGTAATAAAGCCGATCTGACCGGTGAAAAAATAGGTAAATTTAAAGTGAGAGGTCACTGTCTTATTACTATCTCGGTGCAATCTGGAGAAGGATTGGATCTGCTGCGCACTCACCTAAAGCAGAGTATAGGCTTCACCGGCAGCACGGAAGGGAGATTTCTGGCACGCCGGCGGCACTTGGACGCACTGGAGACCGCTGCTTTCCACCTGGAGCAGGGTAAGGAGAAGTTAATAGTCAACTATGCCGGCGAATTATTGGCAGAAGAGCTACGACTGGCGCAGCAAGCACTTAATGAAATTACCGGAGAATTCAGTTCGGGTGATCTGCTCGAACAAATTTTTTCGAGATTCTGCATTGGTAAGTGAGTCAAATTTTGACAATTTCTACCTGGCACCTCTTCTCATCCACATTACTGCTCCCAAGGGGAACTTTCACATCTATCTCTGTGCCATTGAACAGACTTTTGTATGCTGATGTTTTATTCTTAACTTAAGAAAAGGTACTTAAAGCAGCTTTACATTGAGATTGACTTTGTCAAAATAAAATACTTATCGCATAGGCATAAAAGTGAGTATATGATATTACATATAATGTAAGTATCCAGCTAGGATATTTCAGTATAATAATAGATATATTGGGGCAGTATTAATATTTGCATTATGTTTCGTTGACACAAACAAGCAACCCTTTGTGAAGTTCATAAAAGCACATTGATCAAAGTAACTTAGGGTGATGAAGATAATTTCCTGGTTTTCAGAATTGGCTCAGTCTCCCTGATAACTACGTCGTGAGTACACATCAGTAATTAATTTAACCATGCCAAATGATAAGGTAATGTACTAGCCTAATCAAATTAATAAGTTGACGTTAGGTTAACAAATACTACTAACTATTTCTCTTTTAGTTATTAAAGATTCAAAACTAACAATTAATAAATGGCTACAGAAAATACTTGCTGTAAATTAAGAATAATAATCTTTGTTAGTATATTTATAAAAGTAAAACCAAATGATAGTATTATAGATATTTAGTTTAATATTCATTTATTAAAAATTTATATTGTTAAAGTATTTTAATGATAAAAATTAATGTGACTTCATACATCATCTGTAGTTCTCTCATTCCATTAATAATACGATACTTCTTCAGAAGGAAACTGCTTTCTGCGAATATTTAAGGAGATAGATTTGGAATAGCCCTAGAAAAAGTTATATGATCAATAGTTAGAAGCCACCAGTAATGCCTATATTTATATTGTAGGGGTGCTTTATTGTCCATCATGACGTGACTTCACTACTTTTGAATAAATGAAACATCTAGGTTGGCAACCAACACGCTGGCTTCTTATCTGTCGTAGCCCCAAAGTTAATGCACATTAACTTTATTATTCAGTAACATTCATCATATTTTGTCAGCAAGCACTGCGTCATCTGGTATTTTCTTAACGCTAGTAAGAACAGAGAAGTTATTAGTTTACCGCGTCTTTCAGTCCTTTACCGGCACGAAAGCCTGGTACTTTAGCAGCAGCAATAGTAATCTCTTCACCAGTCTGTGGGTTCCGGCCGATGCGGGCAGAACGCTCACGTACGGTGAAGGTACCAAATCCTACTAGAGCAACATCATTTCCTTGTTGCAGAGATTCTGTAACTGAATCAATAATTGCATCTAATGCACGGCCAGCGGCCGCTTTAGAGATATCAGCGCTTACAGCAATTTTGTTGATTAGTTGTGATTTATTCACTTTTATCCCCTTTCGATTCTCATATAGTACAGATACTATATCAAACCTTAACACCACAACAGACTTAACCTACCAACGCTTCGACCTAACAACTTACTAACTTAACGGTATAAAAAAGACTGAAAGTTCGATTGAGTCTGCTAGCCTTTCTTACGAGTTTATTTTACATTATCCCTTTTTTGTACACTTCTGGCGTCACTTCAATGCAGAATGGAGCATTCTGTAACGACAGATTCAGTACCTCATCAATGCGCTGTACCGGATGAATATTCAAATCGTTTATCACGTTGGCAGGCATGTCTTCTAGATCTCGTTTATTTTCATAAGGGATCAGAACGATTTTGAGGCCGCCGCGGTGCGCTGCCAGTAACTTCTCCTTCAGGCCACCGATGGGAAGCACTTGACCGCGCAGGGTAATTTCTCCAGTCATCGCCACGTTGGCTTTCACCGGGTTTCCGGTCAAACAGGACACAAGTGCAGTACACACGGCGATACCGGCGCTCGGACCATCCTTAGGCGTGGCACCTTCCGGTACATGAACGTGGATATCCCGCTTTTCATAAAAATCGGGATTAATGCCAAGCTTATCCGCTCGAGCACGTACCACGGTCAATGCCGCCTGGATAGATTCTTGCATAACTTCACCCAGAGAGCCGGTATAAGTCAGTTTGCCTTTTCCGAATACACAGGCGGTTTCTATAGTAAGCAGATCTCCCCCCACCTCGGTCCACGCCAGGCCGGTCACCTGGCCAATACGATTCTCGCCTTCTGCGTGGCCATAATCGAAACGCTGAACACCCAGGAAATTCTTTAGATTGTCAGCGCTAACGATGATATGTCTGATGCTCTTGTCCATCAGCAGGATTTTCACCGTCTTACGGCACAGTTTTGAGATTTCACGTTCTAGACTGCGCACTCCAGCTTCCCGAGTGTAGTAACGGATAATGTTTGCCAGGGCATTGTCCTCTACCATCAACTCGCCCTTCTTCAATGCATTACGCTCCAGCTGCTTGGGTAGCAGATGCTGACGGGCGATGTTTAGCTTCTCATCTTCGGTGTAACCTGATAGACGAATCACCTCCATACGGTCCAGGAGCGGTGCTGAGATATTCATTGAATTGGAAGTTGCAACAAACATCACGTCAGAGAGGTCGTAATCTACTTCTAGATAGTGGTCATTGAACGCCACGTTTTGTTCCGGATCCAACACTTCCAGTAGTGCTGCTGCCGGATCGCCACGCATGTCCGAAGACATTTTGTCGATTTCATCGAGCAGGAATAGGGGGTTTTTCACACCAACCTTAGACATTTTCTGAATCAGCTTGCCTGGCATGGAGCCGATGTAGGTACGGCGATGCCCGCGGATTTCCGCTTCATCGCGCATGCCGCCTAGTGCCATACGCACGTATTTCCGTCCTGTAGCCTTGGCAATGGACTGGCCTAGAGAGGTTTTCCCAACTCCTGGTGATCCCACCAGACACAAGATTGGCCCCTTGATTTTTCTGACTCGGCTCTGTACTGCCAGGTATTCCAGAATACGATCTTTAACCCGTTCCAGCCCGTAATGATCCTTATCAAGGACCTCTTGTGCCTTAACTAAATCTTTTTTAACTTTGCTGCGCGCATACCAGGGCACAGATAACATCCACTCGATGTAACCGCGTACGACAGTCGCCTCAGCGGACATCGGTGACATCATCTTCAATTTCTGCAGTTCCGCCTCGGTCTTTTCTTGTGCTTCCTGCGGCATTTTAGCTGCTTCTATCTTGCGCTTGAGTGCTTCATTTTCGTCCGGTGTGCCATCCATTTCGTCCAGTTCTTTCTGAATTGCTTTCATCTGCTCATTTAGATAATACTCTCGTTGGCTTTTTTCCATCTGTTTTTTGACGCGGTTACGGATACGTTTTTCCACTTGCAGCAGGTCGATTTCCGACTCCATTATCTCCATCAGGTATTCCAGTCGTTCGGTCACGTCGGTCATTTCTAACACTGACTGTTTGTCGGCTAACTTTAGCGGCATATGGGCGGTGATGGTGTCCGCCAGACGGGCAGCATCATCGATGCTATTTAAAGAGGTCAATACTTCAGGAGGGATTTTTTTGTTCAATTTAATATAACCTTCAAACTGATTAATCGCGGTACGAACTAATACTTCCTGCTCGCGCTCATCCAGTTCGGGAGAGTCAAAACAGTCCGCCTCGGCGGTAAAGTGATCTCCGCTGTCCGCCAGTTCAATGATACGAGCGCGGGTCAACCCTTCTACCAGCACTTTTACCGTGCCGTCTGGCAGTTTAAGCATCTGTAGAATGGACGATATCGTTCCGACTGAAAAAAGATCGTTAATACCAGGCTCGTCAGTTGAAGCCTCTTTTTGAGCTACCAACATGATTTTTTTATCACTCTCCATAGCTGCTTCAAGACACCGAATCGATTTTTCCCGACCAACGAACAGCGGGATGACCATATGCGGATAGACCACCACATCGCGCAGAGGCAATACAGGAATTTCTATGCGTTCGGAACGATCAGCATTCATAGAGCTCTCTCTTATAGTTTAACTTCTGCCAGGTTTGTAGAATGTGCAAAAACTAGGCTTTTGTCAGTTTCAACAACTAGGTATTTGAGTATATAGGGTCGAACCACTTACATTCAACGGCAGGTATTTTTGAAAAGAAACGGGGGAATAAAATCCCCCCGCTGGACGTAGTAAAACAGTTCAAGCGCTGCCACAATCGCTACGTTACTCGCCAGATGCCTGCTGGGTTTCATGCTTACCGTAAATAAGCAACGGCTCAGACTGACCTGAGATAACTGCTTCGTCGATCACCACTTTTTCTATGCAGTGCTGGGAAGGCAATTCATACATGATTTCCAACAATGCACCCTCCACGATGGAACGCAAACCACGGGCACCAGTTTTGCGTGTCATAGCTTGTTTAGCAATAGCCGCCAGTGCCTCATCGCGGAATTCCAGCTGAACGCCTTCTAAGTTGAACAACGCTTGATACTGTTTGGTTAATGCGTTCTTTGGCTCATGTAGGATCTGGAACAGTGCATCTTCGCTTAATTCATTTAGCGTCGCCACGACTGGGAGACGGCCGATGAACTCAGGGATTAAGCCAAATTTAATTAGATCTTCTGGCTCCACTTGTGCTAGTAGCTCACCTTCGGTGACTTTCTCTGAACTACCTTTCACTGTGGCGCTAAAGCCGATGCCGTAGTTGACTTCGGTGCGCTGCTCAATGACTTTATCTAAGCCGGCGAACGCACCGCCGCAGATAAACAAGATCTTCGATGTGTCCACCTGCAAAAACTCTTGCTGAGGATGTTTGCGTCCGCCTTGCGGCGGCACCGCGGCCACGGTGCCTTCGATCAATTTCAGCAATGCCTGTTGTACCCCTTCGCCGGACACATCACGTGTAATAGAAGGATTATCCGACTTACGGGAGATTTTATCGATCTCATCGATATACACGATACCGCACTGTGCTTTTTGTACATCGTAATCACATCTTTGTAGTAGTTTCTGAATGATATTTTCTACATCCTCGCCTACGTATCCTGCTTCGGTGAGAGTAGTCGCGTCAGCCATGGTGAAAGGCACGTCTAGAAAACGGGCTAGTGTTTCTGCTAGCAAAGTCTTGCCACTACCGGTTGGCCCAATCAGCAAAATGTTGCTTTTCCCGAGCTCTATGCCATTATTGATGTCGCCATTACGCAAACGTTTATAATGATTGTACACTGCCACTGCGAGCACTTTTTTAGCTTTTTCCTGACCGATGACATAATCGTCCAGGTGGTTACGGATTTCATGAGGCGTCGACAGTGCACCGCATTCACGATTTGGTGTGACTTCTTTTATCTCTTCGCGGATAATATCGTTGCATAAATCGACACATTCATCGCAGATATACACAGATGGCCCGGCGATCAGCTTGCGAACCTCATGCTGACTTTTACCGCAGAAAGAACAATATAGTAACTTCCCTGAACCGTCTTTGCGCTTATCTGTCATCAGTAAACCTCTTTTCTTTAATTGTCTTTGTCCTGCAGGCTAGTCCAGAGCGGTAACACAACGGACGAATTTAAAGTCGGTCGTTGTTGGAAGAATAAATTGTTCCGCATAGTGCAACTACAGTTTAACTTTCCGCCATTAAACTTTTACGCGCGCTGGCTCAATACGGAATCCACCAATCCATAGTCTACCGCCTCTGAGGCGGAGAGGAAACGATCGCGTTCGGTATCTTTTTCTATTATCTTGAGAGGCTGCCCCGTATGTTGCGCCATTAATTCATTCATTCGCGCCTTAACCTTCAGAATTTCCTTGGAGTGAATTTCAATATCGGTGGCTTGGCCCTGGAAGCCGCCCAGCGGCTGATGAATCATCACGCGTGAGTTGGGTAGACAGAAACGCTTATCTTTGGCGCCGGCCGCCAGCAGAAAAGCTCCCATGGAAGCTGCTTGTCCCATGCAAAACGTGCTCACATCAGGTTTGATGAATTGCATAGTGTCATAAATTGACATCCCGGCGGTAATCACGCCACCTGGCGAATTAATGTACAAATAGATGGCTTTTTCCGGATTTTCCGCTTCCAAAAACATCATCTGCGCGACAATCAAATTCGCCATATAATCTTCGATCTGTCCGGTCACGAATATGATGCGCTCTTTCAACAGTCGCGAAAAAATATCGTATGAGCGCTCTCCGCGTGAAGTTTGTTCTACTACCATTGGCACTAGAGTTATGTGAGGCGCAAAGCGATCTTCACCACTGTACGACATTACCTTCTCCTAAAAATAAAGCCTTTTCATCTGGGTTTCTGATTTTATATATAAAAGCTGTAGCACGATCGCCATGTCCTTCAAGTGGACACCAGTCCGCTGAACGGTTTAGATCTACACCAGCCTGCGTGGTATAACCTCTTCTAGTTAGGAGATCGACAAGTCTTTTCTCCTTTTTTTAACATTGCTCACTTGCCAAATATAGCGCTTTGTCGCCAGAGGTAGTTATGAAAATTTATACAAACAATAAATTTGCCAATATAATGATGACAGGATGTTAAAGATTTAAACTTTATGCATGTTCGTTCTGAGGAGCGCTGTGCTCAGGCAACGCTCGGCTGGCTTACCAGTTCGATGAAGCCAGTTTCTTTTTCTATCACGCGAACATTGGCAAGCAGCGCTTCTATTGCTTGTTCTTCCAACGCCACGTTGCGCATGTTATTCATCAGATCTTTATTCTTATTGTAAAACTCGATGACTTCTTTTGGATTTTCATAGATGGACCCCTTTTCTTCAATCAGCGCGTTCACAAGGGCTTCATCCACTTTCAATTCGTGTTTACGGATAATTTCGCCTAACAGCAAACCGACCTTGACGCGATGTTTGGCTTGCTCTTCAAACAATTCGCGAGGTAATTCCAGCGCCTGCTTCTCGTTGTACCCGAAACGCTGTATCATCTGGTTTTTAAGTACGTTGATTTCAACGTTGACCAAAGCTATGGGTACATCAATGTCATCGTTAGTCTGCAACAGGCCGTTGATGATCTGAGCTTTCATACGGTTGCGCACAGCGCTTTTCAGTTCGCGCTCCATGTTTTTACGTACTTCAGCGCGCAGACTTTCAACAGAACCATCAGCGATTCCAAAATGTTTGATAAAGGCCTCATCTAGCTCCGGTAGTTTGCACTGTTCAACTTTCTTCAGCACAATGGTAAAGTTGGCAACTTTACCTTTCAGGTTTCCTACATGATAGTCTTCAGGAAAGGTAACGCCGATGACGAAGCTATCGTCAGCTTTATGGCCGATAATGCCTTCTTCAAAACTAGAGATTATCTGCCCTTGCCCCATGGTTAGTACAAAGTCAATAGCCTTACCGCCGTCAAAAGCTTTGCCGTCAATAGTTCCGGTAAAGTTCATGGTAACGCGGTCTTCGGCTCTAGCGGCGTCAATGGTTTCTTTCCAGTCGGCTTGATATCTACGCAGTTTTTCCAGCATGACATTGACATCAGCGTCTTTCACTTCCACTAACGGTTTTTCGACTACAATACTGTCCAGACCTGTTAGTTTTACTTTAGGGCAAACTTCAAATTCCACCGAATAGCAGAAATCTTCACCGATTTTGTATTCTCCAGGTATATAATTCGATATACTAATTGGTTTGATTTTTTCCTTAATAATGGTGTTGACAAAATTACGCTGCATCAGGTCACTCAGGACATCCTGACGTATGGAGGCGCCATAGCGTTTCGTAACGATGTTCATGGGGACTCTCCCTTTACGAAAACCGTTGATGCGAATTTTTTTTGCGATATTCACCAGTTCGTCCCTGACCGCTTTTTCAATTGCTTCGGCGGTAATGGTAACATTTACACGGCGCCATAAGCCTTCAGTGGTTTCAATAGACATTTGCATCTCGTTACCTCAAAAATCACAGTAGTTTGATTAATGCCAGAGGTCATCTTCAAAGCAGCATTCCTCTAAGGTCTACTAATATGAAAATGATCTCTCAAGTTTCGGGTGATCTTGAAACACGATATTATAGCGGAATAGGATTTATGAGTCGAGAATAGCGTGGGATCACCAAAGACTGTTTAAGTTGTCTGCACAGAACAGAACCCTGACACGGCCTAGTAGACCATTGGTCCAGTTCCACGACACGGAGGTGAATCTGGCACTATATCGTGTAGTTCTTTCCATTCTCTTACAGTGTAGGTATGCAACGCCAGCGCATGCACAATACCAGCCAGCTCTTCCTCTAAAACGCCATATACTGCGCGATGTCGGTTCAAAATACACTCATCGTTAAACCGGTCACTGACTAAGATCACCTTAAAATGACTCTCATAGCTCATTGGGACATTATGGCGATCACTTTCATCTACTACATCCAAATAAAGCGGATTAAACTCTGCTCTGATTTTTTTTTCTATTTGCTCACGAATCATCATTATTTCCTCGACAGATAAAGCCTACCCAGTTCGAACTTTAGTTGAAAACTTCTCTAACTCTCAGACCAAGCACCTTCAGGTGCGGTGTCACAAACACTTCCATCCTCGACTACTCTTCCAGTCAGTACTAATAATAACCTCGCCAGTTTCTGCAAGATCTCGCGCTTATACATCTCCCAAGCGAAAATGGCAATAAACAAATGAAAAAGCTACCCAGTGTCTATAAATATGTAAGGTCTATGCCAGAGGCTACCCAATGATAATTACCAACGTCGTGAACAAGCGTGTTAGCAGGTGTTATCAACAATATAATCAACGAATAGCAGCATTAACAACTTCCATTAAGCAATCAGGTGCCAATTCCCACGTTCACTTTCCTGCCAGTTTCAATGCTCCACCGATAAAATTAACCTAACACCGACAATGACCATAACTTCGATATGCTTTGTTACGCTAATGAGTTCTATTCATTCACTTTACCTCAATTGTTTCCTTAATGACTTCTCTACTGCTTCCGGCGTCCTGTAGGTCTGGGTTTAAAATCCATTGGTTTTCTCGCTGGCAGACCTGGCATACGTGTTCAATTTTTCTAATTGCCTCGGAATAGCCGATACAGATAGCTCCGGTATAACCCGCAACTGATTGGTTTCTAGAACGAAAGATTAGATCTGTCAGTTGCTCTCGTCTTCTTGTTGGCATTCGCCGAATCGGTATGTGTTCTCTTAGCTCCACCGTTGGAAGCACGTTTGGCGTGCTACCGTGAGTTCTGTTTGCGCTTTTGTTACTATTCAAACTATTGAAGGTGGTGTCCAACGGTCACCGATAAAATAATTTCTGGATTGATGGCCACTGTGGTGCTCTGAGAGTCTATGTGCCGGCCACGGGTGCTGCGGCTTTCTTTGTGCTATTTAATTGGGCATGAGGTGCTTTATTATATTGCATCATCATTCTCACTTCACGGGTGTGACACCATTGGCAATGATGCGCAGAAACATATCTCCGACATAAGCTTAAGCGTGTTTACAGTACTGCAACCTTCCCGTAAAATATCTATACACTTAGGATAACGACAACTTAGAGACATTTTATTGAGATCGTTAGATGAGACTTATGAAATACAGTAAAAGTTTTGGGGTTCTATCACTGTTTACCGTTGCTGAGTTACTAGGCGGTTGTAGTAATATGGTGTTAATGCATCCTAAAGGACAAGTTGGATTGGAGCAACGTTCATTAATACTGACTGCCATTGGAGTGATGTTAATCATTGTGGTACCCGCTGTCTCCATGGCGTTTATCTTCGCCATTAAATACCGCGCGTCAAATATTAAAGCTATATATAAACCTAACTGGTCCCACTCCAACAAAGTGGAACTGGTGGTGTGGATGGTACCGATCTTTATCATTATTTTCCTGGCCATGCTAACCTGGAAATCGACCTATGAGTTGGATCCTAGCAAGCCGATTGCTTCCAACGTTAAGCCTATCACTATTGAAGTGGTTGCCCTAGACTGGAAATGGCTGTTCATTTATCCAGAGCAAGGCATCGCTACGGTGAATGAAATCGCTTTCCCGGCTAACATTCCGGTGAAGTTTATCATTACCTCCAATTCGGTAATGAATGCATTTTTTATTCCTCAACTGGGCAGCCAGATATACGCGATGGCCGGCATGAATTCTATCCTAAATCTCATCGCCAACGATCCGGGTAGCTATAAAGGAATGTCATCAAACTTTAGCGGCCCGGGGTTCTCCGGTATGAAATTCACAGCCATCGCCACGCCAAATCAGGCCGGATTCGACGCGTGGGTACAGAAAGTTAAAGCTGCACAAGATACGCTTGATACCATGGATGCTTATGAGCAGCTAGCGGTGCCGAGTGAGTATCATCCGGTCAAGTATTTCTCCAGAGTTAAATCTGAACTGTTCCAGAATGTGATTAGCAAATTTATGAACAAGGGGAAGAAGCATTCCCCTCAGGGCAAGTGGATAGACATAAACATGAGTGAGCACTCTCACTCAGGTAGCAGGGAATAAAAAATGTTTGGAAAATTAACGCTTGATTCAGTTCCGTACCATGAACCGATTATTATGATAACTATTACTGCCATTATTATGATTATCTTGGGGCTAGCCGCCGTTATTACCTATTTTGGTACATGGAAATATCTTTGGAATGAGTGGATTACCTCGGTAGACCATAAAAAAATTGGCGTCATGTATATAATCGTGGCATTCGTGATGCTGTTGCGCGGCTTCGCTGATGCCATCATGATGCGTGCGCAGCAGGCGCTGGCCTCAGCAGGAGAATCAGGATTTCTGCCACCCCACCATTACGATCAAGTGGTAACCGCTCACGGCGTTATCATGATTATTTTCATGGCGATGCCGTTCGTAGTTGGTCTGATGAATTTAGTGGTGCCACTGCAGATCGGCGCACGTGATGTAGCTTTCCCTTTCCTCAATTCCCTTAGCTTCTGGTTCTTCGTGGTCGGAGCGATTCTTATCAACCTATCCCTAGGTATAGGTGAATTTGCCCAGACTGGCTGGGCGGCTTATCCGCCACTGTCTGGCAAAGAGTACAGTCCTGGCGTCGGGGTAGATTACTGGATCTGGAGCATCCAGATAGCCGGCATCGGTACCACCCTGACCGGCGTAAACTTCTTCACCACCATTCTGCGTATGCGTGCACCAGGAATGCCGATGATGAAAATGCCGGTCTTTACCTGGGCCGCGCTATGCACCAATATTTTAATTATCGCTGCGTTTCCGATTCTGACCGTCACCATCGCGTTACTGACCCTAGACCGTTATCTTGGAACCCATTTCTTCACAAATGATATGGGTGGAAATGTTATGATGTATATTAATTTATTCTGGGCTTGGGGCCACCCAGAAGTGTATATCCTAGTGCTACCTGTGTTCGGCGTATTCTCCGAAGTAGTCGCTACCTTCTCGAAAAAACGCCTGTTCGGTTACACCTCGCTGGTATGGGCAATCATCTCAATTACCGTGCTGTCATTTTGTGTCTGGTTACACCACTTCTTCACCATGGGGTCTGGCGCTAATGTCAATGCCTTCTTCGGCATTATGACAATGATCATCGCCATTCCGACCGGAGTGAAGATCTTCAACTGGCTATTCACGATTTATCAAGGCCGAGTAGTATTCAATTCAGCGATGCTATGGAGTATGGGATTTATCATTACCTTCCCCATCGGTGGGATGACCGGCGTACTACTAGCGGTGCCAGGCGTCGATTTCGTGCTGCATAACAGCCTATTCCTGATCGCACACTTTCATAACGTCATTATCGGTGGCGTAGTATTCGGCTGCTTCGCTGGCATGACTTACTGGTTCTCGAAAGCCCTAGGCTTCACTCTGAATGAAACCTGGGGCAAGTGCGCATTCTGGTTATGGATTATCGGTTTCTACGCGGCATTCATACCACTGTATGCGCTGGGATTCATGGGCATGACTCGTCGTTTAAGTCAGCAAATAGATCCGGTATTTCATCCTCTATTGATGGTCGCTGCAAGCGGAGTAGTATTAATTGCGTTAGGTATCTTGTGCCAGATAATTCAGATTATAGTCAGCGTGCGTGATCGTGGCCGGAATCGCGACCTGACCGGCGATCCATGGGACGGCCGTACTTTAGAATGGGCAACTTCTTCTCCCCCACCGTTCTATAATTTTGCTATTATACCGGAAATAAACAACCAGCGTGATGTATTTTGGCAGATGAAAGAAGAAGGTAGAGCGTACCAGAAACCGCAAGCATATAAGCCAATTCATATGCCGAAAAATACCGGCGCTGGCGTGATAATTTCCACTTTTAGCCTAGTGTTTAGCTTTGCTATGATTTGGCATATTTGGTGGCTGGCAATTGTTGGTTTTACCGGCATGATTGTGACCTGGATTGTTCGTAGCTTCAATGAAGACGTGGATTATTACGTGCCGGTCGAGGAAGTTGAATGTATTGAGAATCGTCATTTTGAACAAATCAGTGAAGCAGGCATGAAGAATGTCAACTAAGATCCTATCCAATCATGAAATCACCCATGCTCAACATGGACATCACGATGCGAGAACCACCGAAGTATTCGGCTTTTGGATCTATCTGATGAGCGACTGTATTTTGTTCGCTACTCTATTTGCTACCTATGTTGTATTGAGTAATAGTTCAGCGGGCGGACCAACTGGTAAAGACATCTTTGAACAGCCGTTTATACTGATCGAAACCTTCTTCCTACTATTCAGTAGTATCACGTACGGCATGGCAATCCTGGCCATGCACTGCGGCGACAAAAGGAGAGTCAACAGTTGGCTGAGTCTGACTTTTTTGTTCGGTCTAGGCTTTATATGCATGGAGCTTTACGAATTCTATCATCTGATTGCCCAAGGCTATGGTCCCGATCGCAGCGCCTTCCTGTCTGGATTTTTTACGCTGGTAGGAACACACGGTATTCACGTGATGTCTGGACTTACTTGGATTCTGATAATGATGGTCCAAGTCTCTCATCGCGGTCTGACTTCGGTTAATCAAACTCGCCTGCAGTGCCTAAGCCTGTTCTGGCACTTCCTAGATGTGGTATGGATTTGCGTTTTTACCGTGGTGTATTTGATGGGGGCACTTTAATGAACTCAGGAGATGCTGGCGCCAGCCATAAATCTTATTTAATTGGTTTTATCCTCTCTATTATCCTGACGGTGATTCCTTTCGCCATAGTGATACATGGTTCCGCTAGTGAAAGCATGTTGATTACGGTGCTGGTGGTTTGCGCTGTAATGCAGATCCTGGTCCACCTAATATATTTTCTGCATCTCAGTACGTCATCCAAGCAGCAATGGAACTTGATAGCCTTTGTTTTTACAGTGCTAATCATCGTGATTTTGATTGTTGGCTCTTTGTGGATTATGCGACACCTTAATTACAACTTGATGGGTCATTAATAGAACGAAATGGTAAAGATTAAGCAATACTTGCAAGTAATAAAGCCAGGAATTGTTTTCGGTAATCTAATTTCTGTCATTGGAGGATTTTTACTAGCTGCAAAGGGTCAGATTGATTGTGTCCTGTTTTTCTCTACCTTGGCTGGTGTATCGCTGGTAGTAGCTTCGGGTTGTGCACTCAATAATTACATCGATCGTGATATTGATCAAAAAATGGAAAGAACTAGAAATAGGGTCCTGGTGAAAGGATTAATCTCTCTGAGAGCTTGTCTGATTTATTCTGCGATATTGGGTACTACTGGCTTTATGTTGCTATGCTTGACAGCCAACCTACTAGTCGTGTGGTTGGCGATGGTGGGCTTTATCATTTATGTTGGCGTCTATAGCCTATACATGAAACGTAAGTCTGTCTACAGTACGTTAATCGGCAGTGTGGCGGGCGCGGCGCCGCCGGTTATTGGCTATTGCGCTGTTAGTAATCAGTTCGATACCGGAGCACTGATTCTAATGCTGATTTTCAGCCTGTGGCAAATGGCGCACTCTTATGCCATCGCTATATTCCGCTTTAAGGATTATCAGGTAGCGTTGATTCCGGTACTGCCGGTTAAACGCGGCATTTCAGTGACTAAACACCATATTATTTTTTATATCATCGGATTTATAATGGCGACACTGATGTTGACATTAAGCGGCTACTCCGGTTACAAGTATCTGGTTGTCATTGCTTCGGTTAGCATCTGGTGGCTAGGCATGGCATTGCGGGGCTATAAATCAACCAATGACGATCAGGTCTGGGCGCGAAGATTGTTTATTTTTTCAATTGTGGCAATTACCTTGCTAAACGTGATGATATCGGTGGATTTTATGGTATCTCCTGCCAACAGCTTGTTTACCTGGCAACCATTTGTAGTACTCCTTCGTGCCGTTTGACGCCACCACTGTTGCTGTATGCACTCCCCCCCCAGGCACAGTGCTGTTAAATACTATTTAACCTCAAGTGCGCTCTGACTACAGGTAAATCAAGACAACGCCATCACGCTCTTAACTAGCACGATAATTTAAGAAAAATTAGCGCATAAACTGCCTGATCAACGGAAATCCATTTATGTCTGGCTAGAGAGTCGATGCTCGGCGAGCACAGTTTCTGTCCAAATAGTCTGTTATTTTTTTTGCGTCACACCTGGGATAGTGCTTGGTGCAATTAGTAAATAACGCTTATCGAGCTTTTAGCATTCCATTTCCTCAGTCAATGTGTTGGCGGCCGAAAATCAGCACGGAGAACCCAGTCAGCAGCTTCATCATCCATAACGGCCAGGAGCCGGCACGTGCATAAGGGGTCAATCCGCGTGTCGGGGTGACGTTGACGTTGAGTACATCACTGATAAATTGCGGCAATTGCGCCTGAGGAATCCCGTTCGCATTAATGACCGCAGTGATGCCGTTATTAGTACTGCGCAGCAGTGGCCGACCCAACTCTAATGAACGCATGCGTGCCATCTGGAAATGTTGCCACGGGCCAATCGAATGACCAAACCAGGCATCGTTGGAAATGGTCAACAGGAAGTCGGTATCAGGATGAAAATTATCCCTCACCTGACTACCTAGAATAATTTCATAACAGATAGTGGCTGTAAGCTTCATGTCAGCCACTTGCAGTTGTGGCTGTAAATAATTGCCTTGATTCAGAGAGGGCGTCGGCAGATTAAACAGCGGTGCTAACTGCAAGCATGGCAGAGGAACCGTCTCGCCAAAGAGAACTAGATGGTGCTTGTTATAACGGTTTTCTGAGGAGTAACGGTAAGGCGTAGGTTCACCTAATACCACGATACTGTTATAGTAATTGTAGCCATTTGAAGTGGGTCGTGCATCTATGATTCCGGTTATCAGACTAGTATGTTGTAGACGTAACTGCTGATCAAGTTGTGTCAGAAAAGCGTTTTGAACTATCTCATTATCTGGTATCGCCGATTCTGGCCAGATGACTATCTGTGCCTTGCCTAAGGCAGGCAAGCTGCACTGTAGGTAAATATCAAGCGTTGGGCGGACCTGATCAGCCTCCCACTTTATCGATTGAGCGATATTACCTTGCACCAAAGCCACGTCAATAGCCCGATGCGGTTCTGGATGATACCATTGTAGCGAGCACAGCGACCAGGGTAGTAGTAGCAGTGCCAGTGCACCTAGCACTGGCAGCAGGCGCCGCTGTGCCAGCGCACACGTCATCAGGCCACTTATCATCACTAGGAGGAAGGTGATCGCCTCTACTCCGAAGATTGGTGCGACTCCTTTTAACGGCCCATCAATCTGACTGTAGCCGAATTCTAGCCAAGGAAAGCCAGTCAGTATCCACCCACGCAAAAATTCGGTTACCGACCACAGTACCGGAGTCCCGAGTGCCAGACGCCAAAGGTCGGTATTTGGCCACAGCCGCGCCAATAGGCCGGCGAATAACATGGGGTAAAGTGCTAGATAGGCGGCTAACAAAACGACCAATGCTACGTTGACATGGTAAGGCAATCCGCCATATTGTGAGATACTGACGTAGACCCAGTTGATGCCAGTGCCGAACAAGCCGAGACCCCAGATAAACCCTAACAAAGCGGCCTGATTGCCACTGCAGTTGAGTGTGATTGCCAGTAGGCCAGTCAACGAGATGATAGCCGCGGGCCATATATCGTACGGGGAAAAAGCCAGAGTGCCACAGGCACCAGTCAAGAGAGCTAGCAATGCACGAAGTCTCTGACGTCTAAAAAGTGAGGCAATGGCCATCGGGGATTTAATTTCTATAGTAGCTTGTGGTAAAATATTCAGGAATTCACCCATTCCATTTGGGTAATACTATCGCGACCTTAAAATTACAACTGTTAATGTCGATCGTCTTGTCACGCATCGACAAATGACCGAAGACTTTCACGACCAAACCGCTGATGGCATCTGCTTCTTTACCTATGAAATGGATATTAAAGACCTCGTTAAATTTTTGCTAGAGTCAGAGTAAACATGGTGAAAATATATCGGTTTAATTAGTTGATGTCTTTGTCCTTACATTCATCCTTCGTCGTACCCATCTGAGATTTCTCCGACAACAGGTTCAAAGATACTTTCGATGGCCATCAAAACCGAACAGCTGAACTCGTCGATGAGGTCATATAGTAACGCTAGTCGGAATTTTTGGCATGTGGTTAACATGCTTACTCTCTGACACCATGACTATTAAACTCAAGATTTTTAATAGTCAAGAGCTCAAATTATAGCTAAGCATGAACAACAGAAAGTCTTGTTGTCCTTGAAATTCCTTCCATATGATCCTTAATCATCGCTGATGATTAGGAAGTGCGAATAAGTAGATTCGACGATAACATTAAGATGTTTTCTAGTGACTGGTTTTTTGAGTAGTGATAATTTGAAAATAGAGAACCATGATGTCACATACCTGCTACCCGGCATGTTCATAACGATTTTAGCATATTCCCGTTCCATTCTTTTTTAATTCCTCAAAGTAGGGATCCGGATAACCCAGTTTTTGCATAATCTCCGTTTCTAGTGCTTCCATCTCTAAAGCTTCCTCATTGAGGGTATGATCATGCCCCAGCAGATGAAGAGAACTATGGACAACCATATGCGCCCAATGTGCCTCTAGCGCTTTCTTTTGTTCACGAGCTTCGCGTTCCACCACTTGGCGGCAGATGACCAGATCACCTAGCAGGGGCAGGACTACTTCTGGCGGCGCTTCAAAGGGAAAAGATAGTACATTAGTAGGGCGATTTTTGCCACGATAGGTCATATTAAGCGCATAGCTTTCCGACTCGTCAACTAGGCGAATGGTAACCTCTGCTTGGTCGCAAAACAGCAAAAGTACGCCCTGCAGCCAACGCTGGAAATCCGCCTTAGTAGGTAAGCCTTGCGTCTCATCGCAAGCTACTTGTAGATCAAGTATCACTTTACTCATGCATTACTTTCTCTTCTCTAAAGAAAGCTACGAGTTGTGCCATTGCTGGACTAGCTTGCTCCTTGCGTTTTTGTTCACGATCGCAGCCTGGCCTTCACATTTCTGGTTATGCGTCTAGTTACGCGATAGATCTATCTATTGTGAGAATTGAAACTATGATATCAATATATAGAGATTTTCTATTATTTAAAATATATTATCACACTAATTTATTTTAATGTCTAATCGAGCTCTTAGGTTGCTTGATTCAGTAGGTGGTTGTTGTCTTCTAAGACTAACATACTTTCTTTGGTTTCGAGGTTCACATCTTTCTTCTCGGCATAGAAGTCATTTTAGGGTGAACTAACTCCCGCACCGCAGTAGGCAGGCCATAATGGTATAAGCTAATAAGTGAAATGTTATCGCTAGCGAAACATAAGTGAGGTAGTATCGATGATACTGGATAAAATATCCATCTGTTTTATATAGGTAAGTACATGAAACTGACCAATTCCAGCGTATCGTGATAAACATCGAATAATATCGTCAGTCAATGGACGAGTTATCTTGTAATTTTTGCTAATGTTATTGATAGTCTACTGCGTATTAAAAATTTTTGAATAGTCATTTCATAATACACTACCAGAATCTGAAAAATAAACTAGGCATCAGGACGATATGAGCACAGACTATGATGTAGTAGTTGTCGGCGGCGGTATGGTGGGTGCAGCACTAGCGCTGACGTTAGCGCAGGCAGATTTTCGGGTGCAGGTGATTGACTCCGAGCCGATGATGAATGACGCTACGCTAAATTTGCGGGTATCAGCTATCAGTTACTCTTCAGTGGCGTTGCTGCGTTGCTTGGGCGCCTGGCAACGTATCGGTGAACATTTTTGCGCGCCGTACCGCCGTCTGGAAACCTGGGAATGGCCATCCTCGGTGGTAGCGTTTGACGCCGCGTCGCTCAATTTGTCAGAGTTGGGATTTATGGTAGAAAACTGGCGGCTGCAGCAGGCTCTGTGGCAAGCGCTCACTGACTGTGATGCACTGGAGCTGTGCTGCCCAGTGTCGCTGAGTGCCATGATTTACTGTAGAGATCGTTGGCAATTAACGCTTAACAGCGGGCACACGATAGAAAGCCGTCTTGTGGTCGGTGCTGATGGAACACACTCCTGGGTCAGAGAACATGTGGGCATCGCTGTCAGCGGCTGGCAGTACCGTCAATCTTGTCTTTTGCTTGACGTGGAAGTCGAAAATAGTCAGCAAGATGTCACTTGGCAGGAATTTCATCCCTCTGGACCACGGGCATTTTTACCTCTTTACGATCAGAGAGCATCTCTAGTGTGGTATGATAGCATAGCGCGTATCCGTCAGCTGGAGACATTATCATTGCCTGCACTAGAAAGGGAAGTGCAGACAGCCTTTCCGTCGCGGCTCGGTCAGTTCACCCTACATAGCACGGCGTCGTTTCCCCTGACGAGACGCCACGTGCGTGAGTATATAAAACCAGGGTTAGCGTTGATCGGCGATGCTGCACATACTATCAATCCACTTGCTGGACAGGGGGTAAATCTAGGGTTTCGTGACGTCCAGGCGTTAGCGGAGGTACTGATCGACGCTCGCGATTGCTGCGAGCCCTGGTATACGTTAGCAGTGCTAAAACGCTATCAGCGCCGTCGCTATGGGGATAATTTTCTGATGCAGGCGGTGATGGATGCGTTTTATATTGCTTTTAGCAACGATTTGCCACCACTAATTCTAGTGCGCAATTTGGGGTTGATGCTGATGCAACGTACCGGTAGGGTGAAAAAGCGTGTGCTGCGCTACGCGCTAGGGCTATAAGTGTTTTATTCATTAAGAGTAGAGCTTATCTAAACTCACGCGATCTCCATGAATAAACTAGAGCAGCCGACGATAAACGTCAGATATTGACCCCCTTGGACAAAGTCTAATTTCCACTATGGGTTTTTGTAAAGATCACCTTACTGGTGTTTCTTCATCTTCGGGAATAGAATCTTATCAGCTGTATACTGTTAGACGTTACTATGATGTTATCTGTTCTGATATTCTGCATCTGATGCGAAATTTTTATTTTTCGCCTGATACCATGCAGTGGGATACCTAATTAACCATAGATTAGCATCTGTATTTTACTGTGGCAATCCATCCGACGTATGTTTCTCTTTAAAAGAGAAAGTAATAAACGAACTGAATTTAAAGTACTTTATGGTTAGTGAGGTGATAATTTTGTCGCAATGGAGAAAATATAATCTTATCTATCGTACAAGAGCAAAGTCACCTGCCAGCTAATAATAGCTGGATCCAACAAATAACATTTATATGGCAGACATGCTTACCGGAATCCAACACCATTGAGTTTTGTATTCACTACTGTCTTAGAGAAACGTCATCACGAACGCGATTCCCGCCCTCCAGCTGTGCTACAGGAGAAACGCATCGAGAGCAATGATATTTTGACCCCGGAAGGTTAGGCTATTATTGGTCTGTGACGGGGTGTGAAAGAAGCTCGCAGAGCACGAGTCATTACGTTTTGACTTGGACGGCAGATTTGATAATAGTCGACGACTATCTGCATCATTCAAATAGTTTGAATGAATCTCAGCTGCTATTACCACGAAGAGGAATTGATGACAGACCTTGGGGTAGCCTAAAACTCCGTACCAAGTAAATCTTAACTGGTACCATCATCATCGCGGTGATTAACGCTGAGAGGACAAGATTTCTTGAAGGGAAAACTTTTTAAATATTGCCTATACAGACCTAATATGGATATGGCTTGCAGTACTAAGATGTAATGAAGACACTAGAATCACAACCCGAGTCACAATTCAATATCTCTCACTACTTAGTGATGTCCCAAAGTATGTAGTGGCTACGACAGGAGTTGAACCTGTGACCCCAGCATTATGAGTGCTGTGCTCTAACCGTGTTGAGCTACGTAGCCATAATTCTTTATGTAATATAGACTCATTAACGGTAGATGCGGATCATGATAGTTGGGTAGTTGAAATACTAACATTGAAGCCTTTGAGAGATAGAAACCCGATATCTTACCACTTGACCATAATTTCATCTCAGTCGTAATTGCAGCATGATTTCTTCAGTTAAATGACAAAATGACTGGGGTACCAGGATTCGAACCTGGGAGTGGCGGGATCAAAACCCGCTGCCTTACCGCTTGGCTATACCCCAAGCGCTGCTGACTGAATTAATAGTGCGGGAGGCGAGATTTGAACTCGCATACCTTGCGGTGCCAGAACCTAAATCTGGTGCGTTTACCAATTTCGCCACTCCCGCAAAATATGACGACTTAAGACAGGAGTTGAACCTTGTGACCCCAGCATTATGAGTGCTGTGCTCTAACCGTGTTGAGCTATTTATCCAACTTTCCCCTTGACTGTCATTCAGTGTCAAGGGCGCATTATGCGGAGTTGTCTAACGTCAGTCAACCTCTTTTATTTAACCTACATTGAGCAGGATATTTATGTACACTGTGAATTGATAATAAGATAGATAATACAATTATTTCTTGCTCTCCTAAGCTAGGAGAAATGTGATAAATCAGGTTGCAGGTCGCATCTAACTCCTCTTCCACTGTAAAGTGGACTTCACAATGTATAGGTACCGTCCTTGCTACTTTTCGGAGATCTCTCAGGTTTGGAGAGCCTGTTAAGATTCACGACAAAGGAGTGTAAGGCCCTAATCTAAGGTTTCACTTTCTACTTGGTCTTCCAACCGAGTGCGTGGCATATTTTGTGTAGTAGTGAAGATGATGCAATCCAGATCTCCGAACAAGCAACACGCCATTAGGAAACACCCGCTATCAGGTGACTTTTATCGCTTCTTCAAGTATTGTGTAGAGGATTGAGAGCAACGCTTTCGTTTCCTAATGCTTACGTCAAAGGTTACCATGTTCATCGTGATGCCCGTATCTCCCCATAGTTAAGGATGGTGAGTTTAAGCGCGTTGGCACGGTTTATAATGTTATAGTAGGTGATTTGTGCTCAAAATCTGAGTAGCGATTTGTAAAAGAACCAGTCTTATCTTTGAATGCTTTTCCCTCTTGGAATTTTTCAGGGCTATAGCCTGACACTATAATCACTGAGCACTCGCTCTTCACTAAAATAAGAGAATATGATTCTAATAATTGACACAATAAAAGACGGTAGTATCAGCAAGGGGTAGGCTGCCAACAAAAGCTATGTTCGACGATTATTGCAAATATGTCGGTGCTGTTCGCCATTGGCATTACCTGCAGCATATTAAAAAACAAATCCGGCGCCGTGGTGCTTATAGGTTTTTGATGGTTACTATTTTATACATGCTGGCTTCAGTCACAGTGATTCAGAACATCTCCATGAATTTAGGTACTGTAGTGTTCGTTAAAATTAGTACCTAGTTTTCCGGAATTTTATGGAGAGCATCACTCGACGAGCTTACATACTAATCCTGGTTCTGATTCTGGTGTCATCTTGGTGGTTTTCTCATCTTCTTTGATATCCTTATGTACACCTGGCCGATGACCTTTAAGACTCTGGTAGAGTTCGGCTAACATATTCAATAACTTGAGAGCAGGCATTCACGACTTCTTTAACTTTCTAATTTCGGTTGACTGTCATCACCATTTCTAGATAGATGTTCAATTTATTTGGAGTAACTGTGATATTTTACCACTGTACTTGACCTAAAAACCACACCAAACCACTTATTCTTGGCTTCAGTGCTTTTCTTGTATGTGTTACTATTTTGCCTATCGGTGTTTAATGCCGACAGCACACACTCGCTGATTCCTGCTTTATCCCAAGGTCTAGTGGATATGGTTCTATTTATCCGAAACCCGCTAGTAATTCATGGTATATGCTAATCTAGCAAGTATTCTTAATGGCTGACGCTTAATTGCGTCTTTGGTGTCATTTATGGGCGCAGATTTTCCAACCTGATAAATAGGTTCTGGTGCCAGTGCACTGAACTTTTTCTGTCTGGAAAGTGTGCAATTGATAACTAGCTTGTTAGTGAATGATACGGAAGAGGGCAGTACTTTGGCGTCACAGTCAATACTACCGTAGTAGTGAGTCAAAGCCGCAGTTTTTCTTTTTCTTTAATTTGCTTCTCCGTCACAGACGACGATTGGTGATGGATGGTGTCTGGTGAACTTTAATTGCCACTGGGGACAATTTTAGGGCTGCTATGGGAGCATTGGTAATATGTTATTTCCGTCTGCAGGACATATATTCCTATGCAGAATTTTAGCACATGGTTGTGTCTAAGCGTGGCATGTTGGAACATTAAGAACGATTAAATGTCGTGCCATTAAATAAATAATTCAGGAATATTAATATGAGTAGTGAGGATGAATCCCGTCCAATCAACTTTATTCGTCAGATTATTAATGACGATCTAGACTCAGGTAAGCATACATCGGTGCATACTCGTTTTCCGCCGGAGCCAAATGGCTATTTGCATATCGGCCATGCGAAATCTATTTGCCTTAATTTTGGTATCGCCCAGGATTATCATGGCCAATGCAACCTACGTTTCGACGACACCAATCCGATCAAGGAAGATATGGAGTATGTCGATTCTATCAAGCATGATGTGCAGTGGTTAGGTTTTAACTGGAGCGGCAATGTTCGTTACTCCTCAGATTATTTTGACCAACTGTATGATTATGCTCTGGAACTAATCTGTAAGGGCTTAGCTTATGTAGACCAGCTGTCACCAGATAAAATCCGTGAATATCGTGGCACGTTGACCAGGCCAGGAAAAAATAGCCCTTATCGGGACCGAAAAGTTGAGGAAAACCTAGCGCTGTTTGCTAAAATGCGTAACGGTGAGTTCACCGAGGGTAGCGCTTGCCTACGGGCTAAAATCGACATGGCTTCGCCGTTTATGGTGATGCGGGATCCGATGCTGTATCGTATAAAATTTGCCAAGCATCATCAGACCGGTACTAAGTGGTGCATTTATCCCATGTATGACTTTACTCACTGTATTTCCGACGCATTAGAAGGCATTACTCACTCCTTATGCACCATGGAGTTTCAGGGTAATCGCAGATTGTATGACTGGATTCTTGATAATATTACAATTGATACGCACCCCAAACAGTATGAATTTTCTCGCCTGAACCTCGAGTATGCCATCATGTCCAAGCGTAAGTTGAGCCTATTAGTGGCAAAAAAAATTGTTGATGGTTGGGACGATCCACGAATGCCAACTATTTCTGGTCTGCGCCGACGGGGATATACTGCTGCCTCGATTCGGGAATTCTGCCACCGTATCGGTGTGACTAAGCAGGATAGTAACGTAGAGATGGCTGCACTAGAAGCATGTATTCGTGAGGAGTTGAATGAAAATGCACCGCGCACGATGGCGGTGATTAATCCAGTACGGGTAGTGATCGAAAGCCTGCCTTCGGGTCATAAGCAGAACATTAATATGCCTAATCATCCCAATAAGCCAGAAATGGGCATACGTCGGGTGATGCTCAGTCGAGAAATTTATATTGATCGAGCCGACTTCCGTGAAGAAGCCAATACGCAATACAAACGTTTGGTGTTGGGTAAAGAAGTACGTTTGCGCAATGCGTATGTAATAAAAGCCAAACGCGTAGAAAAAAATGAGCAGGGACAGATAACTACGATTTTCTGCAGCCACGACTCGGACACCCTGAAAAAGAATCCGACAGATGGCCGAAAAGTGAAAGGGGTAATCCATTGGGTCTCGGCTAGCTATGGTGTGGCGGCGGAGTTCCGCCTGTACGATCGACTGTTCAGCGAGACCAACCCGACGTTGATGGAGGACTTTCTCTCTACTCTTAATCCGGAGTCACTGGTTATCTGTCAGGGTTTTGTCGAGCCAGGTACGTTGGCTGCCAAAGCAGGTACGTCTTTTCAATTTGAGCGAGAAGGATATTTCTGTGCTGACAGCTGTTATTTCACTCCATCCCGTCCAGTATTTAACCGAACAGTTGGACTGCGAGACTCGAGAGACAAGGGGCCAAGGTCCCATGGCAAGTCATGACTTGCAGCGAAAGGCATGGGACCTTTTAGTATTGGATATATGAGGTACATATATAGCGTTTTAGTACAACCATGAAATCCGTGAAGGAAAACTTACCCAGGGTGATAAAGTTTAATTATAGGAATATTTTTGAGAAATACAATCGACTGTTTATCTTGGCACAAGTCCATAGTACTAACGATTTTTGCACTGATGTTGTCTCTTGTTCTGGCTCATAGCTCCAGGAGATTAACATCTTAATGTAATTAAAAATTTACTTTTAATAATCTAACAATAACCCTCTAGCAGAGCATAAGAACATACCATAAAGCAATGCAGAATAAACCATCAATCATGTACGATATCGTCTTCACGTTCACGGCAGTCACCTTCTGTGCAATGACCATAAAGATAGAGGCTGTGATTGGTTAGCTTAATATTGTGCTTTTTCGCGATATCACGCTGACGCGCTTCGATGAATTCATCGCGAAATTCAATTACCTTACTACAGTCTAAGCAAATCAGGTGATCATGATGCTGCTGCTGGGTAAGTTCAAACACTGATTTATCGCCCTCGAAATTGTGACGGGTTACAATGCCAGCGTCATCGAACTGATTGAGCACGCGGTAAACAGTAGCCAGCCCAATTTCTTCGCTCATATCAATCAGTTTTTTATATAAATTTTCTGCGCTGACATGGTGGCATTCTGGATCCTGCAACACTTCCAGGATTTTAAGTCTAGGAAGGGTCACTTTCAGGCCAGCCCTTTTTAATGCGATATTATTGTCAGTCATCATAAAGATTTGGTCCTGTTACCTGTTAGTTAAGTTATAAACTAACACATCCTCTAACAATCGTAGACCTAAAGAATACATTACCGTCCGCTCCCATGCATGTTTGTAACCATATCGACTAGTTAAGGGCTATGTTACATTTTAGATCTAAAAATCACATAAGCGTATTTATATTGTATTTCTTTCAGGAAATTAAAGTTACAAAATTGTAGTTGTCAATTAATGCATACTTTTCCCTGACGTCCGATACATTTGGTAGGTAGCCCCAACTGTCAGTCTAAATCATCTCCTGACATACCTGTTTGACCCAGCTGTCCACGCGTTCGGTAGTAAGTTCCGATTGCCTGTCTTCATCAATAACCAGACCAATGAAGTGATCGTCGTCAGCTAGACCTTTGGAAGCTTCGAAGCAATAGCCTGCAGTAGGCCAGCGGCCAACTAGAGTAGCACCGTGCGATTCGATGATATCTCGAATTATGCCCATAGCGTCGCAAAAATACTCTGAGTAATCTTCCTGATCGCCACAGCCGAACAGTGCCACCACTTTACCGGTAAAATTAATTTCTGCCAGCGTGGGGAAAAAGTCATCCCAGTCGCACTGCGCTTCTCCATAATACCAGGTAGAAATACCCAGCAGTAGCCGGTCGTATCGCTCCAAATCTTCTTTACTGCTTTTGGAGATATCAAAAATATCAGCGACATCATTACCCAATCGCTTCTGAATCATCTTGGCAACATTTTCGGTATTACCGGTGTCACTGCCAAAAAAAATACCCACACTCGCCATGAAGATACAAACCTCTTGATATTAAGAAAATACTCTATCGTCAACAAATTGATAAAGGCAATACAAAATAATAATAGCAGGTCATTACACATGGAGATACCTGCTAGAGGAGTTTTGTATCAATTTCCAGACGATCACATCTGTTAGTTCTTTGTATCAGTCCCCTAGAGGTGACGATGTGTAGCGCAAGTTGGTGCAATGGTCTCACCGAACTCAGGCTGATGGATCGCTGATAATTAAAAGATCCGACAGCAGGATCAGTGCGATGCGTGTACCGCGGAAACTGTCCTGCCAATTGGCCAATTTTTCAGGGCATCCGCTGTTTACGCATTAATTTTCAACTTTACTCTACGCACAATCCGCGAACTTCATCGCGCCATAGCTAATTGTACTTAACTAATGTTTTGCTGTATCATGAGCAGGAAATTCGTTTCAGCCATATCTTAGACGGCATTCATCATGTTTTTTGCCATAGTGTACAAAAGGAACAAGCAATGAAAAGTAAAAAGGTAACTAATGACCTGGCTAGAACACAGCTCCTCTATAGTGTTATCTTGCACTTTCTGTACTGACCTTTGAATTCTGTACTGACTATTGGAGATAAACCGACGTTTAAAAGCTAGCCTTCTTAAATTATTTTTAGCGGAGTGTGGATAGCGACAATAGATAACTGCAGCACGCCTCAATTTGTATCCATTCACCAAAAAGTATTAGATAACGTGCAATACTTCCTCATACTTGCTTGGTGTTTGCAGCCTAATGTCTAACTGCCGGCCAAAACATAGGTACATACACGGAGAAATTGCTGGCAGACAATATGATTGTAACAATCCTCCAAATGCAGGACATCAGCATTCAGATCTTCTTTGCCAAATAAGTCATATATTAATACTACCCTGTTCTAGCTGGTGCGCTACCTATCAACCGATAATTTCATTATACAGTGTATCCCTTAATTTCCACTGAGTTTTAAAACTATGCAGGTCTCTATAGACAATCCAAGTCAGATGGAAAGTGGCTTTTACCGTAACAAGTTGGAGCTGTTTGCAAGACAGATATTGACTTGTATAGCCAATACAATTGGTTTATATAGAAAACAACGTATTACAACGAAAATATTAAAATAAATATTTCATGGTTATATTTAGAGTCGCATATGCATATTAGCAAAATGCCACTCATGATTTTACACCTTAATGTTGAAGTGTACTCCAGATGCGAATAAAACAGCCTTCACACTGGCGCTTACTCCTGCGGTGGCCATAAATTAGAATCTGTCTGCTTGCTAAAGATGGAGTGCAAGCAATGCGTGAATTATCATCTTCGAGTGACTAAATGAGATAAAGCAGTAAATCGATATATCGGTGTTGACCACTCTGTATGTCTTGTCACATAAACCTTGCCCCTGAACTTAATGTTTCCAGAGACAGATAAACATTATTGCAAAGCGGCTATAAAATCAAAACAAGTGTTCTCTGTTCCCTAATTATATCATTACTAATACCGACCCAAAACGGAACATGATTGAAGACATTATGTTTACCACGTAGCTTCACATAGAGCTAATCGAAAAAGCCTGCGATACTCTCTTATAAACTGACAATGGAACATTACTTATGACCAACTCCTCTCGTGCCGGGCAACCTGCTCGTCAGAGCAATTTAATCAATGTGGCACAATTAACTTCGCAATATTACGTATTACGACCTGAGACAAATAATAGCTCTCAGGCGGTAAAATTCGGTACCTCGGGACACCGCGGCAGCTCTGGGCGCTATAGTTTTAACGAAGCCCATATTTTAGCTATTAGCCAGGCGATAGCCGAAGAGCGTCACAAACGGGGCATCACCGGCCCCTGTTACGTGGGCAAAGACACTCACGCGCTCTCTGAACCGGCGTTTATCTCAGTGCTAGAGGTTCTAACTGCCAATAACGTGGATGTTATTGTGCAAATAGATAACGGCTATACACCGACACCAGCGATTTCCAACGCCATTCTAATGCACAACCATGGCGATGGTCCACGGGCAGATGGCATCGTGATAACGCCTTCCCATAACCCACCAGAAGATGGTGGCATTAAATATAATATGCCCAACGGTGGGCCGGCCAATACCAATGTGACCCGAGTTATCGAAAATCGTGCCAATGCGCTGTTGGCAGACAGTCTGCGCGGCGTCAAACGTTTGACATTGGATAAAGCTTGGCAAAGCATCTATATCCACTCCGCAGATTTGGTACAGCCGTATATTAAAGGACTGGTTCGCGTGGTGAATATGCAAGCAATTAAAAAAGCCGGCCTGAAACTGGGAGTCGATCCACTAGGCGGATCTGGCATCGCCTATTGGCAACGAATTGCCGAGTACTACCAGCTAGATCTGACGTTAGTAAGTGAGGAGATAGATCAGACTTTTCGTTTTATGAATTTCGATCATGATGGCATTATTCGCATGGATTGTTCGTCGGAATCAGCGATGGTAAGGCTGCTAGAGATGCGAAATAAGTTTGATTTGGCATTTGCAAACGACCCGGATTATGATCGGCACGGTATCGTCACACCAGCTGGGTTGATGAATTCTAATCACTATTTAGCGGTGGCTATCCACTATCTGTTTCAACACCGTCCGCATTGGGGCGATGACGTCAAAGTAGGAAAAACGCTGGTATCCAGCAGCATGATCGACCGTGTAGTTGATAGTCTCAGCCGCCAGTTGCTGGAAGTGCCGGTTGGTTTTAAGTGGTTTGTAGACGGTCTGTTTGATGGTAGTCTAGGCTTTAGTGGTGAAGAGAGTGCCGGTGCGTCGTTTTTATGTTTTGATCGTCAACCTTGGTCCACCGACAAAGACGGCATCATCATGTGCCTACTGGCGGCGGAAATTGTCGCCGTCACCGGTAAGAATCCCCAACAGTATTACGATGAGTTAGAGCAGCGCTTTGGATCCTCCAGCTACAACCGCATCCAGGCGCCGGCCACTCATGCGCAAAAGACTATCCTGTCCAGGATATCTCCCGAGCAGGTAAGCACTAGAATATTAGCGGGTGATCTGATTACTATGTGCCTAACCGTGGCTCCGGGAAACGGCGCGTCTATCGGTGGCCTGAAAATGATGACGCAAAACGGTTGGTTCGCAGCCCGCCCTTCCGGCACAGAAGAAGCATACAAAATTTACTGCGAAAGCTTCCTCAGCGCAGCGCATCGTCAGCAAATAGAGAAAGAGGCGGTGGATATCGTTAGAAACGTACTAGAGAAATAAGTAAGCTTGAAGAGCATGAATCTAGTCTGATTACAGGTGTCCACGTGTTCCGTGATGATAAAATTTGCTCTATATGCACCGCTTAATTGTCCTGTGATACCGCCTGTCATGTTATCAGTTTATCAGTGCAGGTGCGATGTGCCAGTGTAGACGTCACTAGCTATCTCTATCTGGATAGAAGATTAGTCCTCTTTCATATTTTCACGCTAATGTTACCTCCAGCGGCTATCTCCAGACGTTAACGCCAGGATGAAGACAGATCTGCTTATAGACTGGCGCAAAGGACGAGCGGTATTTTATGTCGCAGCTGATGACAATCTCGTGGCCAATAACTACGCTGGTAGTAAGCAACCTCCAGCAGCCCATCACCACACCCTATGTCCGCATTTTAACCCCATCACAGCGCACACCTCGGTTGCATGTCCGCTGCGCAGTGCGCCAAATATGGGTTGTTCGTTTGTCGATTGTGGCAAAGTGAACATGCACTTTTAGCGATTTTGAATTGGCTAAATCGCAAAACGAGGCGCAAGACGAACCATGATGAGAGAAGCAAAGCTATGAAAAATAATGAACTTGAACAAATTATTAATCGGAAAATTAACAACAGAGCAATGGAAGATTGTGTACCTAATGGCCTGCAAGTGGAGGGTCGCCAGGAAGTAAAACGCATTGTTACCGGCGTAACTGCCTGCCAGGAGCTGCTGGATCGTGCGCTGGCTCACGGTGCCGATGCGGTGATAGTGCACCATGGCTATTTCTGGAAAAACGAGCCGTCGGTTATCAGTGGCATGAAGCGCCGACGGCTGAAAACCCTACTAGCTAACGATATCAACCTGTACGCCTGGCACTTGCCACTAGATTCCCATCCAGAGCTAGGTAATAATGCACAGCTTGCGGCTACTCTAGGTATCCATGTGACTGGTACACTAGCGCCGCTACTGCCGTATGGAGAATTTGCTACCCCACTAAGTGGTGAGGCATTGTTGCTGCACCTTGAACAAACTTTGGGACGCAGCGTGTTGCACTGTGGCGATCACGCACCGGCAGCAATCACGCAGTTAGCCTGGTGTACTGGCGGCGGCCAGGGTCTTATCGATATGGCGGCGCAGGCAGGCATGGATGCGTTTATTACCGGCGAGGCGTCTGAGCAGACTATTCATTCTGCCCGTGAGCAGGGTCTACATCTTTACGTCTCTGGTCATCACGCCACCGAGCGTGGCGGAATCTGCGCACTTAGTAAGTGGTTAGCTCAGCAATATAATTTTGATGTCACCTTCATCGATATTCCCAATCCAGTTTAATCTGCTTGCCCGATAAATCTCTGGTTAATAGCGTACTCCATACTTCGCCTATTATTGCGGATAAGAAGACATTGTAATTCTGCCTTAAATCGCAATTATTATCCAACTAAAGTCTCCAACGGTCTTCTAGAGATTTACTGTGTCGCGATGAATCACATCAGCAAGCCAATACGGAGGTTATTAGCATCAACGACATTAGCCAGTATCTACATCCCTAACTAAACTCGGTGACTGATAGTTGATGCCTATACACCTGTTGCCTTGTTTATCTCTGTATGCAGCGTCGCCGCTGCGTTCTGGCGATAAAAGCGCGCTGAGCCGTCAATTTAAAGATGTATGTTTAAAGTAATAATACCGATAGAATGATAAATGTAGTGTAAGATGTAGTTGCAACTGCTACCGAAACTCAGGTATCAGTCAGAATAGCGCTCAATGTGACCATTGGAAATTACTCTCTGAGAGTTTTACGCCAGAATCATTTTCTTGGCTAGTTGGCACTTATTAGCGCCGAATTGCTACATCTGCTTTTGGATGATACATCATTATGAATTGGTTGGAGGTAACATTCAGGACCTACCATACTAATGATCGATACAACAAGACCACAGGCCAATTATCCCCTTCGCTTCTGTATCAATTGAGGTTCATTTGTATCAGCTATCGTAAATCTTCCTTGGTGAACTTATTCATTTTGTGTAATGCACTCTGATGTAGAGTACATCAATCCTGTTAGCAGCAGAGCTGCTATCTGGGCAGAACTGGCCTGGATGGGGCTCTGGCTGAAGAGAAACTAAATGTCAGGAGGACTCCGCATGGTGCCAGAAGCCAGAAGAGTAGCTAGGAGTTTAAGTCACATAATTTAAATGCCGATCTTGGCGAAGTCCATGTTGATGAGTAGCTGTTGTAACTGATGAGTTCAGCTAATATCATCTACGTTCTATGCCGGCTGATGTGTTAATATGCATATTGGCATATTTCTTTTCTTCTCAGATAATCTTTACTGTATGAGTGTGATGAAGCGCTGGCGGGATGCTCGGGGACTGCTGAATACGCGACAGGCCATTCTGGTGGTAAAAAGTCGCTTAATTTGACGAAAAATCCTGCTGTACTTAGCTAATATATAATCACTGGAGTGGATAAATTATTTTCAGATTATGTCGCCGCATATCCCAGTGGGAAATCCAACCAACGGTACTTATCATGGAGAAAATCTCCTTATTTTCTTTTGCCTTAGCTCTGACTTAGAAGTATGTATGGTATAGGGCGCAGATGGCTTGCTTAACTAGAGAAAGTTGAACGAATGGTATATGCCTTGATTTAAAATTTAAAGATATCTTGACCTGTGGGACAAGTACACTTCTGTGCTATTGCACGAACTTAACTTAAAAAGAATAATATCTCTATATATAAATTATGGTATGTAATCTGGATAGTTTGTATTAAGATATTAATTTATTATAAATAAGTATGTATATTATATCATATAAATGTGAGGTATAGTGAATGTGGATAGTAAATTAGCTAAATATTAATAAATTATTTGTATAGTAATCATGATATGAAAGTTATATACTTTAAAAAAGTCTGCGGGGTTTCTAGTGAATGTTTTTTACAAAAAATATAGTTCAATCATATAATATCGTATGGTTTATTCCGTTAGCTCTACCTGTCCCATTGGGACGAGGTGTAGTTTTATGGGAAAAATATTGAAAAAACAACGCCCAAAAAGTCCTGTTAATAATTTGGATCTGCAAACGATCCGGTTTCCAGTTACTGCTATAATATCCATTCTCCATCGTGTATCCGGCGTCATTATGTTTGCAGCTGTCGGTATTTTTCTGTGGGTTCTCGGATTGTCTCTTTCTTCCCCTGAAGGCTTTGTTAAAGCTTCTGTTATAATGGACAGAATTATCGTCAAATTCATCTTATGGGGTATTATAACTATTCTTGCTTATCACACTCTTGGTGGAATTCGCCATATGTTAATGGATGTCGGCTATTTAGAAGAAACATTAGAGATGGGAAAAATTACCGCAAATGCTATATTTCTACTCACTATTTTGCTATCTATTCTAGTTGGAGTTTTCATATGGTAAATAATGCTTCGGCATTAGGATGTAGCGGGGTACGCGAGTGGCTATTAATGCGTGCATCTTCTATTATAATTATCTTTTATATTATTTATCTAACCAGCTTTATTCTGTTTGAAGATACTCTCACTTATGACGTCTGGCACGCTTTCTTCGCTCTCCCTATAACTAAAGTTTTTACCCTGCTGACCCTCTTTTCCATCCTAGTACATACCTGGATCGGCATGTGGCAAATATTAACAGATTATATTAAGCCTCTAGCACTACGGCTGTTTCTGCAAATGACCATTTTTATTGTGCTGATGGTGTATTTACTTTACGGCACTATTGTACTCTGTGGGGAGTAGGCAATGAAATTACCAGTGAGAAAGTTTGATGCCGTTGTAATCGGTGCAGGAGGAGCAGGAATGCGCACCGCACTTCAGATTTCCAAAATGGGACTTTTATGCGCATTAATTTCAAAAGTTTTTCCTATACGTTCTCATACGGTATCAGCGCAGGGCGGCATTACCGCCGCACTCGGTAACAGCCATGAAGACGACTGGCAATGGCATATGTACGATACTGTAAAAGGATCTGATTATATCGGCGACCAAGACGCCATTGAATATATGTGTAAAACTGGCCCGGAAGCCGTGCTGGAATTAGAGCACATGGGATTGCCATTTTCCCGTTTCGACAATGGGCGCATTTATCAGCGCCCATTTGGTGGTCAGTCGCTGAACTACGGCGGTAAACAGGCTGCGCGTACTGCCGCAGCAGCTGACCGTACCGGTCATGCTCTGCTCCATACACTCTATCAGCAAAACCTGAAAAACCACACTACAATTTTTTCTGAATGGTACTCTCTCGATTTGGTAAAGAACCAGGACGGTGCAATGGTAGGCTGCACCGCGCTATGCATCGAAACCGGAGAAGTAGTCTACTTTAAAGCACATGCTACCATTCTTGCTACCGGTGGTGCCGGGCGTATCTACCGGTCCACTACTAATGCTCATATTAATACTGGTGATGGAATTGGTATGGCATTACGCGCCGGCGTGCCAGTACAGGATATGGAAATGTGGCAGTTTCATCCTACCGGTATCGCCGGGACAGGGGTTCTGGTTACTGAAGGCTGCCGCGGTGAGGGGGGGTATCTGCTGAATAAGTACGGCGAACGTTTTATGGAGCGATACGCGCCGAGCGTCAAAGATCTTGCAGGCCGCGACGTAGTGGCTCGATCTATCATGATTGAAATCCGCGAAGGTCGTGGTTGCGATGGTCCCTGGGGTTTGCATGCGAAACTGAAGCTGGATCATTTAGGCAAGGAGATACTTGAATCGCGTCTGCCAGGAATCCTGGCACTATCTCGTACTTTCGCACATGTAGATCCGGTTAAAGAGCCGATCCCAGTCATCCCAACCTGCCATTATATGATGGGCGGTATTGCAACCAAAGTGAACGGCCAAGCGATTACCGTTAATAGCAAGGGCGAAGATGTAGTGATTCCTGGCCTGTTTGCGGTCGGTGAGGTTGCCTGCGTATCGGTGCATGGTGCCAACCGGCTGGGCGGTAATTCCTTGCTGGATCTAGTGGTGTTTGGCCGCGCAGCAGGCATGTATCTACAAGAATCGCTGAAAAAGCAAGGGCCGTCTCGTGAAGCCAGTGATTCCGACATCGATGCGGCACTGACCCGTTATCACCGCTGGAATAACAATCGTAGCGGTGAAAATCCGATTGAGATCCGCAAAGCATTGCAAACTTGCATGCAGAATAACTTCTCTGTGTTCCGAGAAGGGGATTTAATGGCTAAAGGGTTGACGGAGCTTAAAGAGATTCGCGAGCGCTTGCACTATGCTCGCCTTGACGATACCTCGACGAAGTTTAATACCCAACGTGTTGAGTGTCTGGAGCTGGATAACCTAATGGAGACTGCTTATTCCACCGCGTTATCGGCTAATTTCCGCACTGAGAGCCGGGGTGCCCACAGCCGATCTGACTTCCCGAATCGCGACGATAAGAATTGGCTGTGCCATACGCTCTATTTACCTGAGAGCGATAGTATGACGCGCCGCAAAGTCAATATGCAACCGACAGTACGCCCAGCATTCCCACCAGAAGTACGTACCTACTAAGGATGAGTTATGAATGTTGAGTTTTCCATCTATCGCTATAACCCTGATGTTGACGATAAGCCGTACATGCAAGACTACACCCTAAATGTCAAAGATGGATGTGATATGATGTTGCTGGATGCGTTAATCCAGTTAAAAGAGCAGGATCCGAGCCTATCATTCCGTCGTTCCTGTCATGAAGGGGTATGCGGTTCAGACGGAGTTAATATAAACGGCAAAAACGGCCTAGCGTGCATTACGCTACTATCGATGCTGTACAAAAGTAACAAGAAAGTAGTTATTCGCCCACTACCTGGACTGCCGGTGATTCGCGATTTGGTTGTGAATATGGGCCAGTTTTATGCCCAGTATGAAAAGATCAAACCGTTCTTGATTAACGATGGCCGCAACCCACCGGCACGAGAATATCTGCAATCTCCAGATCAGCGTGCTAAACTTGATGGGCTGTATGAGTGTATTCTCTGCGCTTGCTGCTCCACTTCTTGTCCGTCTTTTTGGTGGAATCCCGATAAATTTATCGGGCCAGCAGGGCTTCTGGCTTCTTATCGCTTTCTTGTCGACAATCGTGATACTTACCAACAAGCGCGCCTAGATGATCTGAATGATGCTTTCAGCGTTTTCCGCTGTCACAGTATCATGAATTGTGTCAGTGTATGTCCGAAAGGACTCAACCCCACAAAGGCTATAAGGCATATTAAGAGCATGTTAGTGAGTCGTAATGTTTAGCTTTATACCTTGCTGAACGACCGGATCTACTTAGTAGATAGGAACCTGGTCATACCTTGTAGTCAGCTGTTTTTCAAAGGTTTCTTCGATAAGAATTACTTCACGCTGGCGGATCCGCCAGCTGGACCGCTTGTATGTTATCTAAATTACGAGTTAGCCACAGCAAACATTAGGGATCATAATGCAGAAGAGAGCAATGAAGGTTTGGCTGGACTCCTCTTATCTGACAGGATCGAATCAGTCCTATATAGAGCAGCTCTACAAGGATTTTTTAATAGATTCTGACTCTGTCGATGCTAGTTGGAGTGTGATTTTTAAACAGCTATCGACTACAGGTATTAATCTTGATCAACTTTACTCCAAAACTCGGGAGTATTCCCGCCTCTTATCTTTATCTGAAAGAACTACATGCAATACCGACTTGGTCAACGATCCGGATATCAATTCTAAGCAAGTAAAAGTCCTGCAGCTCATCGACGCTTTCCGCTTCTATGGGTATCAGCAGGCTAATTTAGATCCTCTGGGATTGTGGAAACAGGAAGTTGTTCCTGATCTTAATCCTAATTTCCATAATCTTACCGAAGCCGATTTCCAGAAAACTTTTAACGTCGGTTCGTTCGCCATCGGCCGAAATACCATGAAGCTGGCGGATCTATATGAGGCGCTGAAAAAAACTTACTGTGGTTCCATTGGCACAGAATATATGCATATCAATAATACTAAAGAAAAACACTGGATCCAGCAGCGTATAGAATCGTTGATAGGACAACCGAGTTTCATGCCTGAAGAGAAGAAACGTTTCCTGCGCGAGCTGACTGCTGCAGAAGGGATTGAGCAGTATCTGGGGAGCAACTTCCCAGGAGCCAAGCGTTTTTCTCTGGAAGGAGGTGACGTGCTGATCCCGATGTTAAAAGAGATGGTGCGCTATGCTGGCGGTAACGGTACGCGTGAAGTGGTGCTGGGTATGGCACATCGCGGCCGCTTAAATGTGTTGGTGAACGTGCTAGGCAAAAAGCCACAGGATCTATTCGATGAGTTTTCTGGTAAGCATAAAGAGCACCTGAGCAGCGGTGATGTAAAGTATCATCAGGGCTTTTTGTCCGACGTCGATACCGATGGTGGGCTGGTACATCTAGCGCTGGCGTTCAACCCGTCACATCTGGAGATCGTTAGTTCGGTAGTAATGGGCTCAGTACGGGCACGCATCGACCGACTGGATGAACAGAACAGTAGAATGGTGTTGCCAATTACTCTGCACGGCGACGCCGCCATCAGCGGCCAGGGCGTGGTGCAGGAAATCCTGAATATGTCTAAAGCGCGCGCCTACGATGTAGGCGGGACAGTGCGTATAGTCATCAATAATCAGATTGGTTTCACCACTTCCAATCCCCACGACGCTCGTTCTACCCAGTATTGCACTGATATTACCAAAATGGTGCAGGCACCGATTTTCCACGTCAATGCCGACGATCCGGAAGCAGTGGCGTTCATCACCCATGTGGCACTGGATTTCCGAAACGCCTTCAAGCGCGACGTTATAATCGATTTGGTATGCTATCGCCGTCACGGCCATAACGAAGCTGATGAGCCGAGCGCTACTCAGCCACTGATGTACCAAACAATCAAGCAGCATCCCACTCTGCGTAAGACTTACGCCGCCAGCCTGAAGCGCGACGGCATCATTACTTTGGCGGACGCCGCTGAAATGGTTAATTTATTCCGCAACGCACTGGATCAAGGCGAATGTGTGGTAAAAGAGTGTCGGCCTATGCATCGTGTGCATTCCTTCATCTGGCAGCGCCATCTCAGGCACAACTGGGATGAAAATTACCCTGCCAAGGTGGAAAGTCAGCGTTTACGGGATCTGGCTCACCGTATCAGTGAGATACCTTCCAGCATAAAGATGCAGCCACGAGTGGCGAAAATTTATCACGATCGTGCCGCAATGGCACGTGGTGAAAAACCTTTTGATTGGGGTGGTGCCGAAACGTTAGCCTATGCCACACTGGTGGATAAAGGGATTTCTATACGACTATCTGGGGAAGATACCACGCGTGGAACATTTTTTCACCGTCACGCGGTGATTCATAACCAGAAAAACGGCTCCACCTACATCCCACTTGCTCATGTGCATAATAGACAGGGGAGTTTCCAGGTATGGGACTCGGTGCTGTCAGAAGAGGCGGTACTGGCGTTTGAATATGGTTATGCCATCACTGAGCCGCGCACGCTGGTTATTTGGGAAGCGCAGTTTGGTGATTTCGCTAACGGTGCACAGGTAGTAATCGATCAGTTCATCAGTTCCGGTGAACAAAAATGGGGACTTATGTGCGATCTAGTGATACTGCTGCCTCACGGCTACGAAGGGCAGGGTCCGGAACACTCTTCCGCCCGTTTAGAACGCTACCTCCAACTTTGCGCTGAACAAAATATACAAGTTTGTGTCCCATCTACCCCGGCACAAATATACCATATGTTACGGCGTCAAGCGCTGCGCAACATACGTCGACCTCTAATCGTCATGTCACCTAAATCGTTGCTGCGCCATCCGTTGGTCACTTCCTCGTTTGATGAGCTGGCCAATGGCACTTTCCAGCCGGCCATCGGCGAAGTGGACGATCTTGATCCACAAGGTATAAAACGCGTCGTGATGTGCTCTGGCAAAGTCTATTATGATTTGATAGATCAGCGACATAAAAATGAGCAGAAGAATATAGCTATTGTGCGTATTGAACAGCTCTATCCATTCCTGCTGCAAGCGGTACGAGGAGTGCTGGCTCCGTATGCGCATGTGCAGGATTTTGTCTGGTGCCAGGAGGAGCCGCAGAATCAGGGTGCCTGGTATTGCAGCCAGCACTATTTGCGCGAAGTCATCGCTACCGGAGCTACCTTGCATTATGTGGGCCGTCCGGCTTCCGCTTCATCTGCAGTAGGGTATTTATCTGTGCATCAGGCTGAGCAGAAAAATCTGGTTAATGATGCACTAAATGTTAGTTAACAATAAAGGATAAAAGAATTAAGGATTGGAGAATGAGTGTAGATATTCTGGTTCCTGATCTGCCTGAGTCAGTCACCAATGCTAGCGTTGCCATCTGGCATAAAAAGCTCGGTGAGAGCGTGCAGCGTGATGAAGTTCTGGTCGAGGTTGAGACCGACAAAGTAGTGCTAGAAGTGCCTGCACCGGAAGCCGGTGTTTTGGAAACTGTACTGGAAGACGAAGGTGCTACCGTCATAGCGCGTCAAGTGTTGGGGCGACTGCGCCCAGACAGCAACATCACCAAAACGACGACAGAAAAATCCCACAGTCAGGAAGCTACTTTAGTCCAGCGCCATTCGAGTCTGGAGAAAGAAATCAACGACACTCACAACCCAGTCATCCACCGCCTTATCGAAGAACATGATCTCAATCCTGGGGCTATTAAAGGCAGCAGCACGGAAGGGCGTATCACTCGTGAAGGCGTGAAAAAAAATCTGATCGGCCAGCAGAAAACTGAGACTGCGCTCGGTAACCGCAGTGAAAAACGCGTTCCAATGACCCATCTGCGCAAGCGTGTGGCGGAACGTCTTCTGGAAGCGAAAAATAACACTGCTATGCTGACTACTTTCAATGAAGTGAACATGCAGCCGGTGATAGATCTGCGCAAACAGTACGGCGAGATGTTTGAAAAACGTCACTGTATTCGTCTGGGCTTCATGTCCTTCTACATTAAAGCAGTGCTAGAGGCGTTGAAACGCTTCCCGGAGGTGAATGCCTTTATCGACGGCGAAGATATGGTGTATCACAACTATTTTGACATTAACATAGCTGTGTCTACACATCGTGGCCTAGTGACTCCGGTTCTGAAGGATATAGATGCTCTAAGTATGGCCGATATCGAGAAAAAAATCAAAGAACTGGTGATTAAGAGCCGCGACGGAAAACTAAAAGTCGAAGAGCTAACCGGGGGTAACTTCACGATTACCAATGGTGGAATTTTTGGATCGCTAGTGTCGACTCCTCTCATTAACCCGCCGCAGAGCGCAATCTTAGGCATGCATACCATTAAAGATAGACCGATGGCGATAGATGGACAGGTAATTATCCTGCCGATGATGTATCTTGCACTTTCCTATGATCATCGGCTCATTGATGGAAAAGAATCCGTGAATTTCCTGGTTACGGTGAAAGAAATGCTGGAAGATCCAACTCGCTTGTTGCTGGATGTTTAGCTTATAGCTGCGACCAGAAATCAGCGATTTTGGTTCCAAATCACAGTGACGAGACGCTGGACCGCTGACATTTTCTGGCTTAAAGTTGGAAACAACATGAATTTACATGAATATCAGGTGAAACAACTCCTTGCCCGGTACAGTCTACCTATCCCGATGGGTTACGTCTGCAACACATCATGTGAAGCTGAAGAGTCTGCCTTAAAAATTAGTGCCGGTCCCTGGGTAATGAAATGCCAGGTACATGCTGGCGGCCGCGGTAAATCTGGCGGAGTAAAAGTAGTAAAATCGAAAGAGGAGATCCGCGACTTCGCGGAACAGTGGCTGGGCAAGCGCCTGGTGACCTACCAGACGGATAACCAGGGACAGCCAGTCAATCAGATTTTGGTGGAAAGGGCCATCGACATTGCTAAAGAGCTCTATCTAGGCGCGGTCATCGACCGCGGTACGCATCGCGTGGTATTTATGGCTTCCACTGAAGGTGGAGTGGAAATCGAAAAGGTAGCGGAAGAGATGCCTCACCTGATTCATAAAATAGCGCTTGATCCGCTGATTGGCCCACAATCCTATCAGGGCCGTGAACTAGCGTTTAAACTGGGCCTGAGTGGCAAGCAGGTCAATCAATTCAGCAAAATTTTTATGGGCCTGGCTACACTATTTCTCGAGCGAGATCTGGTGATGATAGAAATTAATCCGCTGGTGATCACTAGTGCCAGCGATCTTATCTGTCTAGACAGTAAACTGAGCGCCGATGGTAATGCTTTGTTCCGTCATCCGGAGTTGAGAGAAATGCGTGACTATAGCCAAGAAAATGAGCGCGAAGCGCACGCCACGCAATGGGACCTGAACTATGTGGCTCTGAACGGCAATATTGGCTGTATGGTCAATGGGGCTGGTTTGGCAATGGGGACAATGGATATTATCAAATTGCACGGCGGTGAGCCAGCTAACTTCTTGGACATAGGTGGTAGCGTGACCAAAGAGTGTGTCGCCGAAGCGTTTAAGGTCATCCTGTCAGATGATAAGGTGAAAGCAGTGCTGATCAATATCTTCGGAGGTATCGTCCGCTGCGATCTGATCGCCGATGGCATTATCGACGCAGTTTCGGGGGTGGGCGTTAGCATTCCTGTCGTGGTACGTCTGGAAGGAAATAACGCCGAACTGGGCATCAAGCGTTTAGTTAACAGTGGGTTAAACATTATTGTTGCTACAAGTTTAGTCGACGCAGCTCAACAAGCTGCCGCTGTGGTGGAGGGTAAGTAATGTCAATTTTGATCGACAAAAACACTGAAGTTATTTGCCAGGGCTTTACTGGCAGTCAGGGCGCCTTCCACTCCAAACAAGCATTGGACTACGGCACCAAAATAGTTGGCGGCGTGACGCCCGGAAAAGGCGGTACAGAGCATCTCGGTCTACCGGTGTTTAACACCGTGCGTGAAGCGGTCGATAAAACCGGCGCTACAGTATCAGCTATCTACGTGCCGGCACCGTTTTGTAAAGATGCGATACTGGAGGCGATTGACGCCGGCATTAAGCTGATTATCTGCATTACTGAAGGGATTCCAACGCTTGATATGCTGATAGTGAAGGCTAAACTTGAACAGAGCGCAACACGCATGATTGGGCCGAACTGTCCGGGCGTAATCACTCCTGGCGAATGCAAAATCGGCATCATGCCAAGCCACATTCATCAACCTGGCCGCGTAGGCATCATTTCTCGCTCTGGTACCCTGACTTATGAAGCGGTGAAGCAAACCACCGATGCCGGCTTGGGCCAATCTAGCTGCGTGGGCATAGGAGGTGATCCGATCTCCGGATCTAACTTCATTGATATTCTGAAACTGTTGGAAGAAGATTTGCAGACTGAAGCCATCTTGATGATCGGCGAAATTGGCGGCAGTTCGGAAGACGACGCTGCTGCTTACATCAAGGATAACATCACCAAACCGGTTGTCGGTTACATCGCTGGAGTAACAGCACCAAAAGGCAAGCGTATGGGCCACGCCGGGGCGATTATCACCGGCGGCAAAGGCGCAGCTGACGAGAAGTTCGTCGCTCTGGAAGCTGCCGGCGTCAAAACTGTGCGCAATCTAGCGGATATCGGTGAAGCCTTACGGGGCATTCTGCTGAACTGAGAAACCGCAAGCGCGTAAATAATGCTAATTATGCCGACAATGCTAACAGGTCCCTTGAAGTGGATCTGAGTGTTCACGATACAACATAATATTCTGAAAAGTGCTTAATATAAGGAGAATACCTTGATCTCATGTGTTGATTTACAGAAAACTAAAACTATTATTCTATCTTAAGTCTTTGTTTTTTTTGAGTTCAAGTGTGACTAGACAAATGAACATTTTTGATCTGTTCCTAAAAGCGAGCTTTCTGGTAAAACTGATTATACTGATTTTGATATGCTTTTCTATCGTATCGTGGGGGGTTATTATCCAGCGATTCTGTATCTTGACCTCCGCTACTCGCGAGACGGAAGAATTTGAAAATAAATTTTGGTCCGGCATTGAATTGTCCCATCTGTATCAGGAAAGTATGATGCGTTGTGATAGACTGAGTGGCTCCGAGCAAATTTTCTACGTTGGCTTTAAAGAATTCTCCCATTTGCACCATGTCAATGACTACGCCCCAGAGGCAGTGATAAAGGGGGTCTCACGAGCCATGTGTATCATGATGAACCGCGAGCTAGAGATTCTGGAAGCCTATATCCCTTTTTTAGGCACTGTCGGTTCCATTAGCCCATATATCGGCTTGTTTGGTACAGTATGGGGAATTATGCACGCCTTTATTGGATTAGGAGCGATCAAACAAGCCACATTGCAGATGGTTGCGCCGGGGATCGCTGAAGCATTAATCGCTACCGCCATTGGTTTGTTCGCTGCCATCCCCGCAATCATAGCCTTCAATTTCCTAAGCCTGCGGGTCAATAAGCTTGAGCAGAACTACAACAATTTTACTGAGGAGTTTATCTCCATCCTACACCGTCAGATCTTCGCTAGCAATAACACTAAGTAGGTATGGGGGATTATGGCCAGAAAACGGGTGTGTAGAGACATTAAATCTGAGATTAACATTATCCCCTTGCTAGATGTGCTGCTAGTATTAATATTAATCTTTATGGCGACAGCGCCAATTATTACCCAGAGTGTCGAGGTGAATTTACCAGACGCCACTGATTTTAAAACCGTCGGCAAGGACGATAATACGCCGGTGATTATCGAAGTTTCAGGTGTTGGTCAGTATAGTCTAGTGATCAATCATCATCGTCAGGGATCGCTGTCTCCCAAACAAGTGATTTCCGAGGCGCGCGCTCGTATCACCTCCAATTCAAAAACAGTGTTTCTAATAGGTGGCGCTAAAGACGTGCCTTATCGTGAGATCATCAAGGCGCTGGATTTATTGCATCAGGCAGGTGTGAAGTCGGTCGGTTTGATGACGCAGCCTACCTGACGGTCAACTCATCAAAATCGCGCTACATCTAAAGTTTTTGGGAATCGACTGTATTGAAAGCTACCGCACAGAACGATAATCTTAAACGTGCCATTATTCTATCGATTGTACTGCATTGCATTCTGGTAGCCGTGTTAATTTGGAGCTCAATCCATCAGCTACAAGAGACCAGCTCTGGCAGCAATAGCTCATCTATTGATACTGTGATAGTTGATTCTAGTGCGATAGTGCAACAATATAACCGTCAGCAGCAGCGTGACAAACAAACTCAACAGCGGCTAAAAGTGCAACAGCGACAGCGGACTGCGCAGCAGAAAAAAAATGAAACTGCCACAGTTAAAAAACAGGCGGTGACGGCCGCCAAACAGACTGCCACCGAGAAAAAAAAACAAACTGCAATTAATACAGCACAGGCGATGGCTCAGAAAAAAACTGGGGCAGAAGCCACCAGCAAACAGTCCGAAGAAGTGAACACTTTGTTAAGTGAGCTGACCGACGTCAAGAATGTGCTAAAAACTAGTAGTAAGCCAGTAAGTGCAGAAGACAGTAAGCAGAACAGTGCCATTAGTACGGAAATCAACGCCTATAAGACATTAATTAACAATGCAATTAAAAATAAATTTTATGATTATACTAATTATTTAGGTAAGACCTGCAATCTACGTATCAAACTAGGGCCTGACGGTATGTTAGTTTCGGTAAGTGCCGCTGGTGGCGATCCGGTGTTATGTCAAGCGGCAATCTCCGCAGCTAAAACGGCAAATATTCCCAGCCCACCCAGCTCGCAACTGTACGAAATTTTTAAAAATTCAACTCTTAAATTTGCACCTTAGTAAATCTGAGTATCAAGATGCAATATTTATTAAATAGTCTTGTTGAGGTTTAAGATCTGAACTGAGTTTCCTTTATGGAAAAATATGGTAAGGTATGATATTGTTTAACTAGGTAAATTTTCAATTTTAAAATTTCGCTTGGCGCTTTGTCGCCAGTTTGGAAGATAAAATGAATCAGGCGTTTCGAATAGCGTTAAGTGTATTAATTTTATGGGTTTCCATTCTCCATGCAGAAGTAAGCATTCCAATTACCCAAGGAGTAGATACAGCACGGCCAATTGGGGTGGTTCCATTTAAATGGGCAGGACCAGGCGCCGCGCCTGAAGATATCGGCGGCATCGTCGCCGCCGACTTGCGTAACAGCGGTAAATTTAATCCGCTGGACACATCCCGTCTGTTGCTACGGCCAACCACTGCATCGGAGGTAGTTCCTGCAGCTTGGACAGCTCTTGGTATCGATTCTGTGATGGTGGGGCAGGTACAACCCAGTGCCAACGGCAGCTATGTTGTTTCCTATCAACTAGTTGATACCTCTGGCAACCCGGGCGCGATCCTGGCACAAAACCAGTATAAAGTTGCACATAAATGGCTGCGCTACGCTGCCCATGCTGCCAGTGATGAGACCTTTGAAAAGTTGACTGGCATTAAAGGCGCATTTCGCACTCGCATAGCTTACGTGGCACAAACCAAAGGCAACCAGTATCCTTACGAATTGCGTATTGCAGACTACGACGGCTTTAACCAAGCTCTCGTGTACCGCTCACCGCAGCCACTAATGTCTCCGGCCTGGTCTCCAGATGGTAGCAAGCTTGCCTATGTGACCTTTGAAAGCCGTCGTTCAGCTCTGGTGATTCAGAACCTGTATAGCGGCGCTATCCGCCAGGTCACAAGCTTCCCACAACATAACGGTGCGCCGTCTTTCTCTCCGGACGGCACTAAACTGGCCTTCGCCCTATCAAAGACTGGCAGCCTGAACTTGTATGTGATGGATTTAGGCTCAGGCCAGATTCGTCAGGTGACAGAAAATCGCAGTAATAACACGGAACCAACTTGGTTTCCAGACAGCCAAACACTGGCGTATACTTCCGATCAAGGTGGTCGTCCACAGGTTTACAAAATTAATATCAATGGCGGTACGCCACAGCGTTTATCATGGAACGGCTCTCAGAATCAGGATGCAAATGTTAGCTCTGACGGCCAATTCCTAGCTATGGTTAGCAGCAATAATGGCGTGCAACATATCGCCAAACTAAATCTGGAAACGGGATCCATGCAAGTATTGACAGACACGTTCCTGGATGAGACTCCTAGCGTCGCTCCCAATAGCACAATGATTATCTACAGCGCTTCCCAAGGGCCTGGTTCTGTGTTACAGCTAGTCTCTAGTGATGGTCGTTTTAAAACACGTCTTCCAGTAACCGATGAGCAGGTCAAATTCCCTGCATGGTCACCATATTTATGATGTATGTGTAATTATTTAATTATAATGAGGAATATAAGATGCTATTGAACAAAGTGCTGAAAGGGTTGATATTGTCGGTTCCAGTCGCGGCAATTACCGCATGTGGTTCTCACAAAAACTCCCACAATAGTGATGAATCTGCCATAGACGGCGGTGTCAGCTCTAGCGTAGATATGAGCAACAACATGCTTTCCGAGGAACAGGCACATTTGCAGATGCAAGAACTTCAGCGCAACAGTATCGTCTATTTCAATTTGGATAAATATGATATCCGATTTGAATTTGCTCAGATGCTGGATGCGCACGCGAACTTCCTGCGTAGCAATCCGTCCTACAAAGTGATTGTTGAAGGTCATGCGGATGAGCGTGGTACGCCAGAATACAACATCGCCCTAGGTGAACGCCGTGCCAACTCTGTGAAAATGTACCTTCAGAGTAAAGGTGCCGCTGCCTATCAGATTGCCATCGTATCTTATGGTAAAGAGAAACCGGCTGTACTAGGTCATGACGAAGCAGCTTATGCCAAAAACCGTCGTGCCGTACTGGTATACTAAGAGTTTTTCATGACATGGTCAGTAACTTCAGACCTTATCTATTAAATCTGTCGTTATTGATCGGCATAGCGGCGGTCCCTTGGTGGACCGCCACCGCCCAGGAAGTAATATCCGGCTCGGTAAAAGATAGGATCAATCAACTTGAGCGTATTTATAATTCATACAGCCAGCTTCTAATTCAACTTCAGCAGCAGCTCGCCGATAATCAGCACGATATTGATTTACTACGCGGTCAGGTTCAGGAAAATCAATATCAGTTATCTCAGGTCGTTAAGCGGCAGAAGCAAGTTTATCAACAGGTTAACGCCCTCTCCAATCAGCCGCATATGTCAGCCAACAGCGGAGGACAGAGTGTATCTCTGGCAACGGTTTCCTCGGGTACTACCCTCTTCAACAGCATCGGAGATGCTGACGCTGAATACAACGAGGCGATGGCGCTGATGCTACAGAAAAAACAGTATGACCAGGCGATTGGTGTATTTCAGAATTTTGTTAAGCGTTATCCTGATTCGACCTATCAGCCAAATGCCAATTACTGGCTTGGTCAGCTGAATTACAACAAGGGTAAGAAAGAGGACGCAGCTTATTATTTTGCCCTGGTAGTGAAAAAGTATCCCAAATCATCTAAAGCCCCTGATGCTCTATTGAAGGTGGGTATCATCATGCAGGAAAAAGGCCAGAAAGATAAAGCTAGAGCTGTTTATCGGCAGATCGGTAAACTCTACCCTAGCGAGAATGCAGCTAAACAGGCGCAAAAACGGTTGGCGAAGTTATAATACACCAAGCTTGAACAAGCTAAATATCTTAATTGTTTATCCCGAACTTAATTATATTAAATTTTTAATAAATTATATAACTATGGTTCTATGCATAAAAAATTAAAATATATTGATCACCGATAAACCCAAAAGTAAAAACTACAATACAAAATAACAAAGTTCCGAACTGAGAGGGGCCCATCGTAATTCAATTTTCTTCTCCAGTTAGATGGTAAACTATATTGAGATACTAAAAGCTTTGCAGACCGAAGAAAACCTGAAATGTGGCTGTAGTTCGTGACAACAGATGGAAAGAGTAATCCCAACACGGCGCAACCACAACCTCGCTACTCATAGTGAGCGGTAACAACACGATCTCTTTCAAGATCGAAGTCACAATTAAATCCAGTATATAGCAGTGAATCTCTTTAACTAAACTGATTTATCCTTTTCAAAACTAGCTTGTCGTGAGTAAAATCGGAAAGAAATGCACTATTAAATTCTTCGCTTCGGTTTGGTTCAACAAGGGAAGTAGCCCACACCACTTAACTTAGGTATAACAAATAACGAGAAGCTTTGTTCGTCAGACATGACTGAGGGAGTGCATTGTTGACCATAAATAAGATATAGTGGTCGTCGGCATTTCCGAAAGTGCGATTACTACACTATCAATATAGAAATATTCAACTACGTGGCTACTGGCATCGGTTCTAGGCTATTGCACCTCTTATTTCATTGACAATCCGTATGATTCGTCTATTTTCTAATGTTTACTGTACGATATCGTTATTTACTCTGGCGTGCTTTTCTGTTGAAACCGTCCATGAAGCTTACACAACCGAGTGATACCTCAGGTATTGTCATTTAACTCATCGAACGGTATTATAGACTCTGCTGCTTTTCATTTTTTTAAAAATGCACCGTAATAGACTCATCTTCCTCTCCCCATCTGGGCCTAATATCATTGCTCTGATATTAAGCATTTATATATCTTTACTAGTAAGCTTTCATTATTATAGCTCCACATTATCAACAACTTTATACGAACTGTATTGCCAGGAAAGTACACCCTAACGATATATCTGTTTTATCAATCACAGTCAATGTGTCTTTGTGCACTCCTGCAGTTATTAATACAAGCCATCGCGGACTGATGGAGTATTAGCGAAAGTTTGTTCTTGGGTAAGGTTTTGTAGCTGATCAAACCGACAGCATGAGCTACTGAAAAATGATTGGGACGTATCGATGTTACATTGTCTGCCAATGTATCGAGCAAGACACTGCCGCCACCGACTGCGATTAATAGCAATAACAAGGCAGAAAAACCGAATGTTTCCTAACTATCTCCTCTAATGGCAGCCTTGGGTGACAGATTTCCGAAGGAAAACTGTTTTCGTCGCTTAGACGCAGTGAGCCACCAACACCACAGCAATATTACTGACGGTAATACGTGTGGTCACCATCAAACATACGGGATGAGTTCAGTGATTCTGTAGCCTACACCGCCGGTCCCATGATCCCCTTATCTTTAATATGTGAACGATGATTTCTCTACTCAAACTAGCTCTGAGCGTCTCCCGGCACGCGGAAGTTAGTACGCATGCTACTAGAACTGTGACGACGAATCCGCGGAAACCTTTTGTAACAAGGCTCACATCTGTTGTTTTGATCAAGACTGGAACCCACGGCGCAGCTCCAGAGTCCGATGATTTATGAAATAAACAAAGCTGTCGTCGGAACTTTGTTTGGTTCCGTACACACCTTGCCACAAGTTAATTTTATTCATGAGCGAAATATAAAAGCAAGAAATAAATGTTTTAAGAAAAATAAACAGCATTGACAAGCTATGTCAGGATTCATTTTTCCATAGGGATGATCTTATTCTCGCATTCCAGTTTCATCGTTCATTGTTCATTATTAACTCACAACAGTTTCTGTAGCAATAGAGTAATAGAAAATTTACAAAGGGAATATCTACGGAAAAACTAAATTTATTTCTACACTTAGTATATATGAAATTAGTGCTAACCAATAAAATAATAATAGACATAGAAGATTCACTCTAATGTTATACTCTCTCATTATGAGATTGAGAAATAAAAAATCAGTCTGTTTAATGTAGTTGGAATATTTTATAAAAATCTAATTATTAGAGAAAATAATATAACATAAACGATAGTATAACATTCAGAAAAGCTAAGTTTTTGTTAAAGATTATCAACGTCGATGTTAGCATTAACTGAAATTTTACCTGGAAGATGAACATTCCATTATCATTAAGTAAAATCCGATTTCAGAAATATTTCGGCATAACCGCTAGTTTTATGGTTGATGATTATAGTTAGAATACTGGTGACAACCAGATAGGTGAGCAGAGATAAAAGATAAAATTGAATTACAGCTTTTATCGCCAAGGTAATTGTTACTGATATCCTTATTTTTTCTATCACTTACTGGCACTAGTGACTAAATATTTTTAGTGAATTTTACTGTGAATTAAATTTTTGTTTAATTAATTAGAATTGAATCAATCAACATGACGTACGATAACCGAAATACAATGGCAATCGAAATACTTAATGAAAGCTTCAGAAGCAGAGCTTAACAGTCATTAAAACCAGATAGTTAATCTTATCACCAGTGAATCTAGTTATGACGAAACTTTCCTGAGTCTTAACCGAAAAGTTCTCATGTTAATTCATAAATAATAAAAAAGTAATTATTTTCAGGCCTGTGTTATAGATCTGGAATTTTCTCTGTCTATATCTCCAAGAAATTCCCTCTGTATTTTCCAGCGGTTAGAATATTCTACTGTGTACGTGTAGACGAAAATTCGAGAACCACGTGGCACGATTTCCACTCGGGATTTTGGAGCTGGAGCGTTGCCTTGAGTGGTTCCAAGAAAACGGTGTGGTTGTTATCATCCTTTGTAAAACATAAAGCAGGAATGTGTGCTCATCCCTGCATCAGCTTATCTTGCTATCTTTAACAATTATGATCTGTGATTTGATATAAAACCTCGTTCTGACCCGCTAAAGCCAGGGTTTCCTATCGTATTCTGGCGGTGAGGGAGGGATTCGAACCCTCGATACACTTCCGCGTATACACGCTTTCCAGGCGTGCTCCTTCAGCCACTCGAACACCTCACCCCCTTAATTTTAATTACTGAACAACAAGGCATTACTATAATAATTCCCTTATTTACGGTCAAGTATAATTTTGACAACAAATATTATTTTTTGAAAGCGTGAGCGTTAATCATGTTCCTGACAGTTAAAATAATCTGTAATCATTAGTAATGTGATCAGGAAAACATTTTCCGTTAGTTTATTACAGAAGAAATATAATTTTCTACTTTTTATTTATCTTTATATTCCTGAGAGGAATATTTCTAATAATATTAGTGAAACTTATCATAATTTTTATCTAGTAAATAAAATATATTATTTTAGGTAAATAATATTTTTCTAGAATAAAAATTTCTTAAAGACAGCATACAATATAAATAACAATAAAAACTCTGAAAGTAATGTGATGAAAGTAGTTACTTACTTACGCTATAGTATAAAATAAGTTAATTTATGAGTTACGATGTTTAGAAAATTAATCAGAAAAATTCTAGTAACAAAATGATAACTGGCTACTGATGACAATCATCCAGTAAGAAATGTTTCCCATTACGTAATCCTATTAGCAGGATGTTACTGCCGCAGTAGTATGTCCGTTCATAATAACGAATTATAATTTATTATAGAGCCAAATGGAATAAATAATAATTTCAGTAGTATATTTGATAACTAATAATTAAAAATTCTCCTGTAAGAGAGGTAAACAGACTATACAAATCAGACTCATATGGAAATAAAAGAAAGTTCAGGTTCATAACGATACATAAATAGAGAAGAGCTATTTTTTATCATTAGATCGATCCTTTCAAAAAAATAATTTATGGATACCATAACGATGAAAATGCACTGATCAGAAACAGTGATAGGATCTCGATCTCAGAATTTTCTAAGGTTAATGGATGCTAATATCATCAAGAGCTTCACTGAATATCATAAATATGATAAATTTCAGCTCGACAGTAGAGAGCATTTAACACATATAAGAATATTTTTTCTGTAATGAAGTTTAAGAATATTGTTACTAAGATGCATAATCAGCTATACAAATAGAACAGTTTAGGATAACATTTGACAATAAACTTAGGAAAGTACTATTTTCTAGAATAACTCAAAAACTAAACATACCAAAAGTAACCTTCGTCTGCTCATAATGAAGGTAAGGCTTTTATCTTGCTTGGATTCTGAAGATATATCAGATAGCTGTCAAGTCTGTTTGCATAATGTAATTAATTAGTAAAAAGAATAACCAGCTCACCGGGATTAACTTCGAGTCCTTTGGCTAATTTTTTGGCTAGTGCTTCGCGTTTACTGCGGCTTGGATCCAGGCGATAGACCGGCTGGACGTCGGACCAGGTTTTCAGTGACTTCTGAAAATAAGAATCTAGCATGTAGAGCGTATCGGCGAGTTTTTCCGGATTGACCTGATAATTTATTATCTGTATATCTTTAAGATAAATTGCTCCCTGATTGGAATCATAGTAAGGCTGAGCTTTAAGTGTCATCTTAACGTTAGCTAGCTGCGAGCCCAGCAGAGAGACAACATTAAACTGGGCATTGCCGATCAGCGCCACTTTTCTTGACTCTTCCCTACCTATCTGACTATGCAAATCCTGCAAGATGATATCGGCAGAAATCAGGCCAGGAATACTAATGGATTTGTGAAAATCATTACTCTGCTGCAGATAGTCATTTATCTTCTGTTCGCTAAGTCTATAGTGTATCAGTCTGTTACATCCATTGAGCAGGAGACTGAAAAACATCACTAGAGCGAAGTTATTAAGTTGTTTCATTCCTCCCTCATGCTTTTCTGTCCTTAATATCATGAAGATTTGAGCCAGCATAACTCATGTGCTGAAACATGGAGAATAACACTCCTTTAAGAGGCATTCTAGCAGCTATTTTGCTATACGAGTGAGGAGAGAATTGATCTTGGACGCTTACTTAACATATTATCAGGATAATGTTTTGATGATGGTTGATAAGCATTGTTATAGAAGAAAATTAGTACTACCATTAAACAGTTCACAGTTACAGGAGTTAGGTTGTTCAACCAAGCATTAAGTGGATCCAAACCGCTACTTTCTACTACACTATCAATTCTTATTATTTCCAGCATCTGGTGCCATTTTTCCTTAATCATAAGAATTAGGGAGACATCTTTAGTGCCTGTATAACTTCATGATATCAACATCCTCGCATGATGTCCTTGGATGGTGTTATTCACTTGACTTCCGATAACTAACCGGTATCCTCATTTATTTTAACCTACATTGGCAGCATTGGCACATAGATTGCGAATCACTGCCGAGTTAGTTACCGGCATATCCATTCCAAATAACATCGGTGCACGCACCGTAGATCGACAGCAATAAACCGTTGAGCCTGATGATGACATTGTTGGCGCTGTTCTCTGGTTGTCAATCAAGTTTAGAGGAGCTGCGACCCATCAGAATGCGCCCAAACGCTCAGATGATGAGCCTCCATCAAGTCTATCGGAGAAAGCGCCACTGAAATCTCCAGATTTTTTCTGAATAAACATTTGTTCAGTGTTCAACGTACTATCAGAAATGATATTTTTAAAATTGTCTAGTAACTACTGCCGGCGGGTAGCCAGAGGGAAATCATAAACTCCGTTCCAACAAGACAATTTTATCAGGTAATTGAACGGCTGTTTGCGGTGCAAATTGTAACGCTACAACAAGACACTTGCCATCTTGAGATCTGGAGAAGTTGGCTTTACCTTTTTAAGTAACAAATGACAGTAGCAATTTTTTCAGGTGGTTAGGTGCACTAAAAGCAACCTAACAGGATACTATGTGGACTTCTCACTGTCAGCACCTGGGAGGATAACGACATGAATTTATTGAGATCTCTAGCAGAGGTCAGCTCCATGATTCTTTTTTCCCGAATATTAGGGTTTATTCGCGATGCTATCGTCGCGCGAGTGTTTGGCGCAGGAATGGAGACGGACGCTTTTTTCGTGGCCTTCAAATTACCAAATATGTTGAGGCGAATTTTTGCCGAAGGTGCTTTCTCACAAGCCTTCGTGCCTATTCTGGCGGCATATAAAGGCCAGCATGAAGAGGCAGCGACACGCACCTTCGTCGCTTATATCGCGGGTTTGCTCATTTTGGCGCTAGTATTGGTCACCGTTTCCGGTATGTTAGCTGCACCCTGGATAATTTTGATCACTGCACCGGGTTTTGCCGACATGCCTGAGAGATTCGCTTTGACGACGGCGCTGTTGCGAATCACATTTCCTTATATCCTGCTTATCTCTCTTACCTCGTTAGTGGGAGCAGTACTCAATACCTGGAATTGTTTCTCGGTACCGGCGTTTGCACCAACGCTACTAAATATTTGTATGATAGGATTTACATTGCTGATAGCGCCTTTATTTCATCCGCCGGTTATGGCTCTGGCCTGGGCGGTAGTAGCTGGCGGTATCTTGCAGTTAGGCTATCAATTGCCCCATCTGAAAAAAATCGGTATGCTGGTGCTGCCACGTCTGCAGTTTCGCAATGCCGCAGTTTGGCGCATGTTGCAGCTGATGGGGCCGGCAATCCTCGGCGCGTCGGTTAGTCAAATCTCGCTTATCATCAACACTATTTTTGCGTCTTTTCTGGCATCAGGTTCGGTATCATGGATATATTACGCTGATCGCTTGATGGAACTCCCTGCTGGTGTGCTTGGAGCAGCGCTGGGAACCATTTTGCTGCCTTCTCTGACACGCAGTGTTTCCAGTAGCAATCACGATGAATATTCTCGCTTATTGGACTGGGGGTTGCGACTATCCTTTATGTTAGCATTACCTAGTTCAGTGGCCCTCGGTATTCTTGCTCACCCACTGACCGTGGCGTTATTTCAGTACGGTAAGTTTTCAGCATTTGACGTCCTGATGACCCAACAGGCGCTGACAGCCTATTCAGTGGGTCTTATCGGTCTTGTTTTGGTAAAAGTGCTGGCGCCAGGTTTCTATTCCTGTCAGAACATCAAAACACCGGTACAGGTGGCTATGGCCACACTGGCCATGACGCAAGTTATGAGTTTGATCTTCATTGGTCCGTTGAAACATGCTGGTCTCTCTCTGTCCATTGGGTTTGCCGCCTGTCTGAATGCTAGCTTGCTCTATTGGCAGCTACGACGGCAAAAACTGTTTCAGCCACAGCCAGGATGGTTCAGTTTCTTATATCGACTTGTTCTAGCGGTGATAATCATGGCAGCGGCGCTGGTTGGGCTATTAATGGTGATGCAGGAGTGGGATCAAGGCAGTATGCCTTGGCGGCTGTTACGCCTAATAGGGGTAGTGGCAGTGGGAATTACCGCCTATCTTACCACGTTGTGGTTGGTCGGGTTCCGGCTACGGGACTTTTCCCGCTCGGTAGTGCATTAAATGGAGTTTTTCTACTGAATTATGCTGAGAGAAAGCTGCCAAATCAGGCGAAAAAGTCTACTTACAAGCTGGATTTTTCTTCGATGAGCACGATGAAGAGTGAGGATTACATCCGTTCTACCATTTCAATACCTAGCAGATTCAGACCCTGCTTCAGCGTACGCGCGGTGAGCAGAGCCAGCTGAAGACGGCTTTGATACTGCGTCTCACTATCGGCATTCAAGATAGGGCAATGTTCATAGAAATCAGAGAATAATACTGCTAGATCGTACAGATAGGTGCATAATACGTGAGGTGTGCCGTCTCGCGCCACGGTAGTGATAGCTTCCTCTAACTGCAGTAAGCAAACCGCCAGTTGGATTTCCTGCTCCACTTCCAAGGTAATTACGCCGGTGAGTTGTTGCTCACTCTGACCACTGCGTTTTAATACAGAAACGACTCGGGTATAGGCATATTGCATATACGGGGCAGTGTTTCCTTCTAAATTCAACATATTATCCCAGTCAAAGATGTAATCGGTGGTGCGGTTTTTTGACAAATCGGCGTATTTCACCGCACCAATACTAACCACTTGCGCTAGCTTTTCTAGTTCGGCAGCATCCATATCAGGATTTTTGCTGGCTATCAGGCGACGAGCGCGTTCCAATGCTTCGTTCAGCAAATCTGCAAGCTTCACCGCATCACCGACTCGGGTTTTGAATGGTTTACCATCCTTACCCAGAATCATACCGAACATATGATGCTCCAGAGGTACTGATTCAGGAATATAGCCGGCTTTGCGCACAATAGCCCATGCCTGCATCAAATGCTGATGTTGTCGTGAATCTACATAGTAGAGAATCCGATCGGCCTTCAGCGTCTCGTAACGGTATTTTGCGCAGGCGATATCAGTAGTGGTATAAAGGTAGGCACCATCCTTTTTCTGGATGACCACTCCCATCGGCTTACCTTCTTTGTTTTTGAATTCATCCAGGAAAACCACGATTGCGCCTTCACTTTCCACAGCCAGACCTTTAGCCTTTAGATCTGCCACGATTCCGGGAAGCATATCTTTATACAGACTTTCACCCATAACGTCCGCACAAGTTAGTGTGACATTTAGCTGATTATATGTTTTTTGGTTTTGTGCCATAGTGATATCTACCAGCTTGCGCCACATCCGACAACAGTAGTCGTCACCGCCCTGTAGTTTCACTACATAGCTGCGGGCATGTTCGGCAAAAACTGGATCTTTATCGTAATGCTGTTTGGCGGCACGATAGAAGTCCTCTAGGTTAGAGAGTTGTATTTTTTCTTTGCTGCCAGTCCGTATCTTTTCTAGATAGGCAATTAGCATACCGAACTGTGTTCCCCAGTCGCCAACATGGTTGGCCCGGATAACTCGGTGGCCCAGAAACGATAGAGTCCGTACTGAAGCATCGCCGATAATGGTTGAACGCACGTGGCCAACGTGCATTTCTTTGGCGACATTCGGCGCAGAATAATCCACTACGATAGTCCGTGGCGCCACGGTGGCTACTCCCAGACGCGGAGAAAAAATGGCCTCCAGGAGGTGATCTGCTAGCCACTGCAAATCGAGAAAGATATTGATAAAACCGGGACCCGCGATATCTACTTTGCGGGCAATTCCTTTTAAATTAAGTAGATCGACGACTTTTTTAGCCAATTGACGAGACGGTATACCTAGTTGTTTAGCGATTGCCATGATGCCATTGACCTGATAATCACCAAACTGTGTTTTCGCCGATTGCCGGACTTGCGCATTGCAATGCAAGGGTGCGCCCGCGGCCACCAACGCTTGATGGATTTTTGCTGAGAGAAGTGCGTGGATGTTCACTGGCATACCTTGTGTTTACTATGTATGGGTGGGAATGTAGATGACGTGCTGATATTTCCATTAATCTTGAGTGCTTTAGCTCCTCTCCCAAAGATAAACTTCCTGGGCTAGAAAGGTAACATTAGCGACAGCTAACGCGGGATGTCGAGATGACTTCAATATTTACTATGTAAATACTGGGTAATGGGATATTAACAATAATCATCAGTAATTAATGATAATAGTTTTTAAATCATAGAAAGCGAAAAATTAATGAAACATTAAAATAACGTCTCTAAGAATACTAGATTGTTGTTTCGCGAAGTGCTGGCAAGTACCGGATGTGAAAATTGAACAGAGCGAGCTGACTGTCGGTGATGGTTACGTTAACCGTGATTTTATACTCATGCGCTGCAGAACATCATACTTGACCGCTTGTGGACATCAGCTGGGGCCCCTTCCATGCTAAGTAGGTTATTACTGGCAGATGTGCTCACAAGCCAGTTCCATGCGATCCAGCGCTTCCTCCAGTAACGCTCGGGTACAACCAAAATTAAGTCGGACGAATCGGTTATCGCCGAATTCCGCTCCGGCAGATAGTCCAACGCCGGCACGTTCAAAAAAGGCGTGCGGATCTGCTACTGCCAGGCGACTGGCGTCTATCCAAGCCAGATAAGTCGCCTCGGGTCCTGATAACATCAGTCCGGGAATCTTACGGAGGCGTTCCGTCAGCCGATCTCGGTTGCCGCGTAAATAATCAAGCTGTTGCGTAAGCCAGTCCTGGCCGTCCTGCCAGGCGGCGTTAGCGGCAGTTAGTGCTAGCACATCCACCATTGGGACAATGCCCGCACGTGCGGCGGCGAACTGCATTCGTAGATGAGCATTAGGAATTACCGCAACCGATGCTCCTAGCCCAGCAATATTAAAAGTTTTTGACGGAGACATGAGAGTAATACTGCGCTGGGCGGCATCTTCACTCAGGGAAGCAAAAGGAATATGATGGACGTCAGGAGTCAGCAGCAAATCGCAATGAATTTCATCAGAGCACACCAGAAGATCATGTTGTCTAGCAAAATCAAGATGCTGCTCAAGTTCTCCTCGACGATAGGCAGTACCGCCGGGATTATGAGGATTGCACAGCATCAACAAGCTTTCCTTGCCGGTCATAACAGGGTCAGTACCCGAAAAATCCACACACCAGCGTGAGGACACAAGACGCATCGACGCCAGCCGATGCTGCCGGCCTGCACTGCGGGCAGCCGTTCGAAACGGCGGATAGCTAGGGTAAGGAATGACAATTGCCTCACCCACTGAGGTCAACGCGCGAACCGTTAGGTGAAGGCCGCTGACCAGACCTGGAAGAAAAATCAGCCATTCTGGTCGAACGTCCCACTGATAACGCTCATGCATCCGTTTGATGAAAATTTCAGTTAGTGCCGCTGGTAACGTACCGTAACCAAACACGCCATGCTCGATACGTGCACACAAAGCCTCAATAATACAGGGTGGGGAACGGAAATCAGTGTCCGCCACCCAAAGCGGAATGACATCCCGTCCAGCATACTTTTGCCATTTATAGCTATCGCTGTGACGCCGATCAATACATTCATCGAAGTTGAATACCATAGTTAATTGCTCTGTATAATTGAAAAATATTAATGCTGCCGTTTGATAGCATGGAGTGTTATGTCAATTATTCAAGGTCGTCTCAAGACATAGTATATGCCAAAATGGCCGTTTTTTGCTATAGCGCAGAGTTTAAGGTGAAATGACATCGCACCGATCCATGAGAGATCCTGTTCAGGTATGGTAATGTCTTGTTAACGCAGACGAAACGTAGAGACTGCAAGCAACCGGGTAATACATTTCATCAGCGTCATGGCAGCCACATTCCATCGTGTCTTTGAAATACATCTTGATTCTTACAGGTGTTACGATCATTCACCAATATAAGGGAGTAACGTCCCTACGTTCAGTCAAGTAACAAACCCTGAAACAGGTTTAGAGTTGTTACAAGGCACTGATCAACCTGAACCATGACTATGCAGGAGTGTGTGATTAGCCAAAATGATAATATGTTCTACCACATTGCCATGTTGGGATAGTGGCTTGCAGCTCATAAATCCTCTGTAACCCGCAGCTATGAGACGTTTTATTATGAGACTGACGATATCCAGAGACAATATATCCAGCACGACCACCCTACCTTTCCCACGAGCAATGAGTAAAATGATAGCTTGAATCTAGACACTTTCACAAAATTGATTTTCGGTTCTTAAAGTCTTGATCATCGATCACAAAGTGTTCAATAGTAAAAGCTTTGGTACGGGAAATTTTGTTAATATCTGACGGCTGTAGGGATGTTAAAATTTGTAAGGAGAAACGCTAAATCTCATTAACTGATGCACCGGCCGTACTGACGGTCTTATGTTGTACCTAAAATTACTTTAATAACGCCGATTTGTATCATACGCACCCTGAGTAACGGCTTATTTTGTCCGACACCAGAAGAACCCACTAACCTGGTTAATTTTGAGGATATTTTAATGCGTACTGTATATTGTGGACAATTGAACCTGTCATATGTCGGTCAGGAAGTGACGTTATGCGGTTGGGTTAACCGCCGCCGTGACCTTGGCGGTCTGATCTTTATCGATATGCGTGATCGAGAAGGACTGGTGCAGGTATTTTTCGATCCTGATCGTCAAGATGAATTCGCCATAGCCTCGGAACTGCGCAATGAGTTTTGTCTGCAATTAACCGGCATTGTTCGTGCTCGTCCAGACAATCAAGTCAATAACGAAATGGCAACCGGTGCCGTTGAAGTTCTGGCAACCGATTTGACCATCATCAATCGCTCGGAGCCATTGCCTCTTGACACCAATCAGAATAACACTGAAGAGCAGCGCCTGAAGTTCCGCTATCTTGATCTACGCCGTCCAGTGATGATACATCGTCTTAAAGCACGGGCACGAATTACTAGTTTTATCCGCCAGTTCATGGATTCAGAAGGCTTTCTAGATATCGAAACACCGATGCTAACCAAAGCTACACCAGAAGGTGCACGCGATTATCTGGTTCCCAGTCGGGTGCATAAAGGAAAATTTTATGCGTTACCGCAGTCGCCACAGCTATTCAAGCAATTGCTGATGATATCAGGCTTCGATCGTTACTACCAGATCGTGAAATGTTTCCGGGATGAAGATCTGCGCTCTGATCGCCAGCCGGAATTCACGCAAATCGATGTGGAAATTTCTTTTATGACTGCTCAGCAAGTACGTGAAATGATGGAGCGGCTGGTACGCGATCTTTGGCATGAAATCGCCGGCGTCGATCTGGGGGTGTTTCCACAGATAACGTATGCTGAAGCTATGCGTCGCTTTGGTTCAGACAAGCCAGATTTACGTAACACAATGGAGCTAGTCGACATAGCTGATTTGGTTAAAAACGTAGGATTTGAGGTATTCTCCACTCCTGCGAATGACAGCAAAGGCCGTGTGGCAGCGCTGCGAGTGCCCGGTGGTGCTCAGTTCAGCAGTAAACAGATCAATGAATACAGTAAATACATTGAAATTTATGGCGCCAAAGGGCTGGCTTGGGCAAAAGTGAACCAGCGACATGCCGGAGCGGGAGGGGTGCAAAGTCCGGTGGCCAAATTATTAGGGTCGCAAGTGCTTGAAGGCATTCTGTCGCGCACTGGAGCCGAAGACGGAGACATTGTTTTCTTTGGGGCAGATCACGCCAGTGTAGTAACCAATGCGCTGGGCGCGTTGCGTCTTAAGATTGGCCTGGATTTACAACTCACAGCTACAGGCCACTGGGCACCACTGTGGGTTGTGGATTTCCCGATGTTTGAGGAGGACGAAAACGGCAAACTGGCCGCAATGCATCATCCCTTCACTGCACCGAAAAATATCGATGTCCAGACCCTCGCTGTTAATCCAGCGGCGGCGCTCGCCAATGCCTATGACATGGTAATTAACGGTTGTGAAGTAGGCAGTGGTTCGGTACGTATTCACCACGGTGACATGCAGAAAACTGTGTTTGGTCTTCTAGGTATTAATGAAGACGAGCAGCATGAAAAATCTGGCTTCCTGTTAGATGCATTAAAATACGGTACGCCGCCACACGCAGGGCTGGCATTAGGTCTTGATCGCTTGGTGATGCTGTTGACCAGTACTGACAACATCCGCGATGTCATTGCCTTTCCGAAAACGGCCGCGGCGGCGGATCTGATGACTGAAGCACCGAGTTTCAGCAATGCCGATGCTCTGGCTGACTTATCGATTGCGGTTATCGGTACAGGTAAAGAAACAATGGAAAGCGATCAGTCATAATGGCATTTAATGATCTCTTATTGACAAAATCGGACGGATATTGGATGATATAATTGGGGGGATTTTATGTTTTGGCGAGTCGGCGGTGATATGTATGAATGTTAGTTAACTTTCTAAGGAAAGTGGCGTGGTGCGCGAGCTAGTGCTGACAGGACACTGATTTAGTTAATATTATCCTGTGAGCAAACGCCTGTATTATAAGCAAGCATCTAACCTGGATGATAAACAAGCCATTGATAACTAGAGCAATTGAAAATTTATTATACATTTTCTGACCTGAAAAGTCTTGTTCGGAGAGTATATATGGCAGGTCATAGTAAGTGGGCAAATACCAAACATCGTAAAGCCGCACAAAATGCCAAACGCGGAAAGATTTTCACCAAAATTGTCCGAGAATTAGTAACAGCCGCTAGACTAGGCGGTGGGGACATGAACTCCAACCCCCGTCTACGCGCAGCGGTAAATAAAGCATTATTGAATAACATGACACGCGATACTCTGAATCGCTCCATCTCCCGTGGAGTAGGTGGAGATAATAACATACAAACGGAAACCATTATTTATGAAGGCTACGGACCTGGTGGTACTGCAGTTATGGTTGAGTGTCTGAGCAGTAACCGCAATCATACCGTGTCGGAAGTGCGCCATGCTTTCACTAAAACCGGTGGAAATTTGGGCACCAACGGTTCCGTTTCATATCTGTTTATCAAACATGGGGTAATTTCTCTCGCTCCGGGGTTGAGTGAAAGTACTGTAATGGATGCAGCGCTGGAAGCAGGTGCCTACGACATCATCACATACAACGACGGGGCAATTGACGTGTACACTACTCAGAAAGCCTTCGGCAAAGTAAAAGATGCACTGGCAGTGGCTGGTTTGACACCGAAATTCTCGAAAGTGGCAATGATCCCATTCACTCACGTTGATCTTGACGCGGAAACTATGTCAAAACTGCTTCGTCTTATTGATACGCTGGAAGGTTTAGACGAGGTGCAGTCAATCTACCACAATGGAAAAATGTCTGACGAGACGACAGTTATGTGATAACGTGGCCGCCTTCATTGCTCCTCCCGCTAAGCATGGATGGTATGGACGTTATTCTAGGTATCGACCCCGGTTCTCGGATCACCGGCTATGGCATTATTCGTCAGGAAGGGTGTAAATTGAGTTATGTGGGCAGCGGTTGTATCCGCACCAAGGTGAACGACCTACCTGGCCGATTAAAGCTAATCTACTCTGGCATTAATGAAATCATTACCCAATTTCAGCCCAACTGTCTGGCGATTGAACAGGTATTTATGGCGAAAAACTCCGATTCGGCGCTTAAACTAGGCCAGGCGCGCGGTGTTGCTATTGTAGCGGCGATCAATCTGGATTTACCGGTATTTGAATACGCAGCTCGCCAAGTTAAGCAGACGGTGGTGGGAGTTGGTTCTGCAGAGAAAAACCAAGTGCAGCATACAGTGCGCACATTGCTGAAATTGCCAGCCAATCCGCAAATGGATGCTGCCGATGCGCTAGCTATTGCCATTACTCACTGCCATGTCAGCCAAAATGCTCTGCGCATAGGCGGTAGTCGGTTGACTCTAGCACGTGGACGCCTGAGCTGATCACTGGCGAGCATCTTTGCCTTCTAATCTAGATAAATATCCAGCCTTTATTATATTATAAACATGATAATACATCATGTTACTATTATAATCATAATTATGAATAACCTGACGCGAAAAAAGGAAGATCAGGATGATTGGATATCTTAGAGGAATCATTCTGGAAAAGCAGCCTCCACAGGTGCTGTTAGAAACTCAAGGGGTAGGATATGAAGTGTATATGCCGATGACCTGTTTTTATGCACTGCCGGAAACTGGCCAGGAGGTAGTTATTTTCACTCATTTCGTTGTGCGCCAGGATACCCAACTATTGTTTGGTTTTATTCACAGACAAGAACGAGTATTATTCCGTGAACTAATCAAAGTCAATGGGGTTGGGCCTAAACTAGCGCTGGCGATTTTATCTGGAATGTCTGTACAGGAGCTTGTCAATACCGTAGTGCGCCGAGAAATTAATACGCTGGTAAAATTACCCGGTGTCGGAAAAAAAACCGCGGAGAGATTGGTGTTGGAAATGAAGGACAGCTTCAAAAGCTTGCCTAGCAATCTATTTGCGCTGCAAAATGTGGACAATTTACTCTCGTCTACCCTTGACAAAAGTAAACTTGCAGCTAATCCTAAAAGTGAAGCGGTTGCTGCGCTAGTGGCGTTGGGGTATAAGTTTCAGGAAGCCAACCAGATGGTGGGCAAAGTGGTGCGTGCTGGCGTTGATTGTGAAGTACTTATCCGCGATGCGCTACGTAATGCATTGTGAGGTAGAGATGATAATAGAAGCCGATCGACTAATTTCCGCCGCGGTGAGTGTAAAAGATGTTATCGATCGTGTCATCAGGCCGAAAAATCTGGAAGACTACATTGGCCAGCCGCATGTGAGCGAGCAGATGGGGATTTTTATCCAGGCAGCGAAAATGCGCGGCGATGCACTTGATCATCTGTTAATTTCCGGGCCGCCAGGGTTAGGAAAGACCACTCTAGCGAATATTGTTGCTAACGAAATGGGGGTGAATCTGCGTACTACCTCGGGCCCGGTTTTGGAAAAAGCTGGAGATTTGGCGGCAATGCTAACTAACCTTGAACCATACGATGTGTTATTTATCGATGAAATTCATCGGCTTTCTCCGCCTGTAGAGGAAGTGCTCTACCCGGCGATGGATGATTATCAGCTGGATATCATGATAGGCGCAGGGCCGGCTGCTCGTTCTATCAAAATTGAACTGCCTCCGTTTACTCTGGTAGGTGCAACTACCCGTACAGGCTTACTGACCCCACCTCTGCGCGACCGATTTGGTATTGTGCAGCGGCTAGAGTTTTATCAGACGGGGGATCTACAGCACATTGTCAGTCGCAGTGCCGCCTGTCTGGCGCTAAATATCACTGAGGGTGGTGCGCGCGAGATCGCCTACCGTGCTCGCGGGACGCCGCGTATTGCTAACCGACTACTACGCCGCGTCCGTGATTTCTCCGAAGTACGGGCCACCGGCTACATCACCGATGAGGTGGCAGTGAACGCATTGAATATGCTAGATGTTGATACCGAAGGGTTCGATTTCATGGACCGCAAGCTGCTACTGGCTATCATTAATAAATTCGTAGGCGGACCAGTTGGGGTAGATAACCTAGCGGCAACGATTGGTGAAGGACGGGAGACGATTGAAGATGTGCTGGAGCCTTTCCTTATCCAGCAGGGGTTTATACAACGAACTCCGCGCGGCCGTGTTGCTACCGCTCATGCCTACCGCCATTTTGGCTTTGATGCCAAACTGGAAGAACTTAAATAACTCCAGGCTAAACGAGCTTAACAGAGCAAAAGGTGCTCTTCTCATCATGTTATCATTGTGCGGGAAGATATCTCTGACGTCTGGATAAACAATGTGGAGCATTTCCAGCGTATCACAAGACTCATACTCGCGGCTTCACTGTCAAGCTAAGTAGAAAAAGCACCGAAGCACATAGCACAACGGATGGTCCAGCCGGCGTGTCATAAACAGCGGAAAATTCCAGTCCACCGGTAACTGCCAGCGCACCTGTCTGCGTGGCGTATACCGCCATTTGTTCCGGGCTACGCGCGAAGCGGCGAGCAGCGGCAGGAGGGATAATCAACAGGGAAGTGATAATCAGCGTGCCGACAAATTTCATCGCTAGACCGATAGTCAGCGCAGTGACCAGCATCAGCAACATCTTGATACGAGGCAAAATGATGCCGTCCACGTGAGCTAATTCAGGGCTGATGCTCACCGATAGCAGTGCACTCCATTGCCAGATCATCAGTGCTAGAATCATGATTACACCCACGCCTACCAGAACAACATCCTGTAGCGTGACCGCCAGCAAATCGCCAAACAGGTATGCTATTAAATTTACCCGTATCCCCTGCATCAGACTGATCACTACCAGACCTAGAGATAAAGTACTGTGCGCCATAATGCCCAGCAAAGTATCAATGGCGAGTTGCGGGAAGCGCTCCAGCCACACCAATGCCAGTGTCAGCGCCAACATCACTGCAATCACTGCGCATAATGGATTAATATCCAGCAACAGCCCAAAGGCAACGCCTAACAGAGAAGTATGGGCGAGAGTATCTCCAAAATAAGACATCTTACGCCAGACCACGAAGGATCCTAGCGGCCCAGCCACCAATGCCAGCAGCACGCCGGCAAGCCAGCCGGGTAATAATAATTCAATCATGATTCGCGTCTCTAGATTCAGGCGGGGTCGCTATCACATCGCCTTGCAGATTGTGACGGTGATTATGGCGATGGCAGTAAATTGCAAGTTGCTCTGAGCTATGGTGACCGAACATGGCGATAAAATCTGGATGAGCAGAGACCATTTCCGGAGTACCAGAACAGCAAATATGATGGTTTAGACACAACACTTCATCAGTTTTCGCCATCACCAAATGCAAGTCGTGCGAGACCATTAATACCCCGCACCCTAGGGTATGGCGGATTTGGTCAATCAAATCATATAATGCAACCTGGCCGCTAACGTCGATGCCTTGGGTTGGCTCATCTAGCACTAAGAGTTGTGGCCGACTGAGCAACGCTCGTGCCAGCAACACTCGCTGCATTTCGCCACCGGACAGCCTCTGTAATGCCTGATCTTGCAAATGTTCTGCCTTAACATGAGTAAGAGATGGAAGAATATCGCGCTTTGTCACACCTGGCCGTAGGCGCATAAAACGTTCTACCGTTAGCGGCATCGTGGGATCCAAATGGAGTTTCTGCGGTACATAACCAATTCGCATTTCTGGTTGTCTGGTCAATGTGCCGGTATCGGGCGCGATGAGACCAATCACTACCCGCACTAGCATAGATTTACCAGCGCCGTTTGGCCCCAGTAAGGTGAGTATTTTCCCGGATCGCAGGTTAAATGAAATATCGTGCAAAATAGCTTTTTGCTCGAAGGCAACGGAGATGTGTTCGAGTATTACTAAATCGGTCATAATGATGTATGGTTGTTAAAATATCTAGTTATTATAACATAACAATTCATATCGTTGCCGATGAAAATTTTTGCTATGCCTGTATTAAACTATCCATTACTTTCAGTTTCACGTACAGGCCACTTCGTCTTTCTAGTGGCCGTATTGGGATTAACATCGTGTGTAGACGTACAGGCCACGATAGTAACTTCCATCCGTCCGTTGGGTTTTATCGCTGCCGCCATCTCTGACGGTGTTATTCCAGTAGAGGTTGTCTTGCCAGATGGTGCCTCACCGCATGATTATGCTTTGCGGCCGACGGATTTAATGCGGATAAAGAAAGCGGATGTTTTAGTTTGGGTGGGACCGGACATGGAAGCGTTTCTTATTCGCCCAGCTACATTACTACCTGCCGATAAGCGCATCACTCTAGCTAGCCTGCCATCCATCACACCCCTTTTAATCAGAGATAGAAGAAAACTGCATGAAAATTATGTCAATAATAATGAAGCCGACAGCAATTTTCACCAGAGCTACAGTTGCCACCATGGCGAATATAACATGCACATCTGGCTCTCTCCGGAGATTGCACGCCGAGCGGCGGAGGCCATTCACGATCGTCTGGTAGACTTCATTCCTGAAAAAAAACAACAATTGGACGATAATCTGCAAATTTTCAATAGTATCTTGACAAAAAATGACGAAATTATCGATACAATGCTGTCAGCCGTTCGATCTAAGGGATATTTTGTATTTCATGATGCATATGGATACTTTGAAAAATACTATGGCTTGAGGCCATTAGGATATTTTACCACTAATCCGGAAATACAGCCTGGTGCCCATACCTTACATAAAATTATAACACGATTGGGTAGGCAAAAAGTAACGTGTGTTTTTTCTGAACCGCAATTCAGGCCAACCGTTGTAAACGTCATCACCAGTGGGGTATCCATACATGTTGGCACCCTGGATCCATTGGGAATAGGTATCGCTTTAAATAAGGAAAGCTACACGTTCTTCCTATTGAAATTATCGGACCAGTACGTGAGCTGCTTGAAGAAGAACATGTGAGGATAGTCATTAGTGCATCGGGTAGCCCATTCCTTTGTTCTGGCCTTTAACCATCTTCCGAGACCCCACCGCGTAATATTGGGGTCGTTAACCATAGCTACTTTGGCCGTCGCTGTCTGGCGGCCTTACACCTACTCACCAGTTATGGTACAACCTGTCAGCCGTATTGTAGAGGAAGACTACAAGTTACTAAAACTGACACCTGAAGCTAGCGAGCCGCTGGACCAAACCACCTCCTACAGTGATGACAATATCCCCAAGGGCGAATTGGATGAACGCGTAGAAGGAGAGGCTGGCATGTATGAACATGTCGTCTCCTCTGGCGATACCCTGAGCAGCATCCTAAACCAATACGGCGTTGATACCTCAGATATTACCTTACTGGCCCAGCAATATCCAGCGCTGTGTAATCTGAAAGTCGGCCAGTCACTTTCCTGGACGTTGACGGCGGATAGCGACCTGCAGCGTCTAATCTGGGATATTTCCCGCCGCGAAACCCGTACCTACGACCGTGTTGATGGTAGCTTTAAAGAAAGCATCTCCAATATGACCGGTGAATGGCGCAATATCATCATGAAAGGCCAGCTCGACGGCAACTTTGTCACCAGCGCTCGTGCTGCCGGCCTGACTAGTAGCGATATCAGCGCGGTAGTTAAAGCATTGCAGTGGCAGATAGACTTCCGCAAACTTCGCAAAGGAGAGCAGTTCTCTGTCTTGATCTCACGAAAAATACTGGATGGAAAAAGAGCTAAAAGTCAGTTACTTGGAGTTCGGTTGCGCACTGGAGGTAAAGACTATTACGCTTTCCGCGCCGATGACGGTAAATTCTATAACCGCGATGCCGCTAGCCTGGCCAGTGGTTTTATGCGTTTTCCGACCATGAAGCAATTCCGTGTCTCTTCTAACTTTAACCCACGCCGGCTCAATCCTGTCACAGGCCGTATCGCACCTCACCGTGGCGTCGATTTTGCCGTTCCGATCGGCACTCCGGTGCTAGCGGCAGGGGATGGTGAAGTGATAGTCAGTAAAAGAGATGGTACCGCCGGTAATTATGTGGCAATTCGCCATGGCTGTCAGTATATGACTCGCTATATGCATCTGAAAAAACTACTGGTGAAACCGGGACAAAAAGTGAAGCGTGGAGATCACATTGCATTGTCTGGTAATACCGGGCGCTCCACTGGTCCCCATTTGCATTTTGAAATGTGGATCAACCAACAGGCAGTCAATCCGTTGACTACTAAACTACCGCGTACCGAAGGATTAACCGGTAATGATCGTGCTACGTATCTGGCACAAGTTAAGCAAATGTTATCTCAGTTGCAACTCAACTGACATGACGTCCTTTAATAATGCGATTAGTCGCAGCATCTGCGAGTTAGTCAGCATATAGATAAGGCATGGAAAACAAGAAAAGGGGGCATATTGAGTTCATCCCAACATTCAAAAGCGCATTCTATGCACCACGTTACTGGGGTATCTGGCTAGGAATAGGCTCTGTTGCCGCCGCAGCCTGGATCCCACCGCGACTACGCGATCCGGTGTTAGGCGTCCTTGGCTGGGTGATAGGACGTATAGCCAAAAAAGCGCGGTTCCGCGCTCAAGTCAATTTGGCTTACTGTTTGCCGGAAGTGCCTCTGGCACAGCGTCAAACTATCATTGATAATATGTTCGCTTGTGTGCCACAGTCCACTATCTTGATGGCGGAGCTGGCCTGCCGCGATCCACGGCGGGTGCTAGCACGTGTACGCTGGCATGGTGACGAACTGCTTAATCAGTTACAGGAAGAAAAGAGCAATGTGATTTTCCTGGTTCCCCATTGTTGGGCAGTCGACGTGCCGGCAATGCTGATGGCGGCACGCGGCCAGAAAATGGCGGCAATGTTTCACAATCAGCGTAATGAATTGGTGGATTATATGTGGAACCGTGTGCGTAAGCGCTTTGGTGGTCGTATGCACGCCCGCAATGACGGCATTAAACCGTTTATCAGTTCGGTGCGACAAGGATATTGGGGCTATTATTCGCCTGATCAGGACCATGGAGCTAAGCACAGCAAATTTGTAGATTTTTTCTCTACTTATAAGGCAACTCTGCCGGCCATTGGCCGTTTGATGAAGGTTTGTCGCGCAATAGTTATTCCCCTGTTCCCAGTCTACGACGGTAAAACTAGCCGTCTGGATATTCATGTTCTACCAGCGATGGACGATTTAGCAGATGCGGATGATGTCACCATTGCTCGTCGAATGAATGAGGAAGTAGAAAAATTGGTGCGCCCGAATCCAGAACAATATACGTGGATTCTGAAATTTCTGAAAACTCGTAAACCTGGTGATCCTAATCCTTACAAGTGGCCGTTGCGTTGATGACGCCTACCGAAGACGTGTTATGCACCCAAGAGGGTACTTGATGGCAAGGCGCGGCCCGGATTGGCATATGGTATGAGCGAAAGGTGTAATTATGGCTACGTTAAGCTTTTTCTGTTCTTATGCTTACAAAGCAGTGGGAAATCGCTTCAGGAGAGGCACTAGACAAAAGCGTGGCTGACGTAGTATTTATCCGTTAAACAACATTTGCACGGTCTCAATAATGAGCTGAATATTTAGCACTACTAGTACGGCGGTAGCTAGCCAGCCAAGAACAATAAATGGCCGACAATTGACAAACTTGCCCATTAATTTTTTAGATGATGTTAAATACAACAGGGGCACCATTGAAATGGGAAGGGCGATACTCAAAAATACCTGGGTATAGACCAGCAGTTTTTCTACAACATCCCCTTTGTCCCCCCATAAGTAAACACATGCAACTACCGGCATAATCGCAATTGAACGGGTTATCATGCGCCGCTGCCAGAGTGGCAGTTTAAAATTAATAAATCCTTCCATCACGATTTGTCCAGTTAATGTACCAGTGATGGTGGCATTTTGACCTGAGGCTAGTAATGCGATAGCGAATAAAGTAGCAAGAGTAGAACTGGCAATAGTACCGACCATATTATGATCTTGCAGGGCATCATACAGTTGGGCAAAGCGACCAATATCATCCGGGTTTTTACCAAAAAATAGCGCGGCACCGAGGATAAGTAATAAACAATTAATAATGAATGAGAAGCTTAACTGAATATTAGAATCAATAGTAGCGTAGAGAATAGCTTCTTTAAGACCCTGCTCAGTGCTGCGATTGTATTGACGCGACTGCACGATGGAAGAGTGCAAATATAAATTGTGCGGCATGATTGTGGCACCTACGATTCCTAGTGCAATAAAAAAAGCAGAGTCGCCGCCCGCTACGTGAGCTGTGAGAATATCGGTTTGCGGAATAAGAGTACGTACTATGTGTGATAGGTCGAGGTTAGCGAGGGCTACTTCATAGGCGAAGATAATAAAAATCGTGGCAATGAGCGTAAAGACCAGTGCTTCAATTTTTCGGATACCAAATTTCATCAGCGCCAGAAGTAAAAAAACATCCAGTACAGTAATCACCACACCGAGCATGAAGGGTATTTTAAACAATAAGTTCAGAGCGATGGAGCTGCCGATGACCTCAGCAATTTCAGTAGCGATAATAGCTAATTCAGTGGCGATCCATAACACGCCAGCAGTCCGTTTTCCGACTAGCGCTTTTGTTGCTTGTGCTAGATCCATTCCTGTTACAATGCCTAATTTTGCGCACATAACCTGAAGCAGCATGGCGATAAGACTTGAAAGCAAAATCACTGACAGAAGTAAATAACTGTACAAAGCACCCCCTTGAATAGAGGTGATCCAGTTTCCGGGATCCATATAACCTACCGCGACCAGCGCTCCTGGTCCGGAAAAAGCAAACAGTTTTTTGATGAAACCTCCTTTCCCCGTTGGAACGGGAATTGTACTATTAATTTCTTCCAAGCTAGTTTTTCTCACTATTTCCATATTTATTCCAAATTTACTGATAGTAGCTACAGAAGGTCGATTTTATCATAAATAATAATATTCATTATCAATTAAAGAGACGTTGAATACCTATGTACTTTTAGGGAGTACTGACGGACTGACTGCTTACGCATATGTTATCACTATGGCACGCTTTAATAAGTCGGGAAGTAATTTCGCATCTGGTAACAAATATTAAGGACAGGGGAAAAATACGGCAGAAAAATCTGTAACTTTGTAGGGTTTATTGAGTTTCTTTAATATGACTATCAGAGAATAAATGGCATAGACACTGGAGATTATAATACTTATCCTGAAAGCCAGCCTATGGGTGTTTTCATTTTCTTGGCATCGCCCCTTAAAGTCCCATTCCGCCATCGTCCAAGATCCGGATAAAATAAACACTAGGAGATGAGACCACTTCTGAAAACTATCCATAGTGGCACTTCCCAGAACGAACTACAGTAGTTTCACAGAAGTCGCAACCTAAAAATAGATAGACTGGTTAAAATTAATCATATTTAAGAAAGATGTAACTATAAAATATTCCCGGAACTTACACGAATTTACTACGTTGAAGTTATTCCACGCGCAAGATACAGCTGGTATTGGTGGTGCTCACTTCACCCCTCCTTTGCGTGATGATTACTAGGTCGCCAGACACCAGAAAGCCCTTATCATGCAATAGATTGGCAGCATGGATCGCCGCTGATACACCGTTTCCGTCAAAATACATCGGCGTCACACCGCGGTAAAGCGCAGTCAAGTTTAGGGTGTGTTCGTGACGAGAAAGAGCAAAAATCGGTAGACCGGAGCTGATGCGGGACATCATTAACGCAGTGCGCCCCGACTCTGTCATCGAGATGATCGCGCTTATGCCTTTTAGATGGTTAGCAGCGTACATTGCCGACATAGCGATAGCTTCCTCTATATTATCGAATTGCACATCTAGCCGATGTTTGGAGACATTAATGCTTGAGATTTTTTCCGCTCCCAGACAGATGCTAGCCATAGCCGCTACAGTTTCGACAGGATACTGGCCCGCAGCAGTTTCGGCCGATAGCATCACCGCGTCAGTACCATCCAGTACTGCGTTGGCGACGTCCATTACTTCGGCGCGTGTGGGCATCGGATTAGTTGTCATCGACTCCATCATCTGTGTAGCGGTAATCACGGCGCGGTTCAGAGCGCGGGCGCGGCGGATCAATTTTTTTTGAATGCCCACCAGTTCGGGATCACCAACCTCTACCCCAAGGTCGCCGCGGGCGACCATAACAACATCCGAGGCAAGAATGATGTCGTCCATCACTTCTTCGCTAGCCACTGCTTCTGCACGCTCCACTTTAGAAACTATTTTGGCATAACTGCCCGCGCCACGGGCCAGACGGCGCGCATAATTTAGATCTTCACCGGAGCGAGGGAAGGAAACTGCTAGATAGTCAACGCCTATTTTAGCGGCAGTGATGATGTCAGCTTTGTCTTTCGCGGTCAGCGTCTCGACAGACAAACCTCCTCCCAACTTGTTAATGCCTTTATTGTTTGATAGCAATCCGCCAACGATAACCTCGGTATAGACTCGAATACCCTGCACTTCAATCACTTTAAGCTGCACGCGGCCATCATCTAGCAGCAAGATATCACCAGGCACTACATCGTCGGTTAGGCCTTTATAACTGATACCCACCTGCTCAAAAGTACCTTCACCATGCCCTAGAGAAGCATCGAGCAAAAATTTGTCACCGGATTTTAGGAAAATTTTTCCATCTCGGAATGTTGAAATGCGAATCTTGGGTCCTTGCAAATCACCGAGGATCGCCACGTGTCGTTCGAGGCGGGCTGCAATTGCGCGCATTTTCTGCGCACGAAGAAAATGATCTTCAGCACTACCATGTGAAAAGTTAAGGCGCACTACATTGGCGCCCGCGGCGATCACTTTTTCGAGATTATTACCGCGATCGGTAGAGGGACCTAGGGTGATAACAATTTTGGTTCTTCTTAGCCGTCTGGACATAGATAACTCCCTTAACTTGGGCGATGCTGCTATTGCAGCAAGTAAAAATTACTCTAGAACTAGAGTAAGCATTCCACATTTTAGTACGGCGGTATGAGAAATCAGCACTACAACATCGTCATTTTCTAGAATGCATGAAGTTTATCCTTTATAGCATAACGTCATCGGAGTACACCGCCGGGATATTGAAACAGAAAAAATTTGTTTGTCGCATCATTCACCATTGCTGCTAGAGGCGTCCAGCCGAAATAGAAATTTGCACTATAATCTTCATACACATGCCGGTTTACACGATGTTTCATTTCGTCAGATCTTATTGAAATACAAATTAAAATATTAAAGTCAAGATAGCTCTTAGTCTATAAACGGCGACAAAAACGGTTTTCAGTTAGTTCTCTGACGTCTGCCACGCAGGTCAAAATAGTAATGCTAGAATGAATAGCGGCTTGAGGAGAGCAAGATGACTTCTTTGACCTTATGTTCAGATTTACTCAGTAAATTCAGATGAATATTGGTTTTTAGTATGTTCATTAAGTAACAGCTCATAAATTTTTGCTAACTTTACACAAAGGAAAATTATTACTAAATCTAAGACAGAGAAATTGGGAGGTGCGTCATCTCAGTTACAAAATTGTAATGCAACCATAATACTACGAATTAGTATATTAAAATAAATAATTAAAGAGGAAGCAATGCGCAATTTTTGATGTTTTACCGGTCAATATCAAAAACCTAATTAATTTAATAAAATTACAAAGTCCTGAACTAGGATAGGAGAAGAACATGGCAGTAACATCTACAACTCAAGCCTGTAATCTGGTCATTTTTGGTGCGAAAGGTGATCTGGCGAGGCGTAAATTGTTGCCCTCGTTATATCAGTTGGAAAAATCAGGTTCGCTCCATTCAGAAACCCGCATCATTGGCGTAGGCCGTGCAGAATGGGACGTAAAAACATACACAACAGTTGTTCGTGAGGCGCTGGAAACCTTCATGAATGAGCCTATCGATGACAAATGGTGGAAAATGCTGAGCGCCCGGTTAGATTTCTGTAACCTAGATGTCAATGAAACTAAGCATTTCAGCCGACTAGTGGAAAAATTAGATCAGCAGGTCCGCGTTAATGTCAACTATTTCGCCATGCCGCCCACCACCTTTGGGGCAATTTGCAAAGGCCTGGGCGAAGCCGGATTGAACAACGAGCCGAGCCGCGTTGTCATGGAAAAACCACTTGGTACTGACCTGGTTTCCTCGCAGGTGATAAACGATCAAGTTGCGGAATATTTCAACGAAAGCCAAGTCTACCGTATCGACCATTATTTAGGTAAAGAGACCGTTCTAAATTTGCTGGCGCTGCGGTTTGCCAATTCGCTTTTCGCCTATAATTGGGATAACCGTATCATCGATCATGTCCAGATCACGGTCGCAGAGGAGGTCGGCATTGAAGGCCGCTGGGGCTATTTTGACAAAGCTGGTCAAATGCGCGACATGATTCAAAGTCATCTGCTGCAAATCCTAACCATGATCGCTATGTCCCCGCCTTCTGATCTAACCACTGATCGTATCCGCGATGAGAAAGTGAAAGTATTGCGCTCCCTGCGACCCATCAATTACAGTAATGTGCGGGATACCACGGTGCGCGGCCAATACACTAGCGGTTTTGTACAAGGAAAAAAAGTCCCTGGTTATCTGGAAGAAGAGGGAGAGGATAAAAACAGTCGTACTGAAACTTTCGTTTCCATTCGTGTCGACATCGATAATTGGCGCTGGGCCGGTGTACCTTTTTATCTACGCACCGGTAAACGTTTGCCTACAAAATGCTCCGAAGTAGTGGTGTATTTTAAGAACCCGGCACTTAACTTATTTCGGAACTCTTATCAGCAATTGCCTCAGAACAAGCTGACTATCCGTCTGCAACCGGACGAAGGAATGGATATTCAGATTCTGAATAAGGTTCCAGGTTTGTATCATAAACATCGCCTGCAAACTACCAAATTGGATCTGAGCTTTACTGAAACATTCAATCAGGAGCACCTAGCTGATGCATATGAACGGCTGCTGCTGGAAACCATGCGCGGCATTCAGGCGCTGTTTGTCCGTCGTGACGAAGTAGAAGAAGCTTGGAAATGGGTCGATTCCATTATCGACGCCTGGGAAGCAGACAATGACCCACCAAAGCTTTATCAAGCCGGTACTTGGGGGCCGGTAGCCTCTGTAGCAATGATTACCCGCGACGGTCGCTCATGGAATGAATTCGAGTGACGAAAGTGTCAAGCCGTTGCTAGAAGAGTTCTGCGACGAGTCTTTCAGTCAATTCACCTCAGCAGAGCGCAACAGAATAATGTTATCTTAAGTATATAAACAAGAATCAACAATGTGGAAACAATCTTGACCTCAGCGCCAATTGAGCCCGCTTATCATCCTTCAGAAATTGGAACACACGGTCTCCTTTAGTGAAAATTCTGGAAATATGGCTGTGCACTCCTATACCATAGACACCGCGTCATTCAACACCATCACCAAATGAGGTGCCAGAGGGGCGGGCTTGTCGGTGCCAGCATGCTACCTAATTTGAGCAGCGTGCTTGTACTCAGCGGGAAATTAGTTTAGCTATCAGTAAAAACGCCAGATGCGCTGACCCAGTTTATGGTTAACACATTGTTACAACTACGCAGTGATTTTTCTGATTCCAGAGCGATTAGAAATATGTAGATAGCGATAACTTCGATTTCTGTTATAGTCAAAGTGCGACTGCTCAAGTTGATGACGAAGTGCAGTTACCTTACCATCCAACATACATGTTGACTACACAACGGCGGTGAGTGATGTACATAGTCAAGATGTCTGTATAGCAATCGAAAGCGATCACTTAACCCCTATCAATTAATGATACTCGATCGCAACTTTTTTAACTCAATTTGCCAGATGCGCCTAGACGTCATGGTGCCGTGCTAACGGCAACTCTAACAATAAAGCTTTTTAAGTAAGTGCGCAGAACTAAGAGGATAAATAGTGGCTACTTAAGGCTTGAGAAATGAAACATGGGTTCATATGGAGTTTTTAAATATTTGTTATCACATAATAATTTGATAAAATTGAAAATATATAGAGGAACTATGACATAAAAATGGGAAACTTGGTGGCAAGTCTGTTGGTGTCGTCAATAACGGCGTTGGCTAATGACTAAACTCAATTCTAATGCAAAAGAATACCGATCAAATCATGGCACAACAGACGACTACCAGCGTCCAGGATTATGTCTAGACAGCCCCTAGTCATAAAAGGGCAACTCTTTGGTACCATCTTCATAGTTATTCCTTCGTCACAATCTCACTCTATCTGAATCATAGAGCTGATTGATTAGTATTATAACCCAGTATTGATTCCAGTGCCGCGAATAGGATTCATGGCTTAGCTTGGCGGCAGAGACGTGTATCAACGCCAGAGCGCTAGGAAAATGTGAACTGTCTAGGAAATTCTGGCAAGCGCTGCTGAAAATACGTAGTAACAAGCAGATTATTGAAGAATCAAGGGAAGGAATTTACGTATGATATTACCACCGAAAGCTAAAAAACAACCTCATGTATTTACACTGCACGGTGATACTCGTGTAGATAACTATTACTGGCTGCGGGATGATGAACGCGAAGATCCGGCGGTGCTGGATTATCTCAAGCGTGAAAATAACTACAGTGAAATAATGATGGCTGAGCATGAGGCTCTACGTCATCAGTTGTTTACGGAAATGGTAGAGCGTATGCCGCAGCAAGACTGCTCGGTGCCATATGTACACAATGGGTATCGTTATCAAAGCCGCTATGAACAAGGTGATGAATACCCTATTTACACTCGACAACCTGAACAAGCAAGCCCTAACAAGGAATGGGAAATATTGCTAGATGCCAACCAACGCGCTGTCAAAAGAAAATTTTATTCTCTTAAATCTCTAAAAATAAGTTCTGACAATCTGATTATGGCTATTTTAGAAGATTTTTTATCTAATCGTCTGTACGAATTGCGTTTTAAAGATCTTGAGCATGATTTATGGTTCCCGGAGGTAATTGAATACGCCTCGTCTAGCTTTGAATGGGTTAATGACTCGAAAGTTCTGTATTACGTTTGTAAACACAAAAAGACCTTGCTGCCGTATCAGGTCTGGCGGCATATGGTGGGTACGCTAACCACTCAGGACGAGCTAATTTATGAAGAAAAAGACGATACCTTTTGTGTCAGCGTACATAAGACCACTTCAGAGAATTACATCATCATCTTCCTTGATAGCACGACATCAAGCGAGGTCCTGCTGCTCGATGCTGACGATCAGCAAGCAAGGCCGAGATTATTTCTGCCACGGCACCCTGATCGCAAATATTATCTGGATCATTATCAGGGATACTTCTATGTCCGCTCTAATCAAGAAAGTAAAAATTTTGCCCTCTATTGCAGTGAAACCGGGGAAGAAAAACTCTGGCAAACAGTTATCCCTGCGCGCAAAGATGTCATGCTGGAAAACTTTTCCTTATTTCGCGATTGGCTGGTGCTAGAAGAGCGTGATATGGGTGTGACCAGCTTGCGACAAATTAACTGGTCAACTGGCGAAGAAAAAGGCATAACTTTCGACGATCCTACTTATGTGACTTGGCTAGCATATAATCCCGATCCTGAAAGTGCGCTGATGCGTTACGGTTACTCCTCCATGACTACGCCGACGATCTTATTCGAGCTTAATCTGGACACTAGCGAACGCAGGTTACTCAAGCAGACACAGATTAAAAACTTCCAGACGGATCACTATTGCAGCGAACGTCTCTGGATTACCGTCCGTGATGGAGTGGAAGTGCCGGTTTCTTTAGTTTACCGTAAAGACTTATTCAAGTCCGGCATCAATCCATTGCTAGTTTATGGCTACGGTGCATATGGCAGCAGTCTGGATCCAGATTTCAGTGCCAGCCGGCTAAGTCTGTTAGATCGTGGCTTCGTCTATGCTTTAAGTCATATTCGCGGCGGAGGAGAGTTAGGACAAGCATGGTATGAAGACGGAAAATTATTCAAGAAGATGAATACATTCCATGATTTTATCGATATTAGCCGCGACTTATTAAAACAGGGCTATGGTGATCCAGAACAGGTTTTCGCCATGGGCAGCAGTGCCGGCGGTCTATTAATGGGAGCGGTCATCAATTTGGTGCCAGACTTGTTTAAGGGAGTGGTAGCTCAGGTACCATTTGTTGATGTCGTTACTACCATGCTGGATGACTCTATTCCTCTGACCACCAACGAATATGAGGAATGGGGCAATCCGCAGGATGTGGCTGATTATCAATATATTTTACAGTATAGCCCGTACGATCAGGTTCGTGCCCAGGCATATCCGTATCTTCTGGTTACCGCCGGCCTGCACGACTCGCAGGTGCAATATTGGGAGCCAGCGAAATGGGTCGCAAAATTACGGGAATTAAAAACTGACGATCATTTACTGCTATTGTATACTGATATGGATTCCGGCCATGACGGCAAATTTGGTCGTTTTAGCAAGTATAAAGAAATATCGATAGAATATACTTTTATCCTGATGTTAGCAAAGCTTCCTGTCTCCGAACAGACAGTATAGCCTTTTCGGCGAAAAGTGTCTTTGCTGCTTGTCGGTGTCTTGAGTACGGCTAGCACGGCACTTTGTTGTTGGCAATTTCGAACTGGGAAAAATAGATAATGATCGTCAGGTAGGTCGCGCAGATTATCAGTATCATTGTATGTAATTGGGATCTTGGCGAGCAATATTACTCTAGCAGCTGGTCACGGTATCTGTCGACTCACCGCTCTACTATAGCGGATCTTTGTCAGTAAGAGTGGCATTGAACATGGTAGTTTATAGATCTCTAATGTGACTAAATAACGCACGCGATTCGCAACTTATCCTTTTATCATTGCTTTGCTTTAGTAATATGTAGTGCTGATCTTAATAGCCTAGGTCACTGACGGAGGACAGTGAGATTACTTGTGTAGTTTGTAGGGCAGGCAGGAAAAATTCAACGACACCTGACGGTAAAACTTTACACGTTGGTGAAAGTAATCACGTAGTAACTCCGGCTGATTTTGTGCCATCTGTTCCGTTGATACTGGCATATTATAGCGTTCTTTGAACGCGACAGCGGATGCCATCAGATCAACATTGACTTTTTCTCGTATTTTCGCGTCCTGTATCGCTAAATTGTACTCCATGTCATTACCTTGTTGTTTCGTTATACACTAGAATTAAAACATAAAATAGCCTCTGGCTGTTTGCAAGTTTCTATTTAACTTGTCTCCTAGTCAGATAGATAACATAAACTAAAGCGATTATATAATAAATAAACATATTTACTATTATATTAATAACTTAGTTTTAATTATTTTCATCTCTCTACAGAAATCAACTACTATTGGATGCGCTAATTAAAGCAAACTGTATTTACATAATTAAAGAACTACGCTTATCAACAAAACAGTGACGGATAGCTGGTTTTCGAAATTCAAAAAATATACGAACGAATGATTCCACTAATTTAGAGTTAAGATAACTAGCTCGCACTGCGAGAAGGATATTATACGATAGTGGCACTGTACCAGTTTTCTGGGAGATCTATGAGTTGGTTTTTATACAATGAAAGTAGCTTACTTTTCACTTCACTTTGGTATATATTACATTTGATCAATCTCGAATAGAATAACTAAAACTGCTGAAAACGATAAAAAGAAGTTAACTCCATTACCATAATTACCGATAATCTTCTGGTGTGACATGTAAAATTATCATAGTTAACAGTAGATAGATTAAGACGTAATACTCTTAATTGCCAGAAAAATCATTTTTTATACTAGGATAGTAATATTTTCCAGAGACACGTTTAGTTTATGAATAAAATACCTTTATTTTTTGAATTTAATTAAGAGAAACCATATCTTTGTTGATATAGCCTGGTTATCATTTCTGCCGTTGTTACTATCGTAACCTACCGGGTTGACTACCGCAGGGAATCGCACTAGAAATGGAGTGGGCAGTGTAAACACAGTGAAATAGAACAAGCGTAGATATTGCTGACAGTTTCTATTTCTGCTGTTTGGTACTGAGGATGAAAGCTGATCACTATAGCCGATATTTGATGAATCATACCAATACCGGGCAATCTAGCTCTCTGAAATATAAATTTAGATTGATGATATCGCAGCCTTCGGAAAATAATTTTTGTGGCACACTTTAGAGAGGTAACTAGTATCACCAAAGGCTACACGGCTCGTTGCAGCGAGAAGAACATAATTGAGCCTCTCAAGTGCTGTGGTCAGAAATCCAGCCCTTATTTTAATGCTCATCAAATGTTTTGATTATGATTTTTTCACGGCGATCAAAATTCATCCAAAAATTCAGTAATCTCGCATTCCACACAGCGCTAATATTAGGCAAAGGAAAAGAAATCACGAATAGTGATTATTTTATTGAGTGGCACTTACATTCCATCTCGCCTCAATTTTCATCTTCTACGACTCCGTTGTTAGGTTATAATAAATCGTCAGCAGATTGTTGTCTGGTCGAGTAAATGTATCTGTAATTGAACATTGTATGAATTTATTAATGAATTCATCTTATGGCATTGGGATTCATTACTTGATGTTATAGAGTTCAATGTTCTGTCAGGTACAGTAATAGCTCATTGCCAATTTTGGCTGGGTGCGTGCGTGATATAGGGCACGGGATATCACCACGACTTACCCACATCTTAATTCAATTAAGGTACTGCGCTGGCTAAAAGCGGTGGTAAATTACTTTTGGTACCATACTATGAAAATTTATCACTAATATTTGATAGAGATGCACGGATAATATGGCATTTACCGATGGTGTCATTGACAGTGACACCTATTTATAATTTACGCTGGTTGACAAACCCATTATAATCAGGAAAGTTTATGGAAGATAACTGTAAGTTGAACAACAGTAAAGAAGTCATTGCCTTTCTGGCAGAACGATTCCCCCTCTGTTTCACCACTAAAGGTAAAGCACGGCCGTTGAAGATCGGCATTTTTCAAGACCTCACTAAACAAGTTCAAGCTGAAGAGAATATCAGCAAGACACGATTACGCTCCGCGCTGCGCCTATACACCTCAAGCTGGCGCTATCTCCATGGCATCAAACTCGGAGCACCACGCATAGATCTTAACGGTAATCCCTGTGGAAAACTTGAAACACAGCATGTCGAACATGCTCGCAAAAAATTAGAGAAAGCCAAAGCCCGCATGCAGCTTCAGCGCGCCACTCAACAGGCAAAAAAGCGAGAAGGTAACGAGAGCCCTGTGCTATACCGAAACATGGCAGGCCAGCCGGAAAAAAATAATGCTATCACTGAATGTAAACGTCGCTCCGCCTCAGATTTCAAAAAAGACCATCTCGTATCTGCCATCAGGAAAACGGTACCGACTGCGAAAAGCATATCTGTCACCGACATTTCTACCTTGCAAATCGGCCAGGAGATTAAAGTTAAAGTGGGTAAGGTGGGTAAAAGCTCTATGGCAACTGTCATGGAAATCGCTAAAGAAGGGGTACGTGTGCAACTACCTTCTGGGATGGCTCTGATAGTGCGTGCAGAACATCTGCAGTTCTGATTATAGGGTCAACCAGGGCATGAACATGTTTGTCAGAGTTATCATGATAGTAGGGGTAATACTAGCGGGCAGAGTGATAGCAAAAGACGATACCACTCTTACCGATCAGATCCCTTATTTAAAAGAAGAAGCACAGCAGCAGACGGTAAGCCAGCGGGTTAGTGCACGTTTTAGCCGTTCGCACTACCGCCAATTCGATTTAGATGCAGCTTTTTCTAGGAAAATTTTCGATCGTTACCTTAACATGCTCGACCACAACCATAACGTATTACTAACTTCTGATATTGCGCAGTTCGCTGCTAAGCAGTTGCAGCTAGCTGATGAGCTAAAAATCGGCAAATTGGATCTGCCATTTGCGATGTATAATCTGGCGGAAAAGCGCCGGTTCGAGCGTTATCAGTATGCTATAGCTCAATTGGACAAACCGATGGATTTCACCGGCAACGACGCCATTGAAATCGACCGGAGCAAAGCTCCCTGGCCCGAGACTACCACCGAGCTAAATGCACTGTGGAACGCTAAAGTGAAGTATGACAAACTGAATCTCAAACTCATTGGCAAAGAGGAAAAAGAGATCCGTGATATCTTGACCAGGCGTTATCAGTTTGCCATTCGACGCTTGACGCAGAACAACAGCGAAGACGTATTCCAGCTGATTATGAACGCCTTTGCTCACGAAATCGATCCGCACACCAATTACCTTTCCCCGCGCAATACTGAGCAATTCAATACCGAGATGAGTCTATCGTTGGAAGGTATTGGTATAGTATTGCAGATGGACGACGACTACACGATCATCCATTCTCTGGTACCGAGTGGACCGGCGGCAAAGAGCAAAGCTATTACTGTGGGAGACCGAGTAGTGAGTGTCGGCCAGATTGGCCAACCAATGATAGACGTCATCGGCTGGCGACTAGACGACGTGGCGTCACTAATAAAAGGGCCAAAGGGCAGCAAAGTACAGCTGGAAGTTTTGCCGTCCGGAAAAGGAACCAAAACTCGTATCGTCACCGTTACCAGAGAACGCATCCGCCTTGAAGACCAGGCGGTGAAAGTATCGGTGAAAACCACCGACAAAGAAAAAGTGGGCGTTCTGGACATTCCTGGTTTCTACGTGGGTCTTACCGATGACGTAAAAGTTCAATTGAAGAAGCTAGAAAAACAGAATGTACAGAGCGTGATTATTGATCTGCGCGCCAACGGCGGCGGCGCACTGACCGAAGCTGTATCCTTGTCAGGGTTGTTTATTCCCAGTGGGCCTGTTGTGCAAGTGCGTGATAACAACGGTAACATCAGAGAGGATAGCGATATCAGCGGTATTACTTATTATAAGGGACCTCTGGTCGTACTAGTAGATCGGTTCAGCGCTTCAGCGTCAGAAATTTTTGCCGCCGCAATGCAAGATTATGGTCGGGCACTGGTGGTGGGCGAGCCAACATTCGGTAAAGGTACAGTGCAGCAGTACCGCTCTCTAAACCGCATTTATGATCAGGTGCTGCGGCCAGAGTGGCCGGCTTTGGGTTCAATCCAGTATACGATCCAGAAATTCTACCGGGTCAATGGCGATAGTACTCAACGAAAAGGGGTAGTCCCAGATATTATCATGCCTATCTGCACCGATACCATAAAGACTGGCGAGAGATTTGAAGACAACGCTCTGCCTTGGGATAACATCCACGCAGCCACCTATACCAAAATAGGCAATCTGAAGCCTTTCTCTGCCAAGTTATTGAAAGCACACCAAGCTCGCATCGTCAAAAATCCAGAGTTCCAATATATTCAGCAGGACATTGCACGTTTTCACGCCATGAAAGATAAACGCAATTTTATTTCTCTTAATCTTAACCAGAGAGAGAAAGAAAATCATGAAGATTACGCTATCCGTCTACAACGCATCAATGAACGACTGATGCGTCAAGGCAAGCAACCGGTGAAAAATTTAGAATTCATTCCCAATGATTATAAAGAGCCGGATCCGTATTTGGATGAAACGGTGCACATTGCACTGGACCTAGCACATGCTGAGGCCGCCATTCTTTCAGCCGGACCGGCAAGTAAGCGCATTTTAAGGTAGTTTACATTGATATTTTTCGCCGCGTATGGGGCACTCTGTATAGGTAAAACTGTTAAAAATGTAAAGTTATGTATTTCTAGTCAATTATTGGCGTTGAATACTTGAAAAAAGTTACTAAAAGCCTAAATTTATTTTATATAAAAATGTGATTATTTTTGAGGAATTTAACATTTTATGATGCGTATTGCTCTTTTCCTGCTCACTAACCTGGCGGTGATGGTGGTATTTGGTATTGTGCTGAGCCTCACTGGACTCCAGTCCTCCAGTACTTCCGGGTTAATGGTTATGGCTGGGCTGTTCGGTTTTGGTGGAGCCTTAGTTTCGTTGTTAATGTCAAAATTCATGGCACTGCGTTCAGTTGGTGGAGAAATGATTAAGCAGTCGTGCAATGAAACCGAACGCTGGTTGCTGAACACGGTTAGCCGCCAGGCGCAGCAGGTAAATATCACCATGCCGCAGGTGGCTATTTACCGCGCTCCTGATATAAATGCTTTTGCCACCGGCTCTAATCGTAATGCATCGCTGGTAGCCGTCAGCACTGGATTGCTACAGAACATGAGCCGAGATGAGGCTGAGGCAGTTATCGCTCACGAAATTAGCCACATCGCCAATGGCGATATGGTAACGATGACTCTGATTCAAGGTGTAGTTAACACGTTTGTCATTTTCGTCTCGCGTATCCTGGCACAGCTAGCAGCGGGATTTACGTCATCGTACCGTGACGAGAGTGAAAATTATAACGGCCATCCGCTGGTGTATTCCACCGTATCCATGGTACTAGAGCTGGTGTTCGGCGTGCTGGCGAGCATTATCACCCTATGGTTCTCACGTTACCGCGAATTCCATGCCGACGCCGGCTCGGCCAAATTAGTGGGACGTGAAAAAATGATTGCAGCGTTGCAGCGACTGAAAAATAGCTGTGAACCACAGGAGATTAGTAGTATAATGGCCTTTTGCATTAATGGTCGTAATAAGTCATTCAGTAGGCTGTTCATGTCACATCCGCCTTTGGATAAAAGGATTGAAGCACTGCGTATGGGTGCCTACCTGTAAGGATCGATCCGAAATTTTAAAGCGCAGCGGCTAGAAGATACTTCCTTAAGTGTGTTTTGATTCCATAGCCTCTGCTGGGATAGACTTCATCTTTTCTTAAATCTACTGCCGTTGTTTTCCAATCTAAGAAGTAATTGCCGAAGTAAGATACTCGGCAGAAAGGCAGGTAGAGTGTTTGCTTTATTCCCTGTTATCAAATGAATAGGCGTGGTTACTATCAATAAACATCCAAAAATCGCTGATGTCGCAATAATGATGTAATCTAAAGATTAGTTGGATTACATCGATAGATGTATCGTTCGCAATTAACAACAATCTCTGGATCAAGTAGAAGTTGCTGAGTTTGATGTGCTGTTTCCTTGAAGGAAACAATGGCGACACTTCCAATAATAAATATGGTGTATTTTCAATAAGCGTAAGATACTGATAATTATGGGTGAATTCTTGCTTAGAGGAGCATATATCCTGTCAGTGGTTAGTATTTTTAGCAAAAAATTGGTGATCTTTAATAACTCAACTGCGATGCTGTTTAGTGTGTGGCTTTGTTATTAACACTTATCATAATTTTAACATCATATGAAAATATATTTTCATATGGTCAATAAAATTCAACACTATAATTTTGGTTTTATATATAAAAAGATAACCATCTTGCGATTGAATGCTGTCAGAGTACAGCACCACAATCAAGTTTAAAAATAAGATCTTTCATCTTAAATTAAGATCGAGTTAGAGGTTTAGTGTCATATGTATAAATCCAACTTTTAATAAAACATGAAATAGCTTGCCATTTATACACAAGTGGGTATAACGAGGCAGAGTTCTACTCTGTACAGAAGAGGACGGCATTAAAATGGCACTTTAAGTAAAAATCTTCATTACATATGTCGCTTCATAAATGTCATTTATCTATAAAATTTTAATACTCAGTCAATTCTATTCTACATTCATGTTATGCTAAAGGCGATTTAAACACAGAAAATATGCAAGACGGCAAAGGGCAAGTGAAGTGATTGAACAAGTCTAAAGGTTTTGGCTTTATCACTCTGACTGATAGTAGTGAAGATGTGTTCGTACACTACTACTCTATTTAGGAGTAGCTTCAAAACTCCGGCTGAAGGCCCAGAAACATAGAGTTCTTAATTTAAGATGCCCGGGACTAGAAAGGCTCTTCAGTAGTCGGCATGAGACGCTGTCATGGCAACGTGACAGTTATGGGAGCATGACAACTTAGGGTAGTTCGTTACCCACTCTACCCCCAAGCATTCATCAACCCAGAGCAATGGCTGGATTGCTGCTAAAAAGGCCTCGCGTCTGTTTCTAGTTGTTGAGACGATAACTGGCACCACAGGCCGGCATGTAGTGACCAACTTATTGCGCAATGGCCAATGATGTTTACTGCACCGAACCCGAGTGCTAGTAATTTATGTCGGGTAATTACCACTAAATACTAAATCAATAATGATACTAGCGGGAGAGCCATAACTTACTATCGGCAATGGCAACTATAGAAAATCATCTACCAGCGATTAGTTAACTTCATAATAGCAATACGGGCTAGCAACTAGCCCCGCTAGTGTACCGAATCATCCTAGCAGAAGTATTCACCGATACATCAAATGCAAAAACAAACTTTATTAGTGTGTACAGATTAGCGTGATCTGATGACGTAGGTAAATGAGAACTTAATTTTAAAATAATAAAATCCACAATAAAATTATAAAAATAGCAAGGATAGCTATCCCAAATTTAGAAAATAAGTTATTATTTATTATTATCATAACTCATTCATAACTCATTCATTAGACACCTTCGAATAAAACTCGTATCTCTAATACAGAAATAAGCTCATCAATCCCAGAATTAAAATTCTGTACAGCAGAACAAGCAACGAGCTAAGAAAAATCAATCCGTTCAGGTAGCCCGGAGACACTGTAGCACCAGAAGCCAAATTCCGCTCTGCAGGAAGTGCTATGACGATCATTCGCCGAGCTGAAAAACTCTATTCGGTTTTGTAGCACGCTTACAGGCCAAGCAAGCCAGACCAGTAACCAAAAATGCCGATTACAAAGAAGCCCATAATGATCCACAATGCGTTTACCTTGCGGTTCAACAGCCACATGCAACTAAAGGTAAGCAGTAGTGGCACTAACCCTGGCATCAACTGATCTAGAATCGACTGGACAGTGGTGACAATAGTTTGTCCTTCGCTGTTAGTAATACGGGATGCTACAAGAGGGATATTGACATGAGTCCATTTATTGACCAGCGCCCCCATAACAAACAGTCCGAGAATAGAAGCTCCTTCCATCATTTTTTTTAGGAAGCCGCCGCCCATATCATTAACAATATTAACCCCCTTGCGGTAGCCGTACGCTACACCACAATAGCGGGTAATTAAGCGCACTAAATTGAATAAGACGAAGAACAACAGGGGACCGAGCATACTACCACTCATGGCAATACCAGCGCCGAGGGCAGCGAATACTGGCCGCACAGTGCCCCAGAAAATCGGGTCGCCAACGCCAGCCAGCGGTCCCATCAGACCAATCTTCAGACTGTTAATGGCGGCATCGTCGATTGGTGCGCCATTAGCACGCTGCTCTTCCATCGCCATGGTAACGCCTAGTACAGGTGCAGCCACATAGGGATGAGTGTTGAAAAATTCCAAATGCCGTTTGATTGCTTGCTTACGTTCGTTATTGTTCTCTGGATATAGACGGCGGATCACTGGCACCATAGAGAAACAAAACCCGAGCGCCTGCATACGTTCAAAATTCCACGATCCCTGGAACAAGTTCGAGCGGATAAATACGCCACGTACGTCGCCGGGCGTCAGTTTCTTTTGACCTGTAGCTGTAATATCAATGTTTACCATTTTTTTTCACCTATCACCTATTAATCCAATTCATCGTCGAGATCGTTAGCACCCCGCGCAGCCTGTCCTGAGACCTGATTGTAGCGCGGGCTAAGCTGGATGTAGAGAATAGCCATCACCACACCAATAACCCCCAATGCTACCAAGTTAAAGCTCGTGAATGCTGCAGTAACAAATCCGAGGTAAAAAAACGGCATCAAATAGCCTGCACGCATCATGTTAATGACCATCGCATAGCCAACCACGACAATCATACCGCCAGCGATATTCAAACCATTAGTAACGATGTCTGGAATGGAATTTAGCATGTTATGTACAGCTTCCGTACCTACAGATATGCCAACAATCACTGCCGGAATAGCAATACGCATTGCCTGTAGCACGAGTGTCGAAATATGGATCCAGCTTAATGTCGTCAGATTACCACGTTCAGCGGCACTGTCGGCTGCATGCTGGAAGGCAACAGTAATAGTACGCACGATAATGGTCAGCACCTGTCCGGCGGCAGCTAGTGGGATCGCCAGCGCGATACCGGCGCCGACGTTTTGATTACCAGCAATGATCAAAATGGTGGAAATGATAGAGGCCAGAGCAGCGTCCGGTGCTATCGCGGCGCCGATATTCATCCAGCCCAGCGCGATCATCTCCAGTGTCCCGCCGATAATGATACCAGTTTTTATATCACCTAAAACTAAACCAATTAAAGTACAGGCTACTAACGGACGGTGGAATTGAAATTCGTCGAGAATCGATCCCATGCCTGCGATACATGCAACGACAAATACCAGCACAATTTGAATCGTGGTAAGCTCCATTGTACTTCTCCTCTGACTTTATAGAGCAATAAATTCATTTTAAAGTGAACTCATGCTCTTAATGGTGATAATTTAGCGTGATACTTCATTATCAAGTTTTTTAATTAAGTCCATCATTTTCAGTGAGGAATCGGTAGATACTTTACGCACTTCTAGCTCGATTCCAAGCTCGTTAAGTTTCTCGAACGCTTCAATATCTTTTTCATCCACTGAAACAGCATTATTCACCTGAACTTTACCCTGACGGAAAGCCATACCGCCAATGTTGATTGAAGTAATCGCAACCCCCCCCTCGACTAGACGCAAGACATCGGTTGGGTTGGTAAATAATAACATAACACGGTCATTGGCATATTTCGGGTTATTGTAAACGCGGATTGCCTTTGCCACGTCCACTACATGGGCAGAGACTCCAGGAGGAGCTACTTGCATGAGCAGAGTTTTACGCACCGTGTCGGCGGCCACCTCATCGCTGACGACAATAATGCGTCTTACATTAGTTTCTTTTGTCCAGCGAGTTACCACTTGACCATGGATCAAACGGTCGTCGATACGCGCCAGACCTATAGTCATACAACCTCCCTGGTTAATCGCAACTGGTTCGACCTTGACGGCCAGAGTAGCTTGTGCCGGTTCTAGCGCCTTTAACACCTTAACACCGACGCGCCCAGTTTCCACTGCGATACTGACCAATTTCTGAAAGGGAGGGTTATCGTCTCGCGCCATGAATGTTTCAGCTAACATCGGGATATTGACACCAGTCACGACTTCATAATTTTCTTTGTCGATAGCTATTCGGCTTGCGGCATTAAATGGACTACCTCCCCAGGTATCGACCAAAAATAACACACCTGTTGTGGTATCCAGATCTGCCAGACAGGAAGTATATTTTTCAATTAATGTTTCAGCGTTCTCTCCAGGTACGAAATCAATCCAGGAGACGTTCTCTTGTGTGCCTAAAATCATTTCAGCTGCCTTAAACAACTGCTCAGCAGCCGATCCATGAGTGCTAATAATAATAGCAATACTCACTGGATACCTCCTTAAATATTTAACAAAATTAGGTTATCTGCCCCCATGAAACTGTGTTCAGGGAGTAGTTTTTTGATGTTATAACCGTAAAATCAGGAATGATGTTTGCCCTGACCGATGCTTGCTTTACAGGTTGATCTTCTTAGTTATTGACTCAGAAGATCATTTAAGTAAATCTTAATTATTTTAGTGTATAAAAAAATAAAAATTGTGACAGCGCTCAGTAATTTGGCGACAGGAATCGGTTAAAGAGCTAAAATAATGTAGCTAACAACCCATAAATACTCTGATGTGAAAAATTTTTGTGCTGGCCGGTGATTCCCTGATACAGTAAAGTGTTTTCTTACAAAGAAGGAGCACACAGCCCTCTGATGGACTGTCACCGAAGTCGTTTCATCTTTTGTCCGCTTGTGCGGACATCATTACCCTCACCCTCTCAGTGGCATTTTGCGCTGGATCCTTTGGTTCGTCATGTTTTATCTCGACTCTCAAGAAAATTTTCCTCTTAGCAGCTTGCCCTGCGCGTTTGTCGGCAAAGGCGCGGATTAATCCTGCGATCAATTACAGCTTGAATATCTTACGGACCCTATGATGGAATTCTTAACGGACCCCTCAATCTGGGTAGGATTATTAACCCTGATCATACTGGAGATTGTGCTCGGTATTGATAACGTAGTGTTTATTGCAATTCTAGCGGACAAATTACCTCCTAAAAAGCGCGAACGCGCGCGGGTAGTCGGTCTGGCGTTAGCACTAATCATGCATTTGGGGTTATTATCCCTAATTTCCTGGATAGTGGCGCTGACGCGTCCGTTGTTCAGTGTCGGCACTTTCTCGTTTTCCTGCCGCGACCTTGTCCTGCTACTCGGCGGAATTTTCCTGCTATTCAAGACAACCACCGAGCTGCATGAACGTCTGGAGCAGAAAGAACACGATGCCATTGCCTGCCATGGTTACATCAGCTTTTGGGCAGTAGTAGTGCAAATTGTTATCCTTGACGCAGTATTCTCTCTTGACGCAGTGATGACAGCAGTAGGCATGGTAAGCAATTTACCGGTAATGATGATCGCAGTGATAATCGCCATGACTGTTATGCTGCTGGCCTCACGCGTCCTGACGCGTTTCGTAAACCAACACCAAACCGTAGTGGTATTGTGCTTGAGCTTCTTATTAATGATTGGCTTCAGTCTAATTGCTGAAGGATTTGGCTTTCATATTCCAAAAGGGTACCTGTATGCTGCCATAGGCTTCTCAATCCTGATTGAGCTCTTTAACCAGATAGCGCGCCGTAACTTTATTAAAAGCCAATTCGCCAAGCCGATACGTGAACGTACCGCGGAAGCGATTTTACGGCTGATGGGCGGTAAAGTGCAGCAGGATACGCGGGAAAACGATCCTGAGGAGGTGTTTCAATACGCACACTTCGCGGAGGAGGAGTGTCATATGATTACTGGCGTACTCTCATTGGCTTCGCGCACCTTGCGCAGCATAATGACGCCACGCAATGAAATAACTTGGCTGGATTGCCAGCGTCCAGTTGAGGAGCTGCACGCGACTCTGGTGGAGACACCGCATAATATGTTCCCGGTATGTAATGGTGAATTAGATCAATTTATTGGTATCGTGCGCGCTAAAGATTTAATGGCAGCAGTAGCCAATGGAGAGCAGATCAGAACGTACGCCGCCGCAAATCCAGCTATTGTAGTGCCTGAAACTCTGAATGTGCTTAATTTTCTAGAAGAATTACGCCGATCGAAAGGTAGTATGGTTATGGTATCCAATGAGTTCGGTGTCATTCAGGGGCTAGTGACACCATTGGATATACTAGAAGCGATTGCAGGAGAATTCCCCGATGAGGACGAAATGCCGGAAATCGAAGTACATGAGAGCGGCTGGCTAGCAAAGGGCAGCACCGATCTGCACGCATTGCAGCAAGCACTAGACACTAAGAAACTAGCGCGTGGACGAGGCAATATCGCCTCGCTGGCGGGATTATTGCTATCTCAGTGTGACCAAATTCCGATGAAGGATGACGTGCTGGATATCGATGAATGGCGCTTTACCATTCGACAGATGGTGGAGTACCGCATTGAGCAAGTGTGGATTGAACGTTTAGCACGGCGTCACGACAATGACAATAATAAAATAATAAATTAAAGATAAACAACCTCAACCATGTACTTTCTGTATCAGCACAGTTTATTAATCACGTTGTCATTACATCTTAACATCTTATTGCTAGGCTGACACAGGGCGCTTCCTAGTATTTGACATTCACATCTTTTCTCGTATTATATGCGATTTTAATAACCTGTATTCCAGTGATATTCACGAATCGTTAATCATTTTCACTAAAGTTCACTGAAGCAATCGCATTGCGCTAAGTCCAACACCATCAATCGAAATGGAAACACCCAATCCGGACCGGATTCCGACCGGATCGCCTGTCAGGGATTTTGTGCTCCCATGCTGGGCCGATCAGCTTACCCGCCATAATGCCATCTAAAAGAAAAAACCTACTCTGGATGAAGATTTATTAGTCACCAGTATCTAACAATAAATGATAAACTCCGTCAGTCACGATAAACATTCAGCGACGATTTCAGGCACACAGCTGTTCCAGCGGCAACAGCAAAGAGGCTGCTTTAGATAGCGTTTCTTGATATTCCGTTTCCTCGTCGCTATCAGCAACAATACCGCCGCCAACGGCACAGTAAACGTGTTTATTGTCCACCAGCAACGTGCGGATAGCTATGTTGGCATCCATCGCGCCGCAACAGCTGAGATAGCCAATGCTGCCACACCAAGCGCTACGGCGCTGTGGTTCGAGCTGTTCAAGAATTTCCATTGCTCGCACTTTTGGTGCACCAGTAATGGAGCCGCCTGGAAAGCATGCACGCAACAATTCACAGGCGGTGCGATCTTCTGGCAGTATAGCGGTGATGGTACTTACCATATGGTGCACCGCCGCAAACGACTCAACAGCAAACAATGATGGCACACGTACGCTGCCTGGTTGTGCTACCCGGCCAATATCGTTACGCAATAAGTCGACGATCATCAGGTTTTCTGCCTGATCTTTGGGAGAAGTAGCCAGCCGCATCATCTGCTGGCGATTAGTTGCCGCGTCTACTAGCTGCGGTAAGGTGCCTTTAATTGGGCTAGCTTGTATCTCGGCACCACGCACGCGTAAAAACCGTTCCGGGGACAGACTTAGCACCGCCTGTTCTGCCAAGCGAATGAATGCGGAGAAAGGCGCGGGGTTATGGGCCAACAAATGACAGAACGCTAGCCATTCGTCACCGGAGTAGGGCGCGTTAAAGCGCTGCGCTAGACAGACCTGGTAACATTCTCCCGCCAGCAAATGCTGCTGAATTCGGCGGAATTTCTTGCCATATTCGGCACGAGTCATATTGGCACGCCAGGGACCACACAGATGAAATGGCTCCAGAGGCGGCATTATTGCTCTGCTCAGCCAGTTTAGCAGTGGCATAGGATCGTCATGACTGACCAGAGTAAGTGTTAGGCGCTGGTGATCGGCAATAATTGCCCAGCGATAGATTCCCACTGCCATATCCGGTAGATGCAGATCCGATTGCGCCAGGGTTGGTAATGTTTCAATACGTCGAGCAAGATCATAGCCAAAAAACCCGAGCGCTCCTCCCTGAAAAGGAAAAAGTGCCTGTGTTGCCGCTTCCATGCCCGCTGCCATCAGCTGCTGCTGTACTAACGTAAAAGGGTCATCGTCACTGAACTGGCTTTGCTTGTTATGGTGGATCTCGGTGGTGCCGTTACGCGTCACTAGCGTCACCACTGGTGCAGCGACCAGAATATCGAAGCGACTTTCGGAATGATCGCGATGGCCAGAATGTAGCAGAATCGACCAAGGGTGACCAGCCAGAGGGGCGAAGAGCTCTAGTCCGGCGTTAGGTTGGTAAGGTAATGCTGTCAGGTGTAGCTGCATCGGAAATTCCTGTTAACGAACGATAATACAGTGGGCTATCAGCTAGCGATCGTAATGAAAATATGATAAAGCCATAGTACATATACCAGTCATTAGTGTATAATTTCAAGCTGTAACATATATTAACTTATCGTAATGTATTAAAAATTTGATAGATAGCAACATGATCAATCCGGTGAACCCCAGGTATCATGTGAGTTGAGACCAGCCACATCGTCACTAGAATGACGGCAATATTTAAAAGTTGCCACCTTGCGTGGCAGGGTCCTTTGTAGAAACACAGAATCTCTGAAACGACTATCACTAAAATAAATAGTGCTATCTGGCTTATCTGCAAGATAACCGCAGAATGTTGAACTATCTGCGATCAACAATGCATATTTGTCTACGAGACGTCCTCTGCTCTCTGGGACGGATCAACTTTTTCCAACCGGTGACTGAGTATTATATTCTTATTTATTGCAGGTATATTATAACTTAATTCACTTATTTTACTTCGCCTGAGATTAATATGTCTACCAGAATTTTAGCTCTTGATACCGCAACTGAAGCCTGCTCTGCCGCACTAATGCTTGACGAGAATAGTGTTTCTGAGCGTTTTATCATCACTCCTCGGGAACATACACAACGCATTCTTCCGATGGTAGACAACCTGTTAGCAGAGGCTGGTATTACGCTTAACGATTTGGATGCACTAGCATTTAGTTGTGGCCCAGGCAGTTTTACTGGCGTAAGGATTAGTATCGGTGTTGCACAGGGGCTGGCGTTGGGGGCAGGTTTGCCTCTGATCAGCGTCTCAACGCTGGCAGTGCTAGCCGAGGGCGCCTGGCGACAAATAGGCGTTAGCCAGGTGCTTACCGCCATTGACGCACGCATGGGATCAGTCTATTGGGCGCGGTACCAGCGCCAGGCAGCAGGCGTGTGGCTAGGCAGAGATAGTGAAGCGGTGCTAGCTCCTGAGGAACTGGCAGCACAGACTGTCGATCTGACAGGATGCTGGGCCATTGCCGGTACTGGCTGGCAAACTTATCCGTTGCTTATTGATAATGATCTGGTTCAGCTCATACCCGGACACACTCTGCTACCAAGCGCACGTGACATGCTGCCGCTGGCATTTCATTACTACCATCATGGTGGCGCCAGGTCGGTTGAATATGCTGAGCCGGCTTATTTACGTAATGAGGTGGCATGGAAAAAATTACCCGGTCGAGACTAAGTGGAAAACTTTGCCAGCTGGTTATTTTTAACCATTAACCAATAGCTTTTAGTCATATTTATTTTTCGCCAGTCGATGTCAGTCAACTTCTGGTTCTAGCGATGTTGACGCTTACGGAAATATATTTACTCTCCTGGAGTAATGTCGTAGAGAAATGTAGTACACCACATTCATGATGTGGTGTAGCTCTTTTATAAAGATTATTACCACCTCTTCAATAATGACGAGGTATCGATGGCACATCAGTTGCTTATTGCTCGGATTAGTGATTTTGTCGAATTAACTAATCTTAAAGGACAGATGGCCACGGTCATTAATCCGATTACCAGTACCAATTAAGGAGCATTTAGGAAAACGATACAGCAGAACCGCTATCACGTATGTGATGGCGGCGCGAAAACCAGTACCACTCCCACAGTTGCGCTTATTCGGTTAGCTTCTAAAGTCGAGAGGCTTATTATACCTTGTATTACAAGGACACTGCTCAAATCAGTAGATATCGATCCGCTGGACATGACTAATTAGCAACCTTAGCAAGAATCTAGAAATATTCTGTTACAGTTTTTAGAAATGCCAGCGCTTAATGATCAATATCCAGTTCTTGGTGACCTCTAGCTGACTAAGTGTTTTTCTGCTTGTCTTACTGGGTTGATCAGAAATGCTACAGGTCACGCTAGATTAAGACTAACAATCCCGACAACTAGCTGGGATGACCACTCAGTTAATGGTATGTGACTTATATGACTACCGACGTTTATTGGCATTACCGATGTTACATAAGCTAATAACGAAAATTTGACATGCAAGGCGGACTAATCCCGCTAAGATGTACAGCAATTTGCTTGCTTAGTGGCAGCATGATATGGCTGATATTAAATTCTTTCCATGTTTTTCAATGTCTAAATAGCTACACAGGTGAGCAAGAAAGATCTGTAGCAAACGCTTTCTAACAGCGGCCCTTGAAATTTTCTTTCATGGCTAGATGATACTACCGTTGGCGCAGAAGGGGCAGGTATCCTGCTAGAGTCAGTATTGAAACTTTATTGATCATCTTGGATTACTAGACGTTGAATGCCCCGTAAAGAGCAGAATCAAGTAGGGCGCTGCCTAGACTGAAATCCCGTGTCAAACTAGATGATATCTTGATGTGTAAGGAATAACGTTGTATACACGACAATTGGAATTAGTGAGATCGCCTAGTAAGACGCGCTGTTTGGATTTACTGGAGGAGATGTTACGTCTAAGAAAGCCTCAGACAAAACGCCACACTAGACAAGCGTGAACAGTGCTTATAATAGATCACTTTTGCAGCAGATGAAGGCTTCAGGGCATTTGATATGCCCATGGATTATCTCACGGCCCCATAGACAACAAGAGGCGCTAACTGTTATCTATTAGGTATTTTTCCTGTTTTCGGAAGTGTTACATTTAATTCCAGGATGGAGATATCTCCATCTTTTTTTTCTAGTTGAACTGAGAGCATATCAGGATCGATTTGCACGTATTTATTAATAACTTCAATCAGGTCGTATTTCAGCTGAGATAGATAATAAGGATCGTTATCGCTTCTGCGTTGTTCAGCAACGATGATCTGCAGCCGTTCCTTGGCTGTATTAGCTGTTGTTTTTTTACTGGAGATAAAAAAATCAAGTAATACCATAGGTTATCCCCTAAATAGGCGTTTCAGGAATCCCTTTTTCTCTTCTTCGATGAAGCGAAAGGGGCGTTCTTCTCCTAACAAGCGATTAACCATATCTGAATAAGCCTGGCCAGCATCAGACTTTACATCGAGAATTACCGGTTCACCCTGATTGGAGGCCCGTAATACCGATTGATCCTCAGGAATCACACCTACCAGAGGGATTCTAAGAATTTCAATGACATCTTCCATGCTGAGCATATCGCCTCGACTGACACGCTCCGGATTGTAACGTGTCAGCAGCAGATGCTCTTTAACGGACTCTAGGCCGTTTTCAGCACGACGAGACTTGGAAGACAAGATGCCCAGAATACGGTCTGAGTCACGTACTGACGAAACTTCTGGGTTAGTGGTAATAATCGCTTCATCGGCGAAATATAGCGCCATCAGTGCGCCGGTTTCAATGCCGGCCGGTGAATCACAGACTACACAATCGAAATTCATCGCACTTAAATCATTCAATACCTTTTCCACACCGTCACGAGTTAGTGCACCTTTATCCCGTGTCTGAGATGCCGGTAGGATATACAAGTTCTCAGTGCGTTTGTCTTTAATCAGCGCCTGGTTGAGCGTAGCTTCGCCATGAATAACATTAACAAAGTCATACACCACTCGACGCTCGCAGCCCATAATCAAATCGAGGTTTCGTAGACCGATATCAAAATCGATTACCACAGTTTTTTTCATGTTGTAGGCTAAGCCAGTGGCGATGGCCGCACTCGATGTGGTCTTGCCAACTCCACCTTTACCAGAAGTAACGACTATAATGCGTGCCATAAATGAATTCCTTGTTCTAAGGATTAAAGTAAAGGGTAAATGGTAAGCATACCATCCTGCAGACACAACCGCGCGGCTTTTCCTGAATATTCAGACGGGATTTGATCGCTTAGCCAATATTGACCGGCAATAGATACGAGTTCTGGAGAGAGATGAGTGCAGAAAATTTGGCATTCTCCGTCACCAAAAGCACCAGCTAGCGCACGGCCACACATCATGCCATAAATATGTATATTGCCACTGGCAATAAGCTCAGCACCGGCGCTGACATTGCTAGTGACGATCAAATCACTGTTGTAAGCGTAAATCTGCTGTCCGGAGCGCACAGGAGTATTGATAAGCCGCGTTTTCTCAACAGCGGGGACAACGCTGTGTTTCAGTACCTTTCCTTCGGTTAAAATCGGCAATCCACTACGAACAATCGCCTGCTTCAGTTTACTATCGCTGCAACCGCTGACGCCGACCACATGTAGACCTGTGGCCAGCACCGCTTGTGACAATTCCTGCCAGCAGGCTTCATGGCCAAGGCTGGAAACATTGATTACAACTGGCGCATTTTTTAAAAATCCAGGTGCTTGCTCAATTTTTTTTGCTATCGCCAGGCGGATTTTCTCTGGCTGTGCATCATAAACATGAATTACTGATAAAGTAAAATTACTGCCTTTCAACTCAATAGGCATTTTTTGACATCTATTATTCTGACTCAGTCGTAGCACGTGTATTTTCCCAATTCGTTATGGGAATAGGGAATGACATTTTATAGTACTATATTATAGTGACAGTTATATACAGGCAAGATACCAAACCGTATTTAAATAGAGTAAAATACGTCTATGTAATCTACAGAGTTAAAACAGAATTAAACCTAATTTATTATCGAAAAATATGATTTTTCCGTGTTCTGGGTAACTTAGAACCTTATTTTAGGTACGCCGTTATTCTTAATGATTTTATCCTTAGGTGGTAGTAGAAATTCGCGTCTACAAATATGAAAAAGCTCTACCTTCAACTTCCTACTAGGAAGTTGATTGATATTATACCAATAAGATATAAAGATACTGATTATTAATCCATATTTTGACTGACGAATCAAGCAACCAGTTATCGCTGAGTTAGGCCAATGAGATTGGACGTCATTACATGTCCTACGCACTCTTTAATTCATTAATGACAAAGTCCGCTACTACTTGCTGGCAGGTAGTGTTTTGTTCATCCATTTAGTTACACAAATCACCGATTGACATTAAAGAAAAACCTGTAGGTTATCTCTATTGCATCATGTGGCGTATGATATAAACGTTAAATAAGTAAATAAAACATTAAAATAGAAATTGATAAAATGCACTAATAAATTACCTAGTCAACAAATTAGTATGCGTTGACCAGTGTCTATTGTGATCCTAAAATATAGGACACCCTCCTAATCAGTGAGTCGATATTGTTTATCCTTAAAATTACTGTGCAATATTTGTTAGTCTATCGTGACCAAGACCGATCTGGGGCAGATACATCATAAAATTGAAATAGTGATGCCGATTAGCCTGTCTGAAACAAATGTATTTGATAAGGGGATATTCTTAAGTTACTTTACTCAGCTACTTTTGACAACTGTGTAAGTTTGTTATTCTAAATACCAGTACTCTCTATACTTTTGTGGTGTGAAAGTTATTACTACTAGACGGTAGTAGAGTCAATGTATTAGCGTTGTTTGTAGCCAGAAACTAAAATAGTTTCTCCTTAATTTCGAGAAACAAAATAACTTGCTCATTATCACGTACAACAAACCTATCGTCAATGATTTTAGACGGCTTATCGAATAATATTTGAAATCGATGGATCTGGATTGTTATATTTCGTCTACTTTATCTCCAAAATAATGCGGTCATTATCCTCATCGGTAATTAAAGTAACTGATAAATTTTACACTCCAATAGCAGAAGTGCTTCGATCGGAACCTTGTATACCCTATTCTTTTGCTTTCAGCGAGTGAAAAGGTTACATTTAAGTGAGCAGAAAAAATTTGCGATCAGAACAATCACCGCCACTGCCAGATAGGTGCTGAAGATGACTATCATCCATTGTGGCATTTCCAGAGAAAAAAAACGCCATTGTCGGGCAGCACAATCGCCATTGGCACTGAACACTGACGGCAGCCATTTATCCAATGGAAACCAGATGGGAAAACTGACAAAGAAGTCGCAAGTAACGAACGGAGAAGGATGGAGTTGGATATCAGTGTGTTTTATTGCTAACAGCAAGCCCTGCCAGGCGCTGTAAAGCCAAACCGCCAAGCCAACGAAACGCAGTGGTGTCGCGGGAGCAATTGCACCTACCAGACCAGCGGCAACAATACCAAACAAAGCGCAGCGTTGATAAATACACAAAACACAGGGCTTCAGCAATACTACATGATGGAAGTAAAGCGCAATCAGTTCCAATACACAGGCGGTTAGTAACAATAGTAACCAGGCTTTGCGGTTTTTGAAGCAGCGATTTAATAATTGTATCATAGAAAGTTACCTAGAGCAGTTAAGTGACATATGAAATAGGTATTCTAAATTAAAAAATAACAGATACCAGCGACTTTTCCATAAAGTGCACCTTAACAGAGCGCCATTTTACTATTTATTATAGAAGTCATCTTGAGTGTATACTGATTGAAAAGTTATTCCTATCGACCATTGATAGCCATTTATAGTAAATGAAGGCACTTAGGTGATTATGCTTGGTTTTAGCTAGCCTTAAAACCAACACAGACAATACCCGGAGCAATATTTCCTGGTTGTACCTTAATTGTCTAAAACCCGTCCGTCGATAGTTCACTAATGCCTATGGAAATTGCGATTCTTCCATCGTTTACAAATTACAATTCTGTACGTCTATACCTATATTGTGATGATATTAAGTTTTGTATTTCACCACGATGGTGATGTGGTATTTATTCTAATCTGAAATACTAATTACTACAATTTCTTGAGCAGATGAAGCAGAGAGATTATCGGTTTCCATCACCATACTTGGTAGAGCTTACTACAGTGTGATAATCACTCATTTTGATCAGCGCTTGAGTCAGATAAATTAGTTAAAGAAAATAATTAGTTTCCCATGAAGAGTGACTGCCAAAATGGCAGCTAATCCTTGGAATAGTAGTACGTGATTTATTTCTCGCCAGTGATTATTTAGACAACAAGTGACAGTCTGAACTAGACTGTGGTGATGCTCCAGAAGACACCCCGTTGGAGGTACTACTCTGTTAAACATCAAGACATACCATGCTCGGTTGGATGATGTAGTGCAGCTCAGACGTCTGCTAGCAAATATTAGCACCAGGTGAGTGCTGGAAATCCATGGTGATGATCTATCTACCAAACATATACGCTTGAATTTAACGCTGCCACAAGATGGTTTTAAGGCCACATCATTTATTTAATAATTAAGGAGTGATCTTCATGCCACGTCCGATTTTTGCCACGGTGAATTCCGAGGCGATGGCATCAAATTTAGCTGTTGTCCGGCATCATGCACCACAAACTCGCACTTGGTCAGTTGTTAAAGCCAATGCCTATGGCCATGGCCTAGACTCCGTTTGGAAGGGATTGCAACAGACGGACGGGTTTGCGTTGCTAGATCTTCACGAAGCGGTACTACTGCGGGAAAAGGGTTGGCAAGGTCCTATTTTATTATTGGAAGGTTTTTTTCAGTCAACCGATTTAGAGGCAATCGATCGCTATCGGCTAACCACTGTCGTGCACAGAGAGTGGCAAATCAGCGCCCTAAGACGTATGACGACACTCCGAGCACCTCTGGACATCTATGTCAAACTAAACAGTGGTATGAACCGTCTGGGTTTCAGCGAGCAGGTTTTTCCTGGAGTTTGGCGGGAACTAAGCGAACTAAAGCAGGTGGCAACGCTGACGCTGATGACCCATTTCTCCTATGCCGATATGCCAGAAGGGGTAGAGGATCAAATGGCAGTGGTGGCACGTGCTGGTGACGGTCTGGTTGGTCCGCGCTGCTTGGCGAATTCCGCCGCAACGCTGTGGCATCCCAGTACCCACGGGCAATGGGTGCGGCCCGGTATCATTCTGTATGGTGCTTCTCCCAGAGGCGATTGGCAGGATATCAAAACCAGTGGGCTACAGCCAGTGATGACCTTGCAAAGTGAACTGATCGCTGTACAGAAAGTGCACGACGGGGAGTGTGTCGGTTACAGGGGCCACTACTGCGCAAGTAAGACGCATCGGGTAGGTATAGTCGCCTGTGGTTACGCTGATGGTTACCCGCGTCACGCCTCTACCGGAACGCCAGTATGGGTAGACGGCGTACGGACGCGAACCCTCGGCGCGATTTCCATGGATATGCTGATGGTGGATTTACAACCCTGCCCACAGGCACGCCTCGGCTCTCCGGTCGAGCTGTGGGGTAATCATGTTAAAATTGATGAAGTAGCGTCCGCGGCCGGCACCCTAAGTTATGAGTTGATGAGTGCGCTAGCACCACGGGTGACGGTGAAGGTATACTGAGTACAGGAAGGGAAAAGTCGTATCACTGTACAGCCAAATATTGCTCTCACCTGTATGAATTAACTTCCAGGGTAATGCAGACCATATTGAGGTTGGGTGTTACCGAATGTACCAAGGTTAAGCACAGAGGTTAAATATTTTGACTTTGTTGAATTAGCAAGGCATAATAGCCATGTTTTATGCTGTCGTAAAACAAGCTGCCGTAGCAGTTAAGCATCTCAGAGGCAAGATGGTGACGATAAGCAGCTTACTGGTAAATCAGTTTAGGGTCCGTCTCCACCAAGCTAGAGTAAAGGTCACTGCCTCCCCATATTCAGGAAGAGAAGCACTACTATAAAACATGAAAAGTGTTCACTGAAGCGAATGTTTCTAGGCAAGGAAGTTCTGGAAGATATATTAGGGTATGGGGATTATTTAGGGGTGAGCGCTATACCTTCTCGAAAAAGCTTACAGTACGACAGCAACACTAATAGCTTGTTCATACCGGCTTAGTTGTTGCGCTCGCTCCATTTCCTACGTTTTCACCTAGGACCAATCGTCAGCAATCTTATAGCGATTTTGCTGAGCAGATGACTGTTTTTCGACAGTCCACCAGATAAATCCCTCTACCGCTACATTATCCAACCACCAGTTCAGTGTCTCTTAGCAATTTTCTCAGAGGATTTTTCGGATGGATTACACAACTCAGCTCGGGAAATAGAAGAAGCGATCGACGGCATTACTATTATCTTTGCCATCTGATCGAAAAAACCGAGCTAAGTACTCTGCAATAGGGAAATGTAAGGAAGCACTGCCACACGAAATACAGTTGCGCATTGTCCAAACTTGCCATTATAATTATGGAGAATGATGAACTTACGGGATACAATGGCAGCAGACTGATAAATATCAATAGAGGGCGCAGATACGCTACTAAATTAGCCACAGTGACAGAATCAGCGTCGGAATGAGAGATCATTCATAATTTGAAAAATACCTTAAGCTATTGCGAAGAAATTGCATAAGTACACAGTCAGGACGCCACCGCTTTCTAGCGCAAGTGGTCAAGAGCGAAGATCATGAGAACACTATCTGTTGGCCAGCAAGATCGACTGATGCTTTTATTGCAACACCTAGTCATGATTGGTTTGGCTATTTTGGATCATAGTGATAAGCATCGTAGCTAGGCACGCTGCTGTCGGATTATTACTGCTGGATTCGACTTCGAGAATTGAGGTTACGTGCTTGTTTAACTCGTGATTTCCTAAGGCACTGACAAACGACACTCTGTTAATCTTGTTTCGCAATTTTTCTCTGGATTTTTTCTTAATTCCGGTGATTGTACTAGCTCGATGTTAGCTAAGCGGCTGGGTTTGGCTAACAGTTCGGGATAACAAGGTACCGTACCATTTGCCGGAGTTTATCAGGATTCTCTGACCAGAGAGTTTGCAGCAAATGCGCTACACGCTGATTGATATTGATCAACACGTTGATTAATGTAGTCGGGGTGATGAGTTTTAATTTACTCAGATAACTATGCTTATTTTCTATAGGTTAGAAAAATTAAGATCTTCAAAAAGTAAATCAAAATATTCATTTTAAAAATCTGAAAAACAACTTCACCTTCCCTTGACGTCATCCAGTGTGATTATAGACGCGATCCACTTTTTGTCGCGTCGCGAATGGACGCTTTTCTTGCTTCATTACATTTCCTGACTACAAGAAAAACAAAAAGGACAATATTTTCGCCGTTTTTCATTATCCTGTCACCAAACTTATTTGTTGGCAATATGAGAGATTAGATCTAACACTTTATTTGAATAGCCAGTTTCGTTGTCGTACCAAGCTACTAGCTTAACAAATTTGTCATTCAGTGCGATACCGGCTTTGGCATCGAACACGGAAGTTAGCTTCACGCCGTTGAAGTCGGTGGAGACCAGATCTTCATCTGTGTAGCCCATTACATTTTTCAGTTCACCTTCAGAGGATTGCTTGATAGCAGCACAGATGTCTTCATAAGAAGACGCTTTTCCCAGACGCGCAGTCAGTACAACAACTGAAACATTCGGCGTCGGGACGCGGAAGGATATACCGGTCACTTTGCCGTTCAGTTCGGGTATAATTTTACCTATTGCTTTCGCTGCACCGGTAGAGGATGGAATGATGTTCTGGGAAGCACCACGGCCACCACGCCAATCTTTATGAGACGGGCTGTCGACAGTTTTCTGGGTGGCGGTGGTAGCGTGTACGGTGGTCATCAAAGCTTCAATAACACCGAAGTTATCGTTAATAACTTTTACTAACGGTGCTAGACAGTTAGTGGTACAAGAAGCATTGGACACGATATTCTGGCCGTTGTAAGAATTGTGGTTAACTCCCATAACAAACATCGGAGTGTTGTCTCTAGATGGAGCGGTCATGACTACTTTTCTAGCGCCAGCGATAATATGCTTGCGCGCTGTTTCGTCAGTCAGGAAGCTACCAGTAGCTTCAGCGACCACATCAACACTAACGTCGTTCCATTTCAGGCTAACCGGATCTTTTTCGGAAGTACAGCGAATGGTTTTACCGTTGACCACCAGATGGCCGTTTTCTACGGCGATAGTCCCCTTGAAACGACCATGGGTTGAGTCGTATTGCAACATGTAAGCCATATAATTAGCATCCATTAGGTCGTTGATGGCAACAATCTCGATGTCATTTCGTTCCTGAGCAGCACGAAAAATAATACGGCCGATACGTCCAAAACCGTTAATACTTACTTTGATAGTCATATATTCCACCGAATATTTAATTTAATTATTTACAAATTAATTTACAAAAAACTTGCACAACATCAAGCAGAACCGTGTCAATAATTGTAACAAATTGACCCAATAGCTCGTTATGTACATGGTATTGTTAACACCACTGCTACCCATATGGACTTATAACCATTTAATATAAATTTCACCAAGTTGCGATATGTGAAAATATCATATTCTAGGGCCTACATTATCTGCGATTTAGAAAAAGTATGATTTATGTTCAACCGTTTAGCATTACCAACTTAAGTTACGACCGTGAAGTAGTGAAAGTTCTTACTGATTCATATTCATATTAACAAAGCGACAAGTCATGCCGACCACCATGGTGTCATGCAATTTTTAACGCAGATGCTGAAGCAACTTATTGACTAGGTTTGCTCATCAGCCAGTAGCGCGGTTGACGTCACACTTTGGCTATAGTAAAGATGTATCTCGGTCAATAAAACTCTATCACAACCGTAAGTCTTTCGTAGGGCTCATAAGTCGAAATCGGCCCACACTGGTGCGTGATCTGACGGCTTTTCCATCGCGCGGATGGCATAATCGATGCCGGTAGCCCGGACGGATGCCGCCAGTGACTTTGAGGCCAGCAACAAATCAATACGTAAGCCACGGTTTTCATCGAAACCGCGTGAGCGATAATCAAACCAAGAGTAGCGATTGTCTCTAATAGGGTTAGTTTGGCGATAGGTATCGATAAAACCCCATCCTAGTAAACGGCTCATCCATTCTCGCTCTTCTGGTAGAAAAGCACATTTACCGGTGCGAAGCCAACGTTTTCGGTTTTCTTCTCCGATACCGATGTCCAGATCGGTGGGACTGATGTTCATATCGCCCATAATCAACAGCAACGAATCGCTATGATGACTTTGTTTCACATAATCTTGCAGATCCTGGTAAAAACGCTGCTTGGCCGGAAATTTCACTGGATGGTTACGGCTTCCACCTTGTGGAAAATAGCCGTTGACCACTGTCAACGCGCCTTTGGACGTCATGAAGTCAGCCATAATAATGCGTCGTTGGGCATCGGTGCCATCAGTCATGAATCCACGGCGAATAGCTAAGGGTTTTATTCTGGTTATCAGTGCGACACCATAGTGGCTTTTCTGCCCATGGCAATATGCATGATAGCCGTGGCTCGAGATCTCTTTAAAAGGAAACATATCATCACGGACCTTGGTTTCCTGTAGGCCGATAATATCTGGTCGTAGCGTGGTAGTAATGGCTTCAAGTTGATGCGGACGAGCTCGTAACCCATTGATGTTAAAAGAAACAAACTTCATTTTAAGATATGCGAATGGTGCAACCAAGAAGAACAGGTGCGGTTGAAAATGGCTTGGTGGGGGAAGGATTCGAACCTTCGAAGTCAGTGACGGCAGATTTACAGTCTGCTCCCTTTAACCACTCGGGAACCCCACCAAAGCGAAAACGGGCATTGATGTGATGCATTATATTAAATACAGCTATGTTGTAAAGGGCTAATGTGTGTCATTAGATTCTTTTTAACATTCCTTAGAAGAGGATGTATTATTTCTTACTTAGTGCAAGTTGTTACAAAAATAATCGTCTGATTATCGTATGTATCGGTTATGAAGTATAACACCTAGCTTAGAATGTTTTCTCTAATAACCTGTCCTTAGGTGTCATCTTCTTCCGTAGTAATAGGTACTATTCACATGAATAACAGTTTCATTGGATAATGATCGGTCTTTTATTCAAATTTTTATTAATGTAATGCGGTAGTGCCTATGTATCCACACTTTGTGTTCATAGGCGTGGTGGTAGAACTCAAAGTGATAAATAATTAATTACCTAATTCTAATAGTGTAGCACGAATGACGGAATGAGCACGTGCATATACTTGACACTATAGAGTCTGGCGCAAAATATTAATCAGGGCCGTGCATTATGATCTTCATGGTTGCACTTAGCATGACTAATTAGGCAGAACGGAATATCAAACTTTTCCATATCAGTGGGGCTGGGTTCATGATTGTTAATGATTGCGATAATTTTCATATTTTTCTAGATATTTCACTGATATTTAAAGTAAATACTGATTGTTTTCTTTATGAATATAGAGTATCAGTCGTCGACACAATATCAGCGTTCATCAAAGTACACTAAAGTAAGAACATTCATGAACAAATCCGTTACGCTGGGACATGGTACCTGTAATAAAGTGTATATCGGCTGGCATATGCATTAGATCTGTTGGCACAAGGATAAAGTAAACTCACAGGACATTCTGATGATTAGTGATGGTTTCAAGATTGGGGTGTGATGAATCAGTATCCTCACGATGTGATCAAGATTTTAAAATGGTTATAATCGTTTATATGACAAAATATTTCATAAGTACCATATTTAATTAATTACTCTCAGTTGATTAAAATTTAATAGTCTAGTTTGGTGTTAGATATTGTTACTGATTATTGCCTTGATGAAATACCGTGGTCGAAAGAATTAAAGTGTATTAGTAGTGATTTTGTTGCAGGTGTTGTTTAATAGCTTGCTGTAGGTTTGTTTATTCAATTGTGCATATTGGCTACTGGAATTATCAACTTTGTTAAAGTAGATAAATTAATTTTCATGTATAGTAGATAGGAAAGGACGAGTTTCTTTAATTAGTTGGCTACTATCACTGTGTGCTGAATGATTTAATTTTAGTTTCTGTTAGTTTTAATTTTATGTTCGATATTACTAATCAGTAGGTATAGTTGAACAGTGATACTGAACACCGACTGACAATGAAGAAAAAGTCATTACTGTTATAAAAATAATTGAATTAATATATTTTTAATATTTAATATTTTATAAATAGTTATATTTTAGGTCAACCACCCATTATCTACGGATTGCAATGTCAAAACTTACAATCGAAAAATAGAACATATTTAGAAATAAGATTTTATCTTCACGAAAGATAGGTGGTTTATGTCCGCTATTACGACAAAAGTAGAAAAAGCAGTAATCCCAGTGGCAGGGTTGGGCACACGAATGTTGCCGGCAACCAAAGCAATTCCAAAAGAAATGCTGCCTTTAGTGGATAAACCTCTAATTCAATATGTAGTGAATGAATGTATCTCTGCAGGCATCAATGAAATTATCCTAGTGACTCACTCCTCGAAAAATTCGATCGAAAACCATTTCGATACCAGCTTCGAGCTAGAAGCTATACTAGAAAAACGTGTTAAACGCCAGCTTCTGGCGGAGATTCAAGCAATTTGCCCTCCACATGTCACAATTATGCAAGTCCGTCAAGGGTTAGCTAAAGGCCTAGGTCACGCCGTTCTGTGTGCACATCCACTGGTAGGTGACAAACCGGTCACAGTAATCCTACCTGATGTAATTATCGATGAGTATGAATCCAATCCGAGAACTGATAACTTATCTGCAATGTTGAAACGTTTTGAAGAAACTGGCCGCAGTCAGATTCTGGTCGAACCAGTGAGCGATGTGACTAACTATGGGGTCGTGGATTGCCATGGCAAAAACCTACAGCAGGGTGAGAGCGTTAAAATAATGGGTGTTGTCGAAAAACCAGCGGTAGACGAAGCTCCATCTAACTTGTCTATTGTTGGTCGTTATGTGCTTTCGGCGGATATATGGGCACTACTGGAGAAAACTCCACCCGGAACTGGAAAGGAAATTCAGCTTACCGATGCCATTGCGATGTTGATAGATAACGAGATCGTTGAAGCTTATCACCTTAAAGGATTAAGTCATGATTGCGGCAATAAACTGGGCTACATGCAGGCGTTTGTTAAATATGGCCTACGACACAAACAGTTAGGAGAAGATTTTAAAATTTGGTTAAAAGACGAAATTTCGAAATAAAGTATAAAAATTTTATATATACATAAAATCAGGATCTTTAAGTAGGATCATTAAAAATGAAAGTAACGATTTTTGGTATTGGCTACGTAGGTTTAGTGCAGGCAGCAGTGTTGGCTGAGGTGGGTCATGATGTGTTGTGCGTCGACGTGGATAAGCACAAAGTTGAAAATCTGAAAAAAGGCGTACTCTCAATCTACGAGCCAGATCTGACATCGCTAGTACAACAGAATTACAAAGCCGGCCGCATGAAATTTACCACAGATAGCCAAGCTGGCGTAAAACATGGAAAAATTCAATTCATTGCAGTGGGCACTCCGCCGGATAAAGACGGTTCAGCAGATTTAAAATATGTGACCACTGTTGCCAGGACCATCGCACAACATATGAATGATCACAAAATTGTACTGAATAAATCTACTGTGCCAATCGGGACAGCAGATAAAGTCCGCGCCGTTATACAGGACACTCTGAGAAGCCGCAACAGCACTCTAACGTTTGACGTAGTTTCCAATCCGGAATTCCTAAAGGAAGGTGCGGCTGTGGCGGACTGCATGCGTCCTGAACGCATTGTCGTCGGTACTGATAATGAAGATGTTATGGAGCTACTGCGTGAACTATATGGTCCTTTCAACCGTAATCACGATCGGATGATCTTGATGGGTACCCGCAGTGCTGAGTTAACGAAATATGCTGCTAACTGCATGCTGGCGACTAAAATTAGCTTTATGAATGAAATTTCTAACCTGGCAGAACTGTTGGGTGCAGATGTGGAAAAAGTGCGCCAAGGCATCGGTTCAGACTCTCGCATCGGCTACAGCTTTATTTACCCAGGCTGCGGTTATGGTGGATCCTGCTTCCCGAAAGACGTGCAGGCACTAATTCGCACCGCTGAACAGATTGGTTATCAGCCGAAGCTGCTACAGGCGGTAGAAGCTATCAACTATAAGCAAAAAGACAAGCTGATTACCTTTATTCACCGCTATTTCGGTGAGGATTTAAGCGGCAAAATCTTTGCATTGTGGGGTTTGTCATTCAAGCCCAACACCGACGATATACGCGAAGCATCAAGCCGAGTGCTGATGGAAGCATTATGGCAGGCTAGAGCAAAAATTCAGGCTTTCGATCCTAAAGCAATGAATGAAATCCAGCGTATTTATGGACATCGTAACGATCTGCAGTTAGTGAGTACTAAGGAAGCTGCCTTGTGCGGCGCTGATGCTTTGGTTATTTGCACCGAATGGCAAAACTTTCGCGCTCCGGATTTTAACATAATCAAATCTACACTAAAACAACCGGTTATCTTCGATGGACGTAACCTCTATGATCCGGAACGCCTTGCTAATTGCGGCTTCGTCTATTACGGTATTGGGCGTGGTGCGTCGCTTGCTTTTCATTAAAGAGACCTAGATGAAATTTCTGGTAACTGGCGCTGCCGGTTTTATCGGCTATCACATCAGCGAGCGGCTGCTCGCTGCTGGTCATCAAGTTGTCGGCATCGATAACCTGAATGACTATTATGATATTTCTCTTAAATATGCCCGCCTTGACTGTCTTAAGGTCTGCAATAGCTTCCATTTTCATAAACTGGATCTCGCAGATCTCAAGAGCATTGCCAATCTATTTGCGCGAGAGAAATTCAGACGGGTGATTCACCTTGGCGCCCAGCCCGGGGTGCGTTACTCTCTGGAAAATCCGCTGGCCTATGGGGACGCTAATCTTATCGGTCATCTAAATATTCTTGAGGGATGCAGGCATAATCGGGTAGAGCATCTTCTCTATGCCTCTTCCAGTTCCGTATACGGCCTTAACCGCAATCTGCCGTTCTCTACTGCCCATTCGGTGGATCATCCAATGTCCCTGTACGCGGCAACAAAGAGAGCCAATGAACTAATGGCGCATACCTATGCGCATCTCTATCAGCTACCCATGACCGGCCTGAGATTCTTTACCGTTTATGGTCCGTGGGGGAGGCCAGATATGGCGTTATCTAAATTCACCCGAGCCATACTGGATGGTGAGCGCATTGATATGTATAACCGCGGTGAAATGCTACGAGACTTTATCTTTATCGATGATATTACAGAAGCGATCATTCGTTTGCAGGGAGTTATCCCAATGGCAAATGCTGGCTGGACAGTGGAGACCGGATCTCCAGCAGCCAGCTCCGCGCCGTACCGCATCTATAATATTGGTACTGGTCATCCAGTGAGATTGATGGATTGTATACAAGTGCTGGAAAATACGCTCGGCATCAAAGCTAAAAAAAACCTGTTGCCAATGCAACCCGGTGACGTACTGGAAACTATCGCCGATACTGGGGTATTGTACCACACGATAGGCTTTAAGCCACAAACTCCAGTGACGGAAGGGATTAAACGTTTCGTAGATTGGTACCGCGAATATTACCGATGTTAATGTGTTATCTTGTTAATGCCCCTAAAAATTATCACGGAAAAATGAATGCTACATACAACTGCTAAGCTAGTGCTCGTAACTTAGATGCCATCCATTCCTTAAATGGATGTTTGATATAGAATATTAATTCACGGTTTTCCACCCCGTAAGCCTTATTTCAAACACATTCACATTCCGTATAGTTGAATTGGTATAGAAGAGATGAGATATCCTACAGAAACTAGCGTCTCTTCTGTAAAAATATCTGAAACATCAACATTATAAGCTATAAAAGAGTATTACACGTCGTTTATCTATAATACCTAAGACAGTCGACCAACGTCAGAGCCGACTGACGGTAAGAAATATTATCTACTATACACAAAAATTAACTAATTTATTCACGCTACAGAAAATCTGTCGACAGTGTATAATAACTCACATTATGAATGAAAATTCCATAATGTTTACTTCATGATAATCAGATCACTATAAGAACAATATTCCTCGAATATAAAAATGCTCTCTAATGAAAATTAGCGCATAATCTTGTCTGCAGTGCCTGAGTGTATAAAAATATGAAGGTAATATTAAATTTATAATAGTATATTAACAGTTCAATCATGAAACGCCAGATGTTACCTGAATATTCTTCAGTTTATCTATTATTTAGTGCATTATTTATTACAAAATTTGATTTTTTTAGTATTTGAAATACTTCCACAGCGGAAATTATAGTAAATAGTATTCAATGAAAAACGAAGGAAAAACAGGAAGACAGCACCGCTCTTTAATAGCATTCAGTTAGGTGGTGGATCAGTGCGTATAAAAAAGCCCGCAGGCAGCGGGCTTTTAGCAACTTAACTGGGCTCAGGAAATTACAATAGGAAATCTTCCAGTGTTTTACCTTCTTCATCAATAGCGTTTTTGATTATCACCGGGGTACGGCCCTGGCCAGTCCAGGTTTTAACGTCACCGTTTTCGTCTGTATACTGATATTTTGCTGGGCGGGCAGCACGCTTAGTTTTACTGGAGAATTTAGACGAACTCATCGACTGCAGCAATTCATTCGGATCAATGCCATCGGCGATCAACATTTCACGATACTGCTGTAATTTACGTGTACGCTCTTCACTTTCAGCCTGAGCTTGACTATCTTCCTCACGACGTTCATTGACAACGACCTCTAATTTCTCCAGCATTTCTTCTAGAGTTTCTAGCGTGCATTCTCTAGCCTGTGCACGCAGAGTACGGATGTTATTAAGAATTTTTAGTGCTTCACTCATTGACTTAATCTCTAATATTATAAAAAGAGGCGTTTCAATAATAGTAGAGCTCTCGTTTCTTTTCTGCAATACCCAGGTTGTGATTAATTAAAATATTCTTTATAAATTCCGCGACCCAGAAACTGTAAATATATTGTATTCTCCTGAAGAGGAAAAATTTGATTAATCAAGCTTCGCTTTCTCTTTGGGATGACGACTTATGAACGGATCATGCACTGCTGATTTTATTATAAGAATGGTTTATATCACTGGGCGAATGAAGGTTATAACTATTGTAGCTGTTAGATTTTCTCTAGTTGAAAAATAAAAGCTTAACAGCATAATCTCCGATGCTTTTTATATAGTCTGTGCAGAATTAGCTTTCTTATGAAAGATGCATCTCAGTCGTGATAGATGAATTTAACAGCGATTATGATATACTTTATGATTTTAATTTACTGGATCCTATCATTGAGGCGGAAGGGAGTGCCTGACGGATGGCAAAGCTCTATTTTTATTATTCTGCAATGAATGCTGGGAAGTCCACAGCGCTACTGCAATCCTCCTATAACTATCAAGAACGCGGCATGCGCACGCTGTTGTTCACTGCCGAAATCGACGATCGCTACTCCTGGGGCCAGATCAGTTCGCGCATTGGCCTTTCTTCACATGCTATGGTTTTCAACCATAAAACCAATTTGTTTGCGGCCGTAGCCGCCGCACACCGCCATCAGGCTGTTCATTGCATGCTAGTGGATGAATGTCACTTTCTGAGTCGCGAACAAGTCGCAGGACTGTGTGAGGTAGTGGATGAGCTTAACATTCCAGTACTTTGCTATGGGTTGCGCACCGATTTTCACGCAGAGCCATTTACCGGCAGTTTGTGGCTGCTGGCCTGGGCGGATAAACTGGTCGAATTGAAAACTGTTTGCTACTGCGGTCGTAAGGCTAACCGGGTACTGCGTATTGACGAGAAAGGCGAAGCGGTGAGTGATGGTCAGCAGATTATGATTGGTGGCAACGACCAATATTTATCGGTATGTCGCAAGCATTTCACTAAAGCGCTGAGACGATCATTATCGATGCAAGAAATGAAAAACATACTGCAAAGGTAAAAGGGTCATCACCGCAGGACTAGATCAATCATTAGTTGGATGAACGCACAGGTTAGGATGCCTGGGATAGTCGTCTATCGACCAAGCACATACTAGAGAATTCCGTTGAAAGTAAAAACCTAACATATTGTGCTCTATAATATAATTATAAAGCGGTTAATCTGGCGTGCCTACAGAGAAAATTGCCGTGAGCGCAAACTAAGTGCTATATGTAACTATTAAACCGATGTTCATACTAGATACCCATCCATTCCTTAAATGGATGTTTGATATAGAATATTAGTTCACGGTTTTCCACCCCGTAAGCCTTATTTCAAACACATTCACATTCCGTATAGTTGAATTGGTATAGAAGAGATGAGATATCCTACAGAAACTAGCGTCTCTTCTGTAAAAATATCTGAAATTTCTTTATCTGAATCTAACCGTAGAGTGCCTAAACCCGCCTACCTAGTTAAAGCCAGAGATAATAGACCGACCGGTCATCATCTAGTTACATACTTTTTCTTTATACTGTCTAGTACGACATTTTAAAGTTTAGGGAATTAGGACTATAGTAGTTAGATAATAATATTGTCTATAGTCTTGTGTGAGTTCAACGACACTAAGGAATTCTGAAATTACCTAGATTTAGCTTCGGTGTTAGCATGCCATTACTCTATATTCATATCCTGAAGTCCTTTACCTATCCAGAAAATGCATTATCTTTAATTTCAGTATGCTATTTTATAAAGTTATAACAGTGGACTAAAAAAATAGAATAACCGTTCGATGATACGCTGCCAGTAGGGACGTTTCGACCATACTCTCGCCTCGATAAGGCGCGATCGGGAAATATAGTCCTCTTGTACACGGGACAGAGCGTTGCCGAAATCGTCGTCGTCGATAACCAGGGTAATCTCAAAATTTAACCACAAGCTGCGAATATCCAGATTAACCGTGCCCACCAGACTTAATTGGCCATCCACCAAGACGCTTTTAGTATGCAGCAGACCGTCCTCGAACTGATGTATCATCACCCCGGCCTCAAGCAATTCGGCAAAGAACGCTCGGCTGGCCCAACCCACCAACATCGAGTTGTTATGGAGCGGCACGATAATATGCACCTCCACACTGCGCTGCGCTGCGGTGCAAATCGCATGTAGTAGATCGTCACTCGGCACCAGATAGGGAGTGGTTATAACTAACTGTTCGCGCGCTGCGTAAATAGATGTCAATAACGCCTGATGGATGACCCCTTCAGGAAAGCCAGGGCCTGAGGCAATAACCTGGATGGTATGATAAGAGGCTGTCTTAAATGACATAACATTGAAGTTGGGTGGCGGTGGTAAGGTATGCTCGCCGGTTTCAATTTCCCAATCGCAGGAGAAAACAATGCCCATAGCGGTGGCAACTGGCCCTTCTATACGCACCACAATATCGATCCATTGACCGACGCCTGCGTTCTGTTTGAAAAAACGCGGATCCACCATGTTCATGCTGCCTGTGTAGGCGATATAATTATCGATCAATATCATCTTGCGATGCTGACGTAAGTCCATGCGACGCAAAAATACACGAAGGATACTTACGTGCAGTGCTTCTACTACATTCACTCCAGCGGCGCGCAGCTTGGCAGGAGAAGGGCTACGAAAAAAATCAACACTGCCAGCGGAGTCAAGTATTAACCGACATCGAACACCACGGCGCGGTGCAGCCATTAATGCTTCTGCTACCTGATCGACCAAGCCTCCAGGCTGCCAGATATAGAACACCATCTCAATATTATTTTTCGCCAGACTAATATCTCGTATTAGTGCTCGCATCGCATCATCGGCGCTGGTCAATAATCGCATCTGATTGCCTTTCAGGGCGCCCATGCCTTGACGGTGTTCGCATAACTGGAACAGTGATCGAGCCACTTCGCTGTTTTCACTGGCACTAGCGAAGAGGTTTTGACATCCTTCTTTAAAATCTTCAATCCAGCGGGCAGTTGAGGGCCACAGAGCCTTGCTGCGCTCAGCACGGCGCTTACCGAGATTTAATTCACCGAATAACAGATAAGTGATAATTCCCACTAGAGGTAGAATGTAGATTACTAACAGCCATGCCATGGCGGATGGTACTGCACGACGTTTCATCATTACTCGGAGAGTAACTCCTGCGATCAATAGCCAATAGCCAAACAGAAATAGCCAGTTGATTACGATATAAAGCGTTGTCATAATGACGAAAATCCTATCCGCAGGGCGTTAGCTTGAGTTTACGAAATAAGGGTGCAACAAGGAAATTGTTTTCCTAAACAGTATTTCCCGTGCAGTTCAGTACATGACTTGGCGCGCTAGTGAAGAGAGCTATAAGCATCTGCTTGCTTAAGACTGTTCCAAGGAGCCGTATGAAGCTGTAATAAAAGTCCGCTGGTTAGCGTATCAAAAGACAAGTACAATAGCATATATGCTATCTTTCTGGATTGACGTGATTATAATCTAGTGCAGACGGTGGGTTTGGGTAGTTTTCATCTATAAAAAAGAACTAATTTTCATGCCAGCTGACTTGTGACAAATTAAGTTTGTTATCCCCGCTTTTATGTTACGAGTGAGGTTGAAGTCAAAATCAATGAGCATCATTGCTCGCGCGACCCACTACGAAATAGTTATAATAATATTGACGTTGCTAATAAAACTAACCGAAAATACAGCTTCTATAGTATAAAAAGGTATCAGATCAAGCGAAGCGTCAGCTACCAGGAAAGATTTTTAAATAAAGAAAATTTATACATCAAACCCATAGAAAATTTCTAACTATTCTTATTTTCTTTTTTTCTCCAAGATTTTGTATGAAGAGAGCAGAGCAGAAACTGCCACGATAAATGGTATTATCGTTACCATGATGATAATTTATTGCTTATTCAGAAACTCTGACTACTAACAGTGCAGGTAAATGAATATTACTGTTGAGGGGAATAAAAATAAAAAGTAAAAAGCAACGGTCAGGAGCAGCAAGATGCGTAAACCAGAAAAGATATTGATTTTATTTGAATTTTAATCTTACCCAAGACTTCCCATAACATGGTGTTAACTATTTTAAATCAGATCCGTCGTTTTTTCTGGCCGTTTATTGTATCTGTTGGGTTACATGCCTCATTAATTGCAGGACTGCTCTATGCTACGGTCTCGTCGGTGAGTATGCCTACCGTCGAACAGCCTATGGCTGTCATGCTGATGACTCCCGAACTACAATCTGCACCACCGGAGGTAAAAGCTACCCCGGACTCAATCAAGGAGACTACGGCGCCGGTACAGGTACCAAAACAGATGTTGAAGCCAAAGCTGAAATCAAAACTTAAGCCTAAGCAACACCGAGAAATTAAATCCCAATCGCTACAGACTGAAACATCCCCAGTCACTCCTGCATCTAGCAAGCCGCTGCCTCATCCGTCTACCGCGCTGGCCATTCGTGCTCCAGCAAACATTGGTACAAATGACATCAGTAATGCGCCTCGGGTGACGAATCGAATCAATCCTATTTATCCATCTAGAGCAAAGGCGCTGGGAATTGAAGGACGTGTAAGTGTGATGTTTGATGTCAATGCTTATGGCCGGGTGGAAAACGTACGGATTCTGTCGGCGCAGCCGCGCAATATGTTCGAACGCGATATCCGTTTAGCTATGCGTCTCTGGACCTACGAGCTCTACAAGCCGGTGACTAATTTAACAGTTAACTTCAAGTTCGATCTTAAGAGAGACAACAACAGCTAATGATGTAGCTTGCTAGTCTCGTAGAGAGTCGGCCTAATCCGACATGAACCTTAGATCTATTAGGTGGGACTCGGTGGCTTACTCAATTCACCGATTGTCCTCCATATGGTGACAATATAAATTTCGCTAATCAAGGTAAACAATAGAGTTAGCCCAGTAAGGCCGAAGGCTTTAAAAATTCACCTATACTCTTTACGGCAACCAGTAAGCAATATAAATATTCACTACGCTGCAGACAAAGAAAAATACCATCCAGGAAATATTCAAATTATTCCAGATCCACACTGATAAATGAATCTCTCTAATCCAGCATACGCTGAACAATAATCAGTGGCTTGTCTAGCACAAACCGCTGAATCAGAAGCACCACGGCAAGCATCGTACAAATAGCTGTCACTTTCCATTTGATAAATTCCATGTTATGATAGTAAAGAGTTAATGACCGAATATAGCCACTAGAATTAAAGATAATTATTGCGACTTTTTCTAATTTGCGGTAGTGCAACCAAGTAACAAACCAATATAAATAATGACACGATAATCAGCGCTCTAGAAACACAATAAATATTATATAGTTTGCAAACAATAAAAAGGACGACTAAAGACAGAAAATTAAGCAATTGCTTCATGGTAAAACCTACCAGTTAATAATGTAAACACAGGCGTCAGGCCTGCATCAATAACATATGTAGACGATAAAGATAGATGAGCAACAGAGCAGAAGTTAGATTGCTCAAACTATTTAATAACACAGTTTCCATCAGAGTCGAAAGCGGGATAAATTGGGATGTTAACAGTAACACCGTCGCCTTAATCAGCAACCAGAACAAGACCACTGGCGCCAGTAGCCGGAGATTGGCAAACGCCAAACCTGTGCTCATGCACATCGACTTGATGGCGCCCACATTATTACTGGTGGCGATGACCGGCGCCATGCTGAAGGAGATAGCCAGTAAAATCCCTGGTACGATGATCAATAGCAGCCCAAGCTGAACTAGAAGGGTAGTTAGAAATGTCAATAGTAACAAACGTGGCAATAGTGGCGCTGATAGACCGATGGCGCGTAATACGCTTACTGGTTGGCGATTGGAAACTAAGCGAATCATCGTCAACAGACCTCCGGCTAGTAAGGCATTGCCGACCAGACCGGAAAATGTGCTGGCGGCAGAGGCTTTAAGCAAAATACCTTGCTGCTCAACCGACATCTGCTGGATCAGTTGCTGCAGACTCATACTAGCGATATTAGTACTATCGGTGAGTACCATCAACTGTTCGTTGTTGGGGGATAGAACATGGCCAATTACGACGCTTATTAACGCCGTCAGCAGTGTCAGCAATAAAATGTTAATGAACTGATTACGGAAAAAATTTAACATATCACGGTACAGAGTACTCGCCATAATTGGCATAGGAGCTCCTTAGCAAAACAACCACAGAACACAGCCAGGCTGTCATTTTACTCTGTTAATCTACAGCTTGGCACCCTACAATGCATCATCCTGGTCGAATGATGCCATGACGATCATTTCTACACCGGAAACAGACGAACATTAATACTTAAGATTATATAACATCAATATCATGAGAAGCTCTGTCAACGTCACTAACATCTGGCCGTAGCTGTCTGTTACCTCGTCGGGCGTAGCCGAACACCACGGATCATTTCAGGGGTTGTTATTGTTATTCGCCGACTTGAACTGACACCCCTAAAATCACTCAGCCTGCCTGCTGAAAGCAATAGAAATGAGTTATTACTGCTTTTTGTCATTATGATCTCTCTGCTATTTTATTAATATGAAAATGAGCTATTTAATTTAATATTACAAAGAAGTTGATATAACGTTTGTCATCAGTGATGCATAGCAATTCCTTTCTACACGTCGGTGGTATGTAAGATCTTACGTTTACCATTAGTAGCAATTAAAATGGCAATGAAGCAAAATATGTAAAGATCACAATTGTGATAGCCTTAGTCTCTTATTTTTCAGTTAACCTGTATTCTCATATTACAGATCGGAGATTTTATCGTTGGCACCGGTAATGTACTGGTTACTATCCCAGCAAGACCTGAGGAAGTATATATTTGGGTAGATAAGATCAATCGTAGCAATAACACCAAACTGCGACTGATCTGTTGCTACATGATCACCAGTAATATTTGTAGAGTTATTAGCGGCAACTCTATAATCAACATATCCCCCCTTCTAGCCGTAGAGATAACATCTGACCCTCATGGTGGAAGTAGAAACTGAAGAACATTGCCGCACATAAACTGTGGTACTTCTATTAATACCAACTTGGTAAAAATAAGATATCCAGATATCAACATGTCGGTTCTGCTGTTTTCCAGAACTAGATGGAACATGACTGATTATCTATTGCTTGATACACTTGAGCTGCGAAATTGAACACAAATATATTATACGAGTGTTCAGCACGGTTTAAGAGAACAGATAATGGCAACTAATTTTTGCAGTTTGAGTATCTGAGCGGCAAAGGACTCAACCAGTAGTATTACATGGATACTAACCAAAAAGCGCAATCTAAAATGCGACACTTACTGGTAGGAAGTAGTTGGTGTTGCAGTCAGTCGTCGGCTCCGGATACGCTGTGGCTGACCGCTGAAAGACTCTACCATGCAGTGGCTGAATCGAATTACCGAGCAGGTGCAACTACCGTCGCTTGAAATCAGCAGCTGAGGTGCAAGTTGAATACAAACGCAACAACGGGCACCGGGACATCGCTCTGACTTAGGCTTAGAGTTACGGCGACATGTATCAGCAATATTAGTAAAAATAATATTCTGATTTTTCAGGCGACACAGTACAAGCTCTTGGTTAGAATAACCACTAACTGTTTCCATATTTATCAAGGTGGCTTTGTGGAATTTATTTCGTTGTACGGACTTTTTCTGGCCAAAACCCTTACTGTAGTGCTAGCCATCGGTGTTGTGCTATTACTGCTGTTGTTTGGATTACGTACGCGCACACGTCAGCGTAAAGGACAAATTCATATTCATGACTTGGGTAAGCAATATCGCGATATGCAGCGGGAAATGCAGCTGGCCCGAATGAACGAAGCAGAGAGGGGTTCTTGGCGCAAAAAATATAAAAAACAGGATAAAGCCGAAACTAAACAGGCTAAGGTGTTAGCTAAACAGGGTGATAAAGCAACGACCAGGTCCTACCTATACGTGTTGGATTTTACCGGTAGCATGGATGCGGATGAAGTTAGTTCTCTACGCGAGGAGATTTCTGCCGTACTGGCTGTTGCCAAATCAGGAGATGAAGTGCTGCTTCGGCTTGAAAGTTCTGGCGGCATAGTACACGGTTATGGTCTGGCAGCCTCTCAGCTTCAGCGGATAAGAGCAAAGGGCATACCACTTACTGTAGCGGTCGATAAAGTCGCTGCCAGCGGCGGTTACATGATGGCCTGTGTTGCGAATCGTATCCTCGCTGCCCCTTTTGCCATTATCGGTTCGATTGGCGTAGTCGCGCAGATCCCCAATTTTAACCGCTTATTGAAACGAAACGATATAGATATGGAGCTACATACCGCTGGCCCTTATAAGCGCACACTAACATTGTTTGGAGAAAACTCTCCCGAAGGCCGAGAGAAATTCAAGCAGGAATTGGATGAAACTCACCAGATGTTTAAATCTTTTGTGCAACATATGCGTCCTTCACTGAATATCGATGCCGTGGCGACTGGAGAACATTGGTATGGCGAACAGGCTCTGCACCGGGGCCTGGTGGATGCTCTCGGCACCAGCGATGATCTGCTGATCGACCAGTTGGTGCGCTATGAGGTGATAAGCGTGCGGTTCAGCCAACCAAAACGCTGGATAAGTCGTCTTGCTAGCAAGACTGTGCTTAAACCTTAAATAAGGCAAGACCTTTTGCACTCTGTTGGGTAACTTCCAGCATTCCTTACTCCTCCACTACTGTTAATGGATGCGAGCATAGCATCATCGGGTACATGATGAAAGAAGAAACACCCAGCCGGGATCTAAGTTGGCTAGTCTAAATAAGACCGCTGCGCGAATATAATTTTTCAATCTACCAGATTATATTTTCCACACAAGACATGCAAGATATTTTAACATATAAATATCTCAATAGTTTATAGGAAACTATCCCTTACTTGTTAAAATAGCTAGATCCTCCATAATCTAGCTTGGGTCTTTATCTCCTGTATATTAGTGCGACAGTCATAATCACAAGTTATTTATTTTAATTCTTCTAGCAGACTATTACAATTTATCTTTGCTTTATTTCTTTTATTTAGTCATCATCACTTCATTGTCTGATTTTTAATTACAAAATTCTATTGTATTTGTCTGGAATAGGACTAAAGTGCATTACGTTTAGTTTATAGCTCTGTTGAGTATCAGGTAAAATCATTCACCCTCTCTTATTAGTTGTATCAGTTTTTATTATGTATATGTGGTCTTCACGCATCGAGTAGTTAATTCAGTTTTAGAAAAAGTAAGCAACTTCAGGCTACATTTATTATAAAAATAAATATATTAACAATTATTGGATGATTTCTTCACCATCAGGAATGGAGTGACAAAAACAGGTTGATTTTTTGCGGTACTGACGCAATATAAAGTTGAAAATGGGTATGCTCAGCCAGAGTCTGGCTTCAAAAACTTCTTATTTTCAGAAGGCATTATTCAGGTAAGGTAAAATGGGTAAAGCTCTCGTTATCGTTGAATCGTCAGCCAAATCTAAAACAATTAATAAATATTTAGGCAATGACTACGTGGTTAGATCCAGTATCGGCCACATCCGCGACTTGCCAATCGGAAGTTCAGCCAATCACAAAATCTCCTACGCCAATAAAAAGAAAAAAAGCAAACCGAACCCAAAAAGCGCTCTAGTTAACCGCATGGGTGTCGATCCTTATCATGGTTGGAAAGCACATTTTGAAGTCCTACCCGGTAAAGAGAAAGTGATAACCGAGCTGAAGGCTCTAGCTGAAAAAGTCGATCATATCTACCTTGCAACCGACCTTGACCGAGAAGGGGAAGCTATTGCCTGGCATCTGCGTGAAGTCATCGGTGGCGACAATAAACGTTTCAGCCGGGTAGTGTTCAACGAAATTACCCGTAACGCTATTAAACAAGCTTTTGATAATCCTGGCGAGCTTAATATATACCGGGTACATGCACAGCAGGCACGGCGTTTTATGGACCGCATCGTAGGGTACATGGTATCGCCGCTACTATGGAAAAAGATAGCCCGCGGTCTGTCAGCTGGCCGGGTCCAGTCAGTGGCTGTCCGGCTAGTGGTAGAACGTGAGCGGGAAATCAAATCATTTGTCCCGGAACAATATTGGAAACTGCACGCCGATCTGAGCAGCTCGCAGGCGCCATCGCTGACAATGCAGGTAATACACCAGCAGAACAAACTGTTCAAGCCAGTCAATCAGCAACAAATCCAAACGGCACTGGCTCTATTGGAAAAAGCGGATTATATCGTTACTGATCGCGGAGATAAGCTCATCAGCAGCAAACCAAGCGCACCGTTCACTACCTCGACACTACAGCAAGCAGCCAGCACCCGCCTAGGATGTGGTGTTAAAAAAACCATGATACTAGCACAACGGTTGTACGAAGCTGGACATATCACCTATGTTCGTACCGACTCGACTAACTTGAGTCATGATGCGCTGCACATGGTCCGTGATTATATCAGCGATACTTTTGGTATTAAGTATTTACCGAATCAGCCCAATGATTACATCAGTAAAGATAACACTCAGGAGGCACATGAAGCAATTCGTCCTTCCAACGTCAATGCACTGGCAGAGCAACTGAAAAATATGGAAGCTGACGCGCAAAAACTGTATCAATTGATATGGCGTCAGTTCGTCGCCTGCCAAATGATGCCGGCGCAGTACGATTCTACCACGATGACCGTGACTGCTGGAGAATTTCAGTTGCGCGCCCGCGGACGTACGCTACGTTTCGATGGCTGGACTAGAGTAATGCCAGCGCTACGTAAGGTCGACAAATATCATGCCTTGCCGGAAGTGGAGGTAGGTCATCTCCTCACTTTAGAAAAATTGTTGCCTAGTCAACATTTTACTAAACCTCCACCCAGATACAGCGAAGCCTCTCTGGTGAAGGAATTGGAAAAACGTGGCATTGGTCGGCCGTCTACCTATGTATCCATTATCTCTACGATTCAGGATCGTGGTTATGTGCATGTGGAAAATTGTCTCTTCTACGCAGAAAAAATAGGAGAAATTGTCACTGACCGCTTAGAAGAGAACTTCCGTGAGCTAATGAATTATGACTTTACCGCTAAAATGGAAAATACTCTGGACCAGGTGGCTGTCAATCAGCAAGAATGGAAAGGCATGCTTAATGATTTTTTTGGCAAATTCAGCCAGCAGCTGGAAAACGCCGAGAAAGATCCAGAAAAAGGGGGTATGCGACCTAATCAAATGATCATGACCAGCATTGATTGTCCCGTCTGCAGCCGAAAAATGGGAATCCGCACCGCCAGTACCGGCGTGTTTCTAGGCTGTTCAGGGTATGCGTTATTACCGAAAGAGCGCTGCAAAAACACGATTAATTTACTTCCGGAATCGGAAATCCTGAACGTACTTGAGGGAGGCGATGCCGAAACCAATGCGCTGCGTGCGCGCCGCCGCTGCGGCAAGTGTGGAATTGCTATGGACAGCTATATTATTAACTGTCAGCGCAAGCTTCACGTCTGTGGCAACAATCCACTGTGTGATGGTTATGAAATTGAACAAGGCAAGTTTCGTGTTAAAGGTTATGACAGTTGTTTAGCAGTTAAGTGTGAGAAGTGCGATTCTGACATGCGCTTAAAATTAGGGCGTTTTGGCAAATATATGTTGTGCACCAATGACGACTGTAAGAATACCCGAAAAGTCCTGCGTAATGGCGACGTAGCGCCGCCAAAAGAAGATCCAGTGTTACTGCCAGAGCTATCATGCGAGAAATCGGATGCCTATTTTGTGCTACGTGGCGGCAGCTCAGGGATCTTTCTGGCTGCCAATACGTTTCCGAAATCGCGTGAAACTCGTGCACCGCTAGTTGAAGAGCTGGCCCGTTTCCGCGATCGTCTGCCAGAGAAACTGCGCTATCTAGCTGATGCGCCGATACAGGATGACGAATGCAATAAAACCCTGGTGCGATTTAGCCGAAAAACTAAGCAACAGTATGTTGCGTCGGAAAAAGATGGCAAAGCTACCGACTGGACCGCGTTCTATATCGATGGCAAGTGGAAGATTATCAAGAAATAACTCTATCTGCACCCAAAGTCTGGCTTTAAAATTGATATTAAGTGATGTTAAGTGTTTTTTATGATTAAATAAAAATATTATTAATAACCAACAATTTTAAATATTTCGCTGAATCTGGTTTGTCGCCGGCCAGGTGACATTTTTCTGTGCGCCAAGTTCAGGTATTAACCAGGACAAGCAAATGAAATTGCAGCAACTTCGTTATATTGTTGAAGTGGTTAACCATAATCTTAATGTTTCCTCAACCGCCGAGGGACTCTACACTTCTCAGCCCGGCATCAGCAAACAAGTAAGAATGCTGGAGGATGAGCTTGGCGTACAGATTTTCTCCCGCAGTGGTAAGCATTTGACTCAAGTGACTCCGGCAGGCCAGGAGATCATCCGCATTGCGCGCGAGGTACTATCTAAGATTGATGCCATCAAGGCGGTAGCTGGTGAACATACTTATCCTGACAAAGGATCGCTGTATGTGGCGACTACCCATACCCAGGCGCGTTATGCGTTACCGAAGGTGATTAAAGAATTTATCGAGCGCTATCCACGGGTATCGCTGCATATGCATCAGGGATCACCGACGCAAATTGCCGAAGCGGTATCGAAAGGTATAGCAGATTTCGCCATCGCTACCGAAGCATTGCATTTATATAACGATCTGGTGATGCTACCTTGTTATCACTGGAACCGGGCTATCGTGGTACTTCCAGATCATCCACTAGCAGCGAAACAGTTCTTGACGATCGAAGAGTTGGCACCCCACCCGCTGGTAACTTATACCTTTGGTTTTACCGGTCGCTCTGAGCTGGATGCCGCGTTTAACCGCGCAGGGTTGACGCCGAAAATAGTCTTCACTGCCACCGATGCGGATGTCATTAAAACCTATGTCCGTATGGGGCTCGGTATTGGTGTGATTGCCAATATGGCGATCAATGCACAGGCAGACCCGGATTTAATCAAAATCAGCGCCAGTGAGCTGTTCGCCCAGAGCACTACTAAAATTGGCTTCCGTCGCAGTACCTTCATTCGCAGTTATATGTATGATTTTATTAATTTATTTGCACCTCATTTGACCCGAGATGTGGTTAATATGGCGGCGACGTTACGATCCAATGAAGACATCGAAGCAATGTTCAAAGACATCAAACTTCCGACAAAATGATCCATCACATTTCGCTAGTGGTATGCCCAGGTATGGCGCAGCCTATTGCCCTATACCACCCCGTCTACAGCTTTAATAAATATATTAATGTTAAGAAAACGTTACTATTTTCTTTCTTTGAAGAATTACCTTTATCATAACATGATTATGACAATAACAAGGGTGGTTGCACCTCTCATATCATAAAACCTGTTTTTTCGAAAAATCTATTACATTCCATAAGATTGATAACTGAAGCAGTGTGGTGTAAGGAAACAGGAAGGATTTCAACTCCTGTAACCTGAGTAGCTCACAGTAGGGTTATTTATGAGGTGTGATGCACAGAATTTTGCCAATATGTGCATCTACAATACGATGATATCGAATAAAAGGTTTTACCCCCTTACTCCATAGCAGCAATGTACTGGCGATTTATGAGCCACTGTTGTTGAAAGTAGATGTTCGATGTATCGCTATTGGACCTCTTAATTAGACCGTATGGTCAGACGTTTCGCTTGTCCGGTGATGAAACTTACGGTTGGGCAGTGTGGCTTGGTGTGGTATATGGAGTTATCGTACACAGAATCTGGTCGTCGTTAATGCTCAATGAGTAAACTAGTTTGATTCGGCAAGGCCATTGAGCAAATGACCCATTTTGGCGGCTTTGGTATCTAGGTAACGGGTATTCTTTGGATTACGGCCCACAATTATCGGTACACGTTCGCTTATATTTATGCCCGCCGCTATCAGAATTTCTACTTTTTTAGGATTATTAGTCAGCAGACGTACCTCTGCTACACCAAGCAATTTGAACATATCGGCACAGAGTGTAAAATCTCGTTCATCGGCAGCAAAACCTAGCTGGTGATTAGCCTCGACCGTATCAGCACCCGTATCCTGTAGAGCATAGGCACGTATTTTGTTCAGTAGTCCAATATTGCGGCCTTCCTGACGGTGGTAAAGCAGAATACCGAGTCCCTCCTCAGCAATATGAGTCAGCGCCGCCTCTAACTGGAAACCACAGTCACAGCGCAAGCTAAACAAGGCGTCACCGGTCAGACATTCGGAATGAACCCTTGCCAGTACTGGCGCCTGGCCTGTAATATCACCATACACCAGCGCCAGATGATCATGTCCTGTGGTGATTTCTTCGAAGCCCACCACCAAAAAATCTCCCCAGGGTGTTGGCAATTTTGCTTCTGCCACACGTTTAAGCTGCATATTGCTCTCCTAACCAAATAATGACGCGCATCCTACTGCCTACAATGTCATTTGACCAGTTCCAGAGGGGATGAAATTATTTATAAGAGCGAGTGTAAGAGCTCTGATCCTTAGTGATATAGCTAGATAAGCATTATGATATCAATGATCTGGACTTCTGCATCTTGCATTGCAAGACATGCAGAGCGATAAATGAAATTAGGAAGTAAACAGGAGCTGATAAAGCAGCAGACAATTCTAGGATAACTGCAGAAGAGAAGCACTGGCGCCACAAAGCCGGTTCTTTTTCTCATCGAGAAAACCACTTCGCCCTGTCTTGACCTTACTAACTGTGAATCTGCTGTGAGATCGTGCCAGCATTGCTCTGGTATTGGTAATCTAGGCCAGAGGTACGATAATCAATCAGAGGTATGGCATTTAACATAAGATATGGTCACAGACGTTATTGTCAGTTAGCTGATTTGGGTAGATACATTGACAAATGATGCAGAAAGAAATTCCGGATACCTCGCTTCCACGGTTAACAGCGTTGACAAGTAAGTAGAAAATTTAAAGAAAACATAGCTGGCGATTAGGGTTTTCCCTTGCCAACTCTATAGTATTCTATTCAGAGGTTGCACACAGCGCCCGTAAAGGCGGATCGGTACTTATATCTTAACTGGGAAATGTTAATTTAATTGTACTAAATGAGTTCATCTTCTGCACATTTTAAATAATGCAGCTTACAGGAAATAATGTGAGACATATTCTAATAATTTTTCTGGTGTTAGTTATTTTTTATCATTTCTGCCATCTTTGGAGCACACAATGATCAGGTAGTCACCTTTAACCACATTCTGACACAAGGTCAATTTTGGATGTCTGCCTTATGTATCATTTTCTTTGTCACTAGGTTTGTCTGCAATCTGTTGTGGTTGCGTACGCACCTGGCGCTGATGCGCGCCGAGCGTAAAATGAAACAACTTGAACAGAATTTTACCGTCGAAAACAATATTCCCTAACGCTTGCTAATGCTATCGCAGTTGTGTTTAAGGAATAGAATAACAAACTATGTTAAAATTGTTATTTCTGTTGTTACCTGTGGCTGCTGCCTATGGTTGGTATATGGGACGCAGGAGTGCACAGCAGAATAAACAGCAAGAAGCCAACCGCCTTTCCCGAGAGTATGTAGCCGGGGTAAACTTTCTGTTATCCAATCAGCAAGATAAAGCTGTGGATTTGTTTCTCGATATGCTTAAGCTTACGGAAGACAGCAATACTGTTGAAGCGCATCTGACACTGGGAAGTTTGTTTCGTTCCCGCGGTGAAGTGGATCGTGCCATCCGTATCCATCAAGCGTTAATGGAAAGTACTTCTCTTACCTCAGAGCAGCGGATGCTAGCAATACAGCAGCTTGGGCGAGACTATATGACGGCCGGGTTCTACGACCGCGCCGAGGACATGTTCAGCCAGCTGGTGAGCGAAGAGAATTTTCGTGTGAGTGCACTGAGCCTTTTATTACAGATTTATCAAGCGACTAGTGAATGGTCAAAGGCGATCAATGTAGCGGAAAGGTTAGTTAAACTTGGCAAAGAGCAACGTAGGGTGGAGATTGCCCATTTTTACTGTGAGCTGGCTCTACAGGCAATGGACTGTAACGACACAGATCACGCCATCGTTCTACTGGAGAGAGGGGCGATGGCGGATAAAAACAGCGCCCGGGTATCCATCATGCGTGCTAGAATTCACATAGCGCAGCAGAATTATATGGGCGCAGTCGAGGTGTTGACTCAGGTTCTGGATCAAGATCGCGATATGGTCAGCGAAACGCTGCCAATGCTACAAGAGTGCTATCAGGCATTAGGCCGGCCAGACGCCTGGGTAAATTTTCTCAAGCGTTGCGTGGAGGAAAATACCGGCTCGGCGGCAGAGTTGCTGCTAACGGATATTATTGAACGTGAACAGGGCCCGGAAGTGGCACATAGTTATATTAACCAACAATTACGCCAGCACCCGACAATGCGCATGTTTCACCGTTTGATGCATTTTCATCTCAACGAGGCGAAAGATGGGCGTGCCAAAGAAAGCCTACAGACTCTACGCGATATGGTAGGTGAACAGATCCGTACCAACCCCAGCTACCGCTGTCAGAAATGCGGTTTTACCTCGTACAGCCTATATTGGCATTGCCCTTCATGCAAATCCTGGGTCTCTGTCAAACCTATCCGTGGCCTAGACGGTCAGTAAACTACTCTCCACTCTACCCTCCATGCCAAGAGCCCAGCTGGTATCCCGAGTTTGGCAGTTGGCGGCATCGGGTGCATTCTACATCCTGGTAGTAAGGTAGTCTCAGGCAAAGATAGTTGTCTCAAGGGCTGGGCTTTTGCGGAGTCCTCAGGTAAACTACATGCGATGTTAATTAACCACCGATATATGGCAGCCCTATTAAGGTATGTCCCATGATGTACGACTCTTTGTCTCCCCATTCTACCCAAAAACAGCCGGGTTCCCCGGTTATTGTGGCTTTGAGTTATGCCGACACCAGTCAGGCGCTGTCGTTTGCTGACCGAGTATCGCCGCAGCAGTGCCGACTAAAAATAGGCAAATTTTACACGGGGTCGGATCTGGTTCGTGACCTCCAACAACGCGGGTTCGATATTTTCCTGGATCTGAAATTTCACGATACTCCCAATACTGTAGCCAAAGCGATCAGCATAGCGGCTGATTTGGGAGTGTGGATGGTCAATGTACATGCCAGTGGCGGAGAGAGGATGATGATAGCGGCGCGAAATGCGCTGGTGCCATTTGGGGCTGACGCACCTGCGCTTATTGCTGTCACGGTACTTACCAGCATGAACAATGAAGATCTACGCGGACTCGGCATTGCAGGTAGTGCATCGGATTATGCCGTACGGTTGGCCGTGCTAGCCAAACAATGCGGCATGGACGGCGTAGTCTGTTCTGCCTGGGAAGCAGCGCGGTTAAAATCCGACTGTGGTGCGGCTTTTACCTTGGTGACACCGGGGATCCGACCTGCCGGCAGCGATGCAGGAGATCAGCGCAGAGTAATGACTCCGCTGCAAGCCCAGAAAGCAGGAGTGGATTATATGGTGATCGGTCGCCCAATTACTCAGGCGGCTGACCCTCCAGCTGCGCTGGAGACTATTTTACGTGAATTACACGCTGCAGGAGCAGATACCTGACTTAAGTAGGTAGTCTATAACGGCTTCGATCCTGAAAAAGCCGATGTTATATTGCTAATTATACGGGAAACAGCTTCCAGGAAGCTGAACTTTTTTAGCACTTTATTATCATTGCCTTACACCCGACTCTTCCGCTAACTAAGAGTTAGCGGTTGGGGTTAAAGCTGCTCTCGCTAAAACTAGAGAGTCACACCAATGAGTTAAAATTTAAAATAGATTGCCAATCCACTATATGAGGTTGATCATTTTAACTCCTTCCATTTAGTTCAGGCTACTATGCCACAAAATTACGTGCAATATCGAATCTCCATCACCACCATAGCCGAGATCCTCCAAATTTCTCGATGAATAACTTTTCGCTGGCCGCAGATGCCTCAATAGAAGTTACCAAGATTATAAATCATGGTGTTTGTACTTAAGAAGAATAGGATTTGCAGAAAAATGCAGTTCGTCACAGCAGCAGTTAAAACCGATAAAGCCACCTGGGTAGGAGATGCTGAAGGTTTGTTAGCTACAGAAGGTTTTGCAGAGCGTATAAATTTTTCAATTCCTTCATCAATTAAATGATTATCATGACGCTAGTGTTAACCAGCATGACAACATGATAATAAGCTAACTGACTTATTAGCAGATAGACCCGGAACTCTTAATCCACTTCCGGATCACTCATGGCGATAATGTTGAAGCCGCCGTCCACATGAATTACTTCACCGGTAATACCTGCTGACAGATCAGAACATAAAAAGGCAGCGGTATTACCAATGTCCTCAATGGTAACCACGCGGCGGATAGGTATAACCGATTTACAATGGGATAGCATCTTTTTAAAATTCTTGATACCAGAAGCGGCCGGCGTACGGATCGGACCGGCGGAAATAGCGTTGACCCTAATGCCCTGCGGACCCATGGCATTAGCCATATAACGGGTATTGGCCTCTAGTGAAGCTTTGGCCAGGCCCATGACATTATAATTCGGGATAGCGCGCTCCGCGCCTAGATAAGTCAGGGTGACCAAGGCAGAGTTGGAGTGAAGCATGGAGCGACTAGCTTTCGCCATGGCGACAAAACTGTAGGCACTGATGTTGTGTGTAATGGTAAAGCCTTCACGAGTAACGGCATTCACATAGTCACCGTCTAGCTGGTCGGTAGGAGCGTAAGCGATAGAATGCACGAAGCCGTCAAACGTTGGCCAAACTTTGGCTAATTCAGTGAATAGCGACTCAATGCTAGCATCTTCTTCCACATCGCACGGCAACACAATACTAGAATTGAAACTGGTGGCAAATCTTTCTACCCGTGATTTTAATTTGTCATTCTGATAAGTAAAAGCCAACTCTGCACCTTCACGGTGCATGGCTTGGGCGATACCGTATGCAATAGAACGATTGCTAGCGATTCCAGTAACCAGAATGTGCTTGCCGATAAGAAAAGACATAGCATTACTCCTTAATGATCATTATATTATGAGACTGTATTCACCGCTGGAGAATCTGCAAAGCCACATTACTCAGCTCGTTGATAAATCTGTCAACGTAATCCGGAAGTGATAATTCCATAAATAATGGAAGATATTACACTAGTTGAGGTAGGCACTTACCACAGCTCAAGTATTGACGCACTTGAGCAATTTTGAATGCGATCTTAAAATTTAAGATCTTCCGTCCCCGTCAGTTCTATTTTAACTAACTTTAAACGTATAGTTGTCTGGTATCACCCTGCTCGATGCCAGTGTGGCTAAAATTACCAGCGAATACGGTGTTAATAACAATCTTTCTCCTTAAATTAGTAAATAAGTATACCTCTGGTAATGAAGCGACAATGAATAGTTTAAACACTTTATCTGACGCGCTATCGCAATAGAACAGCTACCCGATAAATATGCCAGTCAGCTATTTTTCTGCCACATAATCTGATATAATAAGAATCTTCAAAAATCTTCGCTATATAAGGGTAGTGATTCATACTCAAGAGTGCAAACAGGAGCCCTGTTGATACGAGTAATATAGCATAGTGTTGATGTTATTAACGACATGCTGACAGCAGCGAAACATCTCCTCGCTTTTCCCACTTTTTACCTAGTCTATAACAACCTTACAGTCAAAGACGTTGCCTAGAACGAGATCTGTATTTGCTAAACAAAAAGTTCATCACCTCGCCATCTTTGACTACATAATCTTTCCCTTCAGAACGCATTTTCCCAGCTTCTTTGGCACCTTGTTCTCCTTTATAGGTAATGAAATCGGCAAAGGAGATCGTCTGTGCGCGGATAAATCCTTTTTCGAAATCGGTGTGAATTTTTCTAGCCGCCTGTGGTGCAGTAGCGCCGACAGGGATAGACCAGGCACGTACTTCTTTCACGCCAGCTGTGAAGTAGGTTTGCAAATTCAATAGCTTATAGACGACGTGAATAACTCGATTTAACCCGGTCTCTTTGAGGCCCAGCTCTGCCATGAATTCATTTTGCTCCTCCTCCTCGAGTTTGGCAATATCAGATTCTACCACTGCACACACAGTGACCACCACAGAGCCTTCGGTATCGGCGATAGTACGCACTTTGTCTAGATAAGGATTATTATTGAAACCGTCTTCATCAACGTTGGCTATGTACACAGTGGGTTTCAAAGTCAGGAAATTGAGATAGTGGATGGTTCTTTTATCTTCATTGCTCAGATTCAGCGTTTTTAGCATGCCAATATTACTCAAGTGCAGTAGACATTTTTCCAACACAGACAGCACTCGCTTGACGTCTTTATCGATACTTTTGGAATGTTGTTGTACTCGATGGATAGCGCGATCACATGCTTCGAGATCAGCCAGAATCAGCTCGGTATTAATTATATCAATATCTTCCGCCGGATCGATTTTTCCCGCCACATGAATGATGTTATCGTTTTTAAAGCAACGTATAACATGACCAATGACCTCAGTTTCGCGGATATTGGTCAGGAATTGGTTACCCAAACCCTTCCCTTTGGATGCACCTTTCACCAGACCGGAGATATCAACGAACTCTATGGTGACGGGAGTGATACGTTGTGGTTTGACGATTTCCGCTAGCTGATCCATGCGTGGATCAGGCATCGGCACTACACCGATGTTAGGCTTGATAGTACAGAACGGAAAATTTTCCGCTTCTATGTTCGCTTTAGTCAGTGCATTAAATAGGGTGGATTTACCTACATTGGGTAGCCCAATAATACTACATTTAAAACCCATATCTACATCACCTAAATTATCTAATAGTTAATTGACTGATGATAATATAAATAATTATTATAAATATTGATTATATACAGAATCCAAGTATAACCTAGACGCCCGGTATTCACTTAGGTTTGTAAGCATGCAGACAGTTCATGGCTCTTACGATATCCTGAGTGCAAAGAATATTAGTGCAGCGCACCGCTTCATTGATTGCGCCATTAATGAACTGTTGTTCCTTGGCGGTAGGTTTGCTTAGCACGAAGCTGACAACTTTGTTTTTATCTCCGGGATGTCCAATGCCAATCCTCAAACGGTGAAAACAGAGACTGCCCAAGTGACTGATAATGTCTTTCAGACCGTTGTGACCGCCGTGGCCACCTCCCTGCTTCAGCCGAGCAATGCCAGGTAATAGATTTAATTCATCGTGTGCTACTAGAATTTCTTCTGGCGTAATGCGATAACAGGTTGCCATCTTAGCCACTGCCTTACCGCTCATATTCATAAAAGTTGTAGCCACTAACAGATGGATATCATTGCCATTTAGCGTTAGCCGACCAGTGTAACCATAAAATTTACTTTTTTCTTTTAACGACTGACAGTTGCGCTCTGCCAGAAAATTAACGTACCAGGCGCCGGCATTATGCCGAGTGGCAGAATACTCAGCTCCGGGATTAGCCAAGCCTACAATTAATTTGATCATTATGCTTTGCCTACAATCAGGCAATTTACATCCTAATTTACTTTGTCAGAGAGGTATATCAAATCCACGTAAACAAGAATAAGGCAAATTCCAGCCAATCTTTTGATTTATTGAATAGCCTAGATATGCCATTATTGGTTTCACCTACTACTTCGACACGCTCTGCCGTAAAAACTAAAACTCCTGTTACCATCAAAGTTAGGAAATAATAGTGCGATAGATTAATTTTAATGTTCAAACATAGCTGAAATGGACTCTTCATTGCTGATGCGACGAATTGTTTCCGCCAGCATTCCTGACAACGTCAGTGTACGCACGTTGGGGAGCGCTTTAATAAGCGGATCCAGCGGAATGGTATCACACACAATCATTTCATCGATAACTGAAGTCTTGATATTTTTATAGGCGTTACCCGAGAAAATCGGATGGGTGGCATAAGCAAAAACTCGCTTAGCGCCGTGCTCTTTTAGTGCTTCTGCGGCTTTGCATAAAGTTCCTCCTGTGTCGATCATATCATCTACCAGTACGCAATCGCGACCCGCCACGTCGCCAATAATATGCATTACTTGCAACACATTAGCGCGCGGACGGCGCTTATCAATAATCGCCATATCTGTGTCGTTAAGCAACTTAGCAATGGCACGAGCGCGCGCCACGCCGCCAATATCAGGTGAAACAACGATTGGATTCTCCAAATTTTGCTGTAACATATCTTCAAGCAGGATTGGACTGCCGAATACATTATCCACCGGCACATCGAAGAAACCTTGAATCTGTTCAGCATGTAAATCGACCGTCAGTACCCGGTCAACACCCACACTCGAAAGGAAGTCAGCCATCACTTTGGCGGTAATCGGCACACGAGCAGAACGGACGCGACGATCCTGGCGCGCATAGCCAAAGTAGGGGATAACGGCGGTGATTCGCCCGGCTGAGGCTCGGCGCAGAGCATCGACCATGACTACCAGTTCCATCAAGTTATCGTTCGTTGGCGCACAGGTAGATTGGATAATAAAAATGTCGCCACCACGAACATTTTCATTAATTTGCACACTAACTTCTCCATCACTGAAACGACCAACAGCAGCATTTCCGAGACTAGTGTATAAACAGTTAGCAATACGTTGTGCCAATTCCGGGGTGGCGTTACCAGAAAAAAGCTTCATATCGGGCACGAAAATAACCTCAGGATTGCGTCCAGAGTAAGGCTTTACGCCAGCCTAATAATGCACGGTGCAATGGAGAAACGTTGACACCTCGAGCTACAAAACTGTGCATCCATGCCGGGGTTTGCGATAAAACATGACGAACAGCAGCCTCGGTATCGAATTCAGCAAATACACAAGCGCCCGTGCCAGTCAGTCGCGCCGGCGCGTATTCTAACAGCCATGAAAGATGCTGTTCAACCGTGAAAAAATGTTTTCTTACAATTGGCTCACAATCATTGAAAGGTGCTGTGAATAATTGCGCGAGCGAACGCGGTGGCGAATCTCTTTTCAATTCAGGATCACCGAAAATCTGCGGTGTGGCAATACTGACCGGTGGCACAGCAATCAGGTACCATTTTTCCGCCGGTTCAGCCGGAGTGAGTTTTTCTCCGACGCCCTCGGCGAAAGCTGCCTTGCCATGCACGAACACCGGCACGTCAGCGCCGAGCGTTAGCCCCAACTGTGCTAGCGTATCCAGATCCAGCCAACAATCCCATTGCGCATTAAGCGCCACTAGTACGGTAGCAGCGTTAGAAGATCCGCCACCGAGCCCCCCGCCTATCGGCAACACTTTTTCTAAGGAGATATCGGCTCCCGGCGCTTTAGGATCCTCTAGCGCCCAGCAGTAACGTTGCAGCCGCTGCGCGGCGTGCATAATAAGATTATCCTCTTCTGCCACGCCTGAGATGGGAGTTAACAGACGAATGCGGCCACCGGAGGTTGGGGTGATGATTAGCGTATCGCCGTAGTCGAGAAACTGAAACAAAGTTTGTAGAAAATGGTAGCCGTCGGAACGACGGCCGATAATCGACAGAAACAGATTGAGTTTAGCCGGCGCTGGCCACTGATGAGTCATTTATAGGCTCCAGATATCTATTTTTAGCTTGATGAGATTGTCGCCCTGGCGTAATTCTAAATTAGCCGGCAACTCCGGGATGCTGTTGTTATGATATCCTTGATAGGTTACAGTCCAGAGCTGACCGTTGTAGATATAATTTAATGTACGCAGATAGCCACGGGAATCCAGGGTAAAGTCTGTGGCGTTACCTGGCAGGCCAAGCATCCACTGGTGCAAGTCATTTAGTGGAATAGGTATGCCAAACAGCTTTTGGATCATTGCTTCGGGATCGGCGCTAACGTAGCTCTTGCCCTGATTGTTGATGAGTTGAGCGACACCCGGTTGCACATTCAGCTCCATCTCAATGTTGCCAAGTGGATTAATCAAAATCAACCGGTAACGATCGACGCTGGCTTGCTGCCAGCTAAAGCGCACGTAAATTTTCTGCTGATTAGCAAGAAAAGCGAAAGCCCCCCGTGCTTGATAACGGATGAGCTGTAAGACCAACTGCTGATGTGTAAGCCATTCAAGAGAGATATGACTTTTAGCAAAGCCGAAAGGGATATCGTGAATAACACTACAGGCAGACAGGAGTAGGCTGGTCAGTGGCAGAAAACAGAAAATGACATGATAACGCTCTATCATGGAACAGATTCCTTCAGTTTATCGGTTGCATGGACCTTTCTTTCACGCTAGCGGATGGCATCGATAGCGTCAACGGCTCTAATAGTTTTATTTTTCACTCTTCACAAATTATACACTGGTAGGAGAAGAAGTAGCTCGTCATCTGTGCGAATACAAAGTGAAACAGCTACTCATCGCCAATCGTACCTGAGAACGGGTACAGCAGCTGGGCCAGTGAAGTGGATGCCGATGTCATCAGCTTAAGTTTAGCGGACATTGAGAGCCAGCTTGGCCAGACCGACATTATTATCACCTCAATTCCAGCACTCTGCCAGTTATTGGCAAAGGGATGGTGGAACGGGCTTTGAAACAGCGCCGCTATCAACCCATGTTGTTGGTAGATATTTCCGTACCAAGAAATATCGAGCCGGAAGTGAGCAAGCTTGCCGACGTTTATCTATATACGGTGGACGATCTACAAGCCATCATTGAGAAGAACCTAGTGCAGCGCAAAAATGCTGCAGTGTTTGCCGAAACCATTGTTGCGCAGGAAAATTTGAATTTTATGGGTTAGCTGCGTAGTCAGTCAGCAGTGGAAACGATTCGCGATTACCGCACTTATGCTGATATACTGCAGGTGGACTTTGAAGCCGAGCGTTGACGGCACTGCGTTTCGGCAGTGACTCGGAGGTGGTGGTGAAAGAAATGTCCTACAAGTTGACCAATCGTCTGATTCACATGCCGACTAAATCTTTACAATAAGCTGCTCGTGAAGGAGATGTTGAGCGATTGCAAATTTTGCGCAATGATCTTGGACTGGACACGCACTAAAGCATTCATTAAGGTAAATCATTACGCATGAAATCTTCTATAATCTCTAAATTGAAGGCGTTGCAAAAGCACCATGAAGAAATGGAAGTTTTACTCGGTGATCCTAAGATCATTGCCGATCAGGAGCGTTTCTGCACTTTGTCGAAAGAGTACGCGCAGTTAACCGATATCACCAACTGCTTTCAACGTTGGCGTCAAGTTCAGGAAGATATTCATGCCGCGGAGAATTTTTTGCAGGATCCGGAAGTGATTAATATGGCTCAGGAAGAACTGAAAGTATCCCGAATCAACCAGGAACAACTCGAACGGCAACTACAGATGATGCTGCTGCCGAAAGATCCTGATGATGAACGCGGCTGCTTTATAGAAGTGCGCGCTGGTACTGGCGGTGATGAAGCGGCGCTGTTCGCTGGAGATCTGTTCCGTATGTACAGCCGTTTTGCTGAAACCAAGCGATGGACAGTGGAGATCGTTAGCGTCAGCGACGGCGAACATGGAGGCTACAAAGAAATCATCGCTAAAGTGTCCCACGAAGGCGCCTATGGCCAGTTGAAATTCGAGTCTGGAGGTCATCGTGTACAGAGGGTGCCGGAAACGGAGTCCCAAGGCCGCATTCATACCTCTGCTTGCACTGTGGCAGTAATGCCAGAAATCCCAGAGTCGGAGTTACCAGAAATCAAGGCCAGTGATCTGCGCATTGATACCTTTCGTTCATCCGGTGCTGGTGGTCAGCATGTTAATACTACTGACTCAGCTATTCGTATCACTTATCTACCAACCGGCCTGGTGGTGGAATGCCAGGATGAGCGTTCCCAGCACAAGAACAAAGCTAGAGCCATGGAAGTGCTGGTGGCGCGTTTGCGCGTCGCCGAGATACAGCGTCGGCAGCAGGAAGAGTCCTATATGCGCCGCAATTTACTGGGCAGCGGCGACCGTTCTGACCGCATCCGTACCTATAACTTTCCACAGGGTCGAGTGACTGATCACCGAATCGGTCTGACGTTGTACCGACTTGAGGAAATCATCGAAGGCAAGCTCTATATGCTGATCCAACCTATCATGCAGGAATATCAGGCCGATCAACTTGCTTCGTTATCCAAAATGCCTTGATAACGTGGCAACAATGGCTGACTCAGGCCTGCATCAGGCTGCGCATGGCCGCGAGTCCTAGTGCAAAACGGGATGCCGAGATTCTACTTGAAAAGGTGACCAGCGTGGCACGCACTCGGTTGCTCTCCTTCGGAGAGACGGTGCTGTCGACCGTGCAGTGCACGCAGTTGGAAGTGTTGTTACAACGTCGTGAACAAGGCGAGCCTGTAGCCTATTTGACTGGAGAGTGCGAGTTCTGGTCCCTGCGACTGCGTGTATCGGCCGATACGCTAATTCCTCGTCCTGATACCGAATGTGTGGTCAGGCAGGCGCTAGACTTACTGCCGGCCGTTCAATCTGATGTATTGGATCTGGGTACCGGCACCGGCTCTATCGCCCTAGCGTTAGCCTCAGAACGGCCTGCCTGGCGGATAACCGGTGTCGATCGCCAGCCGGGCGCTGTAGTGCTTGCGAGTGACAATGCTGCTCAACTGGGAATAAAAAATGTTCAGTTCCTTGATGGCGACTGGTTTGAACCATTGCAGGCAAAACGCTACAATCTTATTGTAAGCAATCCACCCTATATTGAGGCGAATGATCCCCACCTTTTGCAGGGTGATGTGCGTTTTGAACCGCGCAGTGCGCTGGTGTCGGGAGAAGACGGGCTAATGGATTTGATGACGATTTGCCGACAAGCAGATGTACATCTGCTACCCGGCGGTTGGCTAATACTTGAGCATGGTTGGCAGCAAGGAGACACAGTGCGAGCCCTACTTGCCAATGCTGGTTTTAGCCATATCGCCACTCTGCGTGATTACGGTTACAATGAACGTGTAAGTCAGGGACAGTGGTGTCCTGATCAAAAGTGATCAATGAAAGGACTGAAAATACATAATGTTCACTATTGTAGTTTGCATCTTGCCTTAATGCATCATTGTCTGTACACAGAGCAATTCATTCACATCATGCGTAAGTGCCTGCGTTGCAAACTATCTCCATAACGCTGCTCTCCAGCCTGTCTACAACAAGACTAATATGGCTGCTTTTTTCAAATTCTTTGAGTAAGAGAATGATACACATTAGACAATCTGATTCGACTTTGCTATTAACAATTGTCCTCGCTCTGCTGCACAATCTGACTACGATGCTCTATGCTATTTTGTTCTGGAGTAAATCTACAAGGTGTCGGTAAATTTTTAACCTCAATAATATGGCTTGAATCTTATTTAATAATGACGACACGACGAATGATATTTCTGATTAAGAAGTAAAAAGTATGCAGCTATCCGAAAAATTTAGAAGAGGTGGGTAAAATACTATGATACGTAAATTTCCTGGTGCTCTTTAGTTCACCATCGAGAAGATAATCATGCGTTGATGACCAACCGGCTTAACTATTTTGTCAAGCAGTGCCTAGAAAATCCGATCAGCAAAATTATCAAGGTTCAAATTCACTCCTGTCGGGAAAATTGGTTACTTTTCATTTACCAGTGGCGATCTTTACTGCTTGTAATTACATTAATTCAATTAAAAGGTGAAGTATGAAACATTTGGTAGTTAATATTGGTGATATCAATGTTGCAAATGATCGGCCGTTTGTACTATTTGGCGGCATGAACGTGCTGGAGTCGCGCGATCTGGCGATGCACATCTGTGAACACTATGTAACCGTAACCCAAAAGCTAGGCATTCCCTATGTGTTTAAGGCATCTTTTGATAAAGCCAATCGCTCTTCTATTCATTCCTATCGAGGTCCAGGATTAGACGAGGGGATGAAGATTTTTTCCGAGCTGAAAGCGCAATTTGGCGTCAAAGTTATCACTGATGTACACGAACCCGGACAAGCGCAGATCGTAGCGAATGTGGTGGACGTTATTCAACTGCCAGCGTTTTTGGTGCGCCAGACCGATCTGGTGAAGGCTATAGCTTTCACTGGTGCAGTCGTTAATGTGAAAAAACCGCAGTTTATCAGCCCTGGGCAAGTCGGCAATATCGTTGACAAATTCCGCGAAGCTGGTAACCAGCAAGTGATCTTATGTGATCGCGGCAGCAGTTTCGGCTATGACAACTTGGTAGTGGACATGCTAGGCTTTAATGTGATGAAGCAGGTCTCCTGCGGCTGCCCAGTGATTTTCGACGTAACCCATGCGCTGCAGACCCGTGATTCATTTGGCCAGGTCTCCAGCGGACGCCGTGTGCAGGTGAGCGAACTAGCCCGCGCTGGTATGGCGGTTAGTATCGCGGGACTATTTATCGAGGCGCATCCGAATCCGGACTACGCCAAATGCGATGGTCCTTCAGCTCTGCCGCTGGCAAAACTAGAGCCGTTCTTGCATCAGATGAAGTCGATAGACGAACTGGTCAAATCCTTTCCTGAACTCGACACCAGCCACTAACTCTACTGCAACAGAGCCGGTATCCGTTGTTTGGTAATGATGATGTCTTAGGTGTACAGAAGAACACAGCATTCAATTGAGCGACCGAGTACGCCAGTCTCAACGAGCAAAATCGATAGTCCTTTGCTCGAAAACTGAATAAAAAGACCGTATTGTACTGCAACGTCTCAGGCAATCGCCCCAGATCCGTCACCTAATAGATGATGATATAAGATGGTAACGGTATCTTTTAACTGGAGGATTTGGGGATTATAGGACTTCAGCATTTCTTAATGTAAGAGCCTTAAAAGACTGGGAGGATGGGTATCCATTATTTAGAAAACAGACAGAATGAAGGGAAAAACGCGATTTGTTGTCAGAAACCCTTACCGAGTGAAGAGAGAAATGAGGCTGCTTAAGTAGCCATGAAATGTAAAAATTATAAGGGAAATGATAATTACGAACGTTAGGTCTGGCAAAATTTCGAGTCTAGTAGTCATCGTGTATAACAAAAAATGCTGCCGACACTAACGAGACGGCAACTTGTTAGTAATTTCGTTTCACAGCGACATTATCTCCTATGGATATATTCTCATTCTCATTTTTATATTATTTTATTTATACCTAATTGTGCAACTTAGGTGAGGCTATCGCTCGAATATCATGGCCAAAAGAAACATTATTAGAATTAGAGTATTAATTTATCTACACAAGACTTTTTGTAAAATCAGCCTATAGAGACACCTTTAGCATTACCGATAAATCCCCTCCGTTTTTTATTAGAACAACGACAGACGCCGTTAGTATATTCTCAAACATGTTGACTAATAGATTTAATATAGTTTTTTTATAGTACATTGATGTGATGGGAACCTTATGTTTGAGCGAACGAGATGCATCAGTACCCTCTCATAAACTGTGAAGGTGCCTTCTGTCTGTGGGCTTTCTGAGTCACGATACAATTCCGCAGTAAAACACACATACCAGTTAATAGAGACAGCCAGTTGGTCAGGTGTTCCTCCTAGCCTGACAAAAGACTCCATAAGTGGAATTTTACTATGTGCGTGTGCGATTTCTGTTCTACTGTAGCAAAATATGGTTAAGCTAATTAAGTGATTATGTAAGCAATTCAGGTAATTTAGGTCAAAGAGCCAATGAATAAAACACTATAGGATAATGATGTAGTTTGTAACATCACTGTTAGGAATAGTTTTAGTGTCACTGCTTTTTGTGGCCATTAGTTTAGATGTGTCGCGCTAAACGAGCGATGAAACGAGGCCCACTAGAAATTTTCTGATGCGTGGTGAAGCTTTTCCTGAAATAATCATGTAAATACATCACCACCGTAAGTACCACATGAATAGCCGGTAGCGAGTAACATGGTGCAGAGGTATATAACGATACAACGAGGAGTAACTAATGACACAACCAGGAACTGTCTTCAGCATTCTCCAGACCTGTAGTTTCTCATAAGTTCAGATTAAAGTTCAGGAACGCTGAACGTTTATGTGAAGACACCAACAATCTACTCTCATCTCATGAAGCTAATCCTGTGGAACTTCATTCAATAAGACGCCTGGAGCACAAAGATCAACGAAAAGTAGTAGTAACAGCAGCACACGCTTGTAATAATGTACAGAGGTTATTTCCAGAAATTGTCGAACACCGTCACCGGTAGATGACGTTTATGTTCTGTGCGTTGATACCAATTTTCAATAATGCGTGCCGCATCGATATCAATAATTTTACCCTCTAGATAATCGTCTAACAGTTCATAAGTTACTCCTAGCACCGTTTCGTCCAGCAGTACGGGGTGAGCCTCTTCCAAATCGGCGATTGGTGCTTTGAGATAGAGATGCTTGGGGCAGCTAAGATGTTTTAATATAGCTCGTCCCTGGCGTTTGGTCAGCCGGAATAGGGGATTGATATCAGTGCCTCCGTCACCGTATTTGGTGAAAAAGCCGGTTACTGCTTCTGCCGCATGATCAGTCCCCACCACCAACCCCGAAGTCATGCCGGCAATGCTATATTGCGCCTTCATGCGTTCGCGCGCCTTGTCGTTGCTTTTGACATGATCGCTTAAGGAAATACCGGCCTCACGTAAGGCTAATTCACTGGCCTGAATAGAACTTTTAATATTAACCGTCACCACGCGGTCCGGTTGAATAAATGCAATAGCATCTCGACAGTCCCCCTCGTCTTTCTGCTCGCCGTGAGGTAAGCGAACGGCAATAAAGCGATAATCAGCTATGCCAGTTTCTCGGCGGAGTTCGCTGGTAGCCTCTTGGCAGACTTTGCCAGTCAGTGTGGAGTCCTGGCCACCACTGACGCCTAGTACCAACGTGCGCAGAAAGCTGTGCTTTTTCAGGTAAGCTTTGAGAAAATCTACACTGACACGAAATTCAGCTGCCGGGTTAATCGAAGATTTAACTCCAAGCGCTGCTATGATCTCTTGCTGTTTAACCATTCGCCTTGTCTCCTAGAACGTGAAACTACGGATATCGAAAGCTAAATTACATAGCCATGGTAAAGCATAAAACTTAAGCGTTCAGAAGAAAAATGTTATCCATCAGTGGCACATCATCAGTCTATGTAAGTCAGTGCTTACTAAAGCAGTATCCGGAATGAAATGATTAATAAAATTATTTATGAGCAAATCTTTATCGAATATTAAGTCTAATCTAAGGGTTCTGGAGTTGACAGGAAAATATTACACCAATCCGAAGAAAAGTCAGTAAACACACACCATCATAAATATAATGTTAGTAATCTGAATAAGCTTGGAAATATTTTAGTACCGGATCACCGGTAATGATCTTCACGCCATGGCTGCACCGTCGGCACCCAGCTTCTGATAGTTTGCCAGATACCTTCCGCAACTGACGGTTTCGTCATTATGAAACAATGTGATGTACCGAGTGGTGGTATCTCAAGTGAAATTAGCTGAAGAATTTACTGTATAGATAGGACAGATCGTTGCCGTCTAGATCCAGTGCGATTAAGGAAGTAAATTATCCGGTAAAAGGACCATCCACTTCCCCTGCTACATAAGCTGCTGCCAGGAGTTAATCCAGATTCAGCTCGCTGAATGAGGTCACAATCCGCCCTACAATGCCGTAGTCTATCGCCTGCTGCGGTGTCATCCAGTAATTTCTATCAGTGTCTTTTTTCACTCTTTCCAGCGTCTGGCCGGTGGCATCGCTAATCATCCGGTTCACACGCTCTAACATGAGGATGATTTCCCGCGCTTCAATCTCAATATCGCTTGCTTGTCCCCGGACACCACCTAAAGGCTGATGAATCATAAAACGCGTATTGGGTAGAGTATAGCGGTGTGCTTTTTCTGCAGCCAGGAAAATGCTGATTCCAACACTGGCGACCCAGCCAGTGCCAATAATATGCACTGTCGGTTTGATAAACTTGATGATATCATGAATAGTATCAGCAGCTTCAACGTGACCACCCTGACTATTAATATAAATTTTGATAGGTAGATCATTAATTTCTTGTAGTAATAACAACTGCGAGACCACTTTTTCGGTAAGTATTTGGTTGATTTCGCCGGAAATGATGATGGAACGAGAATCGAGCATTTTTTTCTGTATCAAATCTGAGGCCTGATTCTGATCTTTATTCAGATCCTTTTCTTTTTCTTTATTAGATTGATGCTTCATATTTTGCCACTCCTCAGAAATCGTATTAAAAATTAGACTTTGTTAGTATATCTGATAAGTAATAGTAGCACCAACAAGTAGATGTGGTGGCAGTCAGTGTTCAACATGTCACATATCGGCTTAAAAGAATTTTTCTGGTGCACTGAAGGCACAGTAAACTCTATACAGGTCTAACAGCCTTAAGCTAAGTTGATACTTTAAGTGCTCATCTGTTTTTAAGTGAGTGCCTGTTTATTGAAAATTACACTTGATGATCTAGCAAACTCTGCTAGTCTTAATTTTGTAGTTTTCGACCCTTTAAAGTAATTTAGAACCTAAAAATAATATTTTGTTAAGCATAACTTATCACTTACATTAAAACCTCCCCCTAATACCATCGTCCATGGAGACATCGTATAAAAAGAAGCGTCACGAACAATAGAATAACAAACGTTTCCAGGTAATAGTAAATAGATAAGTTGCTGATTAAATGAAATTTAAGATAAAAATTGATGTAGTAGCGCTTATTAAGCGCATTATGTTACCATTGAAATTTGGTCGGTGAGAGAGGATTTGAACCTCCGACCTATACGTCCCGAACGTATTGCGCTACCAGCCTGCGCTACTCACCGTACTGGGGACGCATATTACTGTGATGTGTTACAAGGCGTCAATTTCTTCTTACTCGTTGTCCCAAAGGGGAGTGGGTAATCCGGGCACTCAACAAAGTTCTTCTCAATACTGTGGATAGTACACCATTGATATGTTTGCAGCCTCCCAAACACCTCATAATTCTCGGGACTTTCCATAGATTTGTCGGAAGTTCAGAGCATCAGTAGCATACAAACTACTTCAATGGTACTGCATCATGCAGCGCATTACCTTGATATTGTTTTGCGCACTTGATCGATAATCCTATCGACACACAGCATTACAATTATGGCAGGTACGACAGGTTATGCCTGGAAGGCATTGTAGACCTTCCTGAAGCACCAAAAGCACCATAGGTGATAGTGAGAAAATTATCAGCTATTATTCTCATTATTAGCGTTTACAGAATCCGTCTGATTAGGCGGTCGATGCGAATACGGCGTAACCGTCTGATGAACTTACGAACTTTAACTGGATAGTCAGCAATATTTTGCAGATCGGTAAAATGCTTCACTATCTGGGTGTGAATTCGGATAAGGGTAAGTTCCTTCTCACGCTGCGATCGCAGTGCTTGCTGAGGATCGTGGATCAGCAACGCATTTTCGAGATCTAAGCGCCAAGCCCGAGGATTGAGGTTATTACCAGTCAACATTTGCCACTTTTCGTCTACCCATATTCCTTTCAAATGGTAGCTGTTATCACCGTCCTTCCACAGTCGCACCACTAGTTGACCTTTACTCACATAGCGCTGTAAACGGCTAAGGAAACGACGTAGGTTAATTTCATACAAATAAGGTAAGGTGCCAATAATTTTGAAAGGTTGATCTTCTGGTATATAAAAATCGTTGACAGTTTTGTCTCCAACGATAATTTCCACTCTCTTTCCCAAACGCAATAGGTTTATCAAGTCGCGCACCAGAAGCGCCGGCAAATTAAAATAGGGTGTACATAGCGTCAGTTTATCACAAGTCGAACACATCAAGTGATGAATAGTTTTATTCAGTGGACTTTGTTTGCCCAATCCAACTAATGGGATAACAGCTAATTCATTCTGGCTTGCCTCACCTTGATAGCGATACCTAGCTTCCCGCAGCGTTTGGCGTAACAGGCGGATATCATTCTTTATCTCCAAACTTTTCGGTCTTCCAGGGTTATCCAGCCGGTTAACCGCTGGCGCCGTGAGTAAATACTGTTTGATATAGTTAAGTAGAGTATCAGCCAATGGGCGGCTGCGAATTATCTGATAACGATCATAGCGGTATTTATCTAACTGATGTAGATAAACATCATTTAGGCTAGCACCGCTGTAGATCACCCGATCGTCGACAATAAAGCCTTTTAGATGAAAAACCCCGAGAGCTTCACGGGTATTAACCGGTACGCCGTACACCGGAACGTCGATCCCTGGATGCGCCTGAGCCATACGGCAATACCAGTCAGCATTAGTATTAGAGTTGTTATCACCGATACGGCCACGCTGTGCCCGATGCCAGTCCACTAGAACCGCGATTTCAAATGTAGGGTCGGTTTGTTTAGAGCGATAGAGGGCTTCAAGGATACATTGACCACCCTGGTCTTGCTCTAGATAAAGCGCAACTAGATAAATACGCTGGCGGGCGCCGGAGATGGCTTGTATCAGAGCATGACGGAAATCTTTGGGACTATAAAGAGTTTTAACGTCTTCAATTATCTGAGGAATTTTTGGCAGTTGTGCAAGGTGTTGTTGGTGTTTACTGAGCTTAAAATTTGACAACATCACAGTGCGCTTTTTCTATTAATCTAATCAAGGTTGGACGACTCTATATAAAATTGGTGTTGAATTAGCCATACTATCATTCTATTGCATTGTAAACATCTTTTGCCACTTCCAGATGATCTTTTTCCTGTCTGTGAGATCCAGTCTTTTTTGAGTTCCAGGGCCAAATACAGCATAACAGTACATTGCTCCAATTGAATATTCACCGTAAAGCCTAATTTGTACACCAAGGTTTTACACACGATTGGATTGTAGTCAGCTGTTATAAACTGTGAGCTCGAGAATAATTGATTCTCTTCAATTCAGCAGCATGCCCCCAAATCTTAGTTTTTCAAATTGAAATATACTCTAGAGCCGTGAATTTAGATCGATGTTGTCAATAGGCCTTGGATTACGCTGATAATTGCTGCATGATTTTGTTGCTATATAGCCTTAATAAACGTATTTTCAATTGTAATTGATTTGCATCATAATAGATCAAAGTTTCATCAATTTTGCTAAAATTATGGCAATATAAGAACGATTTCAATAGCAGCTTATTTTAGATAAAAGTTATAATGAATAACTTGAACCGTTTATTGAACAACGACTTATCTACTCCAGTCCGCACACTGAAAGTGTGATTGTTGTGTAAGGCGCTTTTTCATACAGCATTCAGATCTAGTACTAGATGATGGAGTAAGCATAATGAACAGGACGACACTTACCATTGGCGCATGATTTGTGCGCAGCTCTCCTAATTGTCATAGTCTTTTTCCGGAATAATGTGTAGCAAGTTAGGTCTATTCGGTAATAAGACCGGACGCCTCGTCTGTTGACTGGGAAAATCGCTTTCGCTCCAGCTAGTTAGCATAATTAACAGCTAGGCGAGAAGATGAATGTCTAAGGTAGTTATTTCGGCAGGATTCAGATTGGCAGACTTCAGTTCTGAGGTTTTACCACTCAGCAAGTGCATGTATCTCAGTATTTCTATCGCTGAAATAGTTTATAGAGTACCTGTGAACTCGCAGCAAATCAGCCAGCTTGTTATATTATCGTCTTATGAGGCAGCTCGTCGCCTAACAGATACTTAGATAGTGCTGTGCCATGAGAGCTGATTTTAATGACCAGGAGCGGTTTAGCTTACAAGCCACATATTTGGAAAATGACCCAAGTGTAGCAAGATTTAGCTGGTTCTGCTATAATACATTAAAAAACTTATTATAAATTTAGCGTAATGAATGAGGACTGGCAAGGAACTGATATTCAGGTGTCGAAATTGCTATCCTTTGATGATGCTGATTTAATGTAAAGAAAAGCATTGTTGGAAAGCGATATGTTATCGTCGGTAAATACCGCATTGATCATTAGTAGCACCATCGGTCTAAATACCAAACTTGAATCTGTCCGTTCCTCTCCAACTCAACGTCAACCACAGAGAAAGTAGGCAATATATTACGGTGGCAAGAAATTTCGAAGAAATGTCTGTTTAGCTTCCGTTAGGTGCAGATACAGAAAACGGCAGTCATTTTTGATATACGTTTGATTCAGTCTCGTTTTTCTAGCTTACTCAGCAATAATTCGTGTAGTGTTCTCAATGAACCTAAGGGACAAGTTCAACTCGGATGGTATGCTACCACCCTGCTGAGTTGTGATTCCAAGGTCACCAGCCTATAATAAACAGGGTTTTATTAATCCCCTACTCCTCAGTATACGTTTGTGATTTTTCAGAAATTTACCCTGCAGCACCTTCTGATTAAAGAAAATCTTTTTTGCTGTGCACACAGCAATAATATTTGTCCTATTGGGGTGAATTTTCCGTTTTAGCCTGCACTTCATTAGTCACAGACTGTGTAATAAATTAACAGACCGAGTATAATACCTTGGAATTATTGGTCTCTAATCATCACTGGGCTAGCAATGCTTTATTATAGACTATAAATTCAGAACACTAAACAGTGTTGTGAATACTACGGCTGTAGCAAATCACTGTCAGAATAATACGCACTGATAAGCCAGTATATGGACGGTCCAACTACCCAGTCAATTGATAAGCACTGTACTACTATCAGTAACTTCCCATACCGGAGATAGATAAAAGCACCAGCAGCATAAATTCAGTACTCAAGAAGATGAATCAGTCATCAAGAACAGCGTTCACAGTGCTAGCTTTCATGACAGTTGAGAACACGGAGGTGCTATGCCTCAGATTCCTCAACGAGCACATAGCGATATTAGCAAGATATAGAACCTTGTATGGTAATGCGGCTCACCGGTTCTCACAGTACTTACTGAGCAAGACATAAAGTGCATTTTTACCTGCCGCAGGATATTATAAGATTAGTGATATATTCCTATGGCCTCAGAATATGGTAGGGCTGAGGCTTTTGGTGGGATTGGCGATCGATCAGATAAAATTATAACTAATTTAGCTAAATCAATGTTGCCATGATTATATAAAACCCATTATCTATTATCTCTTACACTGCTATTTGATCATGCTATCGATTGCAAGGCAATGTCAGACATTCAATTGTTAAGATCTCATAACAGAAATTTGGAAATAACAAACACTAGACTATTAGTCTAGTAATTAATAGTGATGGGCGAACCGATGCTCAGTACAACTCTCTGTCACCGTAGCTGTAAGCATTTAAGCATTAAGGATGTTTTTGTGATATACTGCATAATTGTATAAAGCTGGAGTTAATGAGTTAATTTTCATATTAAATGTGCTTGAACTAAAACCTTATAAAAGTACCATGGCCGTAAGGTTTCCGGTAGACTAAAATAGTAAGAATTTAGCTTAAATAACCCGTCACGGATGCAAAAATTAGTTAAATGAGCAAGTAAGCTTGTGCCAAAAAAAACATATGCTGTCAGGTATGTCGCGGGCCAGCCAGTTGAGCGTATCTTCCCTCCTCTTGCCTCTGGCCAAATAGAGCAGGTGTTGCCAGTAGGAGAGCCTTTGCCGGGCTCGCGCATTTTGCGGGTGATGGTATGGAACATTTACAAACAGCAGCGCTCCAATTGGCTGTCGGTATTACAAGGAGTGGGTAGAGGCGCCCAATTGGTCTTGTTGCAAGAAGCACAAACTACACCAGAGCTGGTGCGATTTGCCACTTCTCATTATCTAGCAGCAGACCAGGTTCCCGCATTTATATTGCCACAACATCCCTCCGGAGTGATGACGTTATCCGCCACCCATCCGGTTTATTGCTATCCACTGCATGAACGCGAGCCACTGTTGCGATTACCTAAATCTTCCTTAGTAACTGTCTATCCCATTCAGAACGGACAGCTGCTAATGGTGGTCAATATTCATGCTGTTAATTTCAGTCTGGGCACTGATGTTTACAGTAAACAATTAGGCCCCATAGGAGAACAGATCCTCAATCATATCGGCCCTGTTATTATGGCAGGAGATTTCAATGCCTGGAGCCGCCAGCGTATGCTGGCGTTGTACAGGTTCGCGGAGCAAATGGGACTAGGAGAGGTAAGGTTTGTCGACGATCAACGCAGGCGGGCGTTTGGTAGACCACTGGATTTCGTGTTTTATCGCGATATGAAAGTCACTGAGGCTTCGGTGCTGGTCACCGAAGCCTCTGACCACAACCCGCTATTGGTTGAGTTTACACCTGAACTTTGGATGAATGGATACCATCTGAGTTGTAGATTGTCGGCATCGACACATAAAAAAACAGAGGCAGATACATCTGTTTTTGCATTTCGTGAAGACAGATGTATAAACAAATCGCTAATGTCAACGTTCTGTGTCGGGTGTTTTCGTAAGTACAGGCAGGAATCTGCATGACATTCTTAATACCTGAGGATCAATAAAAGGCCAGAGAATCACCTTTACTCGTCTAACAACTGTTGATTTTACAGATGTTATTTTTGTTTCCCATATTAAGCTGATTTGCTTTGGCCAAACTTTCCCAATGCCAACTAATAAAGTCGCGCTTTATAACTCCGGTCTTGCTAGGCTTAATTTCCTATATAGCCTGATTTTTTCTGTTGTTATAAGCGGTGATAGTTTTTACAGACAACCACTACTAAACATACATTAGTTATTCTATTCACCGTGAATCATACTCAACTTAATTAGGTGTAAACACCATCATATCACTCAGTTCAACACTCACTGATGTTGCTTTAGGCCATATCTCTACTTGTGTGGGAACAACTGCCATAAACCGTAAACTAGCTGTATTCGAGGATGCTATCCTAAGGTCACAGTAGCAGTTCTAAATTCCACTAACATGATTTTACATTTCTTCTTATTTTACCTTAGCCATCCAGTGTATGCATAACCTTAGATATGATGTTATATCATGGAATTAACTCTTTATTTATTTTAAATGACATTTACTATTCGTAGACCCAAGAATTATCCACCTGAATCTTTAGCTAGCTTGCGTCAATTCTTTCTTGTATAAATTATGAGTAGTGATATTTTAAGTTCAGGGTGTTTTAATAAAAAATATCTAAAATTTGTCCTTTTTTTCACGTAATGCCGCAAAAACATTCCATTCCTCTCCGGGAGAGGAATATGTGTTTAGTTTTTTTTGTAAATCAATGTCATGACAACGTAAGAAAAGATTAATTAGACGTTCTAAATGTAGAGTTGTAGGCAGACTTGGCTGATTTCTTAAGCGTAACTGCTTAATTTTACTCTGATAACCAGCGATAATTTTATCTCTCGGTAGCAGGAAAGAGGCAAATTGTAAATTGCTTAAGGTATACTCATGTGCAGCGCAGATCAATGTTTCTGACGGAAACTGATTAATTTTCTGGAGAGAAGTGTACATTTGTTTTGGTGTTCCCTCAAAAAGTCGGCCGCAACCTGCAGAAAAAACCGTGTCACCACAAAAAAGCCAGGGGGCACCATAAAATCCAATATGTCCGAGTGTGTGACCAGGAAAGGCTAATATTCTGAACGTCTGATCCAATACTATCAGGCTATCTCCTTCGGATACTATCTGGGTAGCGCTCTTATCACAAGTTTCTTCTGGGCCATAAACCGGAACAGGGAAATAGCGCTGAAACTCGGCAACCCCCCCGACATGGTCATAATGGTGATGGGTTAAAAAAATGGCCACAGGGGTAAGATGGCGATCGGAAAGTACCTTCAGAACTGGTGCTGCCTCTCCTGGATCAACTACTAGACACTGACGTTTATCATTGTATAAAAGCCAAATATAGTTATCTGCCAATGCAGGAATGCTGATAAGATTCATTGATGATCTCTTGATTTTCTCTAATAGCCCTTCTGAAGAAAACAAACATGAAATCTGCGCAAAACAAGACTATTATAGCTCCTACCTCATGGGAGGATATCCCTTATGGTGCTTGCTATCGTCAAGCGCTGGAACAGCGACTAAAAGCGTGGTGGCCGAAATTATTCGGTTTTCATTTATTGAAAATCGGCGCGCTGAGCGCCGATCTGGATACTTGTGATTGTACGATTTCCCATCAAGTGAATGTAGGACTCGACGGTGAAAATCTGCAAGTGATGGCCGATCCTTACCAACTGCCGTTCGCCAATAAATCGACTGACTCCTGTCTGCTAGCTCATACCTTATCGTATATTGGAAACCCGTACCGGCTATTGCGTGAAGTGGATCGGGTATTGATCGACGATGGCTGGCTTATCATTACAACTTTTAATCCAGTAAGTATACTGGGGTTGGGCAAGCTGTGCCCAATTTTATTGCACCGACAGCCGTTCCGAAGTCGTATGTATACTCAAATGCGCCTATTAGACTGGCTGGGGGTGCTAAATTTTGAAGTGTTGCACCTTAGCCACCTGCAGGTATTACCCTGGCGGTGCCAGGGAGGGCGGCTGCTCAGCGCTTATTTTCCTTTGATTGGCTGCCTAAGTGTGATAGTCGCCCGTAAACGTACTTTTCCCCTCAGCCTGATGCCGTTAAAAAGCAAAACCCTAACGCCGAGTTACAGTATCCAGTCAATGTTACTACTACTAGCAACTGCCGGCAGCACCATAACCTAAAGAATGATTGAATCCGAGCTACATTTTCAATCTGCCTAGCCGTTTCTTGTTTGATTCTCGGCCTGATAACCGATATCCTCAAGGATTGGGTCACCGGCGGCAATGCGTGCCATTTCGTCGCAAAGTTCGTTTTCCGGATGACCTGCATGGCCTTTTACCCAATTCCAGCGTAAGATATGCGGTTGAGTGGCTATATCTAGCCGTTGCCATAAATTGATGTTCTTCACTGGTTTTTTCTCGGAAGTTTGCCAGCCACTCTTCTTCCAATTATGAATCCACTGAGTGATACCTAGGCGTATGTACTGACTATCGGTGCTGAGTACCACTTCGCAGGGATCTTTCAAGGCTTCTAGTGCTACAATGGCTGCCATTAGCTCCATACGGTTATTAGTGGTCAGCTGGTAGCCGGCGCTAAACGCTTTTTCATGCTGCTTATTGTACCGGAGTATGGCGCCATAACCGCCTGGACCAGGATTACCCAAGCACGAACCGTCGGTAAAAATTTCAATCTGTTTGCGCATATCTGGTAAACTAATTCTATATTAAAATCACAAATCTGATATTAATACGAGAAACATGATTACTAACATTATACGCCAGATTGTTCTGGATACCGAAACCACTGGCATGAACAAACTGGGAGTTCACTATGAAGGACACCGGATTATCGAAATCGGCGCAGTGGAAATCATTAACCGTCGCCTGACCGGTCGGCACTTTCATGTCTACTTGAGGCCAGATCGGCTTGTCGATCCTAAAGCTTTTAACGTACACGGCATCAGCGACGAGTTTCTGGCAGACAAGCCAACTTTTTCCGATGTAGCAGATGAGTTTATGGATTTTATCCGCGGCGGAGAACTGATTATTCATAACGTTCCCTTCGATATTGGATTTATAGATTATGAATTCGGTATGTTGAAGCGCGACATTGAAAAAACTGAAACATTTTGTAAGGTGACCGACAGTCTACGGTTAGCGAGAACAATTTTTCCTGGTAAGCGCAATAGCCTAGATGCTTTGTGTGATCGCTATTTGATTGATAATAGTAAACGAACTCTACACGGAGCTCTGCTCGACGCAGAAATACTAGCGGATATTTTCCTGAAGATGACCGGCGGTCAGGCCTCTATGCGGTTTGTGATGGAAGATGAACAGGAGTTGCGTGAAATGGGGAAAGCCGTTCAGATCCAGCGAATACAGCACACTAAGTTGACACTGAAGGTTATTCATGCCAGCGACGAGGAAATCATTGCTCACGAGCAACGACTGGATCTGGTGCAAAAAAAAGGCGGTAGCTGCTTATGGCGGTCTTAAATCTCTGTACAAAGCCAACGGAATCATTAGTCTAGGTTGATACTCCTTCGAGGTACTATCAGGACGATAGTGCTCGTGTTTTCATTCACTTATGTGATGTTTGGTGTCGAATATACTCTTAATTGTGATTAAAATTATTCATAATAAAAATCATAGAGACAGAGATGGTAAAATTTACCATACAGTGGTGCAAGTAAGTGAAATAAGCTACTTAAGCACTTACTTACGGCAGTGGAATTGATGGCAATTACATCTATAATTAAGTCGCTTTTATCAAAAAGTTCCGTATTCAAAATAAGTCAGTTTGGTCAGTGATAGTGTGACAATGAGTATTTCCATCGAAGTGTTGGCGGAATATGCCCTACGTCGGTTACGGTAGTGTACCTTCTGCCGCTTGATTCACTCTGACGCGTGGATTTGTAAATGCAAGTCCACGTGCGCGAATGCGTCAGGATGAACGCCCCCCTACCTCTAATAAGTATTAAAGAGGCGAGCATTTCAGTAAACTACTGCGGAAAATTTTATTGATTCGCTAGTTTTGATTGAGGAACCATATGTATCAGAATTTGATTCGTAGCGAACTTAACGAAGCACTACAAATATTGCAAAACTTTCTTAACGATGCACACCACATTCAGTCTATCGAGGACGCAGCTAAACTTATCGTCGACACCTTCAAAGTCGGGGGTAAAGTGTTCTCCTGTGGTAACGGCGGCTCGCACTGCGACGCGATGCATTTCGCTGAAGAGCTAACTGGCCGCTACCGAGAGAATCGTCCTGGCTACCCTGCTATTGCCATATCCGATCCTAGTCATCTCTCTTGTGTGGGCAATGACTTCGGCTATGAGCAGGTGTTTTCGCGTTATATCGAAGCGGTAGGAAACAAGGACGATGTTCTAGTCGGTATCTCCACCTCCGGAAACTCAGAGAGTATCATCTTTGCTGTTGACGCTGCACGTTCCAAAGGCATGAAAGTGATCGTTCTCACTGGAAAAGAAGGCGGTAAAATGGCCGGTAATGCTGATGTAGAGATCTGCGTGCCACATTTTGGCTACGCCGATCGCATTCAGGAAATTCATGTTAAAGCGATCCATATTCTAATTCTACTTATTGAAAAAGAGATGGTGGTTCAAGGGTAAGCCGGATCAATCGGCAAAGAACAATTAGAAGAAAGGCACGTATCAATGCTCTATACCAAAGATATTTGTTGCAGTTTTCAGCTTGGTTCAACCTGACAGAAAGGTACTGAGGCAGTGGAGTGGGTGTACAATCGATTTAAGATAATCCTTTTTAGGAAGGGCTTACGCTATCACACTTTTAAGAATTCATTTCTTAGTATCGACTCGATCATTGCTAAGTTGGTAGCGCGGCCATTTCTCGTGAGAGGGTAGCGATTGAGTATATGGCTACCTGTTTTCTGATAAACTCATTGGTTATTAACTGGATCTTCGTCTATAACCGCCAGCTGAGACGTTCATTCCGGTTAAGACATGCTGGTAGTGAATTGGTTTTTGCTCTGACTGCTAATACGGCTAGAAAAGCACTATCTGCATTGGATAGCCAATGATTGAAAATACTGGTGATAAACTGACTTGCTTGGCATTATATTATTTATTTGAACATCGTGGATATACACGTTCATTATTACATCCACGCTCTTGGAGAGCGTGTACCATTAATAACTTGAACTGACTGCGTTTAATCGCTTATTTTTACATTATCTATAGTACAACATTTCCATAAGGCGAACTGAAGATTGGGGTAGTCGATCCAAAAAATGTAGTAGATAAAAATTATCCTGATGTTCTTCATGGTTTTCCTAGAAGAGACTACTTAGAATCGGAGTATCAAGGTCTCATGAAAGCACTGTGATTTCGCCATCTCTAACACCGGTTAGATGTAGTAAATTTAATGGAAATATAAATATAATTAATTTTAATTTTTCAGTAAAATCGAGTAATTATTTTTATTTACAAAATTTGTAATAAGTATTAAGCTTCAATTATGTTAATAATATTAAAATTTTTGAAAATTTATCTTTGATAAGTATTTTTTGCATCTTTTGAATATTTATCTGAACGGAAGTTATAAATTATTATGTTGATGATTATTTGCAGATAAAAGGCAATCTTTTTTAAAGTAGTCCAATGTGATCTCATAAACCATCAATAGCTATATGATATTTTATAAATTAAATATCAATGGTATGTATAATTAACCCACCTAGCTATCCGCCATTAATTGTTAGTACAGAAATTTTATTAAAGTGACTGATTGTTTCAACACCAAACAATTTTTGAGCATTGTGACCACCTAGTCTGGTGTCTATTACATATTATGTGCATCCGGCATGGTGAGTTATGTTGGAAAGACTAAGAATCCGAAAACGTCTGGCAAGTTACTTTCGCGTTCACGCTTCCAGTCATAAGACGACTGAAGCGCTGTTACTTGAGTATAACTAGTTGTATCACTAGTTATAACGTTCTACCGTTGACAATAAGCCTTATCTTTACATGCTCTTGGTGACAAGCACCCACGTATCACGTACTATCGAGTATCAAGCATGAAAAGGAAATTATTTCAAAATTTCCTGGTAATTACACGCTTAAGCAAATGTTGGCGCTTTTGCAAAAGCTGTCTCCAATATTTCTGATGCGAACATATGATTATCATAATCATTCTCACTACTGTTTGTAGTATCAAATAGGTCGCTTCTTAGGACCATGCGTAAAATGTCTGGTTAGTGAAGAAAAGTATTAGCAACAGGTAGAATGTGTGCGTTTGTTCTTGTTCAGTAAAGATTAGAAAGCACTCTAGAAATTGGTGGAACAGATGGAACTGGCTAGCCATGTGCTAAATTTCAAGAGCGCTGCATGTGCACGTAACTTGATCCAGGAGATACGCCGTGTGACAGAAAAATAATGTGTTTCCGGAAGTCAGGAAGATCTCTTTGCCATCAGAGTCTTGTTTGATTCCGGATAGCCTGTATTTATGTGCTTTTATTCATCAAGATTAAATACTAGCTAGGTAACCACAACTATTTCCCCAAGTGCCAACCAGTACTGGGCTGGCAGAATGGTAAAACATTTATCAGCCAATTTCGTTCGCTGCTGGGTAAAATTTATTGGATTTCATAATTTCTGAAAAATGCTGTTGACGGATTCACTGAGCAACTTAGGCAAGTAAAATTCAGATCCAGATCGTCCACGTGGCGTCACGCCAGATATCTGAATTTGAAATTGGCCCATACGAATACCGCTACGGAACTGGTGACAAAACTGTCTCAGCAATCAACGATGTATAAGCAGTTGGCCACATTAGCCGGGCTTCTCGGAATTGAAGTAATTCACCGGACGGAATATCTCGACATCAGCTATACCACGAGTAAGTAGACCATCGTGTCGTGCGTGGTATTAATAGCAATGGGACGGTGTGTTTGAACAAATCCTCTTGGCGATGACTATGCCGCCAAGAGTCAGGTACGACGTTATTACGATAAATCGCTAGAAGACAAAAAATTCCACCATACAGTAATAATCGATGGAGATAAAAGACAACTGAGTGTGACGAAAATAGTGTTCGAGTAATTACCGTCCTGTGGGACAAATCGTGCGTGAGATTGCTCGGCGTAGCAAAGAAGATCACCAATCCGGTCTCTTGAGGCTGTTTCTTGAAACGAATGGGATAAGGCATCGTGCTACTGCCAGATTCTCTAGCGTTGCATATGATGCAGTTTATTCGCTTGGCTGAAAGGTGGATTTTCGCTGTAGGTAATTGTTGCTGCAACATATGGATAGGCGTCGCTGTGTAACACTAACATGAAGTAAATTGTTCAGGTATTAGGAATATCTAACACATTGGAAGAAAAAATATTTAATGCGTTGAAACGCTAGCAGCAATGTAGCAACATACTTATAATTTCTACTCTGGCCAGATAGTTATCAAAGCAAGCACTTATGCAACTGAATATACCAACTTGGCTTACTCTGTTACGTGTTGTCACGATACCGTTCTTTATCCTGGTCTTCTATCTACCCTTTAAGTGGGCACCGCTTTGCTGTACGATAATTTTTATCCTAGCAGCGGCTACAGATTGGTTTGATGGGTTTCTAGCCCGTCGTTGGAAACAAACTACCCGTTTTGGCGCTTTCCTCGATCCTGTCGCTGATAAAGTTATGGTTGCCATGGCGTTGATGTTGGTGGCTGAGCATTTTCATTCTTGGTGGATCACGCTACCTGCAGCAACCATGATCGCCCGTGAAATTATTATCTCCGCGCTGCGTGAATGGATGACAGAAATCGGCAAATGTAGCAGCGTGGCAGTGTCCTGGACTGGTAAAGTTAAAACCACTGCCCAGATGCTAGCGCTGGTGTCGCTTTTATGGCGTCCGGATGATATCATGGCAGCAATGATTATTGGCATCGCCGCATTGTACATAGCTGCAGTGCTGACATTCTGGTCAATGTTCCAATATTTGTATGCTGCTTGGCACGATTTATTCGAACATTAAGAAATTTCTTAAAAGCAGCAGATATATCGGATAGAATTACTTGTTTACATTGACTCATAAACAACTATGGTTGCCTGGCAATAAAGTAAATCACCATGTCTTTGATACTGATATGAGAGCAATTTTATGATAGAATACAAAATTATCAACTGAGTTGTAGTCGGGTCTGAGCCTTATTTTTATTCCACGTTCCTAATATATGGAACGTCAGATGTACTTACAAATCCCACTTAAAGGATCCTATGGAGCTTTTTACATTGCAACTCTGCAAAATTTATTGAGCAGTAGGTTGGCTACAATGTAACTATCTGAATTATCCGCACTAAAAAACTTGCTATCGCTGCTCAGGCAAGCCATAATTGCGTCCATTCTGAAAATATAGAATAAAGATTATTTATAATTAAGTATTTAGAGAGTTATAATATTAAGTAATAAGTGGCTGAACTAGCCAACAACAAAAAAGCAAGCTAAGGTAAGGCGCGTTGGCAGAGTGGTCATGCAACGGATTGCAAATCCGTCTATCCCGGTTCGATTCCGGGACGCGCCTTTAGTTTTGTTTTCCCAACACCCGGGTGGTGGAATTGGTAGACACAAGGGATTTAAAATCCCTCAGCTTTAGCTATACGAGTTCAAGTCTCGTCCCGGGTACCATCATGATATTCTAATCAAATCTATTATATCATAATCAATTATAGCTATGGTTTTTTGATTATTGTCTTAAATTGAAGTTTTCCAATAAATTTTATATAAAAACAATAACTTGAACATATCTAGTTGAATTACTTTCTTGCATGAGCACGATTACAGAATTTCAAGAAAATGAATAATACTACAATGACTAGCATGGAACTACGTGCTACTTGGGGCCTGGGCACGGTATTTTCATTGCGCATGCTAGGTATGTTTATGGTGCTGCCAGTGCTGACCACTTACGGCATGGCTTTACAGGATGCTAGCGAGTCGCTAATTGGTCTAGCCATCGGCATCTACGGACTAATGCAGGCAATTTTCCAAATTCCCTTTGGCTTAATTTCCGACTATATCGGCCGCAAGCCGCTCATCATCGGTGGCTCACTTATCTTCGCCCTCGGTAGCGCAATCGCCGCTCTGACAGATAGCATTTGTGGTGTTATTCTTGGTCGCGCGCTGCAGGGGTCTGGCGCCATTACCGCTGTGGTGATGGCGCTGCTTGCAGATTTAACTCAAGAACATAACCGCACCAAAGCAATGTCATGTATTGGCGTCAGTTTTGGGATAACATTTGCCATTGCCATGGTGATAGGTCCTATCGTTACCCATGCCATTGGTCTCAGTGGCTTATTCTGGATCATCACCATTCTAGCGCTGATTAATGTGATCCTGACCTTGCTCGTGGTACCGTCGGCTGACAGCCATACGCTCAATCGTGAATCAGACATAGTGCGTGACAGTTTCGGCAAAATTCTGTCCAACTTGCAATTGTTAAAATTAAATTTAGGGATTTTTTGCCTACATGCGCTATTAATGTTGAATTTTATTGCTCTGCCACCAATCATGACCCACGCGGGCTTTCCTCCTGCAGATCAATGGCAAGTATATCTGGTTACCATGCTGATTTCATTCGCCGCGATGGTTCCTATTATTATTTACGCTGAAATGAAGCGCCGAATGAAGGGCGTATTTATCGGCTGCGTGATTCAGTTGACGTTAGTTGAATTGATACTACTGGCTGCAGATGGAAATTTATGGCTGATATTTTTCGGTATTCAATTGTTTTTTCTAGCGTTTAATGTGATGGAAACTCTGCTACCCTCGCTTATCAGCAAGGAGTCACCGGCCGGTTGCAAAGGCACAGCGATGGGGGTGCATTCAACAAGTCAATTTCTCGGTGTAGCCTTCGGCGGCTCCCTTGGCGGCTGTTTATTCCAGTTTCAGGGAACCTGGCTAGTATTTTTAGTGTGTATTGCGATAGCTCTGATATTATGGTTGGTGAGCACGACGCTACGTGAACCGCCTTACATTAGCAGGTTACGTATTGCCTTGACTAGCCGTGCGACAGCGGACGGTCAACTGGTACAGCATTTGCGGGCGCAGCCAGGGGTAACTGAAGTGGTAGTGGTGCCCGAAGAGTGCAGTGCCTATATCAGGGTTGATACTAAGCAAACCAACCGAGCAGAGCTCGAAAAAATAGTGGCAGCCTGAAATCTGTACAGCAAACTTCCTTTTACTTCTGGCGACGCGTTAATCGCGGCAGTCACTTAATCAGAAAGGTATTTCAATGTGTTATAAAATTTTCAGAAAATAGCTACAGCTACAATTAATTTATTACATCTTATGTAACAAGCCCAAATAGCTAGACTATGAAATTCATTTCAATTGCTTGCCAAACAAAAAAAACATTAGGCTGACAACGAATTGCTACTGGTTACGCTGGAAACTTATCAGGTATCCAGAAGGATCAAGGTTTTGTTCTACAATTAAAAATTACAGTATGATACTACTGTTGCATACTGACTTGGGCATTCCAAGAGACAATTTATCGGGCCCCATGTCCAGTTGCTAATCCTGAGAGCTACTACTTATTTATATAGCTCACCGCTAGAATAAAAATTTCCATATTTATGGTAGTACAATCTGCACAGTCCCCAGTTTCCAGGTGATACATCACTGCCTCCAGTCTGAGGCAGGCTGCCAACTGTGTGATTGATCTTCTTAGTAGAATAGAGATAATTATATACCATAAAAATCATCATATTAACATAGTGTAGATTACTATTTTCATCAATCAAGTGATATGTATCATCATAAGAAATATTGTTTCTCAATACTGCAAGAGATACGTGTCAAGCACCATGCAAAGCGCGCACAAACATACAGATTGATCGTTTCTGAGAAACAATGGATGTTTATTTATTACACGCACGTGAAAAAGCTATAGACAAATTAATACTAATCTGCCTGACTAATGATAGAGTAAAGAAACCAAAGCTGTCATACCATCAATTGATGATACTGATAGTAGATGGGTGTCACCAGCGTAAACAGCAATGGTGATCTGTCGATCGTTTGCTCTTATACGACATATGAGTTTTAACGATAAATTGGATATAGTTATCTGTTGCCGACACTGTCGGATATCTGCTGAATTAACACGATAACTTTTCACAGTTTATGAAAGGTCCCATATTCTGACTGATCGAAAAGAGTTTTATAAGTAGATTGATATGATATTTCAATTTCTGAACAGTTAGTAACTAAGGATTGCTAGACTTTTCACACTGTAAATCATTTAATGATTATGCAACTAACAAAATGTGGCGAATTTCTCTTGGCCGAGACGATTATGGTCGGTAGACCTTGACGTTTTGGAAACCAAGCTTATGTAGATACAGCGCTTGCATGTGACTCATAACCCCGTGACCGCAGTACAAAAGATAGGATTTACTCTGATCCAGATCTCCAAATTGACTGCCCAACTTATAGAATGGCAAGGTCTGCACCACTACATTTTCTAACTTCAATGGCCTACCTTTCTGCTCATCCAGTGAACGAATATCCAACACCACATCGCCGTGGCCTAATTCTGCGGTGGTTTCAATCTCACTCACGAGGTTATTATCCTGATCGGTGATATCGCGGATGTCCAGCACCCGAGCCTGGGCCACTGCCGCGTTTAGTATGGTAAAGTCAAAATGTCCCTCTTCCTGTTCGATACGATTTTTTACCGCCCGTACAGTCGGGTTTTTGGAAATCACGCAGCAGTATTCTGGAATAGTTTTAGCAAATTCTTCAGTACCAATCTGGCGTGCCAAAGTAATGATATGATCTTTATCGTGGGAAACAAGTGGGCGCAGGATCAGAGTATCCGAAGCGTTATCAATCAAACGCAAGTTGGTCAACGTCTGGCTAGAGACTTGCCCGAGAGCTTCACCGGTTACTAGTGCCTGGATACCGTAACGTTCTGCGATAGTCGATGCTGCACGTACCATCATGCGTTTTAACACAATTCCCATATGGCCGTTGTTCACCTTTTGAAAAATCTCGTTCACCACCGATATGAAATTAATGGAAACGAAGCGGACTTTATGAGATAGACCGAATCGGTTCCATAGATGGTACGCCATTTGGCGTACACCGATTTCATGCGTTGCACCACCAAGGTTAAAGAAGCAGTAATTTACCCGACAGCCTCGGCGAATCAGCATGTAGCTAGAAACACCGGAATCAAAACCACCAGAAATCAGTGATAACACATCTTCCTGAGTTCCAATAGGGAAACCACCGAGCCCTTCAAAACGGTCAGTTATCAGCAACAGCCGATCATTATCAATTTCTAGCAATACGGTTTCGTTAGGATGGGTTAATTTAACTTGGGTATTTTTCACGTGTTGGTTTAGACCGCTGCCAACGTACCGCTCCACATCCTGGGAAGTAAAGTTATGTTTACCACGGCGTTTAACCCGAACGCAGAAGCTTTTGCCCAACAACCGGTCTCGATACATCTCCAGAGTCTGCCGGTAGATGTCATTCATATCTTGCCAAGGACGATCTTCCGCCACCAGGATATGGTGAATGCCAGGGATGCAAGTCAAAATTTCGGCCGTTTGAGGATGCCGTTGTTCATTGTTAATACGCACTTCAATATGATCCCAATGACGCACCACTGCCGCCGATTTATCACAATGTTTGAGAATATTTCTGATATTTCTGGTAAGAATTTTTATAAAGTGCAATCGCACAGATTGACTCTTTATAGTAATTTCTGGAAACAATTTGACAATAAACTTCATGGCAATTGTCGTTTGTCGTTATTTAATCATTAAATAGTATAACTATCAAAACATATTATATAATAATGAAATATTGGCATTAGTGCTCTTGCGGCGCGCAGTATACCATTTTATGCTGTGAGACTAAGATATAATTTGCTTATAAACACGCTCTGAGTTAGCGTGAGTCACTGCCAGCTCCATTGTTGCTGGTGCATTATTCCCGAGACAAGCAATGATTGAATTGGAGCAGAGTGCGATGTAGCTGATACGTCAAAGTCAAAAATCTTGTAGCAGGTGAAATATTAGATGCAGATTCTGTTGAACGGTAATTCCGATGTGCAGCTGAACCACTTTTCTCTTGAAAACGATTAACTATGACTGATTTTGTCCGCGCACTACAAGACAGCCACCAACAGGTAGATGCGGCGCTAGAACGTTATCTTCGTGCTCTCCCCAATCAACAGGTGCCGCTGATCCGCGCCATGCGTCATGGAACACTGCTAGGCGGCAAGCGGCTGCGTCCATTTTTGGTTTATCAGACCGGTCGGCTGTTTGGGTTAAATTCGGCAAGCTTAGACGCCCCTGCAGCGGCGATTGAATGTATCCACGCCTATTCGCTGATTCATGACGATCTACCAGCGATGGATAATGACGCTTTACGCCGCGGTCTACCGACCTGTCACGTCAAATTCGGAGAAACCATAGCTATCCTGGCCGGTGATGCACTGCAGACCTTGGCCTTCAGCATCCTAGCTGATGCAGACTTGCCTGGTGTGTCACCTCAGGACCGGCTGAAGATGATCTCCGTCTTGGCCGATGCCAGCGGCGCCAATGGCATGTGTCTCGGGCAGGCGCTGGATTTGGCAGCTGAGGGGCAGCGGGTGTCTACCGCACGTCTTGAAGCAATACACAGGCATAAAACTGGTGCCCTTATTCGTGCGGCTGTACGGATGGGGGTGCTGGCGGCCGGTGAATGCGGCGGACTAGCCCTGAACTATCTTGATCGTTACGCCGCTGCCATCGGTCTGGCCTTTCAAGTGCATGATGATATTCTTGATGTCGTTGGCGACAGCCAAAGTACTGGAAAACAACAAGGAGTAGACCAGGAATTAAGCAAAAACACCTACCCAGCTCTGCTGGGGTTAGATAAGGCGAAAGCCAAGGCCCAGGACTTGTGTCATGAATCACTGTCATCCTTAAAATCTGTTGCCGCACTCGGTTATGATACTATTACTTTAGTCTCTCTGGCACGCTATATTATTGAACGTGACAAGTAAGTGATGAAATTTTACACTTTATACTTGTATACAAATATCCAATGAGCCTTGATACTAAGAAATATCCAACACTGGCCCTAGCAGATAATCCCATAGAACTTCGCCAGCTCCCTAAAGAACGCCTGGTAACACTGTGTGATGAGTTGCGGCAATTTTTGCTCGACAGCGTCAGTCGTTCAAGCGGTCACTTTGCCTCAGGGCTTGGCACAGTAGAGTTGACGGTGGCACTACATTATGTCTACAATACACCTTTTGACCATCTGATTTGGGATGTCGGCCATCAGGCCTATCCGCATAAAATTTTAACCGGACGTCGGGATCGTATCTCTACTATTCGTCAGCGCAACGGCCTGCATTCTTTTCCCTGGCGTGGCGAAAGCGAATACGATACGTTATCTGTAGGCCATTCGTCCACCTCTATCAGTGCTGGTCTCGGTATGGCAGTAGCTGCGGAACATGAAGGACCAGATCGCCGCACGGTCTGCATCATTGGAGATGGCGCTATCACTGCCGGCATGGCGTTCGAGGCAATGAATCATGCCGGAGATATCAAATCCGATTTGCTGGTAGTGCTAAATGATAATGAGATGTCTATTTCGGAAAATGTCGGAGCACTTAATAACCATCTGATGCAAATCCTGTCCGGAAAACTTTACTCTACTCTGCGTGAAGGCAGTAAAAAGGTGCTGTCCGGGATCCCGCCAATTAAAGAATTAATGAAACGCACTGAAGAACATATCAAAAGCATGGTAGTACCGAGCACGCTGTTTGAAGAGCTAGGTTTTAACTATATTGGTCCAATGGATGGTCATGACGTGCAGGGGCTGGTGCACACATTAAGGAATGTGCGCATCAAGAAAGGACCACAACTATTACATATTTTAACCCAAAAAGGCCGCGGTTACGCCCCAGCAGAGAAAGATCCCATCAGTTGGCATGCAGTGCCAAAGTTTGATCTAAACATTGGTAGCCTACCGCAAAGCGGTGGCGGTGGCCCAACCTATTCTGCTATTTTCGGCGACTGGTTATGCTCCACCGCTGCTGGCGACGACAAATTGATGGCAATTACACCGGCGATGCGTGAAGGTTCTGGCATGGTAGCGTTTTCCCGCTATTATCCGCGACAATACTTCGATGTAGCCATCGCCGAACAGCATGCGGTCACGTTCGCTGCTGGGCTGGCGATCGGCGGTTATAAGCCGGTAGTTGCGATTTACTCTACTTTTTTACAGCGCGCTTATGATCAAGTAATCCACGATGTGGCAATCCAAAATCTACCAGTGCTGTTTGCTATCGATCGCGGTGGTGTGGTGGGCGCTGACGGCCAGACTCATCAGGGAGCATTCGATCTCTCCTATTTGCGTTGTATCCCTAATATGGTTATTATGACACCAAGCGATGAAAACGAGTGCCGACTGATGCTCCATACAGGATATCATTATCAAGGCGGGCCAAGCGCTGTACGTTACCCGCGTGGTGCTGGTACTGGTGTGAACCTTAGTGAGCTATGTGAATTATCACTGGGTAAAGGGGTAATGTGCCGCCAAGGTCACGACGTGGCAATTCTCAATTTCGGCACTTTGCTACCACAGGCGGTGATCACAGCACAGGCGTTGAATGCCACGCTGGTGGATATGCGCTTTGTTAAACCACTCGACGAAGCTATGATAAGAGAACTGGCTACCAATCATCAGGCCCTAGTGACGCTTGAGGAGAATGCTATTATGGGTGGTGCTGGCAGTGGTGTAAACGAGTTTTTGATGCGTCAGCGGCTAAAGGTACCAGTGTTGAATATCGGCCTGCCGGATCATTTTATTCCTCAAGGGGGGCAAGAAGAGATTCGTGCCGACTTAGGCCTGGATAGTGCAGGCATTCGTCGGCAAATCGAACGCTGGCTAGTCTGAGGTTGGCAACTCACCTGAGAGTGAGAGATAACTAGTCAATGATGTTTGGCTTGATACTCAGCCCAAGAATACAAGCGGCAATGATCCCTGCCACCACATCGTCAATAACAATACCTATTCCGCCTTTTACATTACGGTCGAGCCACCGAATCGGCCAGGGTTTCCAAGTGTCAAGTAGTCGAAACAAAAAAAAACCAGCCAACACCCACTGCCAGTCGATTACCGGCAGTGCCATGAGAGTGATCCACATGCCAACAAATTCGTCCCAGACGATACAGCCATGATCGTGCACGCCTATATCGCATGCGGTCTTATGGCACCAGTAGACTCCGAGATAAAAGCTGAGCATCACCGCTAACAAGTAAAATGGCCATGGTAGCAGTACCAGTAGACACCAGAAAGGAATCGCTACCAGCGAGCCAACAGTGCCTGGCATCCAAGGAAACATTCCGCTTCCAAAGCCTGTTGCCAGAAGATGCCAAGGATTGGAAAATTTGATCCTTTGTTTGGCAATCAGCATATTCAGTGTCATTCAATATTGCTCCATTTAAAATGGTCATAACCATGCCAGTCGTACTGCGCTAGTTGGTGATGACGCATAAATTGAATCCCTTCACTGCGCTGCCCAATTTGGCCAATGCAAGTAAATGGCACGCCGGTATGGCTCAGTGCGATATCCAGCGCACTACGGTTAATTTCCGGTACCGTAAAGCAGAGTTCGTAGTCTTCGCCACCACCGATCGCCCAATGCAGCGCTTGTCGAGACGACGTATGGCGCAACAGTTCTGGCGAATAAGGGATATCATCAAGGTTGATCCGAGCGCCGCAGTTGCTTCTGGCTAAGATATGACACAGATCAGTGATAATGCCATCTGAGATATCGATGACTGCGCTGGCCAGATTGCGCATCGCCTGGCCCTGTAAAATACGTGGCTGCGGGCGTAGGTGGCGGGCCAGCAAATAGTATCTGTCTTGCGCATTATTGACGTGCAGGCGGTTTTTCAGAATCGCCAGTCCAGCCGCACTATCCCCCAGCGTACCGGTGACGTAGATCCAGTCGCCGATGTTGGCACCGGACCGGGTCAAGACACAGCCAGCAGGCACTAGTCCCTGAATGGTCAGCGTCAGACTTAACGGACCGTGAGTGGTGTCACCACCAATCAGTTGCATATCGTAGTAATCCAGCTGCTGAAACAGGCTGTCGCTGAAAGCAGCAAGCCAATCTTCATCCACTTTAGGCAGTGTTAGTGATAGGGACAACCAAGCTGGATCGGCGCCCATAGCAGCCAGGTCGCTCAGGTTGACTGCCAGGGATTTGTAACCTAAATCCGACGGGCTAATGTCTGGCAGAAAATGCGTGCCAGCTACCAGCGTATCTGTACTGACCGCAATCAGTTTTTTCTCATCAACCGACAACAGTGCACAGTCATCACCAATTCCCATCACCACATCTTGACGCATGTTATGCATACGGCTGAAATAGCGATCAATGAGATCAAACTCACCAAATACCATGCTAATTCAAATATATTTATATTTTGCTGGCACGGAGAGCAACAGAGGAGCCTGAGATGCTGGCTGGCCCCTACCTCGCCCCCATTATTTTCTGTTAGGACGGATCTGAGGAGCAACTTTGTCCAGCACACCATTAATAAATTTATGACTCCCTTCTGCACCAAAGATTTTGGCCAGCTCGATCGCTTCATTGATCACGACTTTGTACGGTACATCTTGACACTTGCTCAATTCAAACAGCGCGACACGCAATACTGCTCGTTCCACATGACCCAGTGCTTCCAAATGACGGGAGAGATAGGGCACCATCAGCTCATCTAGCTCATGGGGGTTCATTGTCACGCCTGAATACAGTTCGTGAAAATAAGCGACATCCATATCTGATATGTCCTGCTCCACCAGAAACTGCGCTTCGATATCGGCGATGTTATTATGTGATAATTGCCATGAATAAAGCACCTGGACAGTACATTCACGAGCACGGCGACGAGCAGTTGGTTTCACAAAATCCCTTTCACTTTAACGCTTTAATAGCTTGTAATACATTAATCATTTCTAATGCGGTCAATGCAGTTTCCGCTCCTTTGTTGCCGGCCTTGGTGCCAGCGCGCTCGATGGCCTGTTCGACGCTCTCAGTAGTTAATACACCAAACGCTACCGGCAGCGAGCTAAGCGCGGCAACTGCAGACAAACCTGAGCTGCATTCACCAGCGATAAATTCAAAATGGGCAGTGTAGCCACGGATCACTGTACCCAACGCCACGATAGCATCATATTTCTTGCCATTAGCCAGCGCGCTGACCGTCAACGGCAGCTCATACGCACCTGGCACCCAGACGATAGTAATATTTTCGTCTTTAACCTGACCGATACGTTTCAGGGCGTCGATAGCACCATCAAGTAGACTGTCGTTAATGAAGTGGTTAAATCTCGCAATAGCAATAGCAACACGTGCATTTGGGGCTGAAATAATACCTTCAATAATATCCATTGTTAACCTTATATTAGATATATTAATTTTTAGTAAATAAAAACGCGAATCTTATAATATAATTCTTTGTTCATTACGCAGACTCATTATACTTTACCGTCAGGTTTCAGACGCAAACGGATATCGGGCCCTATTCGACTAATATCCAACAACGTAAATGTCGGCACGTCTTTGAGCCGAGTCAGCTCAGGCAGAAAACATAGCGGGAGTGCGTTAGCTCCGAGAAGTTTTGGCGCCTGATACAGAATCAGTTCATCCACCAGTCCAGCAGTCAACAGCGCGTCGGCCAGACCAGCACCCGCTTCTACCCAGATGCTGTTGAGCTGACGGTAGCCTAGCTGCATCATCAACATCATCAGATCGAGGCGTACTACCCCCTGGTGCAACTGCGCTGGAAGAGTAAGTTGCTCTACAGAAGATGGCCAGGATAGCGCATCAGGCGCTAGACGCACTAACCAAGTCAGCCCATCGCCTTGCACAGCGCGATGCTCCGGCTTAACACGGTTAGTACTGTCGACAATGACCCGTACCGGCTGACGCAACTGTTCCTGTGGGTATAAATCCCGAACATCTGTTGGTAGAGATGACCAGCACACCGTAAGAGCAGGATCGTCTGTTAGAACGGTGGCAGCAGTGGAGAGAATGGCATCACTTTCGGCACGGAACTGCTGCACATCCTGCCGCGACTGGAGGGAAGTAATCCACTGGCTCTGTCCTGACGCCATGGCGGTGCGGCCATCAAGTGATATCGCGAGTTTGAGTCTGACCCAGGGCAGGCCGGTGCGCATGCGCTTGAAAAACCCTGGATTAATTGCTTCTGCTTCTTCCAGCATCAGACCGTAGCGCACCGGGATTCCTGCCTGCTGTAGCCGATGAAGGCCGCGGCCCGCCACTTGCGGATTAGGATCGGTCATCGCTACCACCACCCGCGACACCCCAGCATCAATCAGCGCATCAACGCAGGGTGGAGTGCGATCGTGATGGCTGCAGGGTTCAAGGGTGATATAGGCAGTGGTGCCACGCGCAGCTTTTCCCGCCATACGCAACGCGTGTACCTCAGCATGCGGTCCGCCGGAGCGTTGATGGTAACCCTCACCGACAATACATCCATCGTGGACAATCACACAACCCACATTGGGGTTAGGTGTTGTAGTGAAGCGTCCGCGTCTCGCGAGTTCAAAAGCACGTGCGAGATAAATTTCATCATAATCCATACGACGATCCTTGATCTTTGTTGGTGTCACTAATGTAGAGAATGATTTTTACTTGCCTCGATGAATGCTTGAATATCCTCAAAACTACGGTAAACTGAAAAAGCGGATATAGGCGATCCTATTTTTCTTTTCCAAAGCGTCCATCACTAAATTTACCGACTATCTCACTAGGCACTTCACACTTACCAGTGTGGCACGTAGTTAGGGTTTATGAATGACTATCTCGACATCTTTTGGACTTGACCAGCGATTTGAGTTTTATTAACTTTGATGACATTGGATAGCATACATTCTACTACTTTGAACATCGTACAGTCTTTGTTACAGACAATTCACTGCTAGCAGCGGAGAACCTGGGCTCCTCTTTCCCATCTTATCAGATAAAAACCAACTCTTTAGGCATCAACTGAACAATAAAATGGGCATGCATAGTGATTCTTTAATTAACTAATATCGTGAGCCTGTTTAAAATCATGGTTAGAAAGATCCTCTAAACACTCTCACAAAGTAAATAGTAGGGAAGAATCAGCATTCTTGCGAAAGTGCACTATGGGGTTTTATGGTAGTGGCGACGGCTGGCCGGAGCCTTATTTTTCTACCGTCTGCAACAGTAAGTGTTCGCGTTTCATACCAAGCTTAAGCGCTAGCGCTGACGCTACATAAATAGAGCTGACACTCCCGATAAACACACCAATTAAAAGCGTGGCCGAGAAGCCGCGTAAAGTTACACCGCCAAAAATAAAAAGTATTAGTGCGACTATAAGAGCCGTAGTCGAAGTTATGATTGTCCTACTCAAAGTTTGCGTCAGCGACACATTAAAAATGTCGTAAGCACTACTGTGGTGCATTTTAAAGAAATTCTCACGGATGCGGTCAGAGACGACAATACTGTCGTTTAACGAATAACTGATCACCGACATCAGCGAAGAGATGATCGTCAGGTCAATTTCAATATGAAATAACGATAGCACACCGAGCGTAATCACCACGTCATGTGCCAGCGCCAGTACCGCCCCAGTCGCTAGCCGCCATTCGAAACGAAGGCCAATGTAAATTAGGATACAGATCAAAGCTACCAGTAGTGCCATGCCTCCGGTTTGCGCCAAATCGCCACCAACGCTCGGCCCCACAAACTCAACTCGCTTCACGGATGCGTCTGGACTGCTCACTTGATTAATCACATTGAGTACTTTCTTGGCTATCTCCTGACCAAGCTCATTCTGCACTGGAGGCATACGCACAATTATGTCGCGATTGCTACCAAAATTCTGTACTATCGGATCTGTGAAACCGGCACTCTCCAATGCATCGCGCATCTGATTCAGATCGGCAGCTTTCTCTAGGTTAACTTCAATCACTATACCGCCAGTAAAATCTAACCCCCAATTAAAACCCCGAACTACCATGAAGACTATGGAGGTGATAAGCAAGATGATAGACAAGCTGAACGCCATATAGCCCCAGCGCATAAAGTCATAAGTTTTATGACAGTATTTTAATTTTTCAATATTTCTCTCTTGCTGAGTCATACATAAGCCACTCCTAGATAGACAGCTTATCGTTGCGTTTACCGCCGTAAAGCAAGTTAACGATGGCGCGAGTGCCAATAATCGCCGTGAACATAGATGTGGCAACTCCGATGGCAGTAGTAATGGCAAAGCCCTTAATCGATCCTGTACCCATCTTGTACAAGATAATGGTGGTAATCAACGTCGTGACGTTAGCATCGATGATGCTGGAGAATGCGCCCCGGTAACCCCTATGAATAGCCTGTTGCACTGTTCGGCCGTTACGTAACTCTTCTTTAATACGCTCATTAATTAGTACATTAGCATCCACAGCCACTGCCAGTGTCAGCACGATGCCAGCGATTCCCGGCATGGTCAGAGTCGCACCAGGTAACATGGACATAATGCCGATGATCAACACAAGGTTGGCGATAAGAGCTGCGGTAGCGATAATTCCGAACTTACGATACCACACTACCATAAATAGAATGGACGCCATTAATCCCCACAAACAGGCTTCCAGCCCCTGGGCTATGTTTTGCAGTCCAAGAACTGGGCCTACCGTGCGCTCTTCTACAATCTGGACTGGGGCAATCAAAGCACCCGCTCGCAGCAACAGAGACAGATGACGTGCCTCGTTGAGATTATTGATGCCAGTGATGCGGAAGCTGTCGCCAAGGTGAGACTGGATCGTGGCAATGTTTATCACCTTTTCCTGTTTTGTAAGGATAGCATGGCTATGGGCATCTTTCTTGCCATTGTCTTTGTACTCTATGAACAAGGTCGCCATCAGCTTGCCGATGTTGTCCTTGGTGAAGCTAGACATGATACCACCGCCGACCCTGTCCAGGGAGATATTCACCTGCGGCCGGTTATACTCATCGATGCTGGATGTAGAGTCAATAATGTGATCGCCAGTCAGTATCACCCTTTTATACAACACGATCTGCTGATTGTCGTGAGTGGTTTGCACTTCTGAGTCCCCTGGCACGTGTCCATTGGCAAGGACATTTTGATTTATCAAGCTATTAACCAGACGGAATTCCAGAGTGGCGGTCGTGCCCAGAATTTCCTTAGCGCGCGCCGTATCCTGGACACCAGGTAGTTCAACCACGATATGATCAGTGCCCTGGCGCTGAACTATAGGCTCGGTGATTCCTAGTTGATTAATGCGGTTGCGCAGGATAATAATGTTCTGTTGTACCGTGTATTCGCGGGCTTCGCGTAGGCGGCTATCTGTTAGAATAACGTGTAGAACGTTATTGCTCACTCTATTGATAATTAGATCGCGATGGTGAGGAGACAACCAGAAAAGCGCCTGATCACGAGTGATAGCATCGCGGAAGTAGATTTCACTGCCGTAATTTTCTATTTTATGCACTGTCTCGTAAGAAATACCTTTCTCACGTAAATCGCTACACAGAGTATCTATCGTCTGTTCCTGCAGCTTGCGAAGTACAGTATCCATATCCACTTCCATTAGGAAATGCACCCCGCCGCGCAAATCTAGACCCAGTTTCATCGGTTTTGCTCCTACTATAGCTAACCAGGCAGGTGTAGCTGGGGCCAGGTTAAGCGCCACGACACAATTCCTATCGAGTGCGTTTATTAGCGTCTCTCGGGCGTGTAGCTGTGCGTCTTGACTGTAAAATCGGGCCAGAATGACACCATTTTTTAGTGAAACTGATTTGCTGATAATGTGTTGTTGTTCTAAAACATGCTGTACCTGGGCTAGTGTTGATTGATTGGTGGCGCTACCCATCGCGCCGGTGATTTGTATTGCCGGATCCTCACCGTAGAGATTTGGAAGCGCATACAACAGCCCAATAACCAGTGCCAGGATCAGCATGATATACTTCCATACAGGATAACGATTTAACACGGCGCTTCTCTAACATTAGGGAAATTGACCATTTATATCGCTTTCATCGTACCTTTAGGCAAAATTGCTGCCACAAAATCACGTTTAATGATCACCTCATTAGTGTCGTTAAGTGCGATAGAAATATAGCCAGTGTCTGCGACTTTCACGACGCGGCCAACCAACCCGCCAGTAGTGAGTACTTCATTCCCTCTGGAAATAGAGCTCATCAATTCTTTGTGCGCTTTAGCTCGCTTTTGCTGTGGACGTAAGATCATAAAATAAAAAATCAGGCCAAATACTACCAGTATCACTATCAGAGAGTAAGGACTTCCCTGAGACGGAGAATCAGTGACAGAAATAGCGTCAGAAACGACACAACTCATTTAAATTCCCTCATTGTTATTTAAAACTCAGTGAATATTAAAGGCGGAATTGGCATACCTGTCTAGTGATAAAATTCATTCACACTACAAAGTGCTCTAAATTTACCCTTATCGATAGCCTGGCGTAAACCGACCATCAAACACTGGTAATAACGTAAATTTAGATAGTATCCAGACAGGCACTAAGCATTTTGGTACACTGATCAAGATAATGTAAGTACGTACGACTATAATTGCGACAAGTGTAACAATCACGCTGCACATCCAGCGGTGGGGCATCGTTTTTAATACCGAGTGTTACTGATTTTCACCACGTCATCACTGATAAATAAATGACCACTGCGAACATTGCGGGTCGGCATTACGCAATCAAACATATCGATACTACGGCGAACGCCCTCTACCAAATCTTCCGGCTTGTCAGCCTCCATTAAGTAACGCGGTTTGTCTGCAGGAATCTGCTGGAAAAATGTACCGGAATGCGATGCATATTGCATTCTGGTTCCCCTGCCGATAAGCCGTCCGCAGCGTAACCATCAAAACCGATCTCTACCAGTCTTTTTATCAATAGATTTCGTAAATCTTCGTAAACACCGCCCTGAATAATGCCGAATGGAGCGTTAGGATTATTCAGTTCATCAAAACTCTTCCGGCAAGCGGGGCTTATAAATCTCAGCGATATTTTTATAGAACTTTTGGTGCAACCTCAACTGTGAGGAGTACGGAGTGTATTCGTCAAAAATCATCACAATATCAGAACCAAGATCATATTTAATTTCCATTGATTTTTATTGGTTTAAAAAACTGCATCCCCATTGATGGGGTTGTAGAAATGCACACCTCTTCAGTGTAATTTTTCGGATGTCGATCATGCTGAGTACCTGAAAGTTACCAGAATTGGTCAGTACCGGATCATGACACTGCATAAATCATGCAAATCATAGTGTAGCTTCATCACCATCTGACCTAATCGCAACCATAAGTGGAAGGTGTTGTCTCAACGGACCTGTACTCCGTCCTCTTTTACCTCTTCAAAAGTCATGCCTTTCACTGTGCCGTAGGTGCTTACTGGGATAAACGCCGAAGTGTCCACTGTCACGATTAAACACCAGGTACCCACGACGTGCTTGACCATCTGTTTTTAATAATTAACGCTCCACATATTGTATAACATCAGAGAATCTGATGCGATTTTTGGTAACCAGCTCGCAAGCGGGTATGCTGACCTAGCCAAGTTACCAAGGGGATTACGGGTGATAAACATGGCATCTCCATAGCTAATTAGCACCCTTAGATGATTGCTTCCCGGTAGGCCGCCAACGTATAATGATGGCCGGTGAATGTTGGCACTAGAATAATTAGGACAGACTTCGGCAAATGAAAATTAGTTATCAGTGCATCCATGACTCTGAAACGGTGTCCAGGATAGATAATTCAGAAACGCGTTATGATACTTTTACGGGGAATAACTTAACTCTAGAGCTATGATCCTTAATCTGCAAGAAAGAAATAAGTGGCTCCGGGTGGCTTTTACTGTATATTGATGCTATAAGTTTTTCATCTTCATCTAGCCAAAATAGGCCCATAATTTTCTTGCTTAGCAATCCAATGCTACATTTACCTGCGGTGATATCCTGAGAATTATTACCCGACAGAGACCAAAGTAGTATTAGGTAAAATATCTATGCACCAACATCTTTTTTTTCATTCTGGAGAAGGGGTTTGATACCTAAAAGGCACACTGGGAGATTGAATCTAGGCAACTGTATTCAGAATTCATCTTTAATATGCCTGCGGAAGGCTATGATTAATCGGTACGGTAGGCTTTATTTCCTCCTAAAGCAGCCTTATACTAAGTTAACTTCAACTCAATTAATCTAAAAATACTATTTTACAGGAGTAAATATGATACTAGTCGCTCGTCAAGCTCCAGATTTTACTGCCACAGCTGTGCTGGGTAACGGTAAAATTGTTAATAATTTCAATCTAAAATCATATATTCAAGGTAAACCTGCGATCGTTTTTTTTTGGCCACTGGACTTCACCTTTGTCTGTCCGTCTGAGCTGATTGCTTTTGACAAACGTTACACTGAATTTAAGAAGCGTGATGTGGAAATCATCGGTGTATCCTTAGATTCTGAGTTTGTACATAACGCATGGCGCCTAACGCCGACCGAAAAAGGCGGTATCGGTCAGGTGCAGTACCCAATGGTGGCGGACGTAAAACATGAGATCATCAAAGCCTACGGCGTTGAACACCCTGACTATGGTGTTGCGTTACGAGGTTCGTTTCTAATTGATAAAGAAGGAATTATCCGTCACCAGGTCGTTAATGACCTGCCGTTGGGCCGTAATATCAACGAAATAATACGGATGGTTGATGCTCTGCAGTTCCATGAAGAACACGGTGATGTATGTCCGGCACAATGGGAAAGAGGACAAAAAGGGATGGAAGCTTCACCAGAAGGTGTCGCTAAATATTTGTCTGAAAACCTAGCAAAGTTATAATCTGTCTCCACCAAAGCAGACTTGCCTTGTTGGCAGGGGCAGTGCCATTATAGGATTGTCTAGTTTGCTGGTAGAGAAATAACCTATCCGGACGATGTTAATAACCATCAGGATGTTAATAATCATCATTAGGAATCAGCTGACATAGGCGGTTATCACGCTGTTAGACTGACAGATAGCGAGACTTGTATTCAATTAACTGGGAGTGAGTGAGGCTAACGAAAGTATCAAGAACAAAACACTGTGTTCCAGGAGGAACTAAAATTACTTTGCCCCCTATCGTGAAAAAATGAGTCGACAGTAGGGCTTTTAACTGACATAGGTATATTTAGAAAGTAATAATTGAGTGTCTTCTATAAATGAAGACCTTGCAAAAAAAGTTTTTAACTGCTGCCCTGCCTGGGAAGAAAATGACACCCCACAATGTGGTAAGTACGATTTTTAATTATTGACTCAATTAAGCTGAGTTAGCTAATGAGGTTAATTATTTCATCTTCGTAATATTTCCGGAAAACTAAACGCTGTTTCGTCATCGACTCCATGTCGCTTAATATCTTAGCTTGCTGCGCTGGGATCAAGCTGATGTAAAATCGCATAGACCACATCGTCCGGTGTCTGGCTGGCGTCTAACGCACAGTGCGCCGTCTCCTGATAGAGTTTCTCTCGCGAGGCTAGCACTTCAGCGATTTCTTCGATCAACGGTTTCCCCGTCAGACTAGGCCGCTTATCCTCTTCCGGATACGCTTGCAAACGACGAGATAGTTCCTGCTCAGAGGCATGTAAATACACGACGGTGCCACGAGTGCGCATAAAATTACGATTAACGGCCGATAAAATAATTCCACCACCGGTCGCCACCACTGTATGCTCCTGGGTGATCCTTGTCAGGATGTCGCTCTCTCTAGTCCGAAAACCAGCCCAACCTTCCTCGGCGACTATCTCCGACACAGTTTTCCCAGTCAACTGCCACAACATCTCATCAGTATCGGTAAACGTATATCCTAATACCTCTGCTAATACCTGACCTACTGTGGTCTTGCCGCATCCGCGTACACCAACCATAAATATAGGCTGTGTCATTACCTAGCTATCCTTAATTCCCTGATTGAAATAGCGGATAAAATCATTTATCTTCCCCGGATTAAAGTAAGACGGCGCATCATACCATTGACATATAGCTACGACTACGTTTGCCTGTAAAATTTTGCACAATCATATCAGTGTATCAGATTCTCTTCTCTGCTAAGGGCGCAGACTTTAATTGTTATGTAAATTATGCACAGCACATTCAATTTCTTTACTTTCGTCCATGGCATCAATCTATAACTGTCACCTATGCCTTTTGATATCATTCCCGACTGGATTGTCAGTGTTTAAGCTAACTACAGTTGGATAGAATTAGTTTTTGTTCATTAGTAAATTAAGATGTCATAATTCTGTTTATCACAATATAGAAATATTTATAATTATTTCTTCATATTATCTTAATTAACTAAAAACATGTTAATTATATATTGTTTTCTACAAAAATAATCAACGGCTGATAAACAGAGAGTGTTTTTTGTTGGAAAGTTGTATGATGATATAATCTTAATAATTTAGTTGCAGTATCTCGTTTGGCGAGGCTCCTATATAAATACAGGTCACTGATCTGACGACGTCGAAAGACTTCCAAGGTCAAGGCAGGCTTTATCAGATTAAAATTTAGCCCCAAATAATTTCTGTAGACTGATACGTTGTATAGTGCCAAAACTGTTGTGACGTGGAGATAAGCTTGCTGTACTCTCTATCATCAGGTTTATGCCCCTTTGAGAACTGTTGAACCAAAAACAGCTTTGGGGAACCCTTCATGACTGACCCATCTCAACCCTCGATAGTGAATGCAGTTGAGGAAAAAATTGTGGATCACGCAATTGTTCACTATATGAGTGACCATTATGTTGCTATTTCAGGTGCCATGTCCGCTGGCGATGCCCGGCAACATTTATTAGACCATCTCGCAGATAATCATATTCCACCACAGATTTATATTGTTGATAAAGATAACTATCTGAAGGGATTGCTCTCGGTAAAACGGTTATTTATTGAAAAAAACACCGAGTTGCCAGTTTCCAGCCTGATGAACCGGAATTTTATAGCCGTCGCACCGGAGCAAGATCGAGAACAGGTCGTCGAAATGTTAGGTAATTATCTCAACGGCCCGGTGCCAGTGCTGAGCCATGCCAAACTCATAGGTGAACTTGGTGAGCGTGAAATCGCCGCGCTGCTACGCGACGAATATACTGAAGATGCGCAACGTCAGGGGGCTAGTTTGCCGTTAGATGAACCCTATCTCAGCACCTCTCCTTGGCGTCTGTGGCGCAAACGGATCAGCTGGTTGATGCTGCTGTTTGTGGCGGAAGCTTACACCGGCACAGTACTCAAGGCGTTTTCTAACGAGCTGGAGGCAGCTATCGCGCTAGCATTCTTTATTCCATTTCTAATTGGTACTGGCGGCAACAGCGGTACACAGATCACCTCAACATTGGTGCGAGCTATGGCGTTAGGCGAAGTCAGCTTGCGCAACTTGCCTGCTGTGCTACGCAAGGAGATCCCGACATCATTTTTGGTAGCGGTGTCCATCGGACTAGTAGCATGGATTCGCGCTTGGATTTTGGATGTCGGCTTGCAAGTAACGCTGGTAGTCTGTCTGACGCTAATTGCTATTACTATTTGGACAGCGATTGTTTCATCGGTGATCCCACTGTTACTAAAACGCCTGCACATCGATCCGGCAGTGGTGTCGGCACCATTTATCTCCACCTTTATCGATGGTACCGGGCTAATTATCTACTTTGAAATTGCTAAGCTGATTATGCATGATCTTAGTTAGGTGACACAGGCTGTCGCTCTAATGTCCAAGCTCAGTCAGATTATGCAGACACTGGTTGATGAACGCTAGTTAATATGATAAAAGCCTCAGGAGCCGACAAAAGAGCTTTTTAGTTATTAACATACTGTGGCGGATGCTTTCAATTGGTCACTACCAGAGAAGTCAACAATAACAACTAGACGTCTACCTGTACGGTTATCATCTTAGTTTATTATCCATGCATATCTACTTATGTAATCTAGTTTTTGCTGATATGCGAGTCGAATAAAGCTTTCTCCCTACTAGCCTAGAAACCAACGGCACTGACTGAAATGATCTTTGCCTCGCTGCTGAGGTCAATTTATATGCACTTATATATACGGTGTCCGGTAATAGTTTTATTTATCTCATTTTGTTTCCATTTTGACTCCAATTATTAAAAACGCACGTAATTATTTATAAACATTTGATTGCCGCAGAGAAATTATTATTCAGCAGTTAAATTCTCAGCCAGATTACTTCTAGTTTACTGCCAGCTAAACAAAAGGAAATTTTACCAAATGCCTTATTGGAATAGCTGACATGAGATAATAATTAAAGTCGGTACTGTTATCAATCGGTAAAGCTGTGTCGTGTATACACCATACATAAGGATTGAGCACAGCGTGTGTTAATAGTGCATTTACCTTAGAATTTGATTTATGTGGTTGCAGATGACACAATGGCTTTCAGCCGTAGCGCATGGGGAGTGTAGCAGACACGCGGCTGGGTGATCTTACTGCGCTGCAGCGATTCTACTTACCAGAAAATCTACGATCATGCTGAGTTTAATCAACTGTTTCTCACCGCTGCGACGGTTTTTGTATTCGATCTCTTCTGTATCCAAATTACGGTCACCGATGACCAACGTATGCGGTATGCCAATCAGCTCCATATCGGCGAACATAACGCCTGGACGCTCTTTACGATCATCTAGTAGGACATCAATATTGCATGCTTGCAGCTTCTGATAAATCATTTCCGCCACCTCTTTTACCCGGAAAGATTTATGCATATATATCGGCAAAATCGCTACGTGAAACGGTGCTAAAACCTCAGGCCACACAATGCCGCGTTCGTCGTGGTTCTGTTCGATGACTGCCGTGACTACACGGGTAATGCCGATACCATAACAGCCCATAGTCAAGGTTTGGTTACGGCCGTCTTCTCTCTGCACAGTGGCTTTCATTGCTGCCGAGTATTTCGTTCCTAGCTGGAAGATGTGACCTACTTCGATTCCGCGCTTAATTTGCAGGGTCCCTTTGCCATCTGGGCTGATATCGCCGTTAACAACCTTGCGTAAATCAGCCACCTGTGGCAGCGGCAAGCCCTGCTTCCAGCTGATTCCGAAGAAGCGTTTTCTATCAGCATTGACGTTGGCGGCAAAGTTACTCATTACCGCGACGCTGCGATCGATCACCAACGGCAGATGTACTAGCTTGCTAGGGTCAGCGTCGATAGCCAGTCGAATTTCCTCTTCACTAGCAAATGTCAGAGGTGTGGCAACCTGGGGTAATTTCTCAGCTTTTACGTTATTAAGCTGATGATCACCACGCACCATCAGTGCCACTAGTGGATAACCGGTATCTTCACGAGCGCGCACAATCAACGTTTTAACGAATTTTTCCATAGGAAGCGGTTGTTTCATCAATTCAGCGATCGTGCAAGCATCGGGAGTGTCTACCAGCCGCATTGCTTCGTCCAGTTCGGCTTTCGTGGCGGTTGTAATGACAGCCTCCACCAATTCGACATTGGCAGCGTAATCAGACTCAGTGGAGAGGGCGATATCGTCCTCTCCACTGTCAGCCAGAACCTGAAATTCATGAGATACGCTGCCGCCGATTGAGCCAGTATCTGCCTGAACTACACGGAACTCTAGCCCCATTTGGGTAAAGATGGTACTGTAAGCCTGATACATAGCGCCATAGGTAGTTTGCAACGAGACCTGGCTGGAATGAAAAGAATAAGCGTCCTTCATTACGAACTCGCGTGAGCGCATCACTCCGAAACGTGGACGAACCTCATCACGGAACTTGGTTTGGATCTGATAGAAATTCAACGGCAGCTGCTTGTAAGAGTTGACTTCATTACGAACGAGGTTGGTTATAACCTCTTCATGTGTTGGTCCCAAGACAAAAGGCCGAGCACCACGGTCGGTAAAACGAAGCAACTCCAATCCGTACTGAATCCATCGGTCGCTTTCTTGCCATAGATCTGCCGGTTGTACCAGTGGCATAGATATTTCAATAGCGCCAGTTTTATTCATTTCTTTACGCACGATGCTTTCTACTTTACGGAGCACGCGCAATCCGGTGGGTAGCCAGGTATAAAGACCAGAAGCCAGCTTACGAATCATTCCGGCACGCAGCATCAGTTGATGACTGACCATTTCTGCGTTACTGGGAATCTCCTTAAGAGTAGAGAGCAGATATTGGCTAGTACGCATGGTTGATGTGGTTCCATAATAATAGCTCATGCCGTAGGTTGTACTTAAGGTTGTACTTATTAAGTGGCCAATAAAATCTATGGCCTACCAGCGTCTGTCAGTAATCACAAGGACAGACAGGAAATTAGCACATATCATCTTGTCGTGCTTGTCGTCACGTTGCAGTTTAAATTTACTCCAGGTGATGTTATCCGCTCGCTTACCTCATTCTTTAATATCCTATCGGTGTATCGCGGGCAGAGAAAGCTATCATCCTACTATTTGTCGTCAAGGTGTAGTGATTTTACGTTATCTGCTAGCCGTTCCTTAAATTATATTAATCATCACATAGTGATTATAATTAATATATTAAATTTACTAATTAAAATTAATCTAAATTTAAATTGTTTGATATTTGAACCACTTTTATTGATTTTTTAGGAAAACGTCACAAAATAGTTCACCGCTATCAGTAAGCCCTATTCTGAAACAAGCCACTTTAAAGTACCCAGGGTATCTTTAATTTTATTTTTGTTAATTAGACATCAATTCAGGGTAGTTTAGATCAAATGTAGATTAAAGACAGAACATTAGGGAGGAATTTTTGGTTTAGTTTAATTAAACTGCAGGAGAAATTGGTGTCCCCGACAGGAATCGAACCTGTAACTAGCCCTTAGGAGGAGCGTGTTATATTCCGTTTAACTACGGAGACCTGTTAAACAACAGGTAGTATAGCCTATAATTTAGCTATGGAAATAAGTATGTGAGTGTGCATTTACTTAATCCATAATCAAATAGTGGGACACCTTAGCGAAGGTGTCAGCCAGGCCCGTTCAGGGTGTTATTTTCCAACCCCTCCGTTTTCTAGAAATAGTTTGAAGAAATAAAAGAAACGCACATATTTCTTAGTATGGGGAAGAAATAATTTTACTACTTCTTTCTTATCCTGAGTACAAGAACAGAATATCCACGTATCTCAGAAGAGTGGAGGTGGATCAGGTTATTTGTTTTAGTGGCCTTACGCTTGTAGTATCGCAATTTTTGCTTATCTGGCAACGATGTTACCATTAGGATGGGCCATGTAAATGAATAAGTTTGATAATCAACACCATGACAGACACAATAGCCAATCGATTGTTCTTCAATATAACAGTATGCGAGAGTATGGAGCTAGCTCATGCACAACCACAAGCGTGGTGATTGTTAGCGAGGCGTGGTACAGCTATTGAGTCATTAATAGTTTCTTTGAAATGCATAATAACATATAATAAAATTTATAATGAATTTTTTCCTGTCAGGTGTTGCGTTTGCCAGCAGTCTACTTCTAGGGTGCGCTACCTACCAAATTAAAAATAACCAGAGTTGGTCAGATCCTTTAGAAGGCTTCAACCGTAGCATGTTTAACTTCAACTATAATGTACTGGATCCCTATTTGTTCCGCCCAGCTGCAGTAGCTTGGCGGAATTATATGCCTAGATCAGCCCGTATCGGCCTGAGTAATTTCTTTACCAATCTGGAAGAGCCTGCCACTATGGTGAACTACTTTGTAAGGGGTAAGCCCTACAAAGCGGCGATGCATTTCAACCGCTTCTTCCTTAGCACTTTGTTAGGGATGGGGGGAATAATCGATGTGGCGTCGATGGCAAACTCACATTTGGCGAAGGAAGAGCCACAGCGTTTCGGTAGCACGTTGGGCAATTACGGCGTCAGTTATGGCCCCTATGTTCAGTTACCCGGCTATGGTAATTTTACCCCACGCGAGGATGTGGGCGGCTTGGTGGACGATCTCTACCCAATACTGAGTTATCTGACTTGGTGGATGTCTGTCGGCAAATGGATTCTAGAAGGTCTAGAAACCAGAGCTCAGCTACTGGATTCCGACGGCCTGCATGCCTTTCAGGATCCCTATGTCATGATGCGTACCGCATATTTCCAGCATCATGATTTCTTGGCTAACGATGGCATGTTAACTTTGCAGGAAAATCTCAACGCGCCGGAGATCCAAGGAGATTTAAATGCGATTGACATACAGTAATCGACAATAGGTCATCGCACAGGTGGGCCCTTCCGCAGGAAAAATATTTGGATTACCAAGATAGGTATAAGGCCTTGCTGGCTGACCTTGGTGAAGATGTTAGGTTGGTATTGTTGATACCTGCAGACACTGGCCGACGGCACATAGGATTAACTCACCTGTTATCCAAAAATACAGTCTTTTTAATCAATAGTTTATTAATGGAACAGAGCTACCAGCACTAGAGAAGAAAACCCTTCCTTCGTGCAATCTGCTTGCCACGAGTGAGTAATTACCTTATTTAAGTAAACTCTACCTTGTCAGTTAAACGCTGACGATGTTGGAGGCTAGCATATTACTAAGGCGCTTACACTGTGCGAGTGTATTACAATAATTGAGTTACCAGAATCAACTCGCGCTAACGTTATCCTGAATTAACTACCTAGTAGGCAGAGAAAATTAATATTTTTATGTACTTAGAGGAGTTACCCTACTTCTGTGTAAAGGTGTCAGTCTCCCACTATCTTTCTGAATGACTACCGGTCATCACCGACTTGTATATACCCGTTTTTATTAGGTTACCCTTACTTATCGACGGCGAAAGGTGGAAAATGTGCCGCTGTTTCCGTCTTAACCTCTTCTATTGCTACTGCTTTGTTTGTCATTTCATGGCAGACTAACGTCTGATTATAGTAAGCAAAATCGAATAAGAGAGTTTCATACTGAAACTGTCCTTGGCTTAGCTGCTAGAGAAATGACAGCGTTTTCATGTTTTGTTGATGCGGTAGCAATTTCTAGAATGCAGCGAGTTGTTCAAATTGTGTCGTGATTAAAATACCCGAGGAAGCGCCAGTGAGCAGCAGGGTAAGTCTATTAGGTTTATGAGTTGATTAGCGAGGAGTTCCAATGGCAGGGAATAGTATTGGGCAATTTTTCCGTGTTACCACCTTTGGTGAATCCCATGGTGCGGCATTGGGCGGGATCGTCGATGGTGTACCTCCAGGTATCCCCCTTTGCGAAAATGATTTACAGCATGATCTCGATCGCCGTCGGCCTGGTACGTCGCGCTATACCACGCAACGTCGAGAACTGGACCGCGTGCAGATCCTCTCTGGAGTGTTTGAAGGGGTAACCACTGGCACCAGCATCGGGCTGCTGATTGAAAATACCGACCAGCGCCCCCAGGACTACAGCTCCATTAAGGATCTCTATCGTCCAGGCCACGCCGACTACAGCTATGAACAGAAGTACGGGAGACGAGATTACCGCGGTGGGGGGCGTTCATCGGCACGTGAAACGGTAATGCGCGTTGCTGCCGGTGCTATTGCCAAGAAGTATCTGGCGCTACAGTACGGGGTGCGGATACGCGGTTTTCTAGCGCAAATGGGTGATATCCAGTGCGAGCTCAAAGACTGGGCTCAGGTGGAGGAAAACCCATTTTTCTGCCCAGACAGCGATCAACTTGAGGCACTGGATACTTTGATGCGTGATCTGAAAAAATCTGGCGATTCCATCGGTGCGAAGGTGACGGTGGTGGCGGACAATCTACCAGCCGGCCTGGGCGAGCCAGTGTTCGATCGACTCGATGCCGATCTAGCTCATGCGCTAATGAGCATCAACGCTGTAAAAGGGGTAGAGATTGGCGATGGTTTTGCGGTCATCAGGAAACGCGGTAGCGAAAACCGTGATGAAATCACTCCCACAGGCTTTCAGAGTAATCACGCCGGTGGCGTTCTCGGCGGTATCAGCAGCGGTCAACCAGTCATTGCTCACCTTGCTCTAAAGCCCACCTCCAGCATTATGGTCCCTGGTCGGACAGTAAACCGTAGCGGTGAAGCGGTAGATATAGTCACCCATGGCCGACACGACCCCTGTGTTGGAATCAGAGCGGTATCGATTGCTGAGGCGATGATGGCGATCGTGCTTATGGACCACTGTTTTCGGCAGCGAGCGCAGTGCGCCCATGTCATTCCAGCGGCTCCGATATGGTGACCGTGATTGCTTCAGAGGCTAACGCTGATAGCGCCCAACACGGAGTCGTAATCTTAGTTGTGATAAAACATAGATCGTCTGATTTCAAGCACGTTTAGGTGTCATCAGCAGCTTATCCAGTATCGGGGGGAATGCTTGTCTGACAGGCGTTTCAGAAAAGTCAAAAAATCAAGGTATATTAAGGCTATCGTAGCCGTTTCCACCTTGCTAATTCATTTATGTCTCATCAACTTCCCATTAGGGTTGGTGCGCGTTACGTTAAACTCGCCCAATCAAGCGGAAAGTTTTAAAACTGATAACGTACAGGTGCAACGTGACTATCGTTAGTTGCTACTGAACAATACTTCTTGAAAACATACCACAACGCTAGAACAATGCAGAATTTGCTACAACCTACTACTACGAAACTCCGTCGAAGAACTCTCCTAGGAGCGGACAGATTATAGCCCTAAAAACACAGAGGCTTTCCAGTGCAAATTTTGCTAACATCCTCTAATCACACTTGTTCAGCTTACATCTGTAAGCTAAAGTGCATGACTGAACATTAAATATTATTACAAGAGGTATTAAATGAAACGTGCTGTAATTACTGGTTTGGGGATCTTGTCAAGTATTGGCAACGACCAGAAAGAAGTCCTGGCCTCTTTGCAACAAGGCAGTTCCGGGATTACCTTTTCTCAGGAATTAAAAGATTCTGGCATGCGAAGTCATATCTGGGGCAACGTCAAACTCGATATCTCCGGGCTGATTGATCGAAAAATAGCGCGCTTTATGGGCGATGCATCTATTTACGCCTACCTTTCCATGGAGCAGGCGATCGCCGATTCTGGGCTAACACCAAAAATGGTGTCTAACGATCGTACCGGCCTTATCGTAGGCTCCGGCGGAGGCTCGCCACGTAACCAAGTTGCCGGATCCGACGGCATGCGTTCCCGAGGCCTGCGTGGTGTGGGACCTTATATGGTAACTAAAGCAATGGCCTCCGGTGTGTCGGCGTGTCTGGCGACGCCATTCAAAATCCGAGGTGTCAGCTACTCCATCAGTTCTGCCTGTTCAACTTCTGCGCACTGTATCGGTAATGCAGTAGAAATGATTCAGCTTGGCAAACAGGATGTGGTTTTTGCCGGAGGCGGAGAAGAGCTGTGTTGGGAAATGGCTTGTGAGTTTGACGCCATGGGAGCGCTGTCCACACACTATAATGACACACCGGAAAAAACCTCGCGCACCTATGATATCAACCGCGATGGCTTTGTCATTGCTGGCGGTGGTGGTATTGTTGTTGTAGAAGAGTTAGAGCACGCACTGACCCGCAGTGCCCATGTTTATGCTGAAATCATCGGCTACGGCGCAACGTCCGACGGTGCTGATATGGTCTCTCCTTCGGGAGAAGGCGCTATTCGCTGTATGCAGATGGCTCTAAAAGATGTCGATACACCAATAGATTATCTTAATGTCCATGGTACCTCTACACCAGTCGGGGACGTGAAAGAACTATGGGCTATCCGTGAAACCTTCGGTAGTCAGCATCCAGCATTCTCCTCTACTAAAGCGATGACCGGCCATTCGCTGGGAGCAGCTGGGGTGCATGAAATGATTTTTACATTGCTGATGCTGGAACACGGCTTCATTGCCCCAAGTATTAATATTGAGGAACTGGATCCGCAGGCGGAAGGCATGAATTTGGTCACGGAGTCGACTCAGCGCGAATTGACCACTGTCATGAGCAACAGCTTTGGTTTTGGCGGCACTAACGCAACACTAGTAATGCGTAAATATCGGTAAAAGAGTATTTCCTACGGCTAAGAGGATACTATCCTAAGCTGATCTACTTAGTTAAGTGTTTACGTAGGACAATGTATTCTTTCATTAGCCATGAAAGAATCGTCAAGAGCTTATGGGTCACTGGGGTCAATTAGTTTGTCGGTTAATTTGCTGATATCACTCTGGAGAGTGCATTATTACCCTAGAACTTATCATGTTACGTTGCTGATAAAACTCAATGCTTGAATAGCGTCAAATTCGACTGAATCCAAAATAATCATTTTGAGATTGAGATCAGTAGTTAGCATAATTTATATACAAAGTATAGTTATTAGTAAGTAGGGATAAAATGTTCCGTCATCGGTACCTTTAACGTGTAGTATTAGGGTCACGCTGGTTTCTCTTTCAGTACCTTTAGTGTCCTCTTACAGTTTTGTGACTCTAGAAAAGTAACGGATTAAATAGCATGAGTAACGTTTCTGGCGGTGAGATCTCGCTGGCAGTGGAAAGCGTTAAGTCTCACGTTGTTTTAGGTAGTACAAGATGATTGAAAACACCGGAGAAGGTGCACCATAGTGGTAGTTACAGCGCACTTTAGGATATGTCCTATACTTGGACTACTAATGAGATTCCGTCGATCAACTTCGGCTATCCCTCGTGTTCAGTACCACTGTTATACTGTGCGCATAGAGTGACTATCCCAAGTAATTCTGCTGTATGTCCATCAGCCACGCCGAGACGATTTTTCAATTGCCTGATATTTTCATAAGGCGCTTAACTAGAGAGAAGCTTAGCTTATGAAAATAGTGATAGTGTTTTCTAGTTAACCGTAGTGCTTACTGTCGGCGTCTGGCGACGAGGTGGTATTTTTTGTCTAAATTTTGTCAGATTTCATTATCGTAAGTTCAATGGATTTCGAGGACGGTAATGAAAAAATAAAACGTGATAGGATTGGGATTTTTGCGCACTCAATGGCAAAATGCTCCATTGTAATCGTCTGATAATAGAATGCTGCCGGGGAGCCTGATGTGAAAATCCTAGTGGATGAAGATATACTGTACGCTAAGGAGCTGTTCGGGCGTTTAGGAGACGTACAGACGGTGTCAGGCCGTGCGATCCCAGCATCGGCACTGGGGCAAGCCGATGCATTGATAGTGCGTTCGGTAACCCGAGTCGATAGCGCGCTGCTTGATGGCAGTCAAGTGAAATTTGTGGGTACTGTCACTTCTGGAACCGATCATATCGATGAAGACTGGCTAGCGCATGTAGGTATCGGCTTCTCCGCTGCTCCGGGCTGTAATGCTATTGCGGTGGTAGAGTATGTCTTTTCTGCACTATTATTGTTGGCTAAGCGTGATGGTTTCGCGCTGCGCGACAAAACCGTTGGCATCGTTGGCGCCGGTAATGTTGGCGGCCGGCTGCATTTTCTAATGAAAGCACTCAGCGTGCGAACCTTATTATGCGATCCTCCTCTTGCCGAAAAAGGGGCACCTGGTGACTGGCAACCACTGGAAAAACTAGTGATAGAGGCGGATGTACTGACGTTTCATACTCCCCTGATTCGCACCGGTCGGCACGCGACCTGGCATCTGGTGGATGAACAGCTTATAGCGGCACTGCCGGATAACCGAATTTTAATCAATACCTGCCGCGGCGCGGTGATAGATAATTTTGCTCTGCTACGAGCGCTAGAAGGCGGCAAACTTCTCAGCATGGTATTGGATGTGTGGGAACCAGAGCCAGAGCTGTCATTGCCGCTACTAGCCAGGGTTGATATCGGTACTGCACATGTCGCCGGTTACACGATGGAAGGTAAGGTGCGGGGCACCACCCAGATTTTCGATGCTTATAGTGCTTTTCTTGGCAGTGACGCGCGCGCTAATCTGCTGCCACTGCCGGTAGTGAAGTGTATCCGCTTGCAAAGTGCTATTGATGAAGAGACACTGCGCCTACTGGCTCATATGGTTTATGATGTGCGACACGACGATATGCAGTTACGCCGCGTGGCCAGTTTACCAGGTGAGTTTGATCGTTTGCGAAAAACTTATTCTCAGCGTCGCGAGTGGTCGTCGCTTTGTGTGGAAACCGATGACAATGAAGACCTAGAACACCTGATACAACTTGGTTTTCATGCCCGTATTGCTCCTAACTGACATCCAAGGCCGATTTTACACCATGAAACAGTTCGAATTTAATAATCTCTTTAGATATACTTTGATGAAGAATGCCGTGGCATGGTATTGCACGATATCGCTATATGTCATCGAAACAGGCTGTTTAGTAGTCGACTGCAGCGAGGTCCATTCACTTTGGCACTCAACGTGTCGTTAGTCATATCGAATTATTAAGCAAAGGCAATGGCTAAGTTATCATAATCTATCTGGAGGTGATGTCGGACTCATTAAGTAATCATTTCTTCTGGTAGCAAAGCCTGCTACATCATTATTTGAATTTCAGCAATGCGTGTTGGCATTTGTTCATTACTGGGACAGAACATCTAAGAGACCCATCTGTTGAATGGCATTCCCAAGCAGGCCGTTATAACCACCTGATTACGGAGATTGATGGATCGGAGCTAGCTAGTAAAGCTAGTAAAATGAGACAGCAGCACTGATGACCAGGATAGATAACGCATTCCTTACAGCGGCCAATGATGGTGTGATGTGAAGTTAGTGCTCGGTATCGAATATGATGGCAGTGCATATTATGGCTGGCAGCGGCAGCAGGAAGTGCCCAGCGTGCAGGAGCGTCTGGAGCGCGCTTTGTCAATCGTTGCCAGCGATTTGATCACGGTATTTTGCGCAGGCAGAACCGATGCCGGCGTACACGCCACAGGACAAGTGGTACATTTTGAAACCCACACGCGGCGGCCGGACACCGCTTGGACGCTCGGCGTCAATGCTAATCTGCCTGCTGATATCACAGTGCGCTGGGTAGCATCGGTGGCAGACAATTTTCATGCACGTTTTAGTGCGACCGCCAGGCGTTACCGCTATATTATTTATAATCATCAGTTGCGCCCGGCGTTGTTATGGCGTGGCTTAGCCCATTTTTATCGTCCGTTGGACGCGCAAAAAATGGAGCGCGCCGGCCAGTGTTTACTGGGCGAAAACGATTTCACCTCTTTCCGTGCGCTGCAATGCCGGTCGCATAGCCCCTGGCGCACCGTACATCATTTACGAGTTATACGCCAGGAGCAATATCTGATTGTCGACATTAAAGCGAATGCTTTTGTTCATCATATGGTTCGTAATATTGTAGGCAGTCTTATGGAGGTGGGGTGCGGAAACCAGCCGGAAAGCTGGATAGCTGATTTGCTGGTGCTCCGCAACCGGACGTGGGCCGGTGTCACCGCACCGGCAGCGGGACTTTATTTAGTGGAAGTGGATTATCCGTCATGTTTTTCTCTTCCTGTGCCATCAATGGGGCCATTATTTTTAGCGTAGTGAAACTCCTAATTCTTATTTGTTTTATTATTTGAATTACTGGACGGAATATATAAAATTTATCATTGATTTTACTTATAATTTTCATATCGATATACATCTGACAGAGTTGGTGACTCAATACGGTATCTAGATCTATGTCCTTTTTGCTCATTCCTGAAATTAGTCTGGTGGTGACGCGCTATCCCCACCTAGAGGTAATGTTTATTCGTTGCTAACATATTAGCATTGATAAGCAGCGATGCGGTCAAGTTCAATAATTCCCTTTACCAAGATGCCAAGGAGGAGGTGATAGGTAAATTAGAGATTTCTATGCAAGTTTGCTAGTACGATACATACGATACAATAGATAACTGACCTCGCTATCGTGAGATACGTGGGATGATGACGGGCTGCACACTATGGTTAAAGGTTATGTTAGGTTTAAACAGAAAGGTTATCAATGAGTTGGATTGAACGAATTCTAAATAAGAGCACTATTGCCCCGGGGCGCCGAGTGAATATTCCCGAAGGGATATGGACCAAATGTGATAGCTGTGGCCAAGTACTGTATCGTGCAGAGCTAGAACGCAACCTAGAGGTCTGCCCTAAATGCGATCACCATATGCGTATAACCGCACGCGCCCGCCTGCACACTTTCCTGGATAAAGGAAGTGAGTTAGAGCTCGGCAATGAGCTGGAGCCGAAAGATATCCTGAAATTCAGAGACTTGAAAAAGTATAAAGATCGCCTAGTAGCGGCCCAAAAAGTCACCCACGAGAAAGATGCACTAGTGGTAATGAAAGGAGCGCTGTATGGCATGCCTGTGGTGGTCACGTCTTTTGAATTTGCTTTTATCGGTGGATCAATGTCTTCGGTAGTCGGCGCGCGTTTTGTTCGTGCGGTAGATCAAGCGTTGGAAGATAACTGTCCTTTGGTGTGCTTCTCCGCTAGCGGCGGAGCCCGCATGCAGGAATCACTGATGTCGCTGATGCAGATGGCTAAAACCAGCGCTGCGCTGGCCAAGTTGCGTGAGCGGTGTTTGCCTTACATCTCGGTGTTGACTGACCCTACCATGGGGGGTGTCTCCGCCAGTCTAGCGATGTTGGGGGACTTAAACGTCGCCGAGCCAAAAGCGCTGATTGGTTTTGCTGGTCCGCGGATCATTGAACAGACGGTACGTGAAAAACTGCCGGCCGGCTTTCAGCGCAGTGAGTTTCTGTTGGAAAAAGGCGCCATTGACCTTATTGTGCGCCGACCGGAAATGCGTCTTCGTCTCGCCGCTCTACTGGCAAAAATGACTAACAGACCACAACCCTCTCCCATTGCCGACTGATGGGAACCTGATCATCAAGATGAGGTGTAACTCAGCTACGTAAGCCTGTCAGATACTATCTGCTAGGGCGAGATATGTTTAGTAAGATTTAGGCATAAGACAATGAACGGACATATGAAAAATATTCCTGTTCCCCAGTCCACATCGCCACTGATCGTATGGCTTTATTACCTTGAACATCTACATGCCAAACCCATTGATCTAGGTCTAGGCCGAATGCGCAGCGTCGCTACAGAACTGGATTTGCTGCGACCTGCGCCGCGGATTGTTATCGTCGGCGGCACCAACGGAAAAGGAACTACTTGTCGGCTTCTAGAAGTCATTTTCTTATCTGCTGGAATGCGAGTTGGCGTTTATAGTTCTCCTCATCTGCTGAGTTACACTGAACGAGTGCGGATTCAGGGCAAAGAGCTACCAGAAGCTACGCACAGTGTCGCGATGTCGGTTATTGCAGCTAGCTGCGGGAAGCAGTCGCTTAGTTATTTTGAATTCGGTACGCTCGCGGCGTTTCAACTTTTTAAGCAGTCAATGCTGGATATCGTTATCCTGGAAGTTGGGCTAGGTGGGAGGTTGGATGCTACCAATATCGTAGATGCTGATATTGCCGTCATTACTACCATTGCTCTCGATCATACTGACTGGCTGGGGCCGGATCGTGCCAGCATTGCTCGAGAGAAAGCCGGTATATTCCGCCGTGGTAAGCCAGCGGTGGTAGGAGAGCCTGACCGGCCTGAGATCCTGGACGCTGCTGCAGCAGACACCGGTGCTGAGCTTTATGCCCGCGATCGCGACTGGTGGTGGCAGGTCGATGGAGATCGATGGTGTTGGTGGGATAGGGAGTTGAAACTGTCAGCGTTACCACTGCCGGTCATTCCGCTAGACAACGCTGCCACCGCGCTGGCCGTGATTCGCCGCCTGCCATTTTCAGTGCCGGAAAGTGCTGTTTTCTATGGACTGCGTAATGCCGCTCTACCGGGTCGTTTTCAATGCATCGGCCAATCACCGATGACAATTTTAGATGTTGCCCATAATCCGCATTCTGCTGGTTATCTAATGAGCCGTTTGGCGACACTGTCCTGTACCGGCACGGTACGCGCGGTAGTGGGCATGTTGGAGGATAAAGATATTGCCGGAACACTCTACTGCCTGCGCAATCTTGTGCAGGTTTGGTATTGCGCCTCGCTCGACGGACCTCGCGCTGCCAGTGCCGCACAGTTAGCTGCCTATCTTGACGGCGACGTGCAACAATTTGAAGATGTAGAGAGCGCTTGGCATCAGGTGATGGTAGATGCCACTGCGGAAGATTGTGTGTTGGTATTCGGTTCGTTCCATACTGTGGCACTAGTCATGGCGTTAACAGAACAGGAGAAACGTTGTGGCAAGTAAATTTCAAAACCGCCTGGTCGGGACTATTGTTCTTGTCGCTCTCGGAGTCATTATTCTACCTAGCTTGCTGGACGGTAAAAAAAAACACTATCAGGATAAGTTTGTCACTATTCCGCTAATGCTAAAGCCTAGTGACAACAATACAATTAGTATAACACTACCCGATCAACAGTTACCTAGTCAATCGCCAAAAGGAATAGAACAGGAAAGAAAGCGATTGAGCTCTCCAATTCCAAGTCAGCAGCAATTAGGTAACGACATCGTTGCACAACAGTCCGTGATAGTTAGAAACTCTGATGCCACTGGAGATAAAATCCCGCCTACTGCACGTCGGGAGAGTCAGTCTGCCTCCAAATCTAAAGCAGCTGCCGAACAAGCGCCGGAAGAAGAAACATGGGTAGTGCAGCTGGGTGCACTGAAAAATGCTGGTAGGGTTGCCGAGATTGTCGCTAAGTTGCGACTGTTCGGCTATCACATCTATACTTTGCCGTCGGTTCCAGTGCAAGGGCAGGTTACCCGAATTTTCGTTGGTCCAGATGCATATAAAGGAAAACTACAAGACTTGCTCGGAGAATTAAATCAGTTAAGCGGTCTTAACGGTCAATTACGTTCCTATAGCGTTCGCTAAACTTTATATTTAATTGAATTTAGTTGAAATAATTTATTTTTTGTTATTCATTAAAACTTAAGAGATAAATTTTTTACGAAAACGTTTTTTCTGTTAGAATTCGCTATGAATTAGCTGAGTAGTGAACGATCAAGGATAAGTACATGATCTGGATTGATTACGTCATCATCAGCATCATTATTTTTTCTAGCTTCGTGAGCCTAATTCGCGGGTTTGTTCGCGAAGTGTTGTCTTTAGTCATTTGGATTTGTGCATTTTTTATCACCAATCATTGCTATAGTTACCTTGCGGTTTATTTTACCCGTTTTAAAGAACAAGCAGTTCGCAATGGTATCGCGATTATCTTGCTGTTTGTAGTGATCCTGATTATTGGAACAATCATTAATTACGCAATTACCTCGCTGGTAGAGCAGGCTGGTTTATCCGGCACGGACCGGATAGTAGGTGTCTGTTTTGGTGCACTACGCGGCATTATGATTGTATCGGCGTTACTGTTTTTTTTCGATACGTTCATCGGTTTCTCCCACATCCAGAATTTGCAGCAGTCTCAACTGATACCTCAGTTTAGCGGTATTATTAAATGGTTGTTAAATTTATCCGCCAAGCACGTCGGAGTTTCTTAGGGGTAGTATTTGTCCCAATAAATTAATTATAAAATAATAACATGTGCGGAAGTATCGGAATCAACAAATTTTACGCTGGTGCTGTAATGTCATGGGTAAAATGCGATAGGTACTATCATCAATATATTGAATTGCTTTTTCCTAACATATGAAAGTCAATGGACTAATTAAAGGTCTGTCTTTGAAGACAGACATATGTTAGTATTTGCCAGGTCTTAGGAATTGGTCATGTCCCATGGTAACTATTTCTTACTCAACATCGCTAGGAAAAGGCTGCGTACGTGACGAAATAAGGTAGACGGCCGTGACTGTTTAGCACAAGTCGGTGCTTCAAAAACCTTAAACACCATTAATTTTTGTTCGAATATACATATTCGTTTGTCCCACATTCCTTCATTGGTGAAATTTTAGTTCATAACGTCTGAGACGCATGAGTTAGATACTGAGTAAAAAGATCTCTTGTAAAATAAAGTCTACCGTAAGAAATTCATAAAAATAAATATGTTAGTCGTACATTTATTATGATAGGTCAGCCGGCAGTTGGTACACTGTAAGTTGCTAATCGTAGAACTTTTTGGTAAAAGGAGTGATTAGTGGATTGATTCCACCACACACGGTCCATTCTATACTGGCCTCTGCCATGCCTAAAATTCGTTCCTCGAATGCTTACAACATTGGCCATGATTTAACTGATCTAAGACGATTAATACAAGAAGATAATCCCGATGTAAAAAATTTAAATTCTCATTATTTAACAGTTGCTTATGTTATCCATGATGTATAGACAGCACTGTTTATAATACTATCTAGTTAACTAGATCACTATACAATGATGGTTCTAAGGCGCTTCGAGCCTAGATCGAGATTAAAAATCTTGAAACACAAACGAAGGTAGTTGATCTTTGCTAAGATGGTACAGGTAGCTTGAGCTCATGCCCGCTTTTATTTGGCGGTAAGTTATTTCTTATTCGGGAGATCAAGCGCTCTGATTTTATCGTCTTTCTCTCTTAGCTAGAGAAGAAGTATGAAACGTCTGATTGTCGGTATTAGCGGCGCCAGTGCTGCCATTTATGGCGTTCGCCTATTACAAGTGCTGAATACACTGCCGGAAATAGAAACCCATTTAGTGATGAGTCCGGCTGCGCGTCGAACTCTGACACTGGAAACGGATTTTTCCCTGAACGAGGTCCAGGAGTTGGCAGATATAGTGCATGATGCATGCGATATTGCCGCTAGTATCAGTTCGGGCTCATTCCACACAAACGGCATGGTAATCTTGCCGTGCTCTATGAAAACTCTCTCCTGCATCGTCAATAGCTATAGCGACAGCTTGTTGACGCGTGCAGCAGATGTGGTGCTAAAAGAGCGGCGCCGTCTGGTGTTAGGGGTGCGGGAAACACCGTTGCATTTGGGACACCTGCGCATGATGACTCTAGCAGCAGAATTGGGAGCGGTAGTTATGCCGCCAGTACCTGCTTTTTATCACCGGCCTACAAAGGTCAGTGACATCATTGACCAAACGGTCAACCGTATTCTGGATCAATTTGACTTTCAGCTACCGCAAGATCTATTTCAGCGCTGGCAAGATGGATTGACGTGCATCACCACTAACCATATTTAATATATAATCGTTAATTTAATAATAAAATAAAATAATTAGTAAAATAGATTTATTATATAATTAAAGGATGCCAGGGGATGATTGATTTAGATATCAATCTACAGTTACTCATAGAACGTGAAAAAAGCCATAATGATAACTGATATTATAGATAATATCAGGGAAATACTGCTATAGTAATCTAATTATCATTCTCATGCTAAACTCACCACTGGCCTGGGATTTATTTTTTATCTATCTTTCACGGTACTCAAGCTACTGCTGGCTGGGTACATTCTCCCCGTGGCGGCATGTACTGTAAGATTTACCGTTATTTTCCGAAACCAATCTTCACTATAGTTAGTGGAACACATTCTACTGATTCAAGTAAGTGCCTGCACGAGAATCATCTAATGGGTTCTCTTTTTAATCTAGTGATCCGATTTAAGTGAAATCAGTACAAACTACTTCCAACATATCATGCACTGATTTGCGTTAATATTTTCGCACTGGAGTTAAGTTTTATACTTTGATACATACCGTGGATTTTACAGCAGCATGGGCCCATCAGGAACCTGTACATTTCAATGCGTTTTCCTCTCCAATACTTGCCTTACTCTAAATAACAAGTCATATATCAGCGTGCAGTGCACTTGGAGCAAGTAACGAAGGTATTGGAATGTTACTCCTATAACTCTCTAGCGAGTAAACGGACCACGCTTTCCTTTTGCTAGTCAGGAGGTGCAGTAAGGTACGTGCCCAAAAACTTCTTAAATTGGCAGATTTATGTTACTAGGTGCCACATCATAAAGTTCTCATGTCTGAGAATCAGACACCCAGCGATCGTTTGACTCGCCTCGTTACGTCAAGCAAAATATAGCCGCTAAATATCTGTCACTGAAACAACAGTAACATCACTGATGTGGCCGCGGGTTGTCCGGCTGAACCTGTCGCTCGTTACTAACAGCGCTTTCTCAGCGTTTACTAAAATGACGACGGCTACTGTGACTGCCATGATCTGACGTCCGCCGATCACCCTAAGCGTTCACCACCACGCGACTGCACTTCACCCACAAATTGCATATTCATCGGCTTATTCAAAATACGAGTACGAGTGAAGTGAGATAGGATGTCACCTGGTATCCCTTTCGGTAACTCAATAGTCGAATAAGAAGAGAATAGATTAATGTTGCCGATATAGCGACTATTAATATCCCCTTCGTTGGCGATTGCGCCGACAATGTGGCGCACTTTGACACCATCATTTCGACCCACTTCGATACGATAAAGGTCCATTTCATTCACATTACAGTGTTTATGTTGCATCAGACGTCCTCTGCTTTCACGATGGTCAGCACTACGATCATGTAATTCTCGGCGCGGACGGCGTCCGATCACTGGATCCGGCGGAAGAATCAGCGGATGTTTTCCTTGGGCCGTTTTTAGCAAGGCAGCAGCCAGTGTTTCCATATCCAGAAGCTCTTCCACAGGCTGCAGTTTCGCCAGCAGTGCGCGATACATATCCAAATCGCTACTTTTCAGCTGGTTTTTTACTTTAGCAGCGAATTTAGCCAAACGGTGAGTGCTTAGCACCTCGGCGGTCGGTAGCTCTACTTCCGGGATCGTGAGTTTCATGGTGCGTTCGATATTACGCAACAGACGGCGTTCACGGTTTTCTACAAACAACAAAGCGCGGCCAGTTCGACCCGCACGGCCAGTGCGACCGATACGGTGGACATAGGATTCAGAATCCATTGGAATATCGTAGTTCACTACTAGGCTGATGCGATCGACGTCTAAGCCACGGGCAGCGACGTCAGTAGCGATCAAAATATCCAGACGGCCGTCCTTTAAACGATCCAGAGTCTGCTCGCGCAGCGCCTGATTCATATCACCGTTGAGCGCAGCACTGTTGTAACCGCTGCTCTCCAGCATTTCATCTACTTCCAACGTCGCGTTTTTGGTACGCACGAAGATAATAGCAGCATCGAAATCTTCTACTTCCAGGAAACGCACCAACGCTTCATTCTTGCGCATACCGTAAACTGTCCAGTAGCTCTGAACGATATCGGGACGGGTGGTTACATTGGACTGAATACGTACTTCCTGTGGCTCGTTCATGAAGCGCCGGGTAATACGACGAATTGCTTCCGGCATGGTTGCGGAGAATAGCGCGGTCTGATGTTGCGCGGGCACCTGTGCCAAAATGTTTTCCACATCTTCGATAAAACCCATTCGAAGCATTTCATCAGCTTCATCCAACACTAGTCTGCTCAGTTTAGATAGATTCAGTGTTCCTCGTTTCAGGTGGTCCAACAGGCGACCAGGAGTACCGACCACGACCTGAGGTCCTTGGAGTAGCGCGCGCAGTTGTACGTCATAGCGCTGACCGCCATAAATAGCTACAATATTAATATTTTTCATATGCTTAGCGAAGTTAGAGCAAGCTTCTCCAACCTGTATTGCTAGTTCTCTGGTCGGAGCCAACACCAAAACCTGTGGGGCGGCCAGCTCAGGATTGATACTGTGTAGCAGTGGCAGAGAAAAGGCTGCAGTTTTGCCGCTGCCGGTTTGTGCCATTCCCAGAACATCACGCCCGGCCAACAGGTGTGGAATACAAATGGCTTGGATAGGTGATGGCTTTTCATAACCTAAATCGGTCAATGCGTGAAGGATAGGAGTTTTTAACCCCATGTTAGCAAAAGAGGTTTCTAATTTAGACATGTATACGTGCCTCATTTCTTGATGGCAGCCAGTCTACATACCTCATCATGAAAACTTTTATTTATTTCTCATCAAAAGTGTGAACCGGCCCAAATTGGATTTAAAACAAAAAACTTTCACCCTTACAGGCGAAAAAAGAAAATGCAGACTACTTGAATTTTCGTCAGCTATTGGTGGCTTGATTCTGATAGGTCATTTTTCCCTTGAACCAATAGTATCAATTCTAACAATGCATATCGGTACTCAGTAAGGAAGGCTATGCACACTATTAGCAACAGTCAGTTTGAACAATACCGAAGCGGCATTCTTATCCCTCAAATTTAGGTAGTGTTTACCTAAATAAAAGTCAGCTCCACTAAGATATTTAGTGAGTAAAGTATTATCCCTTGCGTCTGACTTGAGGCGTTCCATTAACATTTTTCGCTACCCCAGGTAGAACTCGACAATACTCCTCCATCCCTAATTGCCATTTATTTGCTCTTAGGTAACGGCTTTGCAGCTCGTTACGCGTTTACCATCATCGATTTTTTCTCGATCAGGAAGAGCTACAGAGAAGGAAGGGATCATTTGGATCGTCACGATAAAACGCCTGAAGATCATCCTGAGCTAAATGGTAGAGTCTGCTATAACACAAGGCGATGCTAAGTCTAAATACACGTAGTTATAAGTTGGATCAAGTTCAAGTACAAAATCAAACGTCTCATAGGCAGCATCGTAATTTCCTGCTTATGTTAAATATGCGCCAAGATAATTAAAAACCTCTGACATATCAGGTTGGATTGCTATCACCTATGAAAATCATTGCGCGCTAATGCTCCTAACTCAAAACTATCATACAGTACTCCGCGCTCATATAATAGCTGTGCTCATTCATCATCAGTAGAGGTTCTACTTGCTAGAATTTGCTCCCGTGCTAAAACCTCTTTCTGCAGTGTCGGTTGCAAAGAACGGCTAAAAGCTGCTTCACTAGGCAATCACGTTGCTACATCTTACTGACATTAACACCATGTAACTAACAGCGCAAATAAGACCTTATATCTCACTCCCAAAGAAAAACATTGAAAAACACCTTGTCCCCATCGGATTAATTAGCGTATCCCGCCCTTATGATACAAACAGCTCCTCATCGAGGAAAGAGGGTTATTGAATGCACTAATAGTTCAGGTTATTCTTCTTCAGGCACCACTTTATCCTACTTGGAAGCACTAACTTCCTTGATACTCAGACGAACACGACTTTGACGATCTACTTCTAGAACTTTAACTAATACTTCTTGGCCTAGCTCTAAATAATCAGTCACTTTTTCTACACGTTTGTCGGTAATCTGGGAGATGTGAACCAGACCTTCTTTGCTACCACCAATGGCAATAAAGGCGCCAAAATCAACGATACGGGTCACTTTACCATTATAAGTGCGACCCACTTCAATTTCAGCTGTGATTTCCTCAATGCGGCGGATGGCGTGACGAGCTTTCTCGCCGTCAGTTGCCGACACTTTTACGGTACCGTCATCTTCGATCTCGATAGTGGTGCTGGTTTCTTCGGTTAGCGCGCGAATGACTGAGCCACCTTTACCAATCACATCTCTAATTTTATCGGGACCAATTTTAATCGTATGAATACGGGGTGCAAATTTTGAAATGTCGCCACGCGGCGAGCTTATTGTTCGTTCCATTACACCCAAGATATGCATACGTGCTCTCTTTGCTTGATTCAGAGCCACTTGCATGATCTCATAGGTGATACCTTCAATTTTAATATCCATTTGCAGCGCAGTGACGCCTTCACGGCTACCGGCCACTTTAAAATCCATATCGCCAAGATGATCTTCATCACTTAAAATATCAGATAATATTACGAAGTTATCTCCTTCTTTTACCAACCCCATAGCGATACCAGCAACAGCTGCTTTAATGGGCACCCCGGCATCCATTAGCGCTAACGAAGCACCGCACACGGAAGCCATAGAGGAAGAGCCGTTCGATTCGGTGATTTCCGATACTATACGTACAGTGTACGGAAATTCACTAGCATTGGGCATGACAGCAAGAACACTGCGTTTTGCCAGACGGCCATGACCGATCTCGCGACGCTTCGGCGATCCCATCATGCCAGTTTCACCCACACAATATGGGGGAAAATTATAATGTAGTAAAAAACGATCTGTCCGTTCGCCTGTTAATTCATCAATATTTTGTGCATCACGCTCGGTGCCAAGGGTGGCGGTGACTAGGGCTTGTGTTTCACCACGGGTAAACAGTGCTGAACCATGGGTACGCGGCAGTACGCTAGTGCGGATGTCCAGATCGCGAATCATGTCTTTTTCACGACCGTCGATACGCGGCTCACCACATAAAATGCGGCGACGCACTACACTCTTCTCTAGATTGCCTAGGAAATCTTTAATTTCATCTTGATCCAGAGAGCCATTCTGGTTGATCATACTTTCAATCACCTCGGCTTTAATAGCATCAACCATATCATGGCGTTCCTGTTTTTCAGTAATGCGATACGCGTTTCTTAATCGGGGTTCCGCCAGTTCTGTGATCTGGGCTTGCAAGACGGTATTGACTGCCTGCGGCTGCCACTGCCACTTCGGCTTACCGGCTTCGACTACCAGTTGGTTGATATTGTCGATCACCACTTGCTGTTGTCCATGACCATATACTACTGCACCCAGCATCTGATCTTCGCCTAGCATCTGGGCTGCTGATTCCACCATTAACACCGCACTAGTGGTACCGACAACTACCAAGTCCAGCCGACTATTGGCCAATTCGTCCATGGTTGGGTTCAATACATATTGGTCATTAATATAGCCCACACGAGCTGCACCGATAGGGCAGCTGAACGGAATACCGGACAAACTCAGTGCCGCGGAAACGCCGATCATCGCCACGATATCTGGGCTGATTTTCGGGTTAACCGAGACTACGGTTGTGATCACCTGTACTTCGTTCAAAAAACCATCAGGGAATAGCGGGCGAATGGAGCGATCAATCAGACGGGAAATCAGCGTTTCGCCTTCGCTAGGACGGCCTTCACGGCGGAAGAACCCACCAGGGAAACGACCAGCGGCATAGGTCCGTTCTTGATAGTTGACGGTTAACGAGAAAAAATTCTGTCCCGGTTTTGCTTGTTTGGCTCCAACTACGGTAATAAATACCGCGGTGTCATCCATGCTCACCATGACTGCGGCAGTTGCCTGACGGGCCATCATACCAGTTTCAAATGTTACGGTATGTTGGCCGTATTGAAACTTGCGGACAATCGGATTTAGCAAAATGATTTCCTTTTTTAAGGTGTGCAGCTCCTTCTTAAAGAAACCACCCACCATTGACTAATAACCTTCTCATTGCATCCTCGTGACTAATGAAAATGTAATCACGCGGATCTCAGCAACGGAAGAATTTACTTTATAATTACCACTAAAAAGGCAATTGTGCCGCCAAGATTGGTGGCGAAGCGTTGTTTAAATTATTATGAAGAAAGGGGCCGTAATGGCCCCTTTTTTCTGAAACCGTCTGACTCAGCGACGCAGATCCAGGCGTTCAACAAGGCTAGTATAACGTGTCACATCTTTACCCTTCAGATAATCGAGCAGCTTACGACGTTGTGAAACCATGCACAGCAGACCACGACGACTATGGTGATCTTTTTTGTGTTTTGTAAAATGGCCCTGCAAATGGCTAATCCGAGCGGTTAAAAGGGCAACCTGAACTTCACTGGAACCGCTGTCTTTGGCATCGCGGCCGAAAGCAGAAATAATTTTTGATTTTACGTCAATACTTAGAGGCATTATAATACTCCAAATTTATTGTAGTAAATATAGGTAAGTACTGATCTCTAATTCAAACACCACTTATAAAAGCTGCGTCATTCTACCCTACAGCTCGTGCCAACTGCAAGGCGATTGCATGAAAAACATGCGGTTCTACTATTTCATACGGTTTGAAATTAGTTTCTTAAGAGCGCAAGTTCGCTCATAAAAAAACACTGAACCTTCTCTTCAAATCAGGAACACCAGCTGGAGACGACAGCAATGTGATTGCTATCATTTCCCTAAGCCGCACCAGCGAACTCACCTACACTGGGGTTTTTCGTTGCTTCCAGAGTGCTAGTCAGCAATGACCTAAAACGTTTCTAAATTATGCACGGTAAGATACCTGGATTACCGCTAGTGTAGGCACTGTGACAGGTATATAGCCGACTGAGGTTGTCTCGACAACAGTTATAAATCATAAAATTTAAATCAGTTACACCTCATACGGAACTGAGATAACTTATATCTTACCACGACCACTTAGAGATAGTCTATCAAACTTCCTTAAATTCCCGTTTCTTTGTTGTCTGCCTGAATTTCGCCGCGGCGCAGGCGATCGTTTTGCATTATCTGGCTTACCACATTAGCCATTCGTATTCCCTCTACCAGCGAGCTATCGTAGATAAAAGTTAATTCCGGTACCACACGCAAACGCATGGATTTTCCCAACAGGCTTCGAATAAAGCCTGATGCATCCTGCAGCGCACTGACGCTGGCCTTCACCTGTTCAGGGGTGTTATCACTCAAAAAAGTGACGAACACTTTTGTATGGGTCAGATCGCGTGAAACTCTGACGCCGGAAACCGTCACCATGCCGACTCGGGAGTCTTTGATTTCATGCTGTAGAATGATGGCAATTTCTTTTTGCATTTCTTGGGAGATACGTTTTGTACGGCTATATTCTTTTGCCATTGTAAATTATTCTCCAGGCAAATGGCGGGGTAAACCCCTTTTGACGTGCACTACTGATAACGAGTTTTAGGCAAGGGTGCGTTTAATTTCGACGGTTTTGAACACTTCAATCACGTCTCCAGAGCGCACGTCGTTGTAGTTTTTTACACCGATGCCGCATTCCATGCCGTTGCGCACTTCATTAATATCATCTTTAAAGCGGCGTAACGATTCCAGTTCACCCTCATAGATCACCACATTTTCACGCAGTACACGGATCTTGTTATGACGCTTAACCACACCTTCCGTCACCATACAACCAGCGATAGCGCCGTATTTCGCTGAACGGAACACATTGCGTACTTCTGCCAGTCCGATGATTTCCTGTTTGTATTCCGGCACTAACATGCCGCTCATCGCCTGTTTCACTTCATCAATTAAGTCGTAGATCACCGAGTAGTAGCGTAGATCTAGATTTTCCTCCTCAATCACCCGACGGGCTGAGGTATCGGCGCGCACGTTAAAGCCCAGCAAGATGGCATTGGATGCAGCCGCTAGTGTCGCGTCAGTTTCGGTAATACCGCCCACGCCAGAGCCGACAATTTTCACCTTTACTTCATCGCTGGACAAATTCTCCAGCGCATTGCTGATAGCTTCAGCGGAACCTTGTACATCAGATTTAAGCACAACGTTCAGCTCAGACACTCCGCCTTCAGTCATATTAGCGAACATGTTCTCCAAATTAGACTTCTGTTGGCGTGCTAACTTGACTTCGCGGAACTTACCCTGACGGTACAATGCCACTTCACGCGCTTTTTTCTCGTCACTCACTACAGTCGCTTTATCGCCAGCGGCTGGCACTCCAGACAGGCCAAGAATTGCAACCGGAATCGATGGGCCCGCAGAGACCAAATCTCGACCCACTTCGTCGCGCATGGCGCGTACACGCCCGTACTCGAAACCGCATAGAACAATATCACTACGATTCAAGGTGCCTTCGCGTACTAGCACAGTGGCAACCGGGCCACGGCCTTTGTCCAAGAAAGACTCTATGACAACCCCGCTGGCCATGCCATTGCGGATCGCTTTCAGCTCCAGTACTTCCGCCTGTAGTAAGATGGCATCTAGTAGATCGTCAATACCAGCACCAGATTTGGCAGAAACATGCACAAATTGGCTTTCGCCACCCCACTTTTCCGGGATTATACCGTATTGAATCAATTCATTCTTGATCCACTCCGGATCCGCTTCCGGTTTATCAATCTTGTTGACCGCTACTACCACCGGCACTTTCGCCGCTTTGGCATGCTGGATGGCTTCAATGGTCTGCGGCATCACGCCATCATCTGCTGCTACTACTAACACCACAATATCCGTAGCCTGTGCACCGCGGGCGCGCATAGCAGTAAAAGCCGCATGCCCCGGAGTATCCAGGAAAGTGATCATACCGTTATCACTTTCCACGCGGTAGGCACCAATATGCTGAGTAATACCTCCGGCTTCTCCTGCCGCCACTTTAGTAGATCGGATGTAGTCCAGCAGCGAAGTTTTACCATGGTCAGCATGGCCCATGATAGTCACCACTGGCGCGCGCGGTTCAGCCATAGCGAGACTTCTGGTATTACGATCTGACATCACCGACTCTTCCAGTTCGTTTTCGCGACGTAGAATAACCTTATGACCCATTTCTTCAGCTATTAGCTGTGCAGTTTCCTGATCGATCACCTGGTTAATAGTAGCCATTGCACCTAATTTTATCATTACTTTGATGACTTGTGATCCTTTCACTGCCATCTTACTGGCCAACTCCGCCACAGTGATGGTTTCACCGATGACCACATCGCGGCTCACTGTTTGCGCCGGCTTGTTAAAGCTTTGCATTAGGGTGCTTAATTTGCTCGGCTGACGCTTACTCTTGCTGCCGCGGCTTACGACATGTACTTCTTCGCGATCGAATTTGGATTCGGACAACCGGCTAATTTTTTTCTGTTTAGTTACCTTGCCGCCGCGACTGCGACGGCGGCGTTCGCCTTCTGCATTGCGATCATTCTCATCTTCCGCTTCTCGCGCATGATGGGATGTGGTGATATGATAATCAGTGGTCTCTTCTTCAGCCAACTCTAGTGCTGCGTTATTCCAGCTATCTCCACGTTCTTCAGCTATGCGACGTGCTTCTTTTATGACTTGAAGGGATTTTTCTTCGGCCTTACGACGCGTTTCCTCTTCTGCCTTACGTCGTAGTTCTGAAAATTTGGCGTCACGGAGAAATTTTTCAGCCGCTGGTGACCTAGCCACAGTATTGATATGTTGACTAGTCCATTTATCCGCTACTACATATTTTTCTTGTCCAGAGATCTCATGTTTGGCCTTTTTTTCTACAGATTCGCACTGGGCTTGCTGAATTAACTCGTCTACTTCAGTCTGTTTCTGCACCTGCGGGTCATATTGCACATAGGTGCGCTTTTTACGCACTTCAATTTGCACTGACTTACTTTTACCGCCGGCGCTGAAAATATTCAAGGTGCTGCGTGTCTTGCGCTGCACAGTTAATTTATTTGGCATTGTACTGTGAGCGCGATTTAAGTGCGTCAGTAAGGTTTCTTTTTCCTGATGAGTCACAGAATCAACTGCAGTTTTAATAATACCCGCATCAGCAAATTGCTGCACTAGGCGATCTACCGGAGTTTGTATTTCTGCAGCGAGCGATTTTACGGTTACATCTGTCATACTGTTCTTTTTCCTGATACAGTTTTATACCTTGTTGCCAAACCAGCAAATATTGCGTGCAGCCATAATCAGCTCACCAGCTTTGTCACTACTCAGCCCTTCAATATCTGACAGGTCGCTGACACTCTGTTCGGCAAGATCTTCCAGCGTACAAACACCATGAGTCGCCAGTTTAAATATCATCTCGCGCTTAAGTTCAGGCAAGTCCTGCAGGCCTTTAGCTGGTACATTTATGCCGCGATTCCCTTCTTGAACCAGGGTAAGTTTAATCAGAGCATTCTTCGCCCTTTCGCGCAACGCTTCCACCGCTTTTTCATCCAACCCTTTAATTCCTAGCAACTCATTTATCGGTACGTAGACCAGTTCTTCAAGGGAGAAGAAACCTTCTTCCACCAGCATCGTGGCGAACTCTTCATCGATATCTAAGTTCTTGGTGAAGATATCGATAGCTGTATGAGCTTCAGCCTGATGTTTTTCTTGTAGATCGTCTACTGTCATTACATTCAGTTCCCAACCACTGAGCTGAGAAGCCAAACGGACATTTTGTCCATTGCGACCAATAGCCTGGGCAAGATTGCCCGCTGCTACCGCAATGTCCATAGTGTGCTTGTCTTCATCCACTACAATGGAAGCGACATCAGCAGGAGCCATAGCGTTAATAACGAACTGGGCCGGATTATCATCCCACAATACTATATCTATGCGTTCGCCACCGAGTTCACTGGAAACCGCTTGGACACGCGCGCCGCGCATACCAACACAGGCGCCAACCGGATCTATGCGCTTATCGTTGGTTTTCACAGCGATTTTTGCCCGTGAACCAGGATCGTGGGCCGCTGCCTTAATCTCAATTACTTCTTCACCGATTTCCGGCACTTCGATGCGAAATAGCTCAATCAGCATCTCTGGCCGTGAACGGCTAACAAACAATTGTGCACCTCGCGCTTCCGGGCGTACCGAATATAGCACACCGCGGATACGATCTCCGAGGCGGAAGTTTTCTCGTGGCAACATGTCTCCACGGCTAATCACTGCTTCGGCATTGCTGCCTAGATCGAGACTAACACTATCTCGATTAACTTTTTTCACCACGCCTGTAACAATTTCTCCTTCGTGATTGCGGAACTGATCGATCACCATCGCCCGCTCGGCTTCGCGTACTTTCTGGACGATAACTTGTTTTGCGGTCTGGGTGGTTATGCGATCAAACATCACTGATTCAATTGCATCTTCGATATAGCCACCAAGCTGTGCCTGCGGATCTTCGAACTGGGCCGCTTCCAGAGTAATTTCACGAGTAGGCTGGATCACTTCATCCACAATAAGCCAACGGCGAAAAGTATCGAAATCCCCAGACTTGCGATCAATACTGACGCGAACTTCGATTTCCTTTTCGTATTTTTTCTTAGTTGCCGTGGCCAGTGCCATTTCTAGCGCTTCGAAAATTTTTTCTCGCGGGACGGCTTTCTCGTTGGATACTGCCTCAACAACAGCCAGAATTTCTTTATTCATTCTAGTTGCCTCAAAACGTTAAAAACGGGGCATCAGATTCGCTTTTCGGGTATTATCTAAAGCGAACACTTCTTTTTTCCATCCACCGTCACCACGATCACTTTACCGTCGACCGCTTTGATGATCCCTTGACATTTACGGCACTTTTTTATCATGATGCGCAGTATCCACACTCACTTTGCTGCCTATAATTAACTAAAATGCGCACAGTAAATAACAGGTGATCCAGTCCTAGTGATGAAATTTCAAGGTTGTAAGCTATTAGGATCTTTGATATTCATCACCTTGATAACCTGGCAGTTGACACCAACACAATCATCGACAGTAATCCCTCTTCACTATCGATATTGCGTAGCGTCAATTGGCAACCCCATATGAATTCATCACCCACCAGTTCAAAGCTCAGGGTTTCCACTGGTGCAGTTGTTATCTCTGTCAGTTTTCATTTTGATGCGAACAAAGCCACTCCATAACATAAAAAGGGACTAATAAGCTCAGCAATACTGTAGTTAAATAATAAAAAACCCCGAAAATCGGGGTATTAAGTGACTGAACCCTATAAACTGTAGACGATTTCGAAACCATTTTCGAAAAATCTTTCTTTAAACACTTGTGATAGTAAACTGCATGCCTACAGATAATATCTGTACTTAAACATAAGTACCCAAAGAAAATCATTAATAAAATAGTTGCGGGGGCCGGATTTGAACCGACGACCTTCGGGTTATGAGCCCGACGAGCTACCAAACTGCTCCACCCCGCGTCATAAAACGTTTAGAATACTACGCTAATAACTATAAAAAAGCAAGCTATCTCTGTTGGTTATTGGTACCGAGGACGGGACTTGAACCCGTAAGCCCAGTTAGGGCACTACCACCTCAAGGTAGCGTGTCTACCAATTCCACCACCTCGGCCTTCTTTACTCTTTGTCTAGAATTTACACACTACACATTAAGCAATGTTTACTGTGGGATATCGTTACTCGCTGACTCTGCGATTGGTGCTCTGTTCGTCTGCTGTATCTGATTTAGAGTGTTCCACTGACTGTCATTTTGACTGTGATTACTGCTCAAGTTACCCAGCAATAGGCTGAGAACAAAAAACAGAGTTGCCAGAACGGCCGTTATACGGGTCATGAAGTTACCGGAACCACTTGAACCGAACAGGGTACTAGAGACACCTACACCAAACGAGGCTCCCACATCAGTATCTTTACGTTGTAGTATGATTAACGCAACTAAACCGACCGCTACCAACAGGAATGTGACTAACAGAGCTTGGTACATAATTTTTACTTTCCTTACCACATGCTAAGGCTACCGTAGTTCCTAAGACGTTTCCTAAAAACGCTGAACTAAGGTGGACGGGAATGCTAATCAAAATGTCTCCCGTATGCAAGGGTATTTTGTGTACGAATTTTGGAAAAACTAACCCTTACTAAAACTCTCACAATCAACCGGCATGGCGCAACCTACCTAGTTCACCTGTTTGTCACCGCCTTAACTGCACTACAGCTGACTCCAGTGGATCATTTTTTCCAACGGATATTCATACCTGCGATAAAGTAAAACACATGCTGCTGCATAGATTGTACAAATTCGTGTAATTGTGACACATTAAATAATCTAACTGACTTCCCCACCAGGAACCTGGCTTTCAGTAGACGCACATCGATGGCATCGCACTTTTAATTAATATTCGTACTGTCGAACTGTTAGAAGAAGGTAACACCTCCGCACCAATGTGATAAGGTGGCGTTTTTGATGTAATCCGCGACAATTTTCAGCTTTTTTAAGTTGAGAGTATCGGGATACATGTCTCTTTGCACGTTCGACACTATCAACGATCTAGCCAAGCTTTTAGCTCGGACAACGCCATCTCTAAAGGGATTGCGAGCGCCAGAAATGACATTCTATACCTTGGCGTAAAATGTGTAAACCAGACAGGCGATGCCGATTGATTTTACGCGAGCCGTGACGCACCAACGATTTCCTGGTAGCTAAATCCAGCATAAGGATAAAATCCGACACAGTGAGTGCATTACTGATCTTGTCTCGAGTGCTATTAGTGAAAAAATATTTATCTGTTTTTCAAAGAAAATTTTCTTATTTCGCTGAAAGAGTGGCTTCAACCACGCGCAGTGCTTCCACTGTCTGTCTGACGTCATGAGCGCGAATTATCTGTGCTCCTTGCATCGCCGCGATAACTGCGCAGGCGACGCTTCCCGAAACTCTTTTCTCGGGAGGTAGATCCATTAACTGACCTATCATAGATTTACGCGACATTCCGACCAGAAGCGGCAAGCCGAGATGATGAAAATCCACCAGTCGGGCCAGAAGACGATAATTATGTGCTAAAGTTTTGCCAAATCCGAAGCCTGGATCGAGCAACAAGCGATTTTTCTTGATCCCCGCCGCTTTACAAAGAGATACTTTCTCCACAAAGTACGCTTCTACTTCTTTCAACACATTCGCATAATGTGGTGCCTGCTGCATAGTGCTTGGTTTTCCCTGCATGTGCATCAAGCATACCGCTAACTGACTAGTGGCAACAGCATTCAAAGCACCCGGTTTGCTAAGTGAATGAATATCGTTGATCAAATGTGCACCGGCTGCCGCACTTTCCCGTATTACCAGCGCCTTAGAGGTATCTACAGAAATAAAAGTATCAAAGCGCTGCGCTAGCGCTGTTACCACCGGTACTACCCGCGCCACCTCCTCTTCTTCACCTACAACATCTGCTCCTGGCCGGGTAGACTCTCCACCGATATCGATAAGCGCCGCGCCGGCGGCGATCATTGCCGCAGCATGATCGATGGCATCAGCAAATCGGTTATGTTTACCTCCGTCAGAGAATGAGTCAGGCGTTACATTGAGAATTCCCATGACACGGGGAACGGAAAGATCGAGGATGCGCTTATTGGCGATAAGTTGCATAACAACAGTATCCTTAAGTGTTGCCCAAACTGCATGGCTGTTATCTGAGTATTTCAGCAAAAAACATCCCGGAACCAAGTCTATGGTGAATGACATTACACTGCAACATCGTTGCTAATACCAGAGAGTAAGTTAATGGTTGCCATACTGTTCCGGTATAATATTACCAGGGTCGGGCGTGCATGACTCATCCATCTGAGACGGCGCGCGTGGCGTACTGTCATCACCGTTATTGCCTGGGACATCCCATCCGGAGGGCGGACGAATTGCCTTGCGCCCCATCAGATCATCAATCTGAGGCGCATCTATAGTTTCATATTTCATCAGCGCATCCTTCATGGCATGTAGGATATCCATGTTTTCCATAAGTAGCGTACGGGCACGCATATAGTTACGCTCGATAAGCGATTTCACTTCCTGATCAATGATACGCGCTGTTTCGTCAGACATATGTTTCGCCTTCGCCACCGACCGGCCTAGGAATACTTCGCCCTCTTCTTCTGCATACAGAAGCGGGCCTAGTTTTTCTGAAAAACCCCACTGAGTCACCATGTTTCGGGCAATGGAGGTGGCCACCTTAATATCGTTGGAAGCGCCGGTGGATACTTTTTCCAGACCATAAATAATCTCTTCAGCTATCCGACCACCGTATAAGGTGGAGATCTGGCTTTCTAATTTCTGTCGACTGGCATTAATAACATCCCCTTCTGGCAAAAAGAAAGTTACACCGAGCGCACGGCCACGCGGAATAATGGTTACTTTGTGCACCGGATCATGCTCAGGAACTAGATGGCCAATAATTGCATGCCCGGCCTCATGATAGGCAGTTGACTCTTTTTGTGCCTCAGTCATCACCATGGAACGGCGCTCGGTGCCCATCATGATTTTGTCCTTAGCCTTTTCGAACTCTATCATCGATACCACACGCTTGCTGCCGCGGGCAGCGAACAATGCCGCTTCGTTGACCAAGTTCGCTAAATCAGCGCCGGAAAAGCCTGGGGTTCCACGCGCAATCACCGAAGCATCCATATCTGGTGCCAGTGGCACGCGGCGCATATGCACTTTCAAAATCTGTTCTCGACCACGCACGTCTGGCAGTCCAACTACTACCTGGCGGTCGAAACGGCCCGGACGCAATAGCGCCGGGTCTAGCACATCTGGTCGATTGGTGGCGGCAATGACGATAATTCCTTCGTTACCTTCAAATCCGTCCATTTCCACCAGCATCTGATTCAGGGTCTGCTCACGCTCATCGTGACCACCGCCAAGACCCGCGCCACGCTGTCGGCCTACAGCGTCGATTTCATCGATGAAAATGATACACGGCGCCGCCTTTTTTGCTTGCTCAAACATATCGCGCACGCGCGAGGCGCCCACGCCAACGAACATTTCGACAAAATCGGAACCAGAAATGGTAAAGAATGGCACCTTAGCTTCACCGGCAATGGCCTTAGCTAGTAGCGTTTTACCGGTTCCGGGAGGGCCTACCATCAAAACACCTTTTGGGATCTTGCCACCCAGTTTTTGAAAACGACCGGGTTCACGTAAGTAATCTACCAGTTCGCTAACCTCTTCCTTCGCTTCATCGCAACCAGCAACATCAGCAAACGTCGTCTTTATCTGGTCTTCCGCTAGCATGCGCGCTTTACTTTTACCAAAAGACAATGCGCCTTTGCCGCCGCCACCTTGCATTTGCCGCATAAAGAAGATCCAGACCCCAATCAGTAATAGCATCGGGAACCAGGAGATAAATATGGACGCCACTAGACTGGGTTCTTCCGGTGGTTCTCCTACAACTTTGACGTTTTTAGTCAAAAGGATATCAAGAAGCTTAGGGTCACTAACTGGAATATAGGTGGTGTAACGGTTACTGTCTTTTTTTGTAACAGTGATTTCACGACCGTTAATACGTGCTTCCCTAACCTGGTCTTGATTTAATTCGGACATAAAAGTGGAATAATCCACCTTACGTCCATTGGACTCGCTGGGCCCGAAGCTTTGGAACACAGACATTAATACGATTGCGATAACTAACCAAAGGATCAAGTTCTTCGCCATGTCACTCAAGAGACTAACCTCATAATATTACAACAGTATTAATAATTCAGTATATACTACTATAATTTACGCCCCAATTTCCATAATGTATTTTTACTCAGGCACGGGAAGTATATCTGGCTTACGGATTTTACTTTTGTGAAATTAAGGAGCGAATTTCTCTCAGGTATTCATTAAGATCGTCTTCCTGAGAAGCTTTAACCAAAAACTATCGCCTAGGACATCCTGGCACATCTCCAGTTCCAACTATGAGATACATGGACTGAGGAATGCCGACCACCGGCGATTACTTACTGCTCATGCTGGGTGCCATACAGATTAAGATCACCTGATTTGGTCACTATCTTAGATTTTCCAACTATATCATAAAAATAGAATGTAGTGGTGGAGAGAATTCATGCGCCGGAGTTAGTTTAAGAGTCAATTTAGTGAGTATGTATGAAATGGCAGTAGAAGATGTTACTTCCAATCCCAGCCTAACTAGAGAAGAAGAGGTTATATAATAAACCAAAACATCACCTAAAGACCTGGCCTATTTACTCAAACCAGTAATCATTTTGGGCAACAGTTGAATCTAATGTGAAAAGTGATATGAAACAGAGAGCAAAACCAGAACGCTTATTACCGATGTCACTATGTGAAAAAAGTGAAACAAAGCTAACAATGTGCATGTAATTAATAATATCTGGCTTGACAAGCTCTCACAAGAAAGAAAAATTCTTCTACTCTGCTAGTATTACCTTTATTTTATGTTCGATAAATAAATGCCATTGTCTCACCGACAGCAAAAAATCTGCGGGCAGCCTTTTAATTTTCTTTGATGAAGGCTTAACTAAGGTACAGATAACCTGTGAACAAAATAGATATCGGTCTATTTTGTGCTGTTGCTCGGACAATTACAGATACTCTACTTGGAGGATTTCGTATCTTACTTCTCCGCCTGGTGTTTTGATCACCACTATGTCCTTTTTTTTTCTGCCCACCAGCCCGCGTGCAATTGGAGAATTAATGGAAATCAGATTTTTCTTAAAATCAGCCTCATCATCACCGACAATGTGATACGTCTGTTTTCTTTCGTTGTCTAGGTTTTCTACGCTGACTGTCGCGCCAAAAGTCACGCGGCTGCTCGGGGTCATTTTCGTTACGTCGATTATCTGTGCATTAGACAATTTGGCTTCGATTTCCTGAATGCGACCTTCACAGAAACCTTGTTGTTCTCTAGCGGCATGGTATTCAGCATTCTCTTTCAAGTCGCCGTTTCCACGGGCCTCGGCGATAGCCGTGATAATTTCTGGGCGACGAACGTTTTTAAGATGTTCAAGTTCTGCCCGCAGTTTTTCAGCGCCACACAAGGTCATCGGAATTTGGTTCATAATTATACCTTTAGGTAAATTTCTTGCTAGAACATTCTCATTTTGGCGTGGTCTGTTTGGTACATGCTTTTCACCAAGCCTAAAACAAAAAATACGATTTTAGAATTATTTACCAAGCTTGTTTTGGTTTTTAATTAGTTTTTCATTTTGACACGTATTTTCCGCAGCGTTCAGTGTGAGTTACAGTTTACTTTTATTATCCATGATTTTTACCGTAGTTATGACGGTACGTGATTTTACCGTGACATTGCCTAAGGTTATGTATTTTGATATTTATCACAGAACTAACTAGTATTTTTATACTTTCCGTTTGTATTTTCCATACAGGCAACGTCGGTTGTTTCCATTCAAAATTACGCCAGCTACTTTAGTGAAAGTAGCGAGATTTTCAAAACGAATTAAAGTTAGGCTTTGACATTTTAAGATGTTTAACTCAATTACTATAGTAAATTGCATTATAGAATGATGATATTAATGGTATTATCATTCGTAATATTTTTCCCAGCAGAAAAAATCCTGAGTGGGACCTAGATATGGAAAATCTCATACAGCACAGTTAATGCGCGCTGGATTGTGACGCTCGATATTATCGTTATCCGTCATAAGAATTACTCTGTCGTTTTCATTATTTAGTATGCCGACATCCAGCAGGATCTGTGGATTAGTGATATGGTTATGTCCTTAATAACTGAATAATGAGAAGATGATATGGGATTTCAAAGTGATGAGATAGACGTTTGATATTACTTGCTCTTCGAGATTAATGGTCAGCTCATCGACATGTTCATCGTGCTTGTGGATTAATTCCACTATCTCGATAAAATGTGCAATCTGGATTAAGTAGTTAAGATAAACCGAAACTATTCACTTTAGCCTAGCAAAGATATTACAGATGGATTTTATGCCGCTTTAAATGCCCCTTCATTGGAGAAGGAGTCTTGTCAGTCGGCGGTGTCAAAATGGTGGATATAATCCAGTGCATAATTTATCTATTTTTTAGTACTCCAGTTAGGATGAACAGAGTAAGTTAGCAGTCGAGCACTACTTAAAGGGGTCTTTGTTACGATTTCATATGAAGCGCTTCCAGCGTGCCTCTGTGTTGTCTGCGGCTAGGAACCGTTTGAAGAAGAGGAAGGAAAGGAGAAGCAAGAGATGCTATTATAGAGCACCGAAGTAGAACTTCAGAACATAACCAAATAGTACCATAGTAGAAGATCAGAAAACTACACCGACAAAAATTACGCGCAGCGTACCTTAATTGCAGCTACTAGAAAGTCCATCCAATATGTATCGTAGGACATATCTAACCTTCGTCTGAATGTTTAAAGGCCTTAGGTTTCCTGTTGGCTAGCTGGTCACGATGACAATTACCCCATATGAAATCCACTTTTTCCAACTGAGGTGTTGGCGTTTCGTGTTCTTTCAGATGCGCACTGATAAATGCCATCACATCCCAGCACAACCCCTTAATGCCGTCGCGGGTAGCTGCAGAGATCAAATAATAATTTTCATCCCAACCTAATGCTTCAGCAATGGTTTTGGCACACATTGCCGCTTCATCAGCAGCGAGGAGATCCGCTTTATTGAACACCAACCAACGCGGTTTGGCAGCCAGTTTTTCACTGTAGAGCTCCAACTCTTTTACTATAATGCGGACACTTTCCATTGGATCAGAGCCGTCCACCGGGGCCAAATCGATAAGATGCAGCAACACCTGGCAACGCTCCAGATGTTTTAGAAAACGAATACCCAGACCGGACCCTTCAGCCGCACCCCTAATAATGCCCGGAATGTCCGCTACTACAAAGCTTTGCTCTTTATCCATACGTACCACGCCAAGGCTCGGTACTAAGGTGGTGAAAGGATAGCTCGCTACCTTAGGCTTGGCCGCTGATACGGCACGGAGAAATGTAGATTTTCCGGCGTTCGGCAAGCCGAGCATGCCGACATCCGCCAGCAGCATCAATTCCAGCTGGATCTCGCGAATGTCGCCTTTAGTACCATCAGTTTTCTGCCGCGGCGCTTGGTTAATCGACGATTTGAAGCGGGTATTTCCTAAACCGTGATAACCTCCTTTAGCTACCATCAAACGCTGTTCATGATGCGTCATGTCACCCATGACCTCATTAGTGCCTAGATTCAGCACACGGGTATTTACCGGAACCTTGATGATGGTATCTTTACCGCGTTTACCAGTACAATTGCGGCTCTGGCCGTTTTGACCGTGCTGAGCGTGAAAACTTTTCTTTAAACGGTAATCAATGAGAGTGTTCAGATTTTTATCCGCTAGCAGCCATACGTCGCCACCGTCGCCACCGTCGCCACCATCTGGACCACCACGAGGAGTATATTTTCCTCGATAGAAACTGACACAGCCATTACCACCGTCACCTGCCACCACTCGGATGGCAGCTTCATCAACAAACTTCATGATAACTCTCCGTAACTTATTGTTCCAAGAGACTTTAAAAGATAAATAATCTAGAGGCTGTCTGTTTATTCTGGGCACTGGTGGTACCAAATGGAGGATTACACTACATCTGTTATTGTTATAACTGCGTCAATATACCAGACAACGTCAGCACCGGCGGTGTAATGGAAAATGAACTAGATAAACACTAGAATATGATTATTGCAGACTGTCTATTTAATGACAGCACTAATCAGCTAGGTGATAAACATTCACTCTGAACGTCAGTATCCTGCCAATCAATGACAATAGACCGTTGACCTGTAACGCCCTGAAATTACTAATAGTCATAAAGTTGAAATGAAAACTGCTGGACAACTCCTCCGCGACCACCACGAGAACTATCCAGCTAATAGTACAAATAGAAAAACATTTACTGTAGTAACTGCTTGCACAGCGTCAAAGTCAATAACAGACCAATATCGCTTATTAAAAATGGTATTACAATAGTATTCATCTGATTTGTTAGTTAGGTAGGCATGACCAACCATCCTTCCACTAACACAAAAATAACCAAAGCGAGCCAATGCCCACTTACTGCTAAATTCTATATGGTAAATGATGACTAAGCAGTGGAATTAAAAATAAAAATTCTTACAATCAAGTTCGTCGGTAGCTTTGCCTTGGCAATCAGAGAACATAAAACTTATTCATCAACGATGCTAACAAACTTACGATTCTTCGGGCCTTTTACATTAAACTGAATTTTACCCGCAGTCAGAGCGAACAGAGTATGATCTTTGCCCCATCCGACGTTGGTTCCCGGATGAAATTTAGTTCCACGTTGACGCACTATGATACTACCCGCATTTACTGTTTCGCCACCGAATCGCTTGACTCCCAGGCGTTTACCTTCCGAGTCACGACCGTTACGAGTGGAGCCGCCAGCTTTTTTGTGTGCCATGAGTCTGCTATCCTGTTTTAAGCACTAATGCTAGTGATTTTAACGTCAGTGAACCACTGGCGGTGGCCCTGATGCTTACGAAAATGCTTACGGCGATGGAATTTCACAATCATAATTTTATCGTCACGACCGTGAGAAATAATTTCCGCCACAATCTTTCTGTCATTAACGAAAGGACTGCCAATCTGGATATCATCGCCGCTGGAGATCAGCATAACCTGTTTAAATTCAATAGTTTTACCGGTTACGATGTCCAGTTTTTCAAGTCGAACGATTTGTCCTTCACTCACCCGATGTTGTTTACTACCACTTCGAAAAACTGCATACATAAGAAACTCCATTTCCTGAGCGCCCAATCTGCGTAATCGTTCGGGCGCGCCACAAATTCACAACAAATTATAGATTTTACGTCAGAATCTCATTGAAGACAAGCGAGAATATCAGAAAGCGAAAAGTAGCGATATCTTCATTAGAGTTTATCTCTTATGTTTTTCAAGTACAATCCAAACACTATTCCTGTCATCTGATTTCCGTGTGCGGCATTACACTGACGATATAAATCTAATTCAATATTTAAAGAATGAATCTTGAACAAATTACTGAACTGACTGCGCAGGACATGGCGGACGTCAACACAGCGATTCGCGAGCAACTTAACTCTGAGGTCGCCCTAATAAATCAACTTGGCCACTACATTATTAGCGGTGGCGGCAAGCGTATCCGGCCGATGATTGTAGTGTTGGCGGCACGAACGCTGCACTACCAGGGCAAACAACATATCACCGTTGCTGCACTGATTGAATTTATACATACAGCCACCCTACTACATGATGATGTAGTAGATGAGTCGGACATGCGTCGTGGTAAGGCAACCGCTAACGTGGCATTCGGTAACGCCGCTAGCGTGCTGGTCGGTGATTTTATTTATACCCGTGCCTTCCAAATGATGACTGCGCTAGACTCGTTACGAGTACTGAAGCTGATGTCTGAGGCAGTCAATGTTATCGCCGAGGGGGAAGTACTACAGTTAGTGAACTGTAATGACCCAGATATCACTATCGAGAGCTATATGCGGGTGATTTACAGCAAAACCGCACGCTTATTTGAAGCAGCCTCGCAATCCTCTGCCATTCTGGCCAGCGCCAATGCTTATCAGGAAGCGGCGCTGCGCGATTACGGTCGCTACTTAGGCACCGCCTTTCAGCTGATTGATGATCTGTTGGATTATGGCGCGGATGGTAGAACACTGGGAAAGAACACCGGCGATGATCTTAATGAAGGCAAACCAACTCTTCCTTTGCTGCATGCTATGCGAAATGGCACACCGACGCAAACAGCGCTGATCCGACAGGCTATCGAACAAGGCAACGGACGCCATTTGCTAGAGACGGTGCTAGAAACTATGTGCCAGTGTGATTCACTGAGCTATACGCGCCAGTGCGCGGAAGCCGAAGCTAACAAAGCTATCGCCTGTCTGCGCTGTCTATCTCCTTCCCCTTATCGCGATGCGCTGGAGAGTCTAGCTCACGTGGCAGTACAGCGTGACTTTTGAGTGAGTAAAAAATTCATTAAAATACGTTTTTAAATGAAAGTCAAAGGAACGAGTGGTGATACGCCCAACACCTCAACTTTTTCTATAAGTTCCCGTCATACCCCTAGCTATACCTTTGCTGCATGCTATGCGAAATGGCACATCGACAATAAACGAGTCGACACCATCATGCATAATGAAACTTATTCGCTCATTCTAGCAGACCTCACAACACCTGATAGCTTCGCACAGTAACGCCAGGGGCGATAAATTAAGCCTGTTTTGTAGAATTTTTATTCTAGATTATTTTATCTATCATAGCAAAACAGATTTTACTTAGAATAAGCATTTTAGGAATTTTATTGTTGTATATTTCGGAACTACCATTCTATCTGAGTTTATCAATTATACCATTAACCGATGTTTTTCTTAAACAGCACACAAACGAAGTATGACTGAAAAAACATACTAGTATCTTATTGATATCATTAGCTAAAACTCCGTAAATGCAGAGTGATCCAGGTTTAAAGAGTGAGCGATTTTATTTCCGACGCGCTGGAGGTTCACTTATCTGATGATATAACTTAGTCAACTTAGAATTTAGAAACCAATCATATCGATCGAAAGGCGCGATACGTTAATGTTGACAAAGAACACCCAATATGGGAATAGCCGTGCTTCCCCCGGAGTGCATTTTAGTTACTGCTTAACAACATTAACCTGTTAGTCGGGATAGTTTAGATGCTTTAAAGAAATTTAATACTTCTTAAACGTACGCTAAAGGAGGCGATAAAACCGCGCTCCACATCAGAAGACTACCGATGAATTTTGTTCCAAGTTACCCATATTTTCCATGTGGGGATTGGTATTTCTTTGGGTTGTTATTCCTTAAAAGAAGAGCCCTTGCCACCATTATCTGGAAACTATGCCAAGCATATTCTACCGCTTTGCCGTGTGTACAGCCTCACGTCGTCTTGTTTTGTCAACTCTCCTCTCTGTCGCGTCGATTCAGCCCTTGCCGTGTTTTTGGTAGTTCACATACTCCAATTAATTCGTGCGTTGCAATCCATTCCTTACTTAATTTCCATTTTTAACCTCCTTTTAATCTCCCTCCCGGTCACGCAGCCTTGCGCTATCGCCATTGCACGGTTTAGGTGGGTGCTATGGAATTTATAGCACTTAAATTCTCTTCGCTTCTTAAAACAACATTTAATTAATAACATTAATAAGTTATCATAACTTTAATTACAAAACAAAATTTGTTATTATATTAGACGATTTATTAAACAAGTAGTCCTTAGATCCAAACATTAGAGAAAACCAACCCTAGTTCTTGGAATCTGTGCAGGACTAACATATTAAATTGTATTATTTCTCCAGGTCTCCGAGTACGCAAGTGCCATCGCGCGGAGGTTTGATTCATCGGCGCAAAGTGTATCGTTGAAAACGTCTAGAGGAAGTAGAACGGTTATACTAACCGTGTCACCATTAATTAGAAGGTGCAAAAGGAAAACAACATGAATTTGAATCAGGTACCGACGGGGAAAGATCTACCGGAAGATATCTATGTAATCATTGAAATTTCGGCAAATGCTGATCCCATCAAATACGAAGTTGATAAAGACAACGGCTTCTTGTTTGTTGATCGTTTCATATCTACCACAATGTTCTATCCCTGCAACTATGGATATATTAATCACACATTGTCGCTGGATGGAGATCCAGCGGATGTACTAGTGCCTACGCCGTATCCATTGCATCCAGGTTCCGTAGTGCAGTGCCGTCCGGTAGGCGTGCTGAAAATGACCGATGAGTCTGGCGAAGACGTCAAGCTAGTAGCTGTGCCTCACACCAATCTATCGAAAGAGTATGACCACATAAAAAATGTCGACGATCTGCCGCAACTGCTGCAGGATCAGATTATTCATTTTTTCGAGCACTATAAAAATTTAGAAACCGGTAAATGGGTGAAAGTCAATGGCTGGGAAAACGCCGAAGCAGCCAAGACTGAAATCCTTTCCTCATTTAAGCGAGCTAAAAAACTACCGCTGAAAATGTAAGCGTCGTCAAGTGAAGATCAAAGTGATGGTTACAGTGCTAAAAGTCACATGCTACAGTAAAGCACCTACTTCCAGATAGTTAGCTTGAATGTCAATTGTTATTTTATCGGACAACCACAATTTCGGTGTCCTATCTTATCTTAGACCAGACTGTTTAATAACTTACGCACAATGGTGGTATCCATCGATAACTAGATAATACCGCAGCCAGACTAGAAAAATAAACCTCTCTGCTTACATGTGATAATATTATTTTTAGGTTCTAAATTACTTTAAAGGGTCGAAAACTACAAAATTAAGACTAGCAGAGTTTGCTAGATCATCAAGTGTAATTTTCAATAAACAGGCACTCACTTAAAAACAGATGAGCACTTAAAGTATCAACTTAGCTTAAGGCTGTTAGACCTGTATAGAGTTTACTGTGCCTTCAGTGCACCAGAAAAATTCTTTTAAGCCGATATGTGACATGTTGAACACTGACTGCCACCACATCTACTTGTTGGTGCTACTATTACTTATCAGATATACTAACAAAGTCTAATTTTTAATACGATTTCTGAGGACATTGGCTGTCATGCAAGAGCTTTACTGCCCGGAAGAGATAGAATCAGCCGTTCAGCAACACTGGCAAGAAAATGAAACATTTAAGGTTACTGAGGATCCCAGAAAGGAAAAATACTATTGTTTATCTATGTTGCCCTATCCTTCCGGCTGCTTACATATGGGCCATGTACGCAACTATACGATTGGCGATGTAATTTCCCGCTATCAGCGCATGATAGGTAAAAACGTCCTTCAACCTATCGGTTGGGATGCGTTTGGACTGCCCGCTGAAGGGGCCGCAGTTAAAAATAATACCAACCCGGCGTCCTGGACCTACGCCAACATCGATTACATGAAGAAACAGCTTAAGTTGCTGGGTTTCGGCTACGACTGGCATCGTGAAATCACCACTTGCAGTCCGGAGTATTACCGATGGGAGCAGTGGTTTTTCACCTGTCTATACGAAAAGGGCCTGGTATACAAAAAAACATCAGCAGTCAACTGGTGCCCTCAGGATCAGACTGTGCTAGCCAACGAACAGGTGATCGAAGGCTGTTGCTGGCGCTGCGACGCCAAAGTCGAGCGTAAAGAAATCCCTCAATGGTTTATTAAAATCACTGACTACGCCGACGAGCTACTTTATGATTTAGACAAGCTTGAAAGTTGGCCTGAGCAAGTAAAAACCATGCAGCGCAACTGGATTGGCCGTTCAGAAGGTGTAGAAGTCATCTTCCAGGTCGCGGACAGCGAAGAGACTCTGATAGTCTACACCACTCGTCCAGATACCATTATGGGCACCACTTATGTCGTAGTAGTAGCCGGTCATCCGTTGTCGCTACAAGAAACAGGAAATCCAGCATTGGCAAACTTTATTCAAGAATGCCGAACTACCAAAGTGATGGAAACAGACACAGCTACTATGGAAAAAAAAGGTATGGCTACTGGCTTGTACGTCATCCATCCACTGACCGGAGAGACTTTGCCAGTGTGGGTTACCAACTTTGTGTTGATGGACTACGGAACCGGCGCGGTTATGGCAGTGCCGGGCCATGATCAGCACGATTGGGAATTCGCCCATAAATATAATTTGCCGTTGAAGCCAGTCATCCGCAATGCTGACGGCAGCGAGCCGGATCTCAGCGTACAAGCTATGACCAACAAGGGTGTATTATTCAATTCCGGCGAATTCGACGGACTGAATTTTCAGGCTGGCTTCGAAGCCATCGCTAATGCGCTAGTGGCGCGTGGTGCCGGCAAACGCAAGGTGAATTACCGTCTGCACGACTGGGGGGTTTCCCGGCAACGCTACTGGGGTGCACCAATTCCTATGATGACGCTCGAAGATGGCACCATAGTGCCGACGCCGGAAGACCAGCTTCCAGTTATTCTACCGGAAGACGTGATGATGAACGGAATCTCCAGTCCATTGAAAGTAGATCCAAAGTGGGCCAAAACTACCTATCAGGGTCAGCCTGCGCTACGCGAGACCGATACCTTCGATACTTTTATGGAGTCCTCTTGGTATTACGCACGTTACACCTGCTCGGACTACAACTGCGGTATGTTGGATCCTGATGCCGCCAATTACTGGTTGCCGATAGACCAGTATATTGGTGGAATTGAACATGCCATTATGCATCTGATGTATTTCCGCTTCTATCATAAGCTGCTGCGCGACGCCGGACTGGTCACCTCAGATGAGCCGGCCAAGAGCTTGCTATGTCAGGGCATGGTTCTGGCTAACGCTTTCTACTACCAGTCCACCAACGGTGAGCGAGTATGGGTATCGTCAGCTAATGTTAGAGTGAAACGCGATATGGAGGGCCGCATTGTCAAAGCAACTGATACCTCAGGTCGCGATCTGGTTTACGCCGGCATGAGCAAGATGTCGAAATCGAAAAACAACGGTGTCAATCCGCAAATAATGGTAGAAAAATACGGCGCTGATACGGTGCGCCTGTTTATGATGTTTGCTGCGCCAGCAGAAGTAGCGTTAGAATGGCAGGAATCTGGGGTGGAAGGGGCCGGCCGATTCCTGAAACGCGTCTGGAAACTGGTGTATAAGCATACACAACTGGGGGCAGTAAGCGCACTGAAAATCCATGCATTGAACGATAGTCAAAAAGCGCTGCGCCGCAAAGTACATAAAACTATCATTAAAGTGACCGACGATATCGGCCGGCGGCAAACGTTTAACACCGCCATTGCCGCCATTATGGAGCTGATGAACAAGTTGACACGGGCGCCGCAGCAGACCGGTCAGGATCGTGCCCTGTTGCAGGAATCCTTAATGTCGATAGTGCGAATGCTTTATCCCTTCACCCCACATACCTGCTTCGCGCTCTGGCAGGCATTAGGAGGCGAAGAAGATATTGATAACGCACCATGGCCGGTTGCAGAAGACGCGGCTATGGTAGAAAACGCCAAGTTAGTCGTCATTCAGGTTAATGGTAAGCTACGCAGCAGAATCACTGTGCCAGCGGATGCAGACGAAGCTCTGATACGTAAGCGAGCCTCTCAGGAACGTCTGGTGGCAAAGTGTCTGGAGGGGACCACGATTCGGAAAGTAATCTACGTACCAGGTAAGCTGCTTAACCTAGTCGTAGGTTAACAGATAAGAAGACAAGAAGATGGTGTGCGGGTATCAAATTTTAGCAACAATAGTATTTGGATTTGCGCTAATGGTCACTGCAAGCTGCGGTTATCATCTGTGTAGCATTACTGACCAAGTGCCAAGTAAAATGAAAACCATAATACTGAACAGTTATGATCCTTACGGGCAGCTAACTCGTGTTGTTCGTACAGAATTACGTCTGAGTAATATCACCATCAACGACGACACCAAGGCTAAAAATAATACGCTGCCGTCGCTACGGATTGTCAATTCATCGGAAAGACAGGTCACCGTCTCAGTATTCCAGGGCGGCAAAACCGCCGAATATCAACTGATACTCACGGTTCAGGCGAAGGTGTTGATGCCCGGAAAAGATTATTTCCCCATTGACGTGAAGGTACACCGCCCGTTCTTTGATAATCCCCTGATAGCTCTGGCCAAAGATGCTGAAAGAGATGTAATCCGCCAGGAAATGTGTCAGCAGGCAGCAAAGCAGCTGGTGCGTAAGCTATTGACAGTGCTTAAGGAAGTGGATAAGACGCTGGATGCAAAACTGAAACACCAGCAGCTAGCCTGATAATGAATCTACATTTTCTGAAATGGCGTATGGAGTTATGATTCGACTGTATCCTGATCAGTTAGACGCGCAACTACAGGAGTCGTTGCGGCCTTGTTACTTACTGTTCGGTAACGATCTACTACTGTTGCAAGAGAGCCAGGATCGCATCTGCGATCGGGCGCAGGCACAGAAATTTAGAGAACATTTCGGTGTCACTTTGGAGGTTGGCACCAACTGGGATACCATATTCAGCTTGTGCCAGTCACTGAGTCTGTTCGCTAGTCGAAAAACTCTATTACTGATCCTGCCAGATGGTAATATCCCCGCCATCATAGGGGAAAAGCTGCTCCAGCTGGCATCATTTCTACATGAGGATTTACTGCTGATCTTGCGCGGCAGCAAACTGACCTATGCTCAGGAGAACAGTGCTTGGTTCAAGGTGCTTAGCCAGAGCGCGGTGTTAGTGAGTTGTGCCACTCCAGAACAGGATCGGTTACCACATTGGGTAGCGACTCGAGCTAGGAAAATGAAGCTGTTGCTTGACGACGACGCCTACCAGCCCTTGTGTTACTACTACGAAGGCAATTTACTGGCTCTGCTCCAGGCATTGAAGCGACTATCGCTGATTTATCCAGACGGCAGACTGACTTTGGCGCGGGTCGAAACCGTGGTGAACGATGATGCGCATTTTACATCGTTTCACTGGATCGATGCGACATTGGCGGGGAAAAGCAAACGCGCCGCTCACGTATTGAGGCAACTGAAGCTGCAAGCCTCGGAGCCGGTGATCCTGCTGCGCAATATTCAACGCGAGGTGATATTGTTGCTAACACTCAAACGGCAGACAGTAGATATACCAACACGCACGTTGTTTGACCAATATAAGGTGCGGCAGAACCGCCGTCCCCTGCTGACTCAAGCGCTAAAGCGCATCACTCTAACACAACTACGGGATAGTGTTTCTCTGATGATAAAAATTGAATTATCTCTGAAGCAGGACTATGGATACCCCGTCTGGTCCGGTCTAGATGCATTATCTCTGCTTTTATGTGATAAAAAGCTACCCGCAGCAATGATCAATGAGTGAATGTACGTTGATCGCCTTTTATGGAGGCACATTCGACCCTATTCACTACGGCCATCTAAAGTCTGTTATCGCATTGACACGCCTGGTCAACCTGAAGCAGATAATTCTGATGCCAAACAATGTGCCGCCACACCGGCCGCAGCCTATAGCCTCCTCTCAGCAGCGGGTGGAGATGGTTCGCTTGGCGATCGTCGGTATGGCAAGGAATCTATTTACTATTGATGAGCGCGAATTGCATCGCGAAACACCCTCTTGGACAGTAGAAACTTTTGAAGCCCTGCGCCGAGAATACGGACCTTCAGCGCCTATGGGCTTCATTATCGGTCAGGATTCGCTGCTAACACTGCCGCAGTGGCATCGCGGTCAAGAATTACTGGAGTTGTGTCATCTCCTAGTTTGCGCACGACCCGGATATAGTGACCGCCTGACCAACAGGTCAATCGACGATCCTAAAACATTGCATCAGAAACCGGCGGGATTGATTTATTGTGCGTCTACACCGGAGTTTGCCATTTCTGCCAGCGATATCCGTCAGCGCTATAAAAAAGGCCAACTCTGCAAGGGTTTGTTACCTTCCTCTGTGCAAAGTTATATTGATAAACAAGGCTTATACCGTTAGTACGTGTGTCATGTTATGCTATACTGCTTTTCCCTGGTCAAGACACTTGCTCGCTGTTAAATCTGAGCTTGTCCTTCTAGATAGTTACTCATTGAATATCGCGTCACATCATCGATATCATGACGTGAGCAAAGCACACCTGGGCCTTTGCAAAATACCATGCTTAAAGATTTTATTGTTGACAAAATAAATGATCTAAAAGGTCAAGACGTCGTTACGCTAGACATTTTCGGTAAGTCCAGTATTACAATTGCGTGATGATTTGCACTGTCACATCCAGTCGTCACATTACGTTTATTGCTGATTACGTTGTACAAGCATCTCAGACTATCGGTCTGCATTCTTGGGCGTGGAAAGGGGAAATGACATTGATTGGGTTGTGGTCGATTTAGGTGATGTCATTATGCATGTGATGCCAAAAGAGAGCCGCTGTCTGGTATAAGTTGGAAAACTTTAGAAGTGAAGTTTGAGACTTCAGTATGTCTCCGTTGACACCACAACTCCTGATATAGAATGAGTCTAGATATTTCCGCCATATCTCTAGTTGAACTCAAGAAAATTCAAATCGGCAAGTACAGCAAGAATGTGGTGATACCTCGTGTATCCTGGAACAGGCAAACAGGTACTGCTGGCAGTTGGAACTATATTGTGATGCTAGATAATCCCTAGAGTGTGTTGGGAAACCCAGCAGCTAGTGCAGTAGTTCAAGAACCGGAAGTAATTTATTGATTAGCGGGCTAGAAGGGATGGTCTCAGCCTGCAAGGCAGTAGTCGCACAATACTGATCACTACAGCATGACAGTCAATCACTCTTATCACCGTGAGTGGCCGTGAGTGAAACGAGATGGTTAACGTGAAATAATTCCGCTGTAATGAAAATAGAACGTAACCCTATTCGTGACTATTCAGCCGAGTCGGCGTTGTTCGTGCGTCGCGCACTGGTAGCATTCGCAGGTATTTTGCTGCTCACCGATATTCTTATCGCCAATCTGTATCATTTACAGATCATTCATTTTGAAGATTACCGCACCCGCTCTAAAGAAAACTGCATCAAACTGGTTCCTATCGCACCTAGTCGCGGCATTATCTACGATCGCAATGGAATTCCATTAGCGCTGAATCGCACCATTTATCAGCTTGAACTGATGCCAGAAAAGGTAGGTGATTTGAAAGAGACCATCGATGTCCTACGTTCGATAGTCGATTTAACTGACGATGATATCTCCAATTTTGAAAAAGAGCGCAAACGCTCCCGCCGCTTCACTCCATTGCCGCTTAAGGTGGGAATGACCGACGTGCAGCAGGCTCGTTTTGCCGTAAATCACTATCGTTTTCCTGGGGTCGAGGTTAAGGGGTATCAGCGCCGCTATTATCCCTATGGCTCTGCACTTACCCATGCCATAGGCTATGTATCAAAAATTAACGAGCGAGACGTGGAACGATTAGATAAAGAAGGCATTCTGGCGAATTATGCCGCCACCCAAGATATCGGCAAATTAGGCATTGAGCGTTATTATGAAAATACGCTTCACGGTAAAGTTGGCTATGAAGAGGTCGAGGTTAACAGCCATGGCCAAGTGATTCGCCAGTTGTATGAGCAGCCGCCACATGCAGGAAAAGATATTACCCTGACACTGGATCTCAGCCTGCAGCAATATATCGAAAAACTCCTAGCCGGAAACCGCGCAGCGGTAGTGGTGGTGGATCCGCGAGACGGTGGCATCCTTGCGTTAGTTTCTAACCCGAGCTACGATCCCAATTTGTTTGTTGACGGTATTTCCAGCCAAAAATACTATATGTTACTGAAAGATGAAAACCGTCCGCTTATCAATCGAGCCACCCAGGGGCTCTATCCGCCCGCCTCTACAGTGAAACCATATATTTCAGTGTCGGCACTGACTGTAGGCGTGATAAATAAAAATTTCTCGCTATTTGATCCCGGCTGGTGGCAGTTGCCTGGTTCGGAGAAACGCTATAGCGACTGGAAACGCTGGGGACACGGCAGATTGAATATCACCAAGGCATTGGAAGAGTCAGCGGATACTTTCTTTTATCAAGTAGCATATGATATGGGAATCGATCGGCTGTCCGAATGGATGACCAAATTCGGCTACGGGAAGTACACCGGCATCGATCTTTCCGAGGAATATGCCGGCATCATGCCAACCCGCAACTGGAAAGTGCGGCGCTTTAAAAAACCCTGGTACCAGGGTGACACCATTCCAGTTGGAATTGGACAGGGTTATTGGACCGCCACGCCGGTGCAAATGTCCAAAGCACTGATGACACTGATTAACGATGGTGCGATGCGTACCCCTCACTTGCTCAATAATACATGGGAAAATGGCCGGCCGGTGCCTTACCGTCATCCCGATCACGTCCAAATTGGCGATCCTAATTCCGGCTACTGGGAAATCGCTAAAGATGGGATGTTTGGCGTCGCTAACCGTCCCAATGGTACAGCACGACAGAGTTTCGCCAACGCACCCTATAAGGCAGCGGCCAAATCTGGTACCGCTCAGGTCTACAGCTTAAAATCTAATGAGACCTACAACGTTCATAAAATCGCTGAGCGACTGCGTGACCATAAACTGATGACTGCCTTCGCTCCATTTAATAAACCGATTGTGGCTGTAGTAGTGATTTTAGAAAACGGAGGTACCGGCCAGTCGGTGGGAACCATAACCCGCCAAATTCTGGACTATGTCTTCTTAGGGAAGAATACTGCTGATTTATCGGTGGAGCAACCCATTAAACCAGATAGCGCGAGCAATTAACCGACTGTGTCTAATAATCCGCAACAGGCTTCTTTATGGAATAAGTTACACATTGACGTAGTGCTGTTATTTTTCGTCGCCCTATTGCTGGTGTACAGCACCTTCGTGATATGGAGCGCCAGTAGTCAGGACGTAAGCATGATGGAACGAAAAATAGCCCAAATCATCATGGGCCTTCTGGTTATGCTAGTGTTAGCGCAGGTGCCGCCCCGCTTCTATGAGGCTTGGGCGCCCTATCTGTATATCTTCTGTGTGTTTCTACTTGTGCTAGTAGACGCCTTCGGCCAGATCAGTAAAGGGGCGCAGCGCTGGCTAGATCTGGGTGTTATCCGTTTCCAGCCGTCGGAAATTGCAAAAATCTCCGTGCCGCTGATGGTAGCGCGCTTTATCAATCGTGACAGTTGCCCACCTTCATTAAAGAATATCTTCATTGCGCTAGTGTTCATTTTTTTGCCTACACTACTAGTATCAGCGCAACCCGATCTGGGAACCGCAATTCTTATCGCCGCCTCCGGTCTATTCGTACTGTTTCTATCGGGGATAAGTTGGAAGCTGCTTGCAATAGCAGCACTACTGGTGGCGGCATTTGTTCCCTTGTTGTGGTTCTTTTTAATGCATGAGTACCAGCGGGACCGGGTGATGATGCTACTAGATTCCGCAGCCGACCCACTGGGGGCCGGTTACCATATTATCCAATCAAAAATCGCCATCGGCTCTGGGGGGCTCATCGGAAAAGGCTGGTTGCATGGCACTCAGTCACAGTTAGAGTTTTTGCCAGAACGTCATACTGACTTCATTTTTGCAGTGCTAGGAGAAGAGCTGGGGTTCATTGGCGTTCTAGTATTGCTCACCCTTTATCTTGGTATTATTATCCGCGGTCTGGTGATAGCGTCGCGTGCACAAAACACCTTTGGCCGAGTCATGGTCGGTGGTTTGATGCTAATTTTATTTGTTTATGTGTTTGTAAATATCGGTATGGTCAGTGGTATCTTACCGGTAGTTGGCGTGCCACTGCCGCTGGTGAGCTATGGCGGTTCAGCGTTAATCGTGATAATGGCAGGGTTTGGTATCGTCATGTCGATACATACTCACCGAAAAATGTTATCTAAAAATTTATAGAGGCACGCAATGCATCAGCAAAAGCAGATGGTACGTATCGGTATCATGATGGAGCTGCTGCTCAGCTAGTCAAACAAAGTCCTTGCCTAGTTATGACAGCGAAGTCAGTGGTACTTCATTACCCAACAAGCAATTCGACGTCAACACACCAGCTGAGCGCCTACTTTTTTATCGTCGCTTACCATCCCCGCATACATCACCAACCAATAGGATGACAAAGCTGCTCAGCCGCCTATATAATATTCTGAGTGATTTCTTTTTTTTGTTTCTCTTTCCTGGCTGTTTATAAAACGTAAACTAGGATACCGTTGTTGGGCAGTAACGTTTACGTACAGCAGTGGTATTGGAAATCAGCCAGATCGCTCCTAGGAAAGATCAATTTTTTGTTCTTCCAGAGATAGTTACCGATCATGCTGTCTACACTACTTTTACCCAAATTGATAACGGTTATTTTAACAGACGATTGCGCACCAGAGCATCCTATATGGGTGCTAATGAAGAGCTAAGTCGATGTCAATTTTCTCTCTTTAGATTGTGACACGAATATCTAGACAGCTGAGCCACGCAGAATATATGTGGTACTTATATTCCTGATTTCATTTCAGGAGTGTGTAACATGTCTTACCTACGACTATTTGATGAAATAATCAATATATAGTGATATACTATCTCTGTGCTGAATTAGTTGCAGGTGCGGACGACTGTTTAATCTCTCTAGCAGGCGCTAAAATTCGTTAAGTAGTATATCATTTAACGTTATTTTCCTCAATTACCTCCGCCAAAATTCTAGCACCTGGTGCGCTATTAGGCTTAGTATTCCACCAAGTGAGATTATCTTCTGGCTGTGCCCCGCTATCTTGGTCTGTGAGAGGAGTAGAAGGCAGCAGATTGCTCCATGAATAAAATCAAGCGTTATAACATTCTTTGCCGTATGCGTGATAATAATCCCCATCCGACAACCGAACTGGTTTATCACTCGCCGTTCGAGCTGTTAATTGCGGTGCTACTGTCTGCACAGTCCAGCGATGTGAGAGTCAATAAAGTCACTAGTCAGTTATTTCCGGTAGCAAATACACCACAGGCTATGTTAGTGCTAGGGGTGGAAGGTATTAAGCGCCATATAAAATCCATTGGCCTATTTAACAGTAAGGCAGAAAACATCATTACAACTTGCCGGTCACTGATAGAGTACCATCAGGGTCAGGTACCGGAAGATTACGTCGCATTGAGAAAGCTGTCAGGAGTCGGACGCAAGACTGCTAACGCAGTGTTAAATATTGCTTTTGGCTGGCCGACAATCGCGGTAGATACACATATTTTCCGCGTTAGTAACCGGACTCGCTTCGCAGTAGGGAAAGATGTGGATGCCGTTGAGAAAAAACTACTGGTAGTTGTGCCGGAGGAATTCAAAATCAATTGTCACCATTGGCTTATACTGCATGGTCGCTATACCTGTGTCGCTCGTCAGCCGCGCTGCAGTTCCTGCCTGATTGAAGATCTGTGCGAATATGGTCAAAAGCATTATCCACAGTAGTGCTGTTTAGACTAGACGTCTGGCCTTTTCCCCGTAAGACGATTATTTGATAGCGTAAACTTGATACTCGAAAAATTAATAAGATGTGTAGTGTGAACTGCTGATCTTGGATGATAACGTGGACAAATTGGCGACAAGTCAGAATGTTGAAAGATGAAAACAGAATAAGGAAAGTGACCTCATAATTCTATTCCTAAATTAAAAAGGGAATGATTTAGTGACCTCTGGCAGCAGGAGATCCACTTTTCTGCATGTCCTCTGTAAGCTTTTATTTCACTGGAGTTACCATGATTTTCAATGTATATCCTTATCTATATGCTCAAGTGATTTCCGCGGATTTAACCCTTTAAAAAATAAAAAATAGCAGACAGCTAGTAAAGCCCGCCTGTCTTCGCTAGCAAAAGGTGTTAAAACTACTAGCGGTCAGTTGTATATGTTTAAAGTCCAGTGAACTGCAGTCAGTAACACCTCACGACGTAGATTAAACACCTCACTAGTACCACACGAGTTTTGTGCTTAAACTATTGTTAATACCTGTGGTATCCACCGAGCTCATGATACCTATTCCAGTAGAATAATAATACAGATATGTCAAACAAACAAAAACCTAACCTTTGTAGCGGAATCCAACTGTATCCGGAGGGACAGTGTGTACCTTCTATCCAGATATTTATCACCGATCTAGCAGATAATAAGGCAGTTACATTGATCACTTTAATTGTTAAAATAGCTAAAAGCTAAATGCATTCTCTTTGATTCTGAGCACCATTTGAGATCACGTGAGACTGGATAGAAAGATTATTTCTTCATCATAACCTTCTTAATTAACTAATCTACCTTTAACACATACCTGCTACAAATAACAACAAAGCAAGACCACAAGGTTCTGCACTCCCAAAAACCCGCTACTGCCAGTATAGCAGACAGTAATCTTTCTTGCCTCGACACAACAAGGTATAGCGGCCATACAACCGATCGGCGTCGCTAAATACATACTCTGCTGACACCTGTTTTTCACCATTCACCGTGACCGCGTTAGAGGTAACCACGATGCGAGCCTGCCCACGTGATCGCACTAGTTCTGCTGCCACCAGCGCCTGCTGCAAATCGGCGCCTTTCTCAAGCGTAACCACTGGCATGCCATTCTGGGCAAGCTGAGCGAAATCATCCTCAGTCAAGTTATCCGCTGAGCCAGTAAACAGGCTAGCGGTGATATATTTGGCTATTGCTAGACCTTGCTCGCCATGTACCATGCGAGTAACCTCTTCCGCTAGGACATACTGGGCACGCGGCGATTCCTTACTGACGCGATCTTCCGCTTCTAGCACTGCTATTGCGGCCAGATCCAGAAAGGTGAATAATTTCAAGAAGCGGTAAACTTCACTATCAGAGATGTTAATCCAGAACTGGTAAAATTTATAAGGGCTGGTTTTTCTCGGATCCAACCATACCACACCACCATCAGATTTACCAAATTTAGTACCGTCCGCTTTGGTGATAAGCGGCACCGTCAAGCCGAAAACAGTGTTTTGGTTCAGACGACGAGTTAAATCAATACCCGTGGTGATATTACCCCACTGGTCGGAGCCACCTATTTGCAGCACCACGCCATACTGTTTATTCAAGTAGGAGAAATCGTATCCTTGTAGCAGGTTATAAGAAAACTCAGTGAAGGAGATACCACTATTGTCACGGCTTAGTCTCTGCTTGACTGATTCTTTGTTAATCATTTGATTTACGGAAAAGTGCTTACCGATATCACGCAGGAAAGTCAACATGTTCATCGCACCAAACCAGTCATAGTTGTTGGCAACGATGGCGCTGTTGTCCCCGCAGTCGAAATTGAGAAAAAGGGACATCTGGCGTTTGATTGTTTCCACCCATTCCTGAACGGTTTCTGTGGTATTAAGCTTACGTTCAGTCGCCTTAAAGCTGGGATCGCCGATAAGGCCGGTAGCGCCGCCGACCAGGGCAATAGGTTGATGCCCAGCCAGTTGAAAGCGTTTTAAGCATAACAGAGGTACTAGATGCCCCAAATGCAAGCTATCAGCAGTTGGATCGAAACCGCAATAAAGAGCAATAGGCCCTTTTCCCAGCCGCCCAACTAAAGCTTTTTTGTCTGTAATCTGTGCAATTAGGTCCCGATCCTGTAATTGTTGTATTAGGTCATTACCTGTCATCAAAATTCCATCATTAATTACATTTGTTACAGGAAAAAACACAACCTGCATAGCACCGGTATTTACCCAACGTGCTGCCTCTATTCTTAAAATGGCACGTTAGCCTCTAACACAGGTAGTTCCTGTGAACATCACGCGAATTACGGCGCCAGCCGGTCAATTCGCCAACCTCTGTCTTCGCGTTGATAAAGAAATCGATCATGAAGGCGATGCTTGCCACCCTGCCAAAACTCCATCGCCTCGATGCTAATTTGGTAACCGCCCCAAAAACTAGGTAACGGCACCTCTCTCTTTTTAAATTTCTGTTTTAATTCTAAAAATTTATTTTCGAGCACACTACGATCGGAAATACAACTGGACTGGCAGGAGACCCAGGTGCCTATCTGGCTATCACGGGGACGGCTGTAAAAATACTTCATGACTTCGTTTACTGAAAGTTGCTCTGCACGCCCAAGCAGTAACACCTGGCGCTCTAGTGCGTGCCAGGGAAAATGTAAGCTAATGCGCGGATTATGCACTAGATGGCTAGCTTTACGGCTGCCTAAGTTGGTATAAAATACCATGCCTTGTTTATTGAAATGTTTAAGCAATACTAACCTCTGATAAGGCTGGCCGTTTTTGTCTACCGTGCCTACACTCATGGCGGTAGCGTCAGGAAGCTGTGCAGCGCAAGCTTGCTTTAGCCACTTCTCGAACAAATCCATGGGCTCAGCTGTCAAATCTACACGGCGCAATCCACCCTGAGTATATTCCCTCCGCAGGGCAGCGATATTGATCGGATGTTCTGTCATAATTTGCTAAAATTTAGTTATGGGAAATCATTATTGTGCGCTATGACGCCCAAGATCTCAATCAGTTACCGCTCCTCTGCAAATAACAACAATTTTGTTCTAATATTTAATAAAAGCACACCTAAACTTTTTAATTAGAAGTTGTATTGGCTGATGTAACTGGCATCTGAGACGACCTGCGACAGATTTAATTACTGGTCGTCTAGGAAGTTGTTATACAGGAATATGAACCAGCCATAGCGTACTGAACTGGTAATTAATATTTCGTTTTTAAAAACTTCCAAAAGAGCTAGCCCCAGCTTACTTCTGATACTCTACCCCTTCTAGATCTTGAATTACTTCCAGTGTTATATCAATGCTGTCTAATCTATGCTGGATGTAATGCTTAACATAACAGCCAATTCTCATTTACTCCTTTCTGATGCTGGAATTATGACATATTGCGAGCAACTTAAGTTTATCAGTCAAAAACCACAAAAACTTACCTCACATGCTGTTGATAGCACAACTAAGTTAATTAGGTAATTCTAACTTATTTTTAAAAAATTAAATTATCTAGCTATCTTATTTTGTTGATTTGCAGTTTATATTTTTTGTGTTATCTTTATAGTTTTATATGTTATAAAATAACAAAAATATATTTATACAATTTATTAGATTCACTTCTGTCTGGAGTTGCCTTGATGGAAGGGTGTATTTGTCTGGAGTTTTTATTATGACGAAACATTTAACCGTGGCAGTCTTAGCCGGTATGATGCTAGCAGGTTGTGCCAACAACAGCATGTTGTCTGGCGATGTCTACTCCTCTTCTGAAGTTAAAGAGGCTTGGGACGTGACATATGGCACTCTAGTGAGTGTACGCCCAGTGCAGATTCAAGGCAGTGAAGACTCGAACGTAATCGGCGCATTGGGTGGCGCAGTACTGGGAGGGTTCCTGGGAAACACGATAGGTGGTAGCACCGGACGTGGTCTAGCGACCACGTCCGGTGCTGTTGCTGGCGGCATAGCTGGTTCAAGTGCCGAAGGTATAGTTAACCGCACTCAGGGCGTCGAGCTAGAAGTGCGTAAAGATGACGGAACCACCATCATGGTGGTACAGAAACAGAACAAAAATCGCTTCTACGTCGGGCAGCGCGTGGCGTTGGCTAACAACGGCCGCACTACTATTGTTTCACCCCGCTAATTAGGGTCTATTAGCGAAGTACAATACGAAAAAACCGACCTCAGGGGGCCCTCGACTTGGTATAAAGATATTGTGCCTTAAAACTTGTTATAGAGTTCCAGGATGTTCTTTTCCAATTTAAAAATCATATTATTCAGTAACTGAATCTCTTCCTGGCTAATGCCATTGAGAATTTCATCTCGAGTATTGCCGATAACATTATTTACTTCTTTAATGATAGATGCAGCAGATTCAGTCAATTTAATCCGCTTTGCCCGACGGTCATTGACGCAGGTATGCCTGGTAATGAGTCCTTTTTCTTCAAGCTGATCCAGCGTCCGTACCAAAGATGGTTGTTCAATGCCGATAGCCTTTGCTAGTTGAATCTGAGACTGATCAGGCGGTAACTGGCAAATATTATGTAGAGTAATCCAATGCGTCTGTGTGAGTTCTAAAGGCTTTAAGCGATGGTCAATTAAAGCGCGCCATACACGAACAAGTCGCGCTAAGTCTGATCCTAATGGCGATTCCAATTCTGTCTCCTTCAATAATTGAGCTGACTAAGCTTGCTTCCTGGATTCTTCCCCATCCTAATGGGTGAATGAGCAAATTACAAACATATATACCAATAATGTAAGCATTATGTAGAGATTGGAGATTAATGTAAGCAGCATATTCTTCCTTAAAATTAAAATATATGTCATACATACGAGTTCTGTGCAGCAAAACCTTCTAATTCCACTGAAAGACATGGTATTCCGTTCTCATTGAGTCCTATGGGAATTTAATTTCGTTAATAGCACAGCCCCGTAGACACTCAATTCAGCTATTTTCATGATAATAAGCTGAAAAGTTTATTTTTAATTAAAAAATATTAATAATATATAACTTAAGTATTTATTTAAAAAATATCACTGACACATCATCTACGCATTTCAGGCAATATACGGTTTATCATTCACGATTTATTTCGGATAGTGATGACTAAATTTACATATCGTTATAATTTACGTGAATCTATCACCATACAGGCAAGATGCTTTAACGTCTGCGCTTAACACCATGTGCTCAATGCTGGCCATGCACTCTACTCCACACAAAGACGATAAAGAGTTCGTTGTAACGCAGTTTCCCAAATATACCAAGCATAACAGTCACTAGAATCCATCATGTCGCTTCTATGTAACTTCTTAGTCGCTAAGCTCTACCACGTGACGCACAAGCCAAAACAACAACAGCTGCTCCGGTACATCCAGTATATCTTAGGTTCTCTTACACTATCATAGTATTACCGTAAGTAACATTGGCGACAAAGCTGCAACACTTCCAATTTCTGGCTGTTGCTCATCCAGTTTCACTGAAAGTGTTCGTTTCGGCTACGCAGCAGTCCACAACAGTAGCCCTGTATCTAACTGACAAACACCACGGCAGGGATTAGCTAAAAACTCAAGTTATTCTACCATATTACCTCCTAGTGCCTATAAATTGCAGATAACGTTTTCCTTGCTGGAAAGTTATTTACTATGCCACCATGCTCTATTACTTCTCTCTTGCCACTACTGAACTAGTTTCACCCTGTGAACTATACTGCAACCTGTATGATCAATACGATCATGCTTGATCGTGGTTGTTCATGAGTGCACCAAAATGATGTGCAGGCCGCCTGCGGACATATCTCGTCAATGCGTCAGCACCTAAATACAAGTAGCAGCTGGTTTCCCAGATTGACACCTCCTTCTCTCTATCTTGAACTCATAAACTAATCATGTAAAACATCCTAGGATTTGCCATAATAGAGCTAAATTCCTCTAACGTAGAACAAGGCATGACTGAAAAATATGATGTAAACAACACTCTCCGTGCCCGCTTTCGCGGCTTTTACCCTGTTGTCATTGACGTAGAAACGGCGGGATTCAATGCTGGAATTGATGCTTTGCTGGAAATCGCCATCGTGACCTTGAAGATGGATAGCGATGGTTGGCTGCAAACCGATAATACCTTGCACTTCCATGTCGATCCTTTTCCTGGCTCGCTATTGCAAGCAGAATCATTGGCCTTTAACGGTATCGATCCACATAATCCTTTACGAGGTGCAGTCAGCGAATATGAAGCTCTGAATAAAATCTTCAAACAGGTGCGCACAGGAATCAAAGATCAAGACTGCAATCGTGCTATTGTTGTCGCGCATAATGCTGCATTCGATCACAGTTTTTTAATGGCAGCTGCCGGCCGAGTCGGGTTAAAGCGCAACCCATTTCACCCTTTTGCTACCTTCGACACAGCGGCTCTCAGCGGGTTAGTGCTAGGTCAGACCGTACTGGCGAAAGCCTGTAACACCGCAGGCATTCCCTTTGATAGCAACGAAGCACACTCCGCATTGTATGATACTGAGCGCACCGCCGTGCTGTTTTGCGAGTTAGTAAATCGCTGGAAACGATTGGCTGGCTGGCCGATAACATTACCTAAACCAGATGATACTGAAGATGAAGACGTCACCGCCCACCGCTCTCATTCAGATATAGATACATAGTTATGCTACACTCCCCAGCTGACAAGTAACATGTTTTGTTAACTGTGCATTGGCATTAAACATCACAAGAATTGGTCCTATTTATCTTTGTCCACAAAACTCTACCTAGGAGACATGCAGCTCTTACATGTCGGTGCTGTGCACAAAAGCCATCCAGCCTCGCACGAGATGATTTTATTAGTAGCAGTCAGCTCTAACGTATGACAGAAATGCACATAATAAGCGCATACTTGTGCTATCTCCTAGCGGGAGGGAGCGCGTATTATTGCCCCGCTTTATCCACCTGAGAATGATACTTCACTGCAGTTTTTTAATCATCGACTGCAATTCACCACTCTGGTACATTTCAAGTATGATGTCGCAACCACCAATAAGCTCACCATTGACCCATAACTGCGGGAAAGTTGGCCAGTTAGAGAATTTCGGTAGTTCAGTGCGAATGTCCAGATTGGTCAGCACATCGACATAAGAGAAACGTTCTCTGCAAGCGGATAACACTTGTACAGCTTGGGCAGAAAAACCGCAGCCCGGTAGTTTCGGCGAGCCTTTCATGTATAGAAGAATTGGATTCTTAGCGATCTGTTGCTGGATTTTTTCTATAGTCGTGGTCATTTGTCTTGTTTCCTTGTTTATCTAGCATCAATCTAGACTAGAGTATTTCGCTATTCTAGCGACTTAAGTAAGAATATTAAAATATTTTAGGTATCTTGTTTTCCTCTGGAACCCAAGCAAACAGTATATTCAGCTATACCAGACTTTGCTTGACAATATAGGAATTTTTGGTCTAAGATACTTAATCAGACTGATCACTTATTTAAAGTCTATATAAAATTATATATGTATTCATTAGATATGACAAGGAAGTTAAGATAGCTTGAATCCAGCTGTTTCTCAACTTCACGCACACTGTACCAAATGCAGACTGGATACTATTTAACGTAAATCTCAAGTTAGCACAACAACCTCTGGAATTTTAAAGGCCAGCAACATTACTGAAAGCTGCTAACGCAAACTTCAACAATGAAAATAAGAATTATTTAGAAAATCGTATGACTGGCAGTATTCCCGATGGCGTACTTTTACTTAGAAAATAGTTGTTTCGTAGAGCGAAGTCATAAAATAGTGTTCACCAGCATACCAAACAACCTCCACAGCAAAGCTGAGATCATAACTAGAAAAACTCTACCGATGAGAGAAGTCTCCGTCTGCTAATTGTTATTGTATGTAATGGCCTAATTTACTATGTCTACTGGAAGATTTAGTATGGATGCTGTTGTTCAAGCAAGCGCTAATGAAATGTATCATCTACGTAACGTAGAGCCAGTTCACTAAAAAGTGAATTAGAGAATGGTATCTAGTGTTTTTCCGCATTCGCAACTGTGTTGCGCTGGACTGAATCGTGACTTTGGACAACGGGTGTTTCATTAATTCAAATTCAATCAGCTGCTATGCTTTGGTTGCGGAATACAGATTACTGTCAGAATACGACAGCGCATACCACATGGTGACACCACCATTTTGTGATATTCATGCGTGCTTTTGTGCTTTTTCTTTTATTTTATCTCATTAGACTCTACAGTGTATCGTAGATTTTTTACTTATAAAAGTTCTCAGGTAACTTCTATATTCTTTTTTAACCGGTCTTGCAGAAAAAGGTGATAGAGAAATTATGAATTCTTTACGTATTGAAGAACTGAGTTTTCAAGATAATGTTTGGTGTCACGCATCTGTAAACTATTCACTGAGGATGATATCGAGATCAATCACGTCTACTATATATCTTAGTGAAAACCTGATTTTTAAAAATCCTGTTACAAAGTAGTCCACTGGACTTAGACAAAAGTTATTAAAGGTAATTAGTAGATACACGAACTTTTATATATGTTTTCCAGGCTATTTTGTGTGCCACAGGCTGGGAAATAATTTTCCAATCATTGCAATTTTAATGATACTCTGCACATTTCATAGCCACCTAAATCAATCTTCCCTCCCGCAAGTAGATCAACAAAAATATTATGATTTAGGCCATGATCTTGTTTTTTCTAATGCTTGATCCCTAAATTATTAAGATTATCGGCATCTCGTCATTACACTTGTGAATAGGTCTTGCAAGATAAATAACCGGAGATGATTAGCCAGAAACTGCAAGGACAGTTCGGTATATTAATATTAGATGTTAGCTATGACGGGCTGACGCAACATGCGGTGCAACATTAATATAGCGTTCCATCTTTGACAGAACAAAAAAATTATCCTAAACGTGCCACAGAGATCTAGATGTCATATTTTTCTACAGAGCTACCGAGATATCCATTTGAGATTAAAATCCATTGTTTCAATTAGCATATTTTAATATATGGAACTATAAAATTATTATATCTGTTTCAAGTTTCAGAATAATTAACTGTAATTTAAAGTAAGATGGCTTACTTTTACTACATACCATCTGTGTTAATAAAACCAACTGTAAATACGCTCCCTGGTTCAAAAAAATACCTCCTCCCAGAGGACTGCCTACTCTCAGTCATACATCATATCGATTTAACTTGCTATTATCCATTTTCACTCTGCGAACCCTTCGCTGCTAGAATTCGATCCACAGTGTCAACAATTGCCTGGGTCTGCGAATCAATCTCAATATTAACACTGTCGCCTAGCTGTTTTTTGCTGAGCGTGGTGCGCATCAAAGTTGCCGGTATTAAATGCACAGAAAAGAGATTGTCAGAGACCTCCCCTACTGTCAAACTGATACCATCCACGCCAATATAGCCTTTGCTCATAATATATTTCATTAATTTCTTATCTGGCACTCTGAACCATATCTGCCGGTTATTTTCCGAGGTGATAACTTTAGCTACCTCTGCAGTGCAGATAATATGTCCGGACATCAAGTGACCGCCAATTTCTTCATTCAAGCTGATCGCCCGCTCTAGGTTAATTTCGTTGCCGACTGTGAGCGCACCTAAATTGGTAATCCTGAGAGTTTCTTGCGTCAAATCAAAACTCACCGTGTTATCCACAATACCGGCGACCGTTAGACAACAACCGTTATACGCCATCGATGTACCGATGGCTAAATTCAGTAGTAGTGTCTCGGGTAATCTGACATAGTGGGTGCAAAAATTGGCTTTTTCCTTAATGGCGATAATAGGCGCGGTGACCTGAACAATCCCCGTAAACATGTGTTTTCCTTTTACATTGGCTGCGTCGATCGAATTGTCACTTATCATAATAAAACCCAAAGGTTAAATTTGGAAAAATACCACCCCAGGGTTCACAAACAGCCATAGGTGTAGTGGATACCATTAGTCTAGCTCGACGAGTGGGACCGATGTGGCCTTGAGTTTGATGAGAACTTCCATCTCACGTCTAGTTATCCGCTCATTTTGTTTGATCATAACTTGCTATTAGCGTAATACCGGTCATTGCTCAGTTTAACAATTCCAGCCAGAGGAGTTTATTGTCCCGTCAGATATCCCAAGGGCTCTGGCTGACTCTGAAAGAGGCGCTAGTTAGCATGGTACCTTGTGCACCAGTTGCTGGACAATTAATTGTATACAAAATGATAAAACCGACTCTGATCTGATGAAAAGATGGGTTTTTACAGAGTAAAGAAAGTAACTTACATAGATATTCTCTCAACAATTCATCTTGCTTTAAGTGTAAATACATTTTCCCCTTGCAAGCCGGGATAGAGCCCGTTACTATTTGTTGTACAGTATACGATAGAATGCGTTCTTAGCTCAGTTGGTTAGAGCACCACCTTGACATGGTGGGGGTCAATGGTTCAAGTCCATTAGAGCGCACTACTTTTGAGTATGCATCTATAAACTAGTTGACTGGAGTATCAGCCTACATGACGGTATGGAGCAGTGATTTGATTTTACTTAGATACATCAAAACAATCAATCCACATACACTTTTCTTTAACTTGGTACTGCACAAACAAGATGTATCTCCTTATAATTAACAGATAGTAGTAAAATTTTGGTTACATAATAAAATGTTACTTTATATGTAAACATGTTAACTTTACGGGTATATCTTATTTTTAATGTAGTTAATAATTATTAAAACATTATCATGGCCTTATGGTTTAGAGCTGATTGACTAATCCCATGTAGCATAAAATATAGTTTGAATCACTTTTAGTTTGCAGAGAGTGATGCTTTATCTAATTCAGCCTCCATGATATGCCAGACATTCAGTCTGGAAGTGTAATGGGCGTGGGTTTAATGATTTAAAAGTCAGTGCTTAATCTGACAGATCCACACGGATGATATCTTAAATCGTCGGAATACGATGTTGCCAGTGATTCAACATGAATCACCCGGCTTTTGCTCTGCTTCCTTTTAGGAACAGGAAGATGCAAAGTTACAGCTGTACTCTGAATAATAAATTTTATCTGGCTTCAGATTTTTTATCTCCTTGGGTGGAAGTGTTTAAAGTAGACGGTAGTGCCAAGAATGATGCAACTGGAAGAAAGCTGAGTTACGTATCTGTTATTTGTACTCTTATCTATCCGCACTCTTCGGTCATTTTCCTACTCAAGCTACTTCGGCTCTACTTTATTAGAGATGTTCTATTTTTTTACTTACTAAATTCGACTTGTGGTACGAGATAAACACTACACGTAGAAAGACTTCCATATTCACGGGAGATTTTAGCTACATTGACATCTTAAAAACAAGTAGGGTACTAAATACCAGTATTGACTTAATGTCTACATACAGCACTCAGTTTATGATTAGGTGTTAAGTATACAGAAATTATATCTCGATCATACTTTCAGGAGCTTTCCTGTGTATTATCTCCGCTGATTGTAGTAGCGGAAAATTACAATAAGTAAATACAATACTTAGAGACGCAATTTAGATGGTTCATTTTTCTCCAATTAATCGAATAAATCTTATGGCAAAAAGTCTGAGGTGTATTTTTTAACCGATCTATAAAATAATAAGATGTTTTTAGCAGTCAAACGAATTTAATCATTGTATTCACAAAGTTTATTGTCATTCGAAAATAGTTTGTGTAATACTTGCTGCTGCATGAAATTGAACTCAATCTAGAGGGTATTAATGATGAATTATACTAAGATACTGGGCGGAGTAATTCTGGTCGCCACTCTGCTAACTGGATGTTCTAGTAACGCTAGAATCGATCAACTATCTTCTGACGTTCAAACCCTGAACGCCAAAGTCGACCAAATCAGCAACGACGTGAACATTATGCGCTCTGACGTGCAGGCCGCTAAAAACAACGCTGACCGTGCTAACCAACATCTGGACAACCAGGCTACCTCTTACCGTAAGTAAGAAGTCTCTGTCTTTTGTGCTAATCTGCTTTACGTAACAAAGTGTCCATTAAATTTATTCAATGCTTGAACCCAAGCAACTTTTTAACGGCTTAGCTCATTTACTGGTGGGTGCAATTCTGTTTCGGCTATTGAAGAATCTGATCTGTACAGCTAATAGAGACCCTACAACCGAAGGGATATCAGTCGTAGTTAAAGTCTTAACCAGGCACCGGGAACCTTTCTTTTAGTGCATGAATATACGGATGTTAAGATTAATATACACATCAGGTCGAAAAGATGAAACTCACTCTTACCTATTCGATCAGATCGGAACTGCTTGCCAAATGGTTAATTTATAAATTAACCTGATGAAGTTTTACTTGCACCACCTGGTGGGTTTATGGATAGGACACGGAGAGCTGCGCGATACCGACTTTACTATTGCCGTTCGTCACCGAACGCTAAATCAACTGCTGAATATTATTAGACAAGTTATTACGGCCTTGCGTCTCGCTAGTTGCGAACAAAGCGCTACGGGTGAATACATTTCCCATCTAAGCCCATTAGTGCTTTTAGCAGAGAACACGCCTGCAACAACGTAAGCCCAATGATTTTTAGCATCGACTACAAAAGAAATGCGGGGTGATCACCTATCATATCCAGGATGCAGGATATGATGAATTCCCTTTTTTCGAGCTTACCTGTAATAGCATTTAGCACCAAATACCCACGGAGGTTGTCCTCTTAAATACCGCTAAAATCTTTCAAGATATTGAAGCTGTTATCCCGGCCTACAATAACCGACTTGACGACTGCTACACTTTGGCCTTGCTGGGTCGCAGCCAGTTATACTGGAGGTAAAACGTCAAATAGCGTACCAACATTAAGATTGCTAGCGTAGGAATCCAACTGCAGACTAGGATATCACCAAGCTTGATATTGGTCCACCGTACTATTTCTGATCTTACAAACAATCTGCAGCCAGAACTTTATCATTACTTTAATAACCCACTCAGGTAATCTCATTGCTTCCCTACAAGCCTGTAATATTTTAACGCTAGCGATGATCTAGGCCATGGTAATTGACTGCAGTCTAAATTACCGCTCAGAATGATGCTCAGATCACGCTGATCGTGGTTAATCTGGCTGGAGAACTGAAGTTGGCCTGGTGAAAATTGTTTTACTCAAATTTAAAATTCAAAGTGCACAAATTAATCTGCTCACTGGCATTACACTTCCACCAGATAAGCAAACTGTAGCTATCTGCAGTCTGCTGATACAAGAAAGACCGCTGCTGCTTTTGCCTTGACGTCTTTTAAAGATAGCAAGGCCATAAGTGTTAAATCGAGCTGTATGTTCTCCGCGCTTACCAGAGGTATTATGTCGAGGCGCAGCTAGCTGCGGCCAACTGAAATCTACTTAACTGAAACCAGAAGCATGCCAACCGCATTGCTTCCCAAGGCTGAAATGATAGAGCCACTGCTCTATTCACACATAGGTTGATCATATCGTGAAATCTATTGGAATTGATGAGCACTACCATGGTCATCGGCCCGGCCACTATCAGAAAATGAATAATGAACATCGTATCAGCAATCTTCTCATGCGGTCCTCATTTCATTTTACATCTAAATTGCTACAGGCTTCTGAAAATTTAGTCATTGCCACGGTATTTGATATCCTCTCGTTAACAATAACTTACCTGAATTCTACTCTACCCAGCAGGGGGATTAATGCAGTGAGCAGTAACGTAAGTCATTAAGCTAAAGTGTGTCAGAGAGGAACACCCCCCTGTCCAGTTTGGCCGACAAAGGTAGCTTTACCGCTAAGCACCAGTTTCTTTTAAGTGAGGAAAAGCCCTTTCCACTATGCCAACTGGACGTCATCTCTTTTGTCCCGCTTAATACCGCATTAAGCCGCTGTATTACCTGGAACACCCAGAGCCGGTTGCCTTGAAACTACAGTCGATTGCTTCCCTGTTAATCCGTTATCACAGTCATATGATCTCATCGCTTATTTCTCCAGTAAGAACACCGTAAAGACAATGCTCTACGATACAGAGTCGTACTTCCGTGCCTCTGACAATATAAATTTTGTCACTACTTGTCCCACCAATTGACGATAAATTGCAGCGTATCCTCTGTCTAAATAAATAACCGTCGACGATAAAATTGCCTGCTTGCTTTTTAGCCCACTCCATTGAGGTGATATCGTGGTTGCATTTCCGGTCGATGGTGATAGTGCCGGTTAAACGCAGGAGTCCGGCAATCATGCTTTCTTTGAATAGTTTTGTAAAGCCACTTTGCCAAAAAACGGCAGAGTGTAAGTTAAATTGCACGCAAAGTGCTATCAAGCAACTCGCAGTGATGTAATACTTTCAAAACCGTGGGATTACATATTAGTGCTGAATACTTGAATATTATCAAGTATGTAACTGATTTATCGGCGTAATGCTTCTAGGGTCATTTGTAACAAAGTAAAGATTCAGCCCGATCCTTCCTTAATTTGTTCTGTTCATAGGACAGGTGACCAATAATCTTATTATAAACAGTGCTCTTTTCCTGTAGCTGAAAAATCTGCTGATAGAATGTGTACATGCCACTTGTTTACGTGAGACATTACTATCGGTCACCATTAACTGTTTTCACTAAAATACAAACAAGTTTCTATCATGACTCAAATTGCGAATAAAATATTAGTAACCTGTGCGTTACCTTATGCTAATGGTTCTATCCATCTCGGCCATATGCTCGAACATATTCAGGCAGACATTTGGGTCCGTTACCAAAGAATGCGTGGCAATCAGGTTTATTTCATCTGTGCCGACGATGCTCATGGGACTCCTATTATGCTTAAAGCGCAGCAGTTAGGTATTGCTCCGGAAGAGATGATAAATGCAATGAACCTAGAGCATCAGAAAGATTTTGCCAGATTCGGCATCAAATACGATAACTATCATTCAACGCATAGCGAGGAGAATCGCGCGCTATCCACGCTAATTTATCAACGCTTAAAAGAAAAAGGTTTTATAAAGTCACGCATTATCTCCCAGCTCTACGATCCAGAAAAAGGCATGTTTCTGCCCGATCGTTTCGTTAAAGGCAATTGCCCGAAATGCCATTCATCTGATCAGTATGGTGATAACTGCGAGGTTTGTGGCTCGACTTACAACACGACTGATCTTATCAATCCAAAATCAGTGGTCTCCGGCGTCACTCCGATAATGCGGGAATCAAAGCATTTTTTCTTTGATTTACCCGCATTTAGCAGCATGTTGCGCTCCTGGACACATTCCGGCACACTGCAGGAACAAGTGGAACATAAAATACAGGAGTGGTTCGAGTCGGGGCTGCAGCAGTGGAGTATTTCCCGTGACGCGCCCTATTTCGGCTTTGAAGTACCTGATACACCGGGCAAATATTTTTATGTCTGGCTGGATGCTTCCATTGGCTATATGGGTTCATTTAAAAATCTCTGCCAGAAGTGTAGCGACATTCGCTTTGACGAATTTTGGAATGAAAATTCCAAAACTGATCTTTATCATTTTATCGGAAAAGACATTATTTATTTCCACAGTCTGTTCTGGCCTGCCATTCTGGAAGGCAGTCAATTCCGAAAGCCAACCAATGTATTCGTCCATGGTCATGTGACTGTCAATGGAGCCAAGATGTCTAAATCTCGAGGCACGTTTATCAAAGCCAGCACGTATCTGGCGTATCTAGATGCAGATTGTCTGCGTTACTACTATGCCGTCAAGTTATCGTCACGCATCGATGACATCGATCTCAATTTGGAAGATTTTATCCAGCGAGTGAATACAGACATTGTCAATAAAGTGGTTAATCTAGCCTCGCGCAATGCCGGATTTATTAATAAGCGCTTTGGCGGTCAACTATCGGACATAATACCTGAACCGGCGCTGTATGAGACGTTTGTCAATGCTGCTTTGTCGATTGGTGATGCATTCAGTAGTCGAAAAACCAGCTGCGCAATTCGTGAAATTATGGGACTGGCAGATCTGGCTAATCGTTATATAAATGAACGGGCTCCATGGGAGATGGCGAAACAGAAAAGCCGAGATCAGGATCTACAGGCCACCTGCTCAATGGGCATCCAGCTGTTCCGAGTATTAATGACCTACCTGAAACCGGTGTTGCCTTCGCTGGCGGAGAGGGCTGAGGCATTTCTCAACACGCTGCTTGACTGGAATACTATCACTTCTCCGTTGGTATCGCATCGCATTAATCCATTCAAAATATTGTTCAGTCGCATAGAAGCGGCGCAGGTGAAAGCTATGCTCAACGCCTCATGCCAAGAGCAGAATCGTCGAGTTGGTCACTGAATTGAAGGTGCCTTGCGTGAATATTTTAACACTGCCACCATTAATTTCACTTCAAGAATGCCAAGTTAGTGGGAGAATTGGATAAACTAATAAATTAACTCTAAGTCCAGGTTGTGGATCTGGGTGGTGAGAGCTGGCAGATATCTCGAATTTGTGCAGTTTATTCCGATCCAAACGGTACTTGGGAGAGCCGCTTTGTACTGTGCAAGAACTACAACAACCCCTGGAGTTATCAACAAGCATAGGCAATTCGTCGATCTCGACAGAAAAGATACTTTTCTTCTGAACCTCAATGTCAGCACGCTATTGCCGGACACTAAAAGACACTTAAGGGCATTTGGCGATGCTTATCAGTTCTAGCTGCGGTGGTGTTGCTATTTTTAATACACCAAACATTCATCGATCCTCTTTAACCAGGAAATGTACAATTTGTAGCACAGGTCGTACTGTAACTACCGGACCAGACAAGGGCTATGCCATGTTAAAGTGTCTAATGTTGATGTTAATTGTTACAAATGTTCTCGTGCTAGCTGCGCCTGGCCTTGATCGCTGGATTAGCTGGAAAGCTGCGCCCCTACATTTATAAAGATTTGAAAACCCTACCTTACCGTCAGGAGGGTGTGGTATTGGGCACTGCCAAGTTATTATCGCACCGGAGAGTCATCAATCACTACTATCTTTACCGTATTCAGGGAGCGCTCAATGCTACAACAGCGGCAAAATGAATTATCTGTTGCTGAGCGGTGGATAATGCCCTGCAAAGCTATAACGAACCAACTGACCATGTGCCGCGACTTGATTGCCCATGGTATGCCTGCCACCAATATCGTGTTAGATTTTTCTGGCTTTCGCACTTTTGATTCGATCATTCGCACACGCAAAATTTTTGACATCAACGATTTTCACCATTATTACCCAGCGCTTTCACTGTGAACGGGCACTGTTTATCGCGCTGAACATAGGCATTCAGGCGCAATGTTATGCGGTGCCATCTCCAAAAAACATACTGTCTCGGTCAGGGTGCGAGAAATCGGCGCCAGGCTGGGCACACTAGCGGACCTGTATATTCTCAAGCGCGAGTTACACTTTCTCGGTCTGGTGATTCCCATTTCTTGGTAACCAGATAAAAAATGGTAATAAATATATAAAAATGAAGTTAACATTATACGCTATAATCATGGTGCTTATGTGTCCAATTTCATTGATTCCTACACCAACATCGACATGCTGTCGATATGCAGTGTCTGAATATTCCATACCGTAGTGGCAAAGCGCTCCTTCCAGAGGTGCCATCAACTCGGCCACAGTATCATTTTAAAGTCAGCACCCAAGCCAAAAACCTGAGCTGGTTACATCCAGGCCTTATTGCTAATCCCTGTACTTACAGGGTGACATGCAGTAAATCGATCCGTTTCATCCAACCTTTCAAGACCGTCGCCAAACAACAGCACGAATATGTCAGGAACTCCATTTGTGCTGTCATGTCCAGTGTAGATTAGTTCAAAGTTTTCTTCAGGTTTAGCAGTCTCTTCTTATAGGTAGGTTAGAGACAGCGTCGTATAAAAATTAACCTTTATGATGCGTGACAATACGCAAAAATTCTTGTCTGGTATTTTGGCTGGATTTGAACAGGCCTCCCAGCGAGGTGGTGGTAGTGGTGCTGGTAGTGTCACGAATACCACGCGCCTTCACGCAGTAATGCACAGCGTCAATGGACACCGCCACGTTATTGGTTCCAAGCAACGTTTGCAGCGCTAAAAGAATTTGCTGAGTTAGCCGCTCCTGCACTTGCGGCCGATGGGAAAAAAACTGCACAAGGCGATTAATCTTCGACAAGCCGAGAACGCAGTCCTTGGGAATATAGGAAACTGTCGCCTTACCGTCAATAATGACGAAATGGTGTTCGCAGGTACTGATCATGGTAATGTCACGCACCGTGACCATTTCATCCACTTTCATTTTATTTTCAATGACGGTAATTTTCGGGAAATTGGCATAATCTAAACCGGAAAAAATTTCTTCCACGTACATTTTAGCGATACGGTGCGGTGTTTCTGACAGACTATCATCCATCAAATTGAGATTAAGCAGAGTCATTGTTTCTATCATGTGTTCGGCAATATAGCGTTTACACACTTTGCTATCTAGTATTTCTTCCCGTAGCGGCGTTTCTAAACCACGAGCCAGTAGAGCCTCACGTACCCGTAAAGCTTCTTTTGTTAGCGTTACCATATCAATTAGGCTAAAAGCAGCGCGAACGTCACGCAAATCAGGGTCAATTTATTTCTTTCCAGTAAGCAATTAACTTTGCGGGTCAGCAGCCGCAAGAATAGGCAACTCTCTAGTGGAGAGCATGAAAATAATCCAGTGAATGTGCTTCATGCTAGCTGAAATTGTCACAATTCATTATGATAAAATTGGTGATGTACTAAATGTTGGTTTTTACCAGCGCCGACAAAAATCGAAGAAGCACTCAACTCCAGCTCTCCGGTCAGTCAGATGTCCCAGAACATAGTAGTAAATCGGAAACTCTGCTTATCGTATCACATATAAGCATGTTTCATGTAATCCTTGACAGCAAGCTGTACCCTAGCGTTAGTATGCCAAGAAAGTTGCCGCTAAGTATTCAGGCTACCGAACTCTCTGTAGCCACCAGAGTTTAGTATTAGATCAAGAGTAGTGCGAACGCCATACTGCTCATATTTAAAGATAAACACCAGCTCGGCACAGTAGTTCCACCAAACCGTAGTCCTAATTTTCAAAGCTATGTAGGAGGCTGTAGTAGACTACTAAAATTCTCAGCTAATCAATGAATCTCGTCTTGCCGGGTGCTGCTCATCATATTGAGAAGAAGGTCTATTCAACAGATGATCGAAAATGTTTCGTGTTTTGCCCTCCTTAGGTATAACAGTATGCGTGTTGAGACGTATATTTTGGAGTCTCGCTAGAAATAACACTGCTATATTTTATTTTCCTGTAGGATGTTACAAATCATTAGTAATCATATAAAAACAAACACCATCACAGTGACTAGCGTAATCAAAAAACTAACATTTCACCTCATTGAAACTTTACCTAAATAACATTTAGGAAAGAATATTATGCCCAAGGGTAACATGGTCTAGATCGAACTAGAACAAATACACCATCCATATAATAGTTTTTCTATCTAGCTACCAGTAATTTCAGTTGAAAGTAAATCATAAACCTCGCGCGCATCATTAGGTGATGAATAATTTCGAAGTCAGCACAAACAAGCTTGCCGAAAGTAATCACAATGCACCGTCTGGCTATGCCTGAGAAATGGAGAGGCAGGAGAGCCTAAACAAGACTAGTGACATTAGAATTGCTAATAGCAGTTGGAGAGTACTGATTTACCGATGTCGCGAAATTATGCTGATAGTCCTGGTCCTGTCACTATAATACACTAGTAAACTGACTTAACTGATATATTGCACATGGTTATAATCGGACAGTGCTTTCATTATCATGAAATTAAAAATATTATCTAGCACTATTCCTACCAGAATCAGGAGATTATTTCCACACTTTATTCTCTACATGCTGGCAAATATTTACATCATTAAAAGTCGTAAATTTGTCGATACAATACTCACTCTCCCGTATTTATTACGGAAGCCTCGAGTGTATTCGATACCTGGGCTTGTGTTTTCTTAAAAAGTTGTGCGAGTAATAGCTATACGCTTGAGGAACAAAAGCTACTCAATTTAGGATACGTCCTCAACTCTATACATGTGTGGCATTTTATAACTAAGCTCTCGTTAAGACACCCAAGGGATAACACAAACAATGGTCAAGTCTCAGCTTACTATAAGACGTATTCTGCAATTCACCTTTGCAGTTGCGATGGCAGTCGTGCTATCTGCCTGTAGTATTTCTTACAATCAGAAACAAGCTGCTGGCATGCGTGTAGTACATAATTCGAGCCATTTTTTACTACAAGCCTCTCAGGATGAATTTGAAAAAATAATCCCTGTAGATATTAGATTTAAGATTACGGATCAATATGCTGATTAGAAAGGCGTATGTTACCGCCTAGGCGAAAATTCAAAGCGCGGCATCGGATTGTTCCGCGTTTGTACAGATCACCTTCCGAGAACAATTTGGGCTTGACCTACCGTGCTCCACACTCAATCAACGCAAAATAGGCTTTAAAATTAAACATGCCAAGCTGCTCCCAGGCGACTTAGTGTTGTTCGATGCCGGCACAGAACACCACGTGGGAATTTATCTAGGCAATGATCAATTTGTTCATGCCTCCAGCAGCAATGGTGTGATAATTTCCAGTCTGAATGAAAACTACTGGAAAGCTCGTTATTATGAAGCTAGGGGGTTCTCCCCAATGGGCTTTTTTAATGAGCATCTGAGAATGCCAAACAAGGGATAAAAGCAGTTGCCGAGCAGAATCTATCTCTACGCATACAACTGCTGCTTGATAATTAATAAACACATAAATTAATTAAACTTCAACTCATATTTGAATATGAATTTATATTTCTCTGCTGGCTATAATAGCTGCACTATAGTTATATTAATTATAGCGTTATGGCGTCTCGATTTGTTATTACACGTGTATTGATACTCCAACCCGAGTTAGTTGATCTGCGATACACTAACCTCATCCCTAGGTTGTTCGGTGAAGACTTAAATTCTGACGTTGCTAAAAATTTTCAAAAAATGCTGTATAGCTTATGGTTTTCAACACGTTGAGCTAACCAGGTCATAGTGCTAAGAACTACAGAAGAAGGCATAAGTGAGCTGTTTATGCACTGCAGGCAGTTTATACCAGAAAGAACTAATGGTGGAGAAACGCTGATAGGTGCCATTACGAGTGGTCTCAGAAAAGACAATATTTGTAGTAGCAGTGTCAAGGGCTGACACAACTCCGATTATATATAAGCACATTATTACTGATAAGAGAATCACTGACTTTGACACCTGTATACTCCTTTCAGCTAGCAATAATAATGCGACAATTTGTATTCCACTAATTATGAATTACTTTCTTGCTCTCTAGAAGAGTCAGCATATGATAATTATATTATATAAATATAATATTAATATAATATCATTAACAAAAAGCGTCACATGTCTGAATTTATTGACATTAAATAATATAACATAAATTTATATCTTCAACTAAGATGTAACTTTTAATTACATGATCCAACTTCTTACGCATTCAAATGACATGTTAGATAAAAATCTAAGACATGTCGGGTAAAAGCGCTACTAAGAGAACGTGCCGCAGAAATAAAGAATTAAAGAACGAGGCGGGATTAATAAATTAATTAAAGAAGCATAGTGATCTTTTCTGGCATGCCAGGCAGATAGATGTCGCTGACATGCTGGATGTATTTTCCTGTGCCTTAATTAAGGTTATAGTATCAGGAAGCTCTAACGCAACATGGCACTGATTATATTTACTGTCCGGCGCGAGTTAGCCAGACGAACATGTATATTTAGCAATTACGGCTCCTTCCAGATCCTGATGATAATCAGGGACATGTTTTCCATCTTCTTTACTGGAAGGGCCAGTGAGCTTACTTGTAACCAAATCTACACGCATTGAGAGAATAGTGCATCACCTGTAGACAGAGTGGTCTATACTCCCGCTACGCCAAAACGTGCGTTGAACAGTGAGTTGCCCGCAGACACCGTGACCAGTCCAGATTATTAGGATCATTTTTTGGCACTTAGAATACTAGAATCTGCCAGGTGGTAGGCGTTTATTTACTGCAGCAGACTTCGTTGGTACATTAAGCTCTAAATAACACTCACCTAGAGAGGCCGAAACATACTTGCCATTCCTAACTCAGCAACCTGTCCTTTCCAGACACAGGACACTAGGTAGATCAGTAGTTTTCTGCTTGTGGTAACCTTTGTACACATCGATGCTTTCATCCAGAAGAGAACAAAATCGATAGCTCGACAAAGCAGAGTACTGATGATTCACGTACAGCCGCTGGACGGGTACCAGAATCGCTGTGGTTAAAGTTTGGTTCTTGACCAGATCCATGACCTATGCCCCAATGACATAGACCTTTAATAATCGTCGGCACTAGGCAAATCAAGTGCTGTGGGCGCCGTCGGCTATAATCGTTACCTTATCGCATGGATTATTTAACAGATTACAGATCATAGTTCCCGCAACTCCAGATTAGAGGTCATTTTCTAGGTTAGAGTCACTATCAGACTATGTTTGCTCCAGGTCGACAATTCTGGTAAAATTACTTATTTTATTATTAAGCGCAAGTGCGTTTATCTTTCCTGTTTGGAGGAAACTATATGTTAACTATTAATGCTACAATTCGCAAAAATCAAGGCAAAGGGGCGAGCCGCCGCTTGCGTCTTACGAATAGACTCCCAGCCATCGTATATGGCGGTGCTAAAGCCCCGATTGCGATCGAGTTAGAGCATGATACCATTCTGAATACCCAACTTAAGGAAGGCTTTTACAGCGACGTTCTGACGCTGGTAATTGAAGACAAAAAAACTGCAGTGAAGGTACAGGCAGTGCAGCGTCATCCGTTTAAACCGAAACTAGCTCATCTCGACTTTATTCGTACCTAAGTATTTGAAACTGGAAAAAACGCATTTCAGCGGCGTTTTAATTCATAGTGTTAGATATAGGTAATGCAACTTCAGTGTTCCTGACAATTTTTCTTTAGTCCCTTACAATATTTAAAGGAAGTAGCACTTGAGGTTTTCAGTTTCAGATACGGTGAAATTTCCTGTGATAGGCCTTTTATGATTGATACAATTGCCAATGTTAGATAAATGTGGGCTTGGCGGGATACATAGAATGCAGTGTTACAATTTATGCCAAATGCACCCATAGTTCTTAGCAGTAATATATCGTTTTGTCTGCGATTTTATAAAGTTGCTAACTGTGACAGCCACTTCAGTAAGCTTAATAGCTGCTTCTTTTTGCTCCTTCTTTCCTATTCTTTTTCTCTCAGTTGACGTAGGGCAATCTAGTTAACGTACAGACTCATGTCTATTCTCTGATCAAAGGCATATTCAAATACTAAAACCCCTTTGTTGCCTCCGTCAGTACCAGAGTTACTAAGGTTGTCGTAGTAAGAAACGATAAAAATTCGAAAAAGTGGAAATTGATACGATAAGATATTAGACTACAGTGGGTTACATAGGTGATTTTATGACACAAGCATTCCATTACAGTGACGAATATACGTGCCTGGCCAGGCTTAGCTGATGGGTTGTATGTTTTCTTCCAAGTTTGGTCATTTTAGACTTTTAATTTACTATTGCAGTGTATCACAGAGACTGCTGCGTTTTTCCACATTATTGCCATCTCTTTCAGGCTTATGAGTGGTGTTTAGTTCAGCGGTGCAATTCGAAAACAAGCGACATAAAGCCACAAAATAATGGTAATATGACATAATAGCTACACTATTGCCTTGCCCTAGTTCTCTTAAGTTTTCTTATTTTTAAGAGATAATACTTACAACAGTACTAAACCTAACGAATATGTTGAACTTTAACTGCAACTATCAGTAAAGGTCCTAGTGTCTGAATGCTACGATTGAGAACATGCTGGAGACGTTGTGTGAATATGGTGAGATCATACCATGGTAGAGATCACCGCTGTTATAGATGTAATAACCAAATCGCTCGGTGAGAAAATGGTATCTGCTTTAACCGCGCCCAATTGTAATCATCCTTGGTCATGCACTAGCGGATTTACCAGAATAAATAGTTAATAAATCAACAAAACACAAACGATGTGACTATAGCGTTGATGAACAACTAAGCAGTCGCGTTAGCAATTTCTACCAAAGAGAAAAGCTGTTTGCCCTGCCTGCCGTACTAAGTGTTAAGCGTAGAATAAATATATGTTAACTATCACCACCCAGTTAGAAATGATTCCACTGAAAACAACGGTAGCTATTGTACTTGGATTGCCCAAGGAAAGAAATGTACCCACTAAAACTTCAGTTGACTCTGTTTAATTAACTATTGCACGTATAGCAGGAATGGGTAATATATAGCTCTTACGAGTCCGGCATGTAGCGCAGTCTGGTAGCGCACCGTCATGGGGTGTCGGTGGTCGGAGGTTCGAATCCTCTCATGCCGACCAAATAACCCCGAATAACTAGTCTATTAAGGGTATTTTTCGTTTGTGGTTATAGCAGGGAAAAGGGTAAGCGAACGTTTTTTAATAATGGTATTGCATCCACCATTTTTATTAGACTGATTTAAGGTAGCTTAGGAACTTGAGAGTAAGTGTTAGTTACACATGACATTTATCATTAATGTAACTAGTTGCAGCTGATTTACTTAGGCTTTTTATCGATAGTTCCGATCGGTTTTCGTTTTCTTGACAACGGCACGGGTGAGTTTCGTATCGATTAATCTGTTATTTTAACACACCACTCCACATCTATCCTAGTGTGATTTCTGGTTGTCTTCATACTGTAATTTATTACAGTAAATCGTCCATATATGCTTACCATATCATGAGGCGCTCATTATTTTATCGCTTGGATTGACACTTTAATGGTCGTATAGCTTTATTTTAATACAATATTATGCTTTCAGCATGTTAGAGAATTCATTACAAGAGTACATAAAAACTGTATTATTATGATGATGCCGAATGCGTAGGGGTTACCCTTCTTAAAAGGAAATTATCCATTCTAAAATGGACTACAACGAAAAAACTTAAACATATTGTACCGACTCAACCGGTAAGGTAAATATTTTTATAAATAGAGAATGAGATGTTATTTTTTATTTTATGTGGCTATAGTGATAAGATGTCACCAAAAGTGTTAGATATTTTTGATCGCATCGTGGGGGAATATTATTTAGGAAAAACATCCTAAACTAAACATTAACAGTTCAAAATATTACAAGAATATTGCTAAATCCCTTTTAGATAATTATGTCTCTACAAGATGTGTAATCCTTAGAAGGAGCAGAGACTACTTTGGCTCACTCTATATTGGGAGCAATAATTGCTCACTTTATGGCTCTTGGTCAAGCATTGTTTTTCATTTTATAAGATAGTATTGTACTAGAACTGGTTAGTCTTAAATTAGAAATTCTAAGTGTTATATAAGGTTATATCAATAAGAGTAATTAGTTTCTTATGGATTTCGCAATTATTGTTAGTGAACTTTTAGTAAATGGAGTTACTATAATAGCTGCTAAGTTTTTTAATTGATAATATAGTAGTTACTGTTAAAAAGTTCAAGATAGTAAGAATTATTTTCTGAAATTTTATTAAAAATAAAATATTTTAATATATTGGCACTAGAAAGCAACATAGAAGCTATTTTGATAAACACCAAATTATCATTTATTTGACATTTTATTAGTAGATAGCTTTTACTTATAAAAAGCAACTTAGAGAGGCGTACAGACTTTTTATTGCTCTTGGTGTCTTTTTTTTCATAAATTATTTTAGGTGTCATGATTGATAACTACTATATTATTACTTAACAAGAATTACTTGATTTCACAAGAAGACTTAGTCTCTTATCTGGGACTGCATCCACTACTCATACAAAATTACCCTGGTTCTGTGGTGAGAAATATAATTTGTGATATCAATAGTTATGATGTTTTTATAAATTATTTATTTTAAAAAATTTTAGTAATAGGTATCTCAAACAAATGACTGTAGATAGCTTTCTTACTTATAATTAGCTTGATACGAGCAATTCTAGATGAAAGAAATCAGGAATATAAATTAAGATATTAATGCTTACATAAAAAATTATAAAGTTTGTTCTATGGTCAAAAAATATGCAGCTTTCCAGAAATTTCTTCGTATTTAAATGAAGGATACTTACGCGTTTGTCCTACTTACACTGTCAGACAGCAGATTTAACCGTACATGGAACACCAACCGGTGTGCCGGGCGAGTAATATAGTTTTACATTGTGACTATTGCCCCTTCATATCTGTTTGGGCATGAGCGGGTCATAGTGCCATAACTTAGGAAGCAAGCAGTGAAATAGTACGCATGGAGTTATTCGATAGTTCTTTATAGGTCTCAGATATAGCTGCTTCAGAGACAGTCGACAAATAGAACATTTTTATAACTCACTACTGTGTCTGGTTCATAACTCTTATTGATAACGGCACATGTGAGAGTCATGTAGAGTGTCTAAAGACTAAACCTGTTCTAGCAACCAAGAAAAATCTGATTTATGGGATTATTTTTAGTCTCTGATGTCATACCTATGGTAACGGCGATTGTGAGTATAATGTATTTTATTTATCTCTCTTTAGGCATTAAACTGTTACTGACAGTCTGTAATTTTAGTGTCACAAAGTTTTTGATGAATTATCATATAAATTTATATCATTAATAAAATTATTTAAATAAAAATTTAATTTTAATATCCCCAGCATACTGTTTTTTATTAAAAATTTATTAAGTTAATTATTTTATATAATAGGAATGTATTATATGAGAAATATCATAAAAATGATAATATTATATACATTATGGCTGACAGGGTGCGCTGAGCAGCAATTCTCGACTAAACAGAAGCAGAATTTGGTAGAGCGCGGGGATTATGTGGTCGATGTTTCCCATCCCTCGCAGGCGCAGCATGAACGTATCCGATTTCTTATATTCCATTATACCGCTGTCGATAATAAAGAATCTCTGCGCTTACTTACTCAAGATAAGGTGAGTGCCCATTATCTTATTCCTTCTTATCCAGCGCAGCGGATACGCAACAAGCTAGTAGTATTGCAACTCGTACCAGAAAACAAATGTGCCTGGCATGCAGGGGTTAGTAGCTGGGCGGGTCGCAATAACATCAACGACACATCAATCGGCATTGAAATCGTCAATGATGGATTTCATAAGAACATGTTAGGGAAAAGGTGGATCCCGTATCATAAGGAACAGAAAGTACTAGCAATCCGTTTAGCTCGGGATATTATCAGTCAGTATCAAATTAAGCCTCAGAACGTGTTGGGACACAGCGACATCGCGCCACTAAGGAAAACCGATCCGGGTCCGCTTTTCCCATGGCGTGAACTGGCACAGCAGGGAATAGGAGCCTGGCCGGACACATCAACGGTGGAAAAATATTCTCATGGCGTGCACCGCTGGTCCTCTGGAAATGTCGCGGTTATTCAGAAGGCTCTGGCCACTTATGGCTACGCCCTGCCACAGACGGGCGTGGCAGATGAAGAGACGCGCCGTGTCATTAGCGCTTTCCAGATGCACTTCCGACCGACTAATTTCACTGGCGTGGCAGATAAAGAAACTGAAGCAATTGCGCAGGCGCTGGTAGAAAAATACTGCAACAAATCCTAACCATGGCGATAGCAACACGTTATTGCTTTGCATTTAAGTAATTTTTCACATTTGTTCAAATGCCAAATGTACAATTTAATAAAATTAGGCCGCCCCTCATAGAGGCGGGGCGGTACTTCTTGTACTCCAATTCCAACTGGAATGGTTGTCACCCTCTGGTACCAGGTTTTTTAAAGCGCCGCACTTTCCAGTTGCAGGTTGGCATGATGCCGGCATGTTCCTCGAAAAGATCGATTCCGGTGTATTGTCCGTAGCCGAATTTGGTCATCCATTCGGACAGCCGATCGATTCCCATATCATATGCTACTTGATAAAAGAAAATATCCGCTGACTCTTCCAGTAATACCTTAGGACATTTTTTTGGGAGACAGGCTATGGTGGTATGCCCATATCATTATAATAATTCCAGCCAGAATCATTGGCAGTGATAAAATTTGTCCCATGCTAATGACGTCACTGAACAACCCCAGTTGAACATCCGGTTGGCGAAAAAACTCCACCAAGATACGAAACACGCCATAGCAAATCATGAACAAACCGGAGACGCTACCCATTGGTCGTGTCTTACGGATAAATAGGTTGAGAATAGTAAACAGTACCACGCCTTCGAGCAGCATTTCATATAATTGAGAAGGGTGACGTGGTAGCACTCCGTAGCGGTCGAACATCGACTGCCAATTCGGATGAGCTGACAGCAGCGCTAGGTCTTCATCTCTCAAGACAGGACACAACATCGCCCAGGGCGTATGGGTGGTCACCCGTCCCCACAATTCACCGTTGATAAAATTGCCTAAACGGCCAGCACCCAAGCCGAATGGCACCACCGGCGCGACAAAGTCACCTACTTGAAAGAAGTGGTGTTTAGTACGGTGAGCAAACCAGAAGATCACTACAATGACGCCCATCAAACCACCATGAAACGACATGCCGCCGTCCCAGACTTGAAATAGATAAAGTGGATTGTTGAGAAACAGCGGTAGGTTATAAAAAAGCATATAGCCAATACGTCCGCCGAGAAACACTCCTAAAAATCCAGCGTAGAGCAGATTCTCAACTTCCTCTTTAGTCCAACCACTATCAGGACGATTGGCGCGCCGCACCGCCAGCCACATGGCAAAGATGAAGCCCACTAGATACATCAGACCGTACCAGCGCACGGAAACTGGACCAAGAGAAAAAATTACCGGGTCAAACTGAGGAAAGACCAGGTAATAGATAGTCATGCGTCACCAAATGTTGTCGTTTTTGTTATCCGGCTGCTGGAATCTACAGTAGCTACATATTCCATGTCAGGCATTTGACCTCACTTAGTATATTAATATACCATATCATAGTGTTTCAGTATCAAAGAAGAAGCATAAATCATCGTCCACAGGTTGCAACCATTTGTCTGCTCAGCGCTTGCCTCTATCTAAATTTCGTGGCCAACAACGGCTCTAGCATACAACGTGTAAACCTTGAGTAATTTGAGAAGCTGAATCACAGCTTTCCCTCCAAAATACAGTTCGAAAGCTGGAATGGGTTTAATCCTCCACTAAGTTAAGCAAGTCGTCACAGTAGACTAATAATCACTTGGTTGAACGCTAGCGTAATCATAAGATTTACACGGTTTATTTAAACACTCGTCACTATGTAGGTAATGGCAGTAACAATCATTTTTGGCTAAATACAATACACCGAGCAATTATGACGTTTCAACGATTTTTCGTAAATGCGTAAGCATATAGCCTGCATGACTTAGCCTCTTTTCCGTCTATACACCATCAAGGGACGATGTGCTGCAGTTTTCTGCGGTAGCATTATGACACCAGAAAATTCCTTCATTACTCGGCGGTAAACATCTCTCTTAAAGGAAACAACCTGACGAACCGGGTACCAAAAGCTGACCCAGCGCCAGCTGTCAAATTCAGGGATCCCCTTGCTCTGTATATTGATATACGCATCCGGACATATAATTTGTAGCAGAAACCATTTTTGCTTCTGCCCAATACATATTGGCTTTGTATCCCAGCGCACGAGCCGCTTGGGAAGTTTATAACGCAGCCAGTTATGTGTCGAAGCCAAGATACGCACGTCTTTGCAACTCAAACCGACCTCTTCGAACAGTTCTCGGTACATCGCCTGTTCTGAGGTCTCGCTAGAGTTGATGCCGCCTTGGGGAAACTGCCAGGAATGTCGCCCATATCGTCTGGCCCACAGCACCTGTCCGTTGAGATTACAGATTACAATACCGACATTCGAACGGTAGCCATTATCATCGATCACTGGACTACCTCAATTACATAAAATGTAAGATATTCCAATTGTTTCATACTCGCTCTGTACGGTGAACTATTGCCCCACTAACGGTCGATGAATAGAATATTTATACCGCTCTTCAAGAGCGAATTTAATGTATTTATTGTTGTCAATAGCAAGGTATTATTACGGAGTACTGTATTTTTCCGGCGGCAGAATTGAAAAATATAAAATTGTGCTATCCAATCATAATAAAACCTTCACGTTCTGAAGGTGTTTAGCTTTACTCAGTCCAAGACTCTGTTATGAATAACCTGGCCACTCTTTCCCTATCGTTGGGATCGCCTGTTGATAAAAAGGAATTATTACGCCCTGCCAGTATGATGGTGGATTTACACCTTAGGTGAGTTGCTTGATCTAGTCATTCCCGCTGATCTTAAGCGCGATAAGAAGTCGGATCAACGTGCTGTTGGACGCTATCTGGATGCCAGCGTCAGCAGTAAATCTGAGCAAGATTTTACACCATCAGTGTGAGCAAAAACTGTCCTTTAGATCATTGTGAAAAGCTACTGGAAACCACCTTATATTTGCGCTGCATTCACTTGGACCGGTAACAACGGCGTCCGCCTAGGGGAAACGAGCCGCGTGCGCTACAAATTACCTCAGGTGCCCTAGACCCAATCGAAGGTCAACTGGAGATTCTCCTAGCCACCACTGCGTTGGCGCGATATTGCTGTAGAGCCCGGATGTTGAGTAAGGAGTAGCACCTCTTGTCTTGCGAGGTGATTGGAAAAACTAAAGTAGAGCGTATTACTCTCTGCCCACTAATTAGAGAGGTTTTACAACTGCAATTAGAGGCTTCCCAAGCCATATGCTGGCATTGGTCCAGCCAATGCTGGTGTTCTACGTGGTTTTACCTGAAAAACTTTACGCCCAACTGCTTGATCACTATTTCCAGTGATTAAGGTGTTTTCTTTATCAATCTACCGATATTACTGAATATAATTATCGTTTATTTTCTGAAGAATTTCCTTAAATTGAGAAATATCCAAGGAAATTCATAACGGCGCCGCTACAGTTAGCACGGCCTCTCCTGCCGAGAGGCGATCGCGCAGATCGTTTTTTATGTAGACAATATGTATATAGAGCATATTAAGAGACAACACCCTGGAGAAGAAGTAGTAAACAAAAATAAAAGCCCCACTAATTAGCTGGGTTTTTAATCTGTTAATACCTGATAAAACTACTTCTAACAAATGATGATAAAAATTTACTTCCGGGTGAAGCCGTGTACCAGCTTGATCATCTCTGTCATCATTGGTTATTTATTCCGCAATGGTGACATTGGTGATACTGAATTCTCTGAAAGAAATCATTGCCTTTGTCGTCCACCAAAATAAAGGCTGGGAAATTCTCTACTTCAATCTTCCAGATTGCTTCCATTCCTAATTCTGGATAGGCCACGCATTCAAGATATTTGATACTGGTTTGCGCTAACACCGCTGCCGGGCCGCCAATGCTGCCCAGATAAAACCCCCCATATTTACGGCAGGCCTCGGTTACCTGCTGGCTGCGATTACCTTTCGCCAGCATAATCATGCTGGCGCCGTGAGACTGAAGCAAATCGACATAGGAGTCCATCCGACTGGCAGTTGTAGGACCTAAAGAACCTGAAGCATAACCCTTTGGCGTTTTAGCTGGACCGGCGTAATAAATTGGATGATCCTTTACGTACTGAGGCAGGGCTTCGCCATTTCTGATAAGCTCTTTTAGTTTGGCGTGAGCGATATCACGTGCCACAATAATGGTTCCGTTGAGCAGTAGGCGTGTTGACACCGGATACTGCGATAGCTGCTGTAGAATATTGCGCATCGGCAGGTTGAGATCAATTTTAATCGCGTCTCCTTCACCTTGTTGGCGCAGGGATGACGGAATATAGCGGCCCGGGTTATGTTCCAGTTTTTCAATCCAGATCCCCGTACGGTCGATTTTTGCTTTAATGTTGCGATCTGCCGAGCAGGACACACCCATGCCAACTGGGCAGGACGCACTGTGACGTGGCAGACGGATGACGCGAATGTCATGAGCGAAATATTTGCCACCAAATTGGGCGCCAAAGCCAAGATGCTGCGCTTCTGCTAGCAGTTCCTGCTCCAGCTGTACATCACGGAAGGCCTGACCGTGCTCATTTCCTACGGTTGGCAGGGCGTCGTGATAATGGCTAGAGGCCAGCTTGACAGTTTTCAAGGTGGATTCCGCAGAGGTGCCGCCAATGACAAATGCAATATGGTACGGCGGGCAAGCTGCAGTACCCAGCGTGCGCATCTTCCCTACCAGATAGTTTTTTAACTTATCGTGACTCAGTAACGCTTTAGTTTCTTGATAGAGAAAGGTTTTATTGGCTGAGCCACCACCTTTAGCGATACAAAGAAACTTATATTCGTCGCCGTCAATACTATAAAGGTCGATCTGCGCCGGCAGATTGGTTCCGGTATTTACCTCTCTGTACATATCTAGCGCCGCGTTTTGCGAGTAGCGCAGGTTATCCTCAGTATAGGCATTATAAACACCTCGGGTCAACGCAGCTTCATCGCCACCACCGGTCCAGACATATTGGCCCTTTCTACCTATGATAATCGCTGTGCCGGTATCTTGGCAAGTGGGTAGAATGCCTTTTACCGCAATTTCCGAATTTCGCAGGAACTGCAGAGCCACGTATTTATCGTTTTCACTTGCTTGCGGATCATCCAAAATAGCGGCCACTTGCTGCTGATGGGCCGGGCGTAGCATAAATGCGGCATCGTGAAATGCCTGCTGAGCAAGCAGTGTCAACGCTTGCAGCTCTATTTTCAGAACTCCCTGGCCTTCAAAGTCGGCAACCGAAACATACTCACGGCTCAGTAAATAATATTCCGTTTCATCATGCGTCAGCGGAAAGGGGTCTTGATAATAAAAAGGGGTATTTAACATGGTTCTTGTACTCATAATTATTTCATAAAAATTAATTGCAGATGGTTTGCACCTCGGCTATAAATCAGCATATGATGAATATTTATGGAAAGCCGCTAATCAAGGTAGCGTCCGCATTGGTTTAGTATAAGTAGCTGCAAAGACTCACGTCACCCACGCAAAGCATACGAAGGAAGCAGCTCGTTGCGAGAGTTTACTCAGCTTATCCTAGCTCGTGGGTGGGTGTCCCCGAAGAAAAACTGTACCCTTAGGTAGATTCAGTATTTAAGATTAGCAAAAAGTTCGGTGCTATAGATGACAGGAACATCAAATTAGTGCTATTATAGTGGCGGTGGCAATAACTCATACTCCGGCAGCGGACAAACCCTCGCTATCTGTTTCTCCAATATTTTCTTTAATCACTGAAGACAGGAAGCAAGTGAATTGTAGATGGACTGTTTACATCTCCTGTTAATATAATCTTTAGCTTCACAATTGTCAAGACTGCTAAAATATTATGCAATATATTTGATAACCCTACCTTAGTAAATACTAATTATGAATGTGTGGATAATTATGGTGAATGCATCCGGTTGGGATACACGGTTATAATTTAATCTCTACGATTTAAGCATCTATGATAACACTACTGGTATTAATTTAAAATTACAGAACCACCTAAGAAACCCGTACCGCCTCGACGGAAGGCGATAACAATAAACCGGATGACCAGTTGCCCTGTAGCGAACACTGGAGCCATCATCAAGCGAATAACGTTACATTTGTCGCTACTACGAAATCAGGTCATTACAATGTTGTATGTAATGACAAAGTTGTTATTCCACACGCAAGATAAGTTTGATCCCAGATGCTTCACTTGCACTCGATAATCACTCATTTATGCCGAATCCTGAAATAATACCAAAGAGAACTTTATCGCTGACACAAAAATAAAATCTCTTCCAACCTTAACTACTTTCACTAGACAAGATGGCCTGCATAAGAACAGTGTTACTGAAAGCAAAAAGCGGGACATGCTCAGTTTCTGAGATTAACGTCTAATAACTTATAACAGCGGAAACTCAAAACAATCAATGTTGTCCGAAACGGTTGAGTATCCAAATCGATTTACCTTCAAGCACAATGCCAACACTTAAAGTGCTACTATGTGTCCACACATAGCCGCTTCTTCAATGATAATAATGCATGACTACATTATTGTAGCGCTTGTCCAGGCCGAAGAGGAGTTAGGTGAACGGGGGGGGGGGACGAAGAACACCTTCTAGTGAACAGTTGGGAAAGCGGCGATGGGACGCTGTGTGGCACTTTTGGACATTATTCCTGGAAGAGAAAGTTCTAGTTTGTGTAAATTACGACTACATCGTTGAAGTATTGACACTGTCGTATCCCATCGATCGAGATATTGTTGGTTTAAGTCTACTAGAGCCCAGGCGCTAATTTACAAGTGATGTCTACGGCTGACTAATGGTACTACTAGACTTAGGGGACTTTTCACTTTTTAGTGAAAAGCATGAAGTTGTCTATCGAAAGGAGCCGCCTGCTGAGGTGTACAAACCTACCCTGACGCAAGGAGAGCGTCGGTGAAATTAATTCAGTGCTAGTCTCGTTTGCATGGCTTGAATGACGAGATACGAAAAGTCACTCGTGAGTAAAGAAGAGTACACCAGCTATGTAGTATGATCGCAGTTCAGATATCTGATTCTACGGAAATTTATTATTGGCAGCTGGAAACAGAGGGGAGTCTATTCGATATTCTGAATCTGCTCACGCATCTGCTCAATCAGTATTTTTAGTTCAATAGCAGATGTTGTCACGCTGGCGTTAATAGATTTCGATGCCAAGGTATTGGACTCCCGGTTGAATTCCTGCATCATAAAGTTAAGTCGGCGACCTACCGCTTCTTTCTTAGTTAAGATCTGGTAGGTTTCTTTCACATGCCCTTCTAAGCGATCCAATTCTTCCGTGACGTCTGTCCGTTGCGCCAGTATCACCAGTTCTTGCTCCAGACGGTTACTTTCCAACTGTACCCGAACTTCTTCCAGTTTGCCCAACAAACGCTCGCGCTGCCAAAGCAAGATTTTTGGTATCTGCTGGCGCACTTTTTCCACTTCAGTGCTGACACCAGCCAAACGCTGTTCAATCATAACCTTAAGTGCATTGCCTTCAGTTTCACGGACATTAATGAAATCAGCAAGCGTATCGTCGAACCTTACCAGCAACTCAGCGCTGATGGCGTCCAAATCCTGCTCCGTCGAAGTCATGACACCCGGCCAGCTCAGAATGGCCAGTGGATCAATTTCACCTTCATCGCTTTGCATTTTTACCCATTGAGCGGCTTCTACTAATTGCTTGATAAGCTTTTTGTTAAAAATCAGAGCGCTTTGCGCGCTGGGATTGATGTTGCAATACAGGTTGCATTCCACTTCACCCCGAGTTAGGCATTGGCAGATGCGATTGCGGATAGCCGGCTCTAAGCCGTGGAACTGTTCTGGTAGAAGAATCTGAATTTCCAGGTATCGCTGATTAACAGAACGCAGTTCCCAAGTAGCTGTGCCCCAAATGCCCTTAATTTCACGCCGGGCGAAAGCGGTCATACTGCGGATCATAGTAGTACCTATTTTATTCAAGCAGTTATTATAATTATAGCTTCATATCGGTGAGTAAGATAGGCATTAAGGCGATGAAGGCCGTATTATAATTCATTGTCACCTTTCGATTTGCTGGCTGGAGATATCCCTAATGCGCCCATCAGGCAGAAGCGTACAGCAAGTGCGCCCAGTAACTATTACCCGACACTTCACCAAACATGCTGAAGGCTCGGTGCTAATCGAATTCGGTGAGACCCGAGTGTTATGCACAGCGTCAGTAGAAAAGGGTGTACCACGTTTTCTCAGAGGGCAAAATCAAGGTTGGATTACTGCCGAATATGGCATGTTGCCGCGTGCTACTCATATCCGTAACCCCCGTGAGGCGGCAAAAGGTAAGCAAGGAGGACGTACTCTAGAGATCCAGAGGTTGATTGCTCGCTCGCTACGCGCTGCGGTGGATTTGAGTAAACTTGGTGAATACACCATTATCTTAGATTGTGACGTTTTACAGGCTGACGGTGGCACCCGCACCGCGTCCATCACCGGCGCTTGCGTGGCCCTAGCCGATGCACTAACCAATATGCAAAAGAAAGGTCAGTTGAAAACCAACCCGATGGAAGGGTTCGTCGCGGCGATTTCGGTCGGCATTGTGGCCGGAAAAGCGATATGCGATCTAGAATACGTGGAAGATTCGGCTGCCGAAACCGACATGAATGTGGTGATGATGGAAGATGGACGTATGATTGAGGTACAAGGAACAGCGGAAGGAGACCCCTTCAGTCAGAAGGAACTCATCACCTTACTTGAACTGGCCCGCAGCGGTATCGATAGTCTGATCCAGATGCAAAAAGCCTCATTAGAAGAAAAATAGTCCGTCGCGACAGTGGATCAGGGTTATGGAGGCCAGCTAACCCCCATAACAGCCGCTAGGCCGCTAGCCTGCCACGTAGCAGGTATCGAGCAATTGACTCAGAGCGCAGATGCAGTAATTTTCTTCATTAATAGAACTACCAATACCAGTAAGTTAAACACGATAGAGATCACTGGAAGAATCAGCCTTTATACTGAAGGGAATTTTTATTTTACAGTATATTAAAGAAAAAATAAAGAATGTTTAAACGCTTTATCGGCATCCAAAAACTTGGAGAGATCCAATAGTAAACAAGGAACAGGATAAACTATCCTGTTTACTCAGAGCCATCATATCCGGATGGCTACAAGAAAATTCCCTCAACCTAATTTCCTCTTCAACATCTGTAGGCATCAAAGAACCCCAGTTCGGAATTATTCCGCTCTTTAATGTTGAAGAAAAGACAACGCCTGTTGCAGCTAAGGGTATTAAGAACAAAAACAGAAAAAGACGTTAACAAATAGAGAATGTGTGCTAGAATTACACTAAATTGAAAATTGTAGATGATCATCGACACGATTCTACACCATCAAGTAAATAGGACCACACTGCTAGCCAATTTGTTGTCGTCCCAATTATGCCGTTATCCCTACGGCAAGGGGCGTTGCAGCGTTGTTTATCCTACATGGAGTTGACAGTCTGTGAAAGAGTATCAAATTAAATTTATCGAATATGTATTAAATAAACAGATATTAAAATTCGGAGAATTTATGCTTAAATCCGGCCGTGTCAGCCCTTATTTTTTTAACTCCGGTTTGTTTAATACAGGGCGCGATCTAGCTTTTCTTGGGCGCGTTTATGCTGAGGCATTAGTGGATTTTGAGGTCAGCTTCGATGTGTTATTTGGGCCGGCCTACAAAGGTATTCCCATCGCAACAACTACTGCAGTTGCGCTGGCAGAGCACCACGAACGCGACGTATCATATTGCTTTAACCGCAAAGAAACTAAAATTCATGGTGAAGGTGGTACTCTAGTCGGCAATCTTCTGAAAGGGAAGGTTATGTTGGTCGATGACGTTATTACCTCTGGTACCGCTATTCGCGAGTCAATGAAAATTGTCACTGCTCATCAAGCAACACTTGCCGGAATAATGATTTCTCTTGATCGACAGGAGAAAGGGTGCAATGAAATTCCCGCCATTCAGGAAATAGAGCAGAATTATCATTGTCGAGTGACTGCCATCATTACCTTAGCAGATTTGATCGCTTATTTAGCGAAGAAAAGTGGGATGGCCGCACCTTTAGCGGCTGTGCAAGCTTACCAGCAGCAGTATGGTATCTGAAAGGTCTTAGTCAGTTCTCGTACTAGCTTTTTCAAAGTAACAGTACCATTATAAAACATTACTTCAATCTGTATATTAAAACTTAATATGCGCAGTGACAGAGTACCTTTGAAAAATCCCAAAAGTTAGCTAGTAGAATCTCATCCAAATTAAACTTTTCCTTTTATGTACCTTTTACATTCAAGTTAATCCTAGATTATATTCGGAAAAACCTATAATTAACAGCAATATCAAAACGAAGCCAAGTCAATTTTTTATCCTGTAGAATTAAATTACTTTGATTTATCAGATTGTCCTCAATAAATTCAGCAATACTATCTAGTATCATATGGTTTAAATAGTAAAAGGTTGGTTTTCAAAATGCCAATATTGGATATTAGTATCTCTATAGTATAATACGCCGACCACTAGAATTATATTCTGGCATTTGCAATAGTATCTAACATCTTTTGTGCAGTGATTTTGTTTTGTATTCTTTAAGCTTCGAACTAAATAAATTCTTGAGCCAATATAGTTAAAATGGTTGAACATTTGATATTCACTGCAATACACTAATTGACTCTCTTGCTAAGAGCTACAGTTACTAGCGCTCAGAATGGCCAAAGCCCCCTTTGCCTCGTTCGCTGATATCAAACGATTCTACCACATTGAACTCCACCTGCACCACCGGCACAAAAACCATTTGAGACATACGGTCTCCAGGTTCAACAGTAAAAACTTCTTGACTACGATTCCACAGTGAGACCATTAGTGGCCCTTGATAATCGGAATCAATAAGCCCTACCAAATTGCCTAACACAATGCCATGCTTATGTCCTAAACTAGAACGCGGCAAGATCACTGCTGCTAAATTGGTATCGGCAATATGAATCTCCAGTCCAGTCGAAATAAGGGCAGTTTCCCCTCGTGCTAGCACTATTGGCTCATCGATACAAGCGAGTAAATCTAAACCAGCGGATCCTATTGTAGCATAAGCTGGCAGCGGGAAGTAATTGCCAATGCGGCTGTCCAAAATTTTAATATCGATTTTTTTCATCATAACGATTGACAATTTCGTCAATTAATTGTTGAGCAAGTAGTACTTTATCACTCAGAGGTAAAAGGGTTTCCCCGTTCTGCCAGAACAGGTGTAACGAATTGTTATCGCTGTTAAATTTCTGTCCTGTTTGGGAAACATCATTAGCGCAAATCAAATCCAGATGCTTATTAATACGCTTTTGTTTAGCAAATTCCTCCATATTGTGGGTTTCGGCGGAAAATCCGACAACGTAAGGGCGATTTTCAGTTAACGCACCCACAGCCGCCACAATATCAGGATTTTTAATAAGGGTGAGCATCAGGTTATTACTCTGTTTTTTGATTTTTTTTGGAGAGAAGTGACTGGCTCTATAATCTGCTACCGCCGCACAGCCGATAAAAATATGCTGCTGTTGAATAGTACGCATGACCGCATCTTGCATTTCTAGTGCACTGAGGACGTCGATACGCTGTACCCCTTGCGGCGTCGGTAGATCGACCGGGCCCGATACTAGGGTTACCTGAGCTCCCCTGACCGCAGCGGCACGGGCAATGGAGAAGCCCATCTTGCCCGAACTGTAATTACTGAGGAAGCGTACCGGATCCAGCGACTCGCGAGTCGGGCCGGCGGTGATCATAATATTGAGATGTTTCAGCGAGTGCTTAGGGGTAAAATATTGCACGGTCAGATCCACTAGCTCCAGTGGATCGAGCATCCGTCCTGAGCCAATATCTCCACAGGCCTGACTGCCACTATCCGGCCCCCACAGCAGCACGTTTCGGCCGCGCAGTGTCGCCAAATTTTCCTGTGTGGCCGCAGCCCAGTACATACGCTGATTCATCGCCGGCGCCGCCGCGATTGGGGCAGTTGTGGCTAAACAAAGAGTGCTAAGAAAGTCGTTGGTTAACCCTATCGCCAAGCGTGTCAGCAGATCGGCAGTTGCGGGGGCCAACAGCAGCAAGTCAGCCCATTTCGCCAGATCGATATGACTAATGACTGTCTCGTACTCCGGATTTAGAAGGTCATCCGCTATCGGATAACCCGATACCACCTGTAAACTAAGAGGAGTAATAAATGCTTTCGCCTCCGCCGTCATCACCACACGTACTTCGGCTCCCCACTCGCGCAAGCGGCGCACCAGTTCAGGGGACTTGTAGGCAGCAATGCTGCCACTTACACCTAGTACTATATGCTTGCCAGCGAGTCTCATTATTTTGTATGTTCCAGTGAAATTACGGTTATGAGCATTTTAGCACATTCTTCCACACGATTGTCACTTGCCTATTTATAAGGATTTTGAAATAATAATAATATTTTACTATACAATATTAAATGTACAAGGTACGTTTGGCAAACGTATATGCTTCTCTTCTCAGAAGAGTTACCTGGCAGAGCATGCGGATTGTTCAATCCTGATGTGACTTACCATTATCAGAAATAAATCCTAATGCATCTGCGATCGAAAGTAATTTCAGTTATGTTTCTTGCCTCAATTACTGTATCTGCTATACAAGAACTGTTTCATAGTACGGTAAACAGCGTGGCAAGTAGTGCATCTGTCATTGTAAATTATCCGCATGGCGATTAAGTTAATCTGGTAACACTGAGCCAAGCTACACCGACCATAATATAACAATATATCTGTTTCTCGATATCCTGATATTGGGTTATATTAGTTATTAAAGCCAACAAAATATTTCTTTTTAAGAAAATAGCTGTGGATATTCTCCCCGTAATCCTTATTGGGTTTATTAATTGCGCACAACTTGAACACTTGCTCGTCAAAGCGTACACTACGCTTTCTGAGAATCTTGAATGTAGCGTTAAATGCTATCTCATGGAGAATCAATCAATTTGTTGGAAGTCTATTCTCAATGATGGATATGCTTAGATGAACTCTAAGGCTTGACGAGATAGTTATCACTTGCTTAGATTTTAAGCTAATTTAACTTTTGGAGATGTAGGCATGTCCCGAATCTGTCAAGTTACTGGCAAGTGCCCAGTTAGCGGTAACAACCGCTCCCATGCAATGAACGCGACCAAACGCCGTTTTCTGCCTAACCTGCACTTTCACCGATTTTGGGTTGAGAAAGAAAGACGCTTTGTCACGTTGCGTGTGTCCGCTAAAGGTATGCGTGTTATCGATAAAAAAGGCATTGAAACGATTTTGGCTGATCTCCGTATCCATGGTAAGAAATATTGAAATGTTTAAGGAGCTACATTATGGCTAAAGGTGTTCGCGAGAAAATCAAACTGGTTTCTTCTGCTGGTACTAGTCACTTCTATACCACTACGAAGAACAAGCGCATCAAACCTGAAAAGATAGAGTTAAAAAAATTTGATCCGATTATACACCAGCATGTAATTTACAAAGAAGATAAAATTAAATAAATTTAGCAACTTTCTAAAAACCCAGCTTCGATCAAATTTTAATAAACTGTTAGTTCTGTTTTTCTTAAGCGACAGACATTTCGTAGGCAGGGAGATCAAATGCCAGAACTACCGGAAGTAGAAACCATCCGGCGCGGAATGGCAACTTACATGATTGGGCACACTATCCTAAGGGCAGAGGTGCGCAATACGCAGCTGCGCTGGCCAGTAGATGATAAAATTATCGCGCAGCGGGACCAACAAGTGCTAAGCGTACAGCGCCGGGCAAAGTATTTATTGTTAGAATTGGAGAGTGGTTGGATCATTATTCATCTGGGCATATCAGGACGGCTGCGCGTGCTGAAGCAGCCTGTGCCACCAGAAAAGCACGATCATGTGGATCTTGTGATGAGCAACGGCTGCATCATTCGATATACCGATCCAAGACGCTTAGGATCCTGGCTGTGGAGTAGTAATTTGTACACCAGCCGTGTGCTGGCTCATTTAGAGCCAGAGCCACTCAGCGATGAGTTCAACGGTTTCTGGCTGTATGAGAAATCGCGAAATAAACATATCTTGATTAAACCTTACCTGATGGATAATAAGTTAGTTGGCTGGGGTAGGAAATATCTACGCTAGTGAGTCGTTATTTGCCGCTAACGTTTTGCCTAATCGTGCTGCTAGGACATTAAATGAAGAAGAATCGGTGCTTGTGGCTAACAGTATTAAAGAGGTGTTATTGCGGTCTATTAGGCAGGGTGGCACTACGCTGCGTAATTTTCTACAATCTGACGGTAAGCCAGGATATTTTATAAATGAACTACAAGTATACGGTCGCAACGGGCAGCCTTGTAAGGTGTGTGGCATGCCAGTGCAGATAGCCAAGCATAGGAAACGTAGCACCTTCTTCTGCTCTAGTTGTCAGCATTAAACGACAACTTGCCAAAACCTAAAACTACATGATTGAGGTGAAGTTTTAGCATTATTTTAACATCAAGGCGGCTCTGACTTCGACGCGCCTAAGGATGTAAACCGTCCTCTTACCTCCTCAGCAATGAGAGTGGGTAGGAAGTGATCTATGCTACCACCATGCAGCGCTACCTCTTTTACCAACGAGGAAGAAATATATGACCAGTCATCGGCAGGAACCATAAACACACTCTCCAATTCTGACATAAAGTGGCGATTTATTTTTGCCAGTTGCATTTCATGATCGAAATCCGACACTGCACGTAACCCTCTGATTAAGATAGTTGCCTCCTGCTGGCGGGCGAAGTTAGTCATTAACTCACTGAATCCCATGACCGTTACATTAGGCAAATGAGCGGTAACCTGGGTTGCCAGAGCCACCCGCTCATTTAAATCAAACAGCGGTTGTTTGCTGTGGTTAGCGGAGATCGCTAACACTATCTGATCGAATATCTTCGCAGCGCGGGTCACTAAATCCAGATGACCGTTAGTCAGTGGATCAAAGGTGCCGGGATAGATAGCTTTCATCATACGTCACTCCCTTCTTCAGCGTAGCTTAAAGACCACAGGGTGGCATATTTATTGAAGGTATATTGTGCATTTACCATAGCCAGTAACCAGCCCTGTTTGCCATCCAAAAAACCAGCGCTCCATAACCAAGTTTTAATGAACGCACTGTAAGTATGGCTGATGGTGGTGAACAGCCCGCATGTTTTTCCTAAACGTCGGCGCTCTCGCGCCCATGCTTCCGCATATTGCAGCTGTTTGCGCTGAAATGAAGGTAAATCGCGACAGGTAAGATGAAGCAGATCACCCTGTAGAGAAACAATATCGGCATTATCTATCTCCAGGGACTCATGCACCGGCAGCGCATTGTATCGGTAATGCTCACGCGCATACAGCCGCACCACCTGATCCGGATACCAGCCACTGTGGCGCATAAGGCGGCCAAGAAACATATTACGTCGCGTGCAGCTATAGACCACACCAAATTTAGGCTGTTGCAGCACCTGCTGGATAGCTTGACGAAGCGATGGCGTAACGCGCTCGTCGGCGTCAAGCATTAGGATATAATCGTCGCTAGCATGCGCTTGAGCCCGCTGGCGCTGTATGCCAAAGCCCATCCAGTCTGTAGAGTGGAATACCCGTGCGCCTGCACGAGAGGCGATATGGCATGTTGCATCATGGCTGCCGGCGTCTAGTACTACAATCTCATCGGCCCAACTCACTGACGCTAAACAGCCCGGTAGGAGTTCAGCCTCGTTGCGGGTAATGAGGACAACAGACAAATGCTTTCTCTGTAACATTTACTGACTCCGTTGTGGCAGATAAGGTTCAAGCAAATGTAATAGGCGCTGCAACGCACCTTGATTCTGATACAGAACGTCGATGGCGTGGAGACCGTGACACAAGCGGTAGTTCTTATCAGTTAACAGGACAGAAACCGCATTGACCAGCGACTGTACTTCAGTAACGGTAATTAATCCGCCCGCTTTGCCTAGTTTACTGCAAATATCATGGAAGTTTAAAGTATGCGGCCCCATCAATACCGGAATGGCATGAGCCGCCGCTTCTAGTGGATTATGTCCACCGTACTTTACCAGACTACCTCCGACAAACGCTAGATCGGCGATACCATAAAGTAACATTAGCTCACCCATGGTATCGCCCACTACGACTTGGGTGCTTCTGGCTGGAATTTCTCCGCTGCTGCGTATAATGTAGCTGAAGCCGGCTTTCATGGTAATTTTTCGTGCAATCGGGAAGCGTTCAGGGTGACGCGGCACCAAAATTAGCAACAGATCAGGAAAAGCTACCAATAGCCGGCGGTGCGCCTGTAGCAACATACTCTCTTCCCCCTCATGGGTGCTAGTGGCTATCCAGACTTGACGGTGAGGTGCCCACTGGCGACGCAAAGTCAGTGCTTGGGCTGCTAGCTCTGGGGTAACGGAAATATCGAATTTCAGGGTGCCGGTAACCACCAATTGGCTTTTCTTTAGTCCCAATTCCAGGAAGCGGGCGCCATCCTCTTCATTTTGCGCCGCAATTAACGTAATTCGACGCATGATGTCAGCGATGAAGCCGCTGAATTTTTTGTAGCCTGCGACAGAGCGAGTGGAAAGGCGCGCATTGGCGACCACCATTGGTATTTTACGGCGGTACAATGTTTTAATAAGGTTCGGCCACAGTTCTGTTTCCATAATAATGACTAACTTAGGATTCAACTGGTCGAAAAAACGGTTCATTGCCCCGGGTAGATCATAAGGTAGATAGACGTGATGGATATCCTTACCGAATGCAGATTGCACTTGCTCTGAGCCGGTGGGCGTCATGGTGGTCATTGTTATAGGCAGCAGAGGATAACGGTGGCGTAGGGCGCGCACCAAAGGTATAGCTGCCAGAGTTTCACCGACCGAGACTGAATGTAACATAATGCCACCAGGTTTTACTTTTTCCTGGAAAAATCCATAACGTTCGGCCCAGCGTTGACGGTAGGTAGACGCTTTTCTGCTGCGCCATAATAACCGTATCCACACTAGCGGCTGGATCAGGTATGTGATTAGGTTATATATCATAATTAAATATTAATACTACAAGATACAGAAATTCATACATTAGGTGAATTTTAACTAAAATATGTCTTTTCCAAAATCAGAGATATGCTAACGAAAGCAATTATCCTTCATTAACGGATTGACATTATTAACGGTTGGCGTTCTCTGACAAGTGCTCAATATAACAATTGTTGATAAAGACTTGTAAGTTGATGTGAGAGATTCGCCAGAGTACACCGCTTTACTCGTTCACGCGCAGCTAAGCCCATCGAGACATCCTGATTCCTGGATGGGATAGATGCGGCGAACGCACGCAGGCTAGCGATATCCAACGCATCGCAGACAAATCCCTGACGGCCATGCTCGATAAATTCCGCTCCACCGCAACGTTGACTGGTAATGACCGGAAGGCCACAGGACATAGCTTCTAAGATCACATTTGGAAACGGATCGTATAATGTTGGTAAGATCAGAGCATCCGCAGCGTGGTAACACGGCAACACCTCTTGACGTACACCAGCGAAACGCACACGAGACAGACAACCCAGAGTTCGAGCTAACGCCTGATAGCGGTACTGATGTTTATCTTGCCCTATTACAATCAAATAGCGATCAGTGGTGGCCATTGCCTCAAGAGTCTGACATAGTCCTTTACGCGCAAAACCAGAGCCCACGAAAATCAGTACGCAGGCCTTTTGCGGAATTAACAACGTTGCACGCGCCACCTGACGTTGTACGTCATTGGCTGGCGAGAAGTGCTGTAGATCGATGGCGTTGTAAATCAGGGCGAATTTATTTTCTTCCTTTACTCCATGATAATGTATAATATCATCCCGTACCATTGCTGAGTTGCAGATGATTTTTTTCAGCTGTGGTGAACAGAACATTTCTCGCTCCGCCCCCAATACGTAGCGATGATAACGGCTGATCCGGGTCAGCCAGCGCTGATAGGAAGGGATAATGCGATCACGTTGATCCAACCACGCCTGATGAACGCCGTCGCCTGCGCGGAAAACGTCACAGCCGGCGATACGTTCGTGGCTCTGAACCAAATCGAAATGGTGGTGTTGCCAATATTGTCGTGCAGCTTCTGCAAAGCAGCGTTCTCGGGAAATGCGGCCATTGATGCGCGGGTTGCAGATATGCACGTGCCAATCAGGGCGCGGTTCATCTGACCACTGACGAGTGATGATATTCAGCTCTAGTCTACTGTTGTTTAATGCGTCCAGGGCGCGAGAAATAAAGCGTTCTGCACCTCCGTCAGAACGATGTTTTTGCCGCACTATAGCTAGACGAATATTTTTCATATCAGATACTTTCTTGCTCCTGCCTGTTAACTAGGAATCCATTTTGGATGACAGATATTTTCCTTGCTGACAGTATGAATGACTTAATGAGAGCAATGATTTTACAGCAAACTCCTTTACTAGTCGTGTAGGTTTTTACGATAAAAATCCTAGTAAGCACCAGAAGGTTTACTGACTGAAAGTTCTTATGCTGTCTACTATTATGTATGAAGGCCATTTCATTGGTACCGCATCCAAATAGGGCAAATATTTCTTTGCCGCCTCGACTCCTAGCATCGATTCAATAGGCATGATGTAAAGTAGCTTGTTTAGGTTTTCATGTCGATGGTATCCCAGCAATGTGGCATAGTGACCTTGATCACAGAAACAGTACTCTTTTATATTTTCAAAAGTACCAGCGATACAGCTTAAAGAGTCAAGCAGCCGTCATATGTGGGGTATTTAGTGCAACCGTCATGCAATCTGACAAATAGATGAGTGATGTCAATTACTATTTTCAGCTGGAAGAGCGACAAGTTGCCTCATCAGTAAGATCGTCTTTACTCTACGGCATTAGAGAAATGATACATTTCGCCATCTCTGCTCTATGTGTTATCTAACGCTATGACCATAGTCACCGGCAAGTAGGTTGCTTGACAGCTCGTATGCTATTGGTGCGTAATTGCAACATACCGTATGAGTTTCTGGTTAGTCAGAATCACCACTGTCTCCTTAAGTAAAGCGATAGTACATTAATTTACGCGCTTGGGTGGTATTAATACAGAATGTTGATGAGTAGGGTAGTTAAAACTATATCATCGCTGTATTGCTGATTTAATCAGCAAAGTTTTTCAAGGTTTGGCGAATGGAACGTTATAACGCGTGAGTGGGTATAAGCGTGGACCTACAATAATCATTGTATTACTGAGTCAGATCAGCCAGAAGATGGAAATTGCCATAGATAAGTACCTATACTACCGTCAGATCTTATATGTATTTCGGATCATACGCTTATGAGTGCTACTGCTAAAATCTTGCTGTTTCTTTAACCCGACAGAGCTTCGGTTCGCAGCGCATCACAGGCAGAGAGCGCTTTAATGGTTCATTTAAGTAGACGCATTCGGATAGAGATAAATTGTCCACGACAACGGATCGTAACATCTATGAGTAACTCCGTGATACGATAATGACGCTGATAACCGATATACTTAAAGCTATTGATTCTTTGCTGGTTGTTGATGGATGGCTCTGTTTAATTAGGATTTAAGGTTTAAGTTGTTATCGGCGCTAGCCGAATAAACACTAAATAGACTACCTGATCCAGGGGAAATAAGAGTTTTATCTGCCATACGCCGAAAATCTCTCTTAAATATATCTCTACCGGCCGTTGGATTCTGTAGAGTCTCGTTGACTAGAGAATACTTCCAGTAAGATAAGCAATGTAGCAAGAGAGATTGATGAATTGAACTTGTAGAACACAGCACTAGGACGACAATATTGAGCTTGACGTTGTGCATTGCAGATTAGTTGTAATGTTGTAATATGCTTCTAGCGCATAAAAATATCGTGCACTGTAGTCAATATTTCAACAATCATCATTGTTAAGGTGTATTTTGTGATAAAGCAGTGTACTGTTGGCATATTGTCTTGATGTTATAAGCCTCTAAATGGAAAGAAGGGATCGCCGGTGGATTATCATAAACGACCCGCATGGTTTTCGCTAGTGAGGCACTACTCAAATCTGCCAGACCAACGGATAAATCTCCGGTCAGAATCTCTACAGGACCTCCAGGGCAACGGGTGCTGACTACCGGTGTCTGACAGATAAGCGCTTCCACTAGTACGTTGCCGAAACCTTCTCTGTCAGAGCTCAGAATCAACATACGGGCATTTCGGATATAAGGATAAGGATTGCTATTGAACGCTTTAAACAGCACTCGATCGGTTATCTTTAGATCTTGCGCCAGAGATTTTAATTGCTGTAGCACGGCGGCGTTTCCTTTGCCCAAAATAACCAGTGGCGTCTGTATGCCACTTGCGGCATAGGCTTTCAGTAGCCTATCCTGGCGCTTATTTTCATGCAGCCTACCGACGTGAATCAAATAATCCTGATTAGTTAATTCGCAGGGCGCTTCAGCCAACTGGCGGATGACAACGAAATCAAAAGGATTGTAAATTACCTTCTCTTGACGCGGCGTTACCTTGAAGGCGTGACGCATATCTTCTAGTACGTCGCGTGAGACGGCGACGATATTACGGTTTTGATATAGGTTATGGATTTTCTGACGTTTCAGCCAACGTGAAAAGTTTTTACGATGGCTCAAGTAACCGAATATGGTATGCAGGCAGAACCAGATGCGATCCTGTGGCAATACCCGACTGCGGGCGACAATGCGGTCAGTTTTATGCAGATGTGAAACTACTAGATCGAACTCTCCGTAGCGCTGCTGAGATGCCCATACAGCTTTATCTAGCGTCCGTGCACGGCGTGACAACTCTGTCAACTTGCGCCAAGGGACATGTGTGTAGTCGGCGATACTTTCATACTCAATTCCTTCTGGTAAAGCATAGTCGCATATGCTCCGCAGCGAAAATATTGACACCCGATGGCCTTGGAACATCATCCCTTGTGCGAGCGTCAGTAGCATTTTTTCTGCACCCCCGCCTGGTAAACCATCAATAATCATCAATACACGCATGCTGATTTCTACTCTATTAAGGTCTGATGAACATCTCTTATGAAGAAACAAGTTACCATTGCATTTAGTATCATTGAAGGCGATACCCATGGAAAAACCAAATCAAAAGCCGTCAGCCAGACGATGGGTCAGTATTATCTCTTTATGCCGCTGTTAATTAAAGTGAGCATAGCCAGCACTGCTATCCCAGCGGCCATAGCTCCAAGAGCAATCAGCCGGCAGTCCTGTAGGGTCATAAGTCGGAATATTAAAATAAATAGTAACAGATAAATGGAGTGGGTGAATGCGGACATTAGATCGCCGGGCTGCACTTGACCATAGTGTGCTGAGACTAAAGCAGCCTAAATTAAGCTGATTAACAACAGCCCAGTGTTGAATCTTCAATCGCCAAACAGCTGGCGACACAAGACAGGATTCTCTGTCAGTATCAGTATCAAGCACAGGAAAGATAAGTGAAATAGATTATTGACCCACGTATAGCCGCAAAAAAATAGCACTGAAAAGAAAAAAAGAGGGAAGATGATGTGAAAACCCTTGGTTGTGCATTCGCTAATTTTAGAAAGTATGATCGAAACACCTTGGTAAAAATTTAATTGCTTAGAGCGTTGTTTAGCGAAAGGTTTTTCACTTCTACCCCTTTCTGATTCAGCACCTCTCTGGCCAAAGTAAAGGCAGGAACGATTAATGTAGTAAATTTTCTGCCAGAAACAACGGCAGTTTGTCTTTTTCAGTTTCATAAAAGCGTTGCTGATGAAAATTGGTCATGTCTAGCCCAGCGATATACAGCCACTTGAAACCAAAAAAATAGCAGGATCTGAAATGCCCAGAACACCACTGTGCCCGCATTGAATACACCGTTGCTGATGTCCGTGGAGAAGGCAATATTTGGATGCGTGGCACTTAAGTGGATATGGGGATTCTGACCGAAGTGCTGCTCCATATTTTCGTCAGGCACCTTGGGTCGGTAAATGCGATGACTGGCGTCTTCGATCGAAGCTAGAAGACAGCACACTGCTGACAGTGTGGAGCGGTCGATAATCCGTTTACCGTACAGGGTAGTAAACATAGTCAGCTCAGAATCAGCGATAATCGCTTGTAGAATATCGGCACGGCGGTCGATAAAGTTTATATCAACGATGATATACAACTGAAAATCCAGCTGACCTTTAAGTACATAAGCACCGTTGACGCTCACAACCATTATCTCCGGTAGCCGGAAAAATCTAACTCATTAACACATTCCCGATGAAGTGTTTACACCAATCGGCCAGTGGCACCATTTAGTCCTTATAACGTAATTAGTTAATTTCTCCCTCCTGGGTACGGGTGATTTTGCAAAAAGGCCACAGGATTTCATTGTGTCGGTATGCATATGGTCGAGTATGTCGGTATATCTGCTTAAAAATGAGCTAATTTATCTTAATGGGTAATCTTAGATAAGGTTGTGATTTGCCTTATTCTCAAGGAGTAACAATATTTAACCGCTAGGAGTAAAGATACAGCACGGTAAAGCATAAGAATAAGAATGGATATTATCTTGGTGAATTATTAGCATTTTGTCTATCGGACGTTGTTCTTGTCATTAGCAGAGTTGAAGACATAACGGCATGACAAATCTGCTCCATTTTCTCTTCAGACTAGCAGCAGTGTTTTAACTTTAATTGTCGGCCTTGAAATACTGATACCGATATTGATGCGATTAGGATTAGATATCTAACCAAAACGACGCTATCAATAGATGCTGCAGTGGTAAAGTAAAGCGTTTAGGCTGTTTGCGCCAGGTCAGATAACAATTTGTCAGTCGCAGATAGTTTTCTAGAGTCAACGTGTTGGCTAGTGTTCAATGATGAAAATAGCAATAAAGGTAAAACAGGGGTATGGGTACTAGAGTCAAATATTAGGTACTGTTAAAAATCAGCAAGCAGTTATAGATATGGTTATAGCGGTTGATCAGAAAAATTCTGGGTAGGTTTTGTCAAGTAAATGTCGTTTATAATTCATTAAGATGTAGGTACTCTCCTAGAGTACTGTCCATACACTGCCAGCGGTTCGAGCGTGTGACCTACTCATTCGAATGCTACAAATTGCTCAAGAGGGAAGTGAGCAACGAAACCGATAATTTTTCCTGGTGGCCAGAGTTATTTTTAAGTAGTAATTTTTCCGGCAATACAGGAGAAAAAAGATAAGCATATAATTCATGATGCGCTATTCTTATTCCTTTGATTGCATCATCAGCTGAAGCGTCTGCCAAACGCGCACCGCTGTCAGGCTTTCCATATTGTCGTTTTGTGCACGTAGTATTTTCTGATGACGACCATAAGTGCCGATAAGGTCCGGGTTGGTCGGACCATATAGTGTCAAGTTCGGGCGTTCCAGGGCAGCAACTAAATGACTGAGCCCAGTGTCTACTGACACCACCGCTGTAGCGTTGGTCAGTTGCTCCGCGACCTGAGTTAGCGAAAGTGGCGGTAATACCTCTACCTGATTGTATCCTGCTGCTAGGCGTCGAGCGCGCAGGTATTCAGACTCCACACCCCAGGGTAACTTTATTTTGTAGCCAGAATCACTAGCGAGCGCTATCAGCGCTCGCCAGTGTGATTCTGGCCAGTGTTTACCAAGACGAGACGTAGCATGCAAAAACACCAAATAGGGATCATGACTCGACTGTGACTTGAAATAGCCAGCGATTGCGTAATCACCGTGGCAATCGGGAAGTGAATAGCCTAAACTGACGGCAAAGAGCTGACGAATACGTTCGATGGCATGTTGCTGTTTAGCTACTGCATGCCGCCGGTTGTAAAACCAGCTAGAAAAAGACTCGCGTGCACTTTTGCAGTCTAGACCATGTTTTTCACCGCGCACGACCCGGGTTACCAGGGCAGCACTTTTCATCAGCCCTTGTGCATCAATCACCGCATCGTATTGTTGCTGTTGCAACTGACGTTTAAAGTTGCGGCGCTCCTGTAGTACTATCGTGCTGAACCAATTTTTACGCCAGCGGCGAATCGCCACTGGAAATACCCAGCGCACTGCCGGATGCCAAGCAGGAATTTGAGTGAAACTTTCTTCTACTATCCAACTAAAACAGATCCCTGGTAACGCGCGTGCCGCATCGGTTAATGCAGGAAGAGTATGCAATACATCACCCATTGAGGATGTTTTAACGATCAGGACTTGCATTAATTCTTACTTTTTATTGGAGGATAGCAATTTTTTCAGTTCGATCAAAACTTTGTCAGGTTGAATAGCAGTAAGACTCTGGTGGTAACCTTGTTTATTATCTCCTTTGCCGATTTTACGGCAACCGAATATCAGATGGATTATCTTGGCCTGACGAGAAAGAGGCGGAGTAAAATTCGGGTTACTAGGCCCATATAGCGCTACCAGTGGACGATCCAGGGCACTGGCTACATGCATTAACCCCGAGTCGTTGCTGACAACTCCCCGACAGGAAGCGATAACTGTAACAGCTTGCTCTAGGGTGGTTTTTCCGGCTAGATTGTGGCAGTGCTGATTCACATCCGCCGGCAGCATGGCATTAATGGCCTTTCCGATCTCATGATCCTTGTTCGAACCTAACAGAGCTATTTGGTAGCCGCAGTAGATTAGAGCTTCAGCAAGCGAAGCGTAGTGATAATGCGGCCAGCACTTAGCTGACCCAAATGCTGCGCCGGGACAAAAGCCTATCAGCGGACGCGTAATATCGGGGATAAAGGCATGTAGGACTTGATCAATCTCCTGGGTACTGACTGTCAAGCGTGGCCAAGGTAACGGATTAGGTAAATTGGCAGCGTTTTGACGATCGAAAGCCAAAGAGGCATAGCGCTGCACCATAAGCGGAAAAGCATATTTATCCAGAATACGGATATCATTGAGTAGACCGTAGCGCATTTCGCCACGCCAGCCAGTCCGCTGTGGAATGTCGGCGAAAAACGGCACCAGAGCTGATTTGAATGAATTAGGTAACACTAGCGCTTGATGGTAGCCGTTTTTTTGCCGAGATAACCCCAGTCTACGGCGCGCGCCTAGCGCCAGAGCTCCATGACGTAGTGGCATCTCCAGCGCCTGGCTAACCTCCGGCATACGGTTAAGCAAAGGAAGGCACCAGGCCGGGGCCATCACATCAATCTGCACACCAGGATGGTGTTGTATCAGTAAACGATACAGACTCTGAGACATCATCATATCGCCAACCCAGGAAGGCCCAATCACTAATATTTTCATACCGCTGCCCCTTTCTTTTCGTTTTTCTCCGTAGAAAATATTAATGATTGTAGTTTAGCCAACGTAAATATTCTGCCACCCCTTCGGAGACGGTTTTGGATGGCGCGTCGTAACCAGAGGCACGCAGTTGGGTCAAGTCCGCCTGGGTGTACGTCTGATAGTGCCCTTTTAATTTTTCTGGGAATGGAACGTATTCCAGTTGCCCTTTCTTATGGTGTTCTAACACGATGTCTGCAACTGCCTTGAACGATTCCGCCTGGCCGGTGCCGCAGTTAAAAATTCCAGAGACGCTTTTTTTCCAGAACCAGACATTAATCGCTGCCACGTCGCTGACGTATATGAAATCACGCTTAAAACCTTCGCTACCGGCGAATAGTTTCGGATTCTCGCCCGAGTTAATTTGGTTATTTAAATGGAACGCTACGCTCGCCATACTACCCTTGTGACCTTCACGCGGGCCGTACACATTAAAATAACGGAAACCGCAGATTTGCGATTTGGTTTTCTTTAAAAATATACGTACGTACTGATCAAATAGAAATTTTGAATAGCCATAAACGTTCAACGGTTGTTCATACTGTTGATCTTCAATGAAATTTTCCATACGGCTACCATAGATAGCCGCCGAAGAAGCATATAAAAATGGAATAGCGCGTTTTATACAATAGTTTAAAAGATCTTTAGAATACTGATAATTATTATTCATCATGTATTTGCCATCCCACTCAGCAGTAGAAGAGCAGGCGCCTTCATGGAACACCACATCAATATCCCCAAAGTCAGCACCGGCGACGATGCTGGCAATAAAGTTTTCTTTATCCATATAATGACTTATATTGAGATCCACCAGATTGACATATTTAGTGCCATTTTTCAGGTTATCTACCACTAAAATATCGTTGTAACCAATTTGATTTAACTTTTTAATGATATTGCTGCCTATAAAACCGGCCCCACCTGTGACAATAATCATAAATTACTCCTTGCTGCAATCGACGAAGACGGCACAGTACCAACCTCTAATCAATGTCTTATAAATACCATAGCATTTTTTCTTCTTAAGTTTTATATTGCTGGTAGATTATGAATACTGTGTCACCGCTAGCACACAAGGCACTTCAAAACCCCATTTGGGAGAGTCTGGTTTTACGATTCGAACAGCAGCAGAATGTCACACGACTGCAAGCATCTTATTACCTTGACAAAGAAGTCATTATAAGAGAACCCACTCTACACAGAATAATCATGAAAATGCCGTAAGTGCATTTTGCGATCAACCTGTTCATTTTTTATCAGGTTTACAGAGCAGATATTCTGTATACCTAGTATAATCCCGTAACCTTTTTCCTTATCTGCGATACCAAATAATCTTCCATAGTTAGAATTGATCTTAAGCACAACACATGGACTTTCCGTAGATCAATAAAAAACGTCATGCTGGGCATTCGATGCAGCACGTTAATATTTATCGACAGTGACTGGCAGCTGTGGGAATAAGGAACACTGGTAGAGCTCAGGACATTGCCAATAATTTTTATAATTTAGTTAATAACTATTGTAAAGTCAGTAAATAACCTCCTCAAACCGTCTGCGATCTCTAGAATATAATTGGTATCGTCGCCCCAGTTTTTTAGTGGGATACTTCCTCAGCTCAAGGAGAATTGATGATGAAGTTGGTAGCCTGCCGGCACTCGTGAGTCTTGATTGCTGGTGGTGACTGATAGGTAAGGCATAAAGGCACTCCTCAGATAAAAACAACGCGCCGATTATCGGACAGTGGTGAGATGCGTCGAGGGTCGTTCCCGGTTTCTCGTTGAGCAACATGCTCAGACGTACCAACACAATATCCGAGGGCAGAGACGGCAGCAACTGTTGTAGCATCCGCACTGTAGTTAGATGCGGATGACCAATGGCGACGGCTGAACCATTACGGCGAGCTGCCACCACCGTACGTCTGAACTGTTTACGAATATCAGCCTCGTTCTGCGTGTTGTCTAGAAATATGTTGCGCTTGATAACGTGGACGCCAGTGCCGGCAGCGGCAGGTACCGACTGACTGTTGGCGATTGTCATACTGTCAAGAAAGTACAAAGAGTAACGACTCAGCACTTGCATGACATTTTGCATGCTACTGGCTAGATGCCATCGCGCTACCCATATGGTTATTGAGACCAACAGCATAGGGCACTTTCTGCGTTGCTTCGTGGATGATTTCCGCCACCTGATCGCAGCTCATTTCCGGAGACAGCGTGTTGCGCTCCAGTGCTTGTTTACTTAAGGGCGCCATCGGCAAATGGATCAGAACTTCACGCCCCTGTTGATAAGCTTTGTTCGCTATCCTGTTGACATAGGGAGCATCGGGCAACACAGCAATGGAAACATTGATCGGCATGTTCAGAACTTGACTTTCGGTAGCTGGCCGGTAACCAAAATCATCGATGACAATCGATAATTTCCCAGCCTGCGCCCCACAACTGAATAGCAGAAAGAATATAATAATAGCAGAATTAAATGATTTAATCGACAAGCTATCTTCCTAAACCACCATTGGTACTCACCAGTGTGATGGGTTGTCCGATTTTGACATTCGCCGCCATTAGAATAACGCCCTAGTGATAACCATTAAAGACTGATACTGTTTTTACTGTACTCGGTAATCACCATCAATTCATAAACTCGTAATCAAGTCGACCATCAGAACATTTATACCTACTGCACATTTTAGATTTTCTAATGCCCCTGAGGTTTTCTCTAAGTAACTCAGCATAAGAGAGAATATGGTGCAGTCACGCTTTATTTTGGCACAGATCGTTGGTGTTTTTTTTGCGCATGGTATGGCGGTTGAGTCTAGCTGTAGCACCAGCAATTTTTATTACGCTATTTGGAATAGCTTAAAGCTGAGCGGTGGAATGTGTCAATTGATTAATTGCACAATTCAGCGTTTTCAGAGTATGTTAACTACCACGTAGGAAATGCGAGTGATAGATAATAGATTGCTGCTGTTACTTTAACTACTAAACTGAGCACAGTAATTTGCTTCTACTGTTTTCTAACGTTTTCTCTTGATAAAAATGTCTTGCTGCACCGTCTCGAGCCATTATTCATTGTTATTATCTGTAGATGACAGATAATAGTATGTTTGGGTGCAAAACATGTCACTGCAAAAACGACACTTGAATCCAGTAGCGTGGTACAGCTGTCGGAGTGTTTAAACAGCATGTTACCATCTATTACTTCTGCGTACTTTCTTGCCAATATTCGTCTGAGATTTTTACGCCGTAATACGTATTACTATCAGTTTCTTAGAGATGTGTTGACACACTGACTGAATTTACCCGGTAACAAAGGTATACTTGAATACTTGAGCGTATGGACATTTTAGTAACAGGGTTTTTCCTAATGCAAGAAATTACGCAGTTTGTCGGTAATCATTCCATTCTTAGTGTGGTGTGGATAATCCTTCTAGGAGCTGTAATTTTTACTATTTGTCAAAACCGGTTTTCTAAAGTCGGTGAAGTTACTCGAAACGAAGCTATAACTTTGATTAACAAAGAACATGCTGTAATTGTTGATCTACGTAATCGGAATGATTATCGTGAAGGGCATATCATCAACAGTTTGAACCTTACGATGACAGACATCCAATCTGGCAATGTAGGAGAGCTAGGAAAAATGAAAAATAGACCAATCATTGTCGTCTGTGCTCATGGCATCGCCCGCGTTCCAGCACAAAATCTGATCAAGGCCGGTTTTGAAAAAGTGTATATGCTTAAAGAAGGCATATCTGGCTGGGACAAAGAAAACTTACCGTTGGTTCGGTAACGAATGTTATTAAGGAATAATATGGTCAACATCGAAATTTATACTAAAGCAACTTGTCCTCATTGCTATCGAGCTAAAGCGTTATTCACTCGTAATCAAGCACTGTACCACGAAATCCCCATCGACGGCAATGTAAATCTGCGGGAAGAGATGATTAAGCGCAGCGGTCGCATCACGGTGCCGCAGATTTTTATCGATGGCAAACATATAGGTGGCTGCGATGATCTTTACGCACTTGATGCTCGTGGTGGCCTGGCTTCCCTAATTAAATAAGTAAACAACAGGGCAGGGTCATGGGGTCCGTTGCCCGACATACTAACCAAAGGGTTTTTCAATGTCAGAACAAAATAACACCGAGATGGCGTTTCAGATCCAGCGTATTTACACCAAAGATGTTTCGTTTGAAGCGCCGAATGCGCCTAAGGTATTCTTGAAGGAGTGGCAACCAGAAATCAAACTGGATCTTGATACCGTATCTAGCCAGTTGGCAGAAGATATTTATGAAGTCGTACTACGGGCTACTGTGACTGCTACCTTGGGCGCAGATACCGCGTTTTTGTGTGAAGTACAGCAGACAGGAATTTTCACCATCTCCGGCATTGAAGGCACTCAGATGGCACATTGCCTCGGCGCTTACTGCCCGAATATTCTATTTCCCTATGCCCGCGAGTGCATCACTAACCAAATTTCCCGCGGCACCTTTCCGCAGATGAATCTGGCACCGGTGAATTTTGACGCCTTATTCATGAATTATCTGCGGCAACAGGCTGATGGTGAAGGCTGCCAGCCGGCTCAGGATGCTTGATCATGTCCATCGAGGCTTCAATAACTGTTATTGGTGCCGGCTCCTACGGTACGGCTCTGGCTATCACTTTGGCTCGTAACGGTCATGAGGTTTTGCTGTGGGGGCATGACCCTGCCCACATTCAGGCTCTGGAGGTGGCACGCTGTAATCAGGCTTTTCTGCCTGATGTACCCTTCCCGCCAACACTACACCTGGAAGCTTCGCTCCCTGCGGCGCTAGCTGCCAGCCGCAACGTGTTGATTGTCGTTCCTAGTCATGTGTTTGGCACCGTGCTTACCCAGTTAAAGCCGCACCTACGGCCTGATGCGCGCATCGTTTGGGCTACCAAGGGACTAGAGGCGGAAACTGGCCGCTTGCTGCAGGATGTAGCGTGGGATGTTCTAGGCCCTAAAACACCTCTGGCTGTCGTGTCAGGCCCAACCTTCGCACGCGCTCTGGCAGCGGGCTTGCCTACTGCCATCGCACTTGCTGCTACCGACGCCACTTTCAGTGCCGATTTACAGCAGCTGTTACATTGCGGCAAAAATTTCCGGGTCTACAGTAATCCTGATTTCATCGGTGTCCAGTTGGGCGGCGCGGTAAAAAATGTCATCGCTATAGGCGCTGGTATTTCTGACGGCATCGGCTTCGGCGCTAATGCACGTATCGCATTAATTACCCGGGGACTGGCGGAAATATCGCGCCTTGGCGAAGCTATAGGTGCAAACCCTGGTACTTTCATGGGCATGGCGGGGCTGGGAGATCTGGTGCTTACCTGTACCGACAATCAGTCTCGCAACCGTCGTTTTGGCATTTTGCTGGGGCGCGGTGCCAGCGTGCAAGAAGCTCAGAAAGCAATAGGGCAGGTAGTGGAGGGATATCGAAACGCTAAAGAAGCACTGGTACTTGCTGGCCGCTATGAGGTTGAGATGCCCATTACCGAACAGATCTACCAGGTGCTCTATCAAAATAAAAACGCACACGAGGCAGCGTTGACGTTGCTCGGACGCGCTCAAAAAGATGAGCACACCAGCAGTTAAAGCTGATCCAGCTAACAATTGATGAAGGCGGTTGGTATGTCGATAGAAGAATTGGAACTTGTATGGAGTAATATCAAAGCTGAAGCATGTTTGCTAGCTGATTGTGAACCCATGCTAGCTAGTTTTTTCCATGCGACTTTGCTTAAGCATGAAAGTTTGGGCAGTGCATTGAGTTATATGTTAGCCAATAAGCTTGACAATCCGATTATGCCAGCAATCGCCATTCGTGAAGCGGTAGAAGAGGCCTATAGCGCTGATGCGAGCATGATTTTTTCTGCTGCGCATGATATCCACGCGGTACGTCTGCGTGACCCAGCGATAGATAGATACTCTACTCCTCTGTTATACTTAAAAGGGTTTCATGCATTGCAGGCATACCGTATTGGCCATTGGCTATGGTACCAGAACCGCCCGGAGCTAGCAGTTTATTTCCAAAATCAGATTTCTGTCTCCTTTGGGGTGGATATCCATCCGGCAGCACACATCGGCTGCGGCATCATGCTTGATCATGCCACGGGTATCGTAATTGGAGAAACCGCTGTGGTGGAGGATGACGTTTCTATCCTGCAATCCGTCACACTGGGCGGTACTGGAAAAACCAGCGGCAATCGCCATCCTAAGATCCGTGAAGGAGTCATGATCGGTGCCGGCGCCACTATTCTAGGTAATATCGAAGTCGGACGGGGAGCAAAAATCGGCGCCGGCTCGGTGGTGTTGTGCTCTGTGCCGCCACATACTACGGTCGCCGGCGTACCTGCTCGAGTAGTGGGTCGGCCAACCAGCGATCGGCCAGCGGAAGAGATGGATCAGCTATTCGGCAGCCTTGGGTTCGAATTCGGTGATGGCATTTGACTGCGGGATTTTTTGCCACGTGCCGATGTGGCCTCCAGACTTCGTCCAGTCGCATCTAAGGATGCAAATTTTACCCGCCATGAGCGAATCCCGCGGCATCAATAGCGCTAGAGAAAGCTACTCAGTCTTCCCCAAGAGGCATTTCCTTGCTGAAAGTCCTTAGTACTGGGGCAATAGTGGCAGCCAGATAATTAGTCGCAGTCCACCGATCGGACTGTCTTCCGCCTTCACCCAGCCACGGTGCTGCACCGCAGCAGTTTCCACTATCGCCAACCCCAACCCGGTGCCGCCGGACTCGCGATCCCGTGCTTCATCAGTACGGTAGAACGGCCGGAAAATATACTCGCGATCGTTCTCACTGACACCGGGGCCATCATCATCTACAGTGATGGTGATGCCTTGCTGATCAGTGCTAAACCTGACTAATATCCTCTGGTTAGAATAGCGAAGAGCATTACGTACAATATTTTCCAGCGCGCTGTCTAATGTGGAAGGGTTACCCAGCAGCGTCCAGTTACCCGGCAGTGAGGTGATCTCCAGGCTCTTACCCATCTGCTCTGCTTCAAACTGTGCATCATTAAGCACGTCTGTCCACAAGTCGTTGGCCTTCAGCACTTCCCGTACTAGCTCGTCTTTGTGCTGATTGCGAGAAAGTATCAACAAGTCGCTAATCATAGAATCAAGTCGTTGAGCTTCAGTTTCGATACGAGCAAGTTCATGACCTTCGCCATGACGACGGCGCATCAGCGCAGTGGCTAATTGCAGTCGGGTCAACGGCGTACGCAACTCATGGGAGATGTCGGATAGCAGGCGTTTCTGGGCGGTTACCATCCTCTCTAGAGCACTGACCATCCGGTTAAAGCTGACTCCTGTAGCCAGGAACTCCTGCGGTCCCGCTTCTAGTTCGGGATGCTGACGTAGATTCCCCCGCGCTACTTCATCGGCAGCGTGCTTCAGCTTGCGCGCCGGTTTGGCCAGGCTCCAGGCCAGCCATAGCAACAGTGGAATACTAATGAGCATGGTGACAATCAGTAACAACAGGGGATGGTCAAACAGTAGGTTTATAAAATCCGACTGAGCACTACCAGCCGGACGAATCTGGTAAAGTTGATAATTGTCTTCACCATCGTGGATGGCAAAAGGACCCACCAGTTCCGCGCGACCATATTTTTTCTTCTGTGGATAGTCAGAATTGTCCGATTGGCCGATAAAATTGCGGATGATCTGCATTTCATTGCGTTGTGCGCCGATGACACGCCCTTCGCTAGTCACCAGGATCAGCCGCTGGCCAGGTGGCGCCCATTTATCGATGGAACGAAACAACCGGCGCCACCATATAAAATTATTAGCCGAGTCGGCAGCCAGCTCTGCCTCTACGTGCTGTTGAAGCATCACGCCCTGACGTTGTTCGCTATCAAGTAGGGACGTCATTTGGCGGGAATCAAGTTTAGGCACCATGAGCACCAGCATCAGTACTAGAGCGAGAGTTAACCAAAATATGGCAAAAATACGGGTGGTCAATCTGTTGATCATGCAGTGGATACCATTAAATAACCTCGTCCTCGCAACGTCTTAAACCACGGATGACCATCCTTCCGTTCAGGTAGCTTGCGCCGCAGATTAGAGATATGCATATCGACGGCGCGATCAAATGGGGTCAATCGTTTTCCTAGTACTTCCTGACTTAAATGTTCACGTGACACCACCTGACCTAAATGCTGTGCCAGCAAATACAACAAAGTAAATTCGGTGCCGGTCAATTCCAGTGGTGTGCCATCGAAAGTCGCCTCTTGTCGGCCAGGATTCAGGCGTAGAAAATCCACTTCAAGCGGAGTTACGCCGTCCTCTCCAGTCTGCTGCTGCTCTGTCCATTGAGAACGGCGTAAAATTGCCCTGATGCGCGCCACCAGCTCGCGATCATTAAACGGTTTAGGCAAATAGTCGTCAGCCCCCAGCTCCAAGCCAAGAACACGATCCAGCTCATTGCCGCGGGCTGTCAGCATAATCACTGGAATTTGGTGTTGCTGACGCAATTCTTTGAGGGTATCAATGCCATTTTTACGCGGCATCATCACGTCTAGTAGCAGCAGGTCAACGGAATTATCGAGCTGACTTAACACCTGCTCGCCGTCATACGCTACTTGAACATTAAAGCCTTCCATTTCTAATAATTCCTTTAACAAGGATGTTAATTCACGATCATCATCAACCAAAAGGATTTTATTCATGTTATTCACCTCATGACGAGAATGCGTCATCAATCCCTGCAAGTCTATGACTTACGTAGCCTTACACCCCGTTGCATGTTTGCAACGGCTTGGGTAAATTAATTGTATTATGAAATCGACAAAGAAGCATGTGCCTGAGTGCAGAATGTACAAATTTGTCGTCGCATTCATTATCAATTTCATTGGTAACACATTGGCCTCTGTTGAGACTATGATAGCAGCCGACTTAAGGATAACTTAAACAAGTTTGACAACGTCAAATTAACCAAACGGCAATAAATAAAAGATATCATAAATCTTACTTAGCGTGATGTGCTCTATGTAAATAGCAAGTGCTGCAAATATTTCTAATATTTGCAGCACTTTCCTTTCTATGAGACAGCTCTCAGAGAGCAAACTAAAAAATGACTCAAAAGCAAGTCACTTGTTAAATAAACAAAGCTCGTAGGTATAAATACATATATAACTCAATTCATACTGAAATAGAAATAATATAAAGTAATTTTCCTGAAAATAGAAAATCTATATTATATATAAATCAGTAATAAACTAATGACGAATCTCTTTTATCTTATCTATAGATAAGATCCCTCTACCCTCCTTGTATCTCATTTTAGTAATTTTTGTTTCTGACATTAAATTTGTTAACGTAATGCCCACTGATAGCGTTGATTTTCTCTGGACAGCAAAAGGCTAACAACATATCTATAGGTTTTAAATCTATACCAGGAAGACAACCTGGTGATACCAAAACACCCTATAACCCGGTACCTAATAATCAGAAACTTCTCATGGCAATGTCGCAACATAAAACCTTAATATGTTCATAAGTTTGCCAAAGAAACGGATTGGCATCTGGGCATCGGGTTTATAAGTTAGTATCCAGTCTCCTATGCAGTGTCTGACGCCAAAAACATAATATGTGCTATAGCTCACAACCGTTATTATACTGGTTTTTATAGCGCCGTAAATGTTCAGTAAAGACACCAGTTTTCACGCTAGAGTGTGCACTTAATCAGTATTAATGAATTGCAGATAAAATGGACGAGGTGATAGACGTCTGCTAGGACAATAACTTTATGATCATTCCCCTGTCTTGTGCATTTCCAATACAAAGACGTCCGATGAAATTTTTTCTTGTCATTAATGCACTACGGAAAAGGGAAACTTGATGAAGAACAACAGGGTACGCGAAAAGCTATCCTTTTCAGTGTTATCTGCACATTACCACGAGATGTTTACCAGCCATAATGTAACTTTTAGCATCCAAATTATATAGGAATATAACACAGAGATAAAATAAATGACGGCATCTTAAATCAGCAGATTTCTGGAACTGTCCTTATCAATATTAGTCAATGCTTAAATTAAACAGACGGGTTTTCCTGTCTAAAAAATAATCAATATTATGCTCAGATACACTACAGACTGATATGAAAAATCATTTGTATATTAGCAATATACTCATTTCAGAAATCATGGTGCTGTTACTTTTGGTTAAAATTATCAGTGATATTGCCTATTAGCATAACGTTTTAATTTATATAAAATTCCAAAGAATTTCAGTGCTGACATTTATTACCTGGTTAAGTCTGTTGTATCTATAAATAGCGAGGTCAAATTTACATGATTAGGTCAGCGCTAACACACAAGTTCGATAGTAGGAATGTTTGGTACTAAAACCTCTTATTTCTAGTACTAGAAATACACTAGTGAGTATCGGTGACGGCCACTTTCTGACACCTGACAAGTCCTACCGAGTGAGAGCTCTATTAAAGAGAGAGTGACACTGCATATTATGTGGTATGATACAGTAAAAGAACACAAAAGGTAGATAGGACTGAATAAAATTCACTCAACTTGAATCAATCTAGCTTTAACTATTTATTAATTCTCTCTCCTTACAAGCTCTAGCAATATTAGAGTGTTGGAAAAATAACTAACAAGCGCTTTATATTCTATAAGCGGTCTTCAAAATTCAGAGATAGGTTATGATTAAAAAAATTGGTGTACTGACAAGTGGCGGTGATTCACCGGGAATGAATGCGGCCATCCGGAGTGTCGTCCGAGCTGGTCTTTCCGAAGGGCTGGAGATTTACGGTATCTATGATGGTTACTTCGGTCTATTTCAGGATCGAATGGAAAAACTGGATCGCTATAGTGTCTCGGATATGATTAACCGTGGCGGCACCTTCCTTGGTTCTGCGCGTTTCCCTGAATTTCGAGAAGAAGGCACTCGTGCCATCGTCATTGAGAATATGAGAAAACGTGGTCTCAATGCACTGGTGGTTATTGGTGGCGACGGCTCTTATATGGGAGCTAAAAGACTGACTGAAATGGGCTTTCCTTGTATTGGCTTGCCGGGCACGATTGATAATGACGTGGCGGGTACTGATTACACCATTGGCTACTTTACCGCGCTGGAAACCGTAGTCGAAGCAATTGACCGCCTGCGAGATACTTCCACTTCTCACCAACGTATTTCTATTGTAGAAGTCATGGGACGCTACTGCGGCGACCTGACTATGGCGGCGGCCATTGCCGGCGGGTGCGAATTCATTGTGCTACCTGAAGTGGAGTTCAAACCGGAAGATCTAGCCTTCGGAATCAAGGCAGGTATTACAAAAGGAAAAAAGCACGCTATTGTCGTCATCACCGAACATATTTTTAATGTGGCTGAATTGGCTCAATATATTGAAAAAGAAACGAGACGGGAAACTCGAGCCACGGTGCTAGGTCATATCCAACGTGGTGGCAGCCCGGTGGCTTACGATCGTATCTTAGCCTCGCGTATGGGTGCTTATTCCATTGAACTGCTGCTACAAGGTTATGGTGGCCGCTGTGTCGGCGTTCAGAACGAACGGCTAGTGCACCACGATATTATCGATGCCGTTGAAAATATGAAACGTCCTTTTCGTAGTGATATCTTGGAGATGGCAAAAAAGCTGTTTTAATTTCTTCGTCTATCTTACTCCTGCTTTTGGGAAGAATTGTACTGGCGTTATAGCTGTGTTCATCTCTCTTTCCACCCTACCATTTACATACTTTAATATATCATGGGTGCGTTAGTTTCCGTGGCGGTTCCAGAAAACAAGTAACGCCGGGTAATCAACGATATCGAGACGGATGTGGTCACGTTGTGCCCGGACTTGAATGTGTGGACGCTACCGCCTAGTGCAGGCGGATTGATGATAAAGCTTGGATCATCCGCTTATCTGATACCTTATTTTTGTACCTACATCATTGTCCTTAAAATTCGCAAAAGTAACCTAACATGGCGACGACTGGCCCGATTGGATTCATCTGGACATGTTAGTTATTGCTCCCAATCTGAAAGCTTCCGGAAGTGCACATGTTGGGAATGAAGTCAAGGGTGCGCTGATCATCTGGGAAAGGGGTTTTTGGCGATTAATAAATTTAGTAGTTAGAACTACAGTTAAAACTTAACCTCAAGAGATAAGCATGGCATCCGAGATGTGACTACGGATTTATTTGAATTATCTGCATTCGCTTAGCAGCGAATCGTGGCATAAAATTACTACCATCCGCTCGATGCTAATATAGCTTTCAGGCCAATTTCGCTTTCGCCGTTTCTTTGACAATCACCGCGAAGGTCTCGGCTTTTAAAGAAGCGCCACCAACCAGCACACCATCAATATCTGGTTGGGTAAGCATTTCTGCGGCATTGCCTGTATTGACCGACCCACCATATTGAATAATGACCTGTTCCGCGACCACCGCATCATGCTTAGCGATATAATCGCGAATAAATTTATGTACTGCTTGTGCCTGCTTCGGGGCTGAGAATTTTCCGGTGCCAATTGCCCAGATAGGTTCATAGGCAATGACAGAGCTTTCAAATGCTTTTTTTCCTAATCTATTTAATATCGCATCAATCTGATGAGCGCACACTATCTCAGTCTGACCCGCCTTCTTTTCCGATTCACTCTCACCAATACACAACACCGGGATCAGCCCAACTTCTTTCAGCACGGCAAATTTTTCGGCAATAAACGCATCGCTTTCTTTGTGATACGTGCGGCGCTCGGAATGACCAATGATGATATATTTTGCACCGATGTCTTTTAACATCTCAGCGGAGACTTCACCGGTAAAGGCGCCTGACAGATGGGTATCGACATTTTGCGCTCCCAGAGCAATCTGGCTGCCGCTTAGATGATATTGCGCTAGGTCTAGATAAACCATTGGTGGGGCGATGGCAACGTCGCATCCAGTGACAATACTGAGTTCATTGCGCAATACCGCGATCAACTCGCTGACCATGTGTCTGCTGCCGTTAAGTTTCCAATTACCTATCACTAACGGATATCGCATTGTTATTTCTCCATATCAAGAAATGCGAAAAATAAAAATTACTGCGTTTTACTACATCGTACACGATCAAATTTATTGTTAGCGCAAATTTCCAGCAACGTGTGCATATAAAAGTTAGCAGTTCTGGTAAGATCGCTGGATTACTTGACCTTTTAATGACATAAAATTCACTAAGCAGTGATATTCTACCCACACTCCTAAGAGGAATAGCATTACCAATAATGTTCGCTGGTTATATGACCCGGATTGCGCTCGAAATGTTTGTACATACCGCGGCTATCCTTTAATAGTTGTTGAGTATCACGCACCATTTGCGGATTACCACACAACATGACATGACTGCTTTTGGCATCAAGTTCAACATTCACCGCAGCTTCCAGCGAACCGTCGGAAATCAAGGCGGGAATGCGGCCAGTAAGTGAGCCTGAGGCTTGTTCACGGCTGACCACCGTTTGAATACGCAATTTGCAGTTGTATCGATTCTGGAGTTCCAGCATTTGCGGCAAGTAACTCAGATCATGAGCAAAACGGGTCGCGTGCACTAAAATGATTTGCTTAAATCGATCAAGCCCTTCACCCTGCTCAAGAATCGATAAATAAGGGCCCAGTGCAGTCCCTGTCGCCAGCATCCAGAGATTTTCACAAGGCAAAATTTTATCAAGAACGAAGAAACCAGCTGCCTCTTTAGTCAGCATCACGCTGTCACCTGACTGCAGCTCACGCAGCGATGGACTGAGCTTTCCTTCAGGTACGGTGACAAGGTAAAATTCCAGGTTCTCGTTACTCGGTGCATTGACATAGGAATAGGCGCGCTGAACCTTTTCGCCGTTGATTTCTAGACTTAGTTTAGCGAATTGTCCAGCGGTAAAGGGAGCGATAGGGGCATGGATGATAAGACTAAAAAGACTGTCAGTCCAGTGTTTTATCTGAATCACTTTACCTGTTATCCATTTAGTCATAGTTTTTAACCCCCTTTCATTAGCGATCTTAGTGGATATCCCCAACTCGGCATACACTTATCTAGTCTGCCATAACGGCTGAGAATTGTCCTGTGGGAGAAACGCGGCGACTAACCGCCACGTTGCAGACTGTGTCTTATCGACTAATTTCACTAGCGCATCTAGTCTACGACATGGAGCGTGTTAACAATGTATTGCGTACAAAAGGAATTTACACCCTAGCTACAGGACATTACAACTCTTCGGTTAAGGATAATTAAAGATATAATTGGACATGCAGATAAAGTGTGATATTTATATCAGAAAATAAACTCTTATTAAAAATAAATAGTTATAGTTAATAAGCTATCTAAACAATCACTATGACGAACTCACCGACAATATCCATTTTACTGCTGCTGATCTCCCTAGTAGCCGTGGGGCAGATGGCACAAACTATTTATGTGCCAGGCATTCCTCAGATTGCCCGAGATTTACTGGTACGCGAAGGGGCGGTGCAGCAGCTAATGGCTGCCTATTTGCTTTGTTATGGCGTCTCGCAGTTGATTTACGGTCCTCTCTCCGATCGAGTAGGCCGTCGACCAGTTATTTTGAGTGGTATGGCGATCTTTTGTCTGGGCACGTTGTTAGCCATACTGAGTAGCTCATTGTCACTGCTAACTTTCGCCTGTGGCATACAAGGTATCGGAACCGGAGTGGGTGGCGTGATGGCGCGGACTTTGCCGCGGGACATCTGCGACAACCGTACGCTGCGGCGTACTAACGGTTTGCTAAATATGGGGGTTTTAGTCAGTCCTCTATTGGCTCCGTTAATCGGCGGCGTGTTATCCGATTGGTTGGGTTGGCGCGCCTGTTTTGCATTTTTACTACTGCTGAGTGGCAGCGTTAGCCTGTTGGTTTGGTGCCGTTTGCCCGAGACGCGGCCATCGCGCCCAGTTGGCAGCATCTGGAGGCTGGGATTTTTTCAGTTGCTTCGCGAGAAAGTGTTTAACCATTACCTGCTAATGCTTATTGGTGGACTGGCAGGGATAGTTGCTTTCGAGGCTAGCAGCGGCGTGCTGTTGGGTAGTATGGGGCTGACTGGCCGAGAGGTGAGTATACTGTTTATTCTGCCGCTGCCCGGTACTTTTCTCGGCGCCTGGTATGCAGGGCGGGCAGTTAGATCATTCAACAGGTTAATGTGGCGAGCGGTGTTAAGCTGCCTGTTAGCGGGGATTCTGATGTGGTTACCAGCCTGGTTCGGCATGATGACAATCTGGACGCTGCTTCTTCCTGCTGGCCTGTTTTTCTTCGGTGCCGGTATGTTGTTTCCATTAGCGACTACTGGTGCATTGGAGCCATACCCTTATCTAGCTGGCACCGCTGGCGCGCTGGTTGGTGGCCTGCAGAATATTGTCTCTGGGGTAGTAGCAGGATTCTCCTCGTTACTGCCGCAACACGATCAGTTCAGTCTCGGCATAGTAACGTTTGTTATGGGAATGTTAATTTTGCTGTGTTGGCTTCCACTATCGCAAAGAATGCATAGCCAGGGCTCAGAAATTGTTTAGAAGATAGATAATTACAGATAAATGGATAGTGTGGCATCTTTAATTGATAGTGAAGATTATCCCTATTTTAGGATAATTAATCAAGATAATGCATGTTTCTTAAACTATAACGTTTTTATCAACCTCCCAACCAACTTATAACCGCTCAAAGCAAATGGCTTTAATGAACTTCGGTGGTGCGAAAAATTCAATCACTAACACATTTCATGATGAATTACTGGCAACAAAGAAGATATTAAGCCGTCAGTTATTGTTAGCTCCGTTTGTATCTTCCTTAAAAAGTGTATTTCCGGAAGCGACTATGACAAAAAGTAAACCGTCATACTGACGCTTATGTCCCAAACAATACTAATTTCTAATTTGACCACAGAACACGCCAGTTAGTTTCATGGCCATGCAGTCGGTACATGGGCAGCATGCTGTTTGATATTTAGCCCCCATGCATCTGTGATCGCTGAATCGACTTAATGTAGCAACGGTGACTAATACAGACTTTTCCAACAATAGTCTAATTTACAGATGTCATCTATCCTATTGATAAGTTATAGAATAAAGCGACTCAAATCTTCATCAGATACTAATTCATCTAGATGACTGCGGACGTAATTTGCATCAACAGATAGGGTCTTACCGCTCCATTCGCTGGCGTTATAGGATATTTCTTCCATTAAATGCTCCAAAACGGTATGCAAACGACGGGCGCCAATATTCTCAGTACGCTCATTCACCTGCCAGGCGGCTTCAGCGATGCGCTTAATGCCATCTTCGGTGAAGGTTATGCTTACTCCTTCGGTCGCCATCAGCGCGATATATTGCGTCGTCAGTGATGCGCTAGGTTCCGTCAAAATACGTTCAAAGTCCTCAGTGGTCAAAGCTTCCAGTTCGACGCGAATCGGCAGACGTCCCTGCAATTCTGGAATAAGATCCGACGGGCTGGAAACTTGGAACGCCCCAGAAGCAATAAACAAGATATGGTCAGTTTTTACCATTCCATGCTTAGTGGAAACAGTGCAGCCTTCTACCAGAGGTAGCAGATCGCGTTGTACTCCTTCTCGGGAAACGTCCGGCCCGGAAATTTCGCCGCGTTTGCAAATTTTATCGATTTCATCGATAAACACGATGCCATGCTGTTCTACTGCCTCAATCGCTTTCTCTTTTAACTCTTCCGGGTTCACCAGCTTAGCTGCCTCCTCTTCAATAAGCAGCTTCATGGCTTCTTTGATCTTTATCTTTCGTGGCTTCTGTTTCTGGCCAGCAAGATTTTTAAATATAGATTGCAGCTGGTTTGTCATCTCTTCCATGCCGGGAGGTGCCATAATCTCTATGCCCATAGACGCCGTAGCAAGATTGATCTCAATCTCTTTATCATCTAACTGGCCTTCACGAAGTTTTTTACGGAAATTCTGGCATGTTCTGGAAGGCTCGTTGTTCTCTGTCAGCTGGCTCCAGTTACTCTTAGCTGAGGGGATCAGGACGTCAAGCACCCGCTCTTCGGCTAGCTCTTCAGCGCGGAAGCGATTCTGTTCAATGGACTGTAAACGCACCATTTTAACCGCTGTGTCGGTTAAATCTCGGATAATAGAATCCACTTCTTTACCCACGTAGCCGACCTCAGTAAATTTGGTGGCTTCTATTTTGATAAAGGGAGCGTTGGCTAGCTTCGCTAGGCGACGAGCGATTTCAGTCTTACCTACTCCGGTAGGGCCAATCATGAGAATATTCTTCGGCGTTACTTCATGACGCAGTGCTTCATCCAGTTGCATGCGACGCCAGCGATTGCGTAACGCAATGGCCACTGCCCGCTTGGCGTTGTGCTGGCCGATGATATAGCCACTAAGTTCACTGACGATTTCGCGTGGGGTCATTTCAGACATGTTCAGGATCCTTGCGCTTTGGACATTAATTCTTCAATGGTGTGAAAATGATTAGTGTAAATACAAATGTCGCCTGCAATCCCCAGCGCTTTTTCAACGATCTCGCGTGCGCCGAGATCAGTATTTTCTAGCAACGCACGCGCCGCGGACTGTGCATATGGTCCGCCAGAGCCGATAGCAATCAAATCATTTTCCGGTTGTACGGCATCACCATTTCCTGTAATAATAAGTGAAGCATTTTCATCTGCTACTGCCAGTAGAGCTTCCAAGCGGCGTAGTATGCGATCGGTGCGCCAGTCTTTAGCTAGTTCAACAGCAGCTTTAACCAGATGACCCTGATGCATTTCCAGTTTACGTTCGAATAATTCGAATAAGGTAAAAGCATCGGCGGTGCCTCCTGCAAAACCAGCAAGCACTTTTTTATTGTGTAAACGGCGGACTTTACGTACGTTACCTTTCATAATGGTATTTCCCAGAGTAGCCTGGCCGTCACCACCAATGGCGACATATCCATTGCGGCGTACGCTTACAATTGTTGTCACGAACAACCCCTTGGAATGGAGACAGTAAGATTCCCGTAAAGAATGCAGGAAGAGAATAACAACCAAATGGGGTGAGATTATGGATTTTCAACCCCTACCCTTAGTGGCTGTGAGGGTGCAATTTGATACTACACCCGTGCTGTAGATGCTCTGCAGAATTTTATCGACGATGGCACGGGTGGGGTAAGGGCCGAGTAATACTCGGTTCCAGCCATCGCTACTGATGACACGGCCTTCAATTCCGGCAAAAGCTAGCTGGGCACGTACTGATTCTGCTTGATCCATTTCCTTAAATGAGCCGCACTGCACTAGCCAGAGTGGTGGTTTCTCTTCGGGGACTTTTTGTGCCGTATCTGTCTCGGCGTGCCTCTGTACCGGTTGCGCGAGCTGCTGACTAAGCGACGCTTGGGTATTCACCCATTGCTGTATCGCATCCGCTACCGGAAATTTATTTTGATTGTTGTAGGGCACTTTATTCAGATGGGTGGGCTTTGGAAGCATATCTTCCTGCATATGTTTCAGTAGATGACGCTGTTCATTAGTTAGTTGAACCGGAGAATTCAATTCTTTGCTTATGGTCGACCCAGTAGGTATCTGGACACTTACCTGGCGATTTTCCAGTTCTTTAATGTAACGCCATCGCTCTTCCGGCTTAGAGGGGAGCCCGCTGCCTGTGCCCTTGCCTCGGTTCGGTACAATCACTGTTTCTTCTGATTTGTTGTGCGAGATAAAATAGAGACCGCTAATGAACATAATCAATACAGCTACCATCAGTACGATTATCGTTTTAGATGTGCCGAATAAAGAATGTTTTTTTTTACGGTTGTTTTTTTTACTTCGTGTACTAGAAGACTTGCCACAGTCTACATAGTCTCTTTGTGCCACTATCGTTTCGCTAATTTTGGAAAATCCAGGCCGTCATGCTACTGAAGTCAGTAATATTTGACTCACTTCATCATTTTGAAAACTCATCAATAGTGCTAGAGTGCCGATGCCGTAGATTACTAATTATCTGTTGCACGTTTATCAATGATGTACACTCTGTCGCACGTTACCTGAGTTGATGCAACGGAATAATGGTATACTTCAATGCCAAGTAATACCAGTGTGATCAGCATATGGAGAGCAGTGAGTCTCTTCCACACTTCCAGCCTGAGTGATTGCTTGCATCAATGTCTTCCGAAGGAGGTGAATCTTCTCCCTAATACGGGCCGCTGATGCAGACGATATAGCGTAGCTTAGCTGGAGATGTCATGGTTCGACTACATGACACAATGATCAAACCTGTCAGTTACACCTTTGGTGACGTACACGCTGGTATATACTTCTATTCACTTACCATAAGTGTCAGCATAAAGCTACCATTTAATACTGAAACGGTACATTTATGCACTGAGCAGCACAATATATCATCAAGACATCCGTTGTCAGTTCGCTGACACTTTTGCGTACTGGCGGTGGCGAACACGGCACTCTACTTGGGCGCTAACAGTGTATGGCGGTCTTATTGTTTTAGAAACAAACTTGCTTTAATACTCTTAAGCCGGAATGCTGGAGAAAAATTGACGTTTATCTTCTTTACGCTTACGATTTTACGCTATTACTGAAGCGCGATCGTAGAAACAGCTTCAACTATCTATTGGGTTTACACTATTGGATCTACATCCAGTGACCATTTCACTTTGCGAGCCTGCGAAAGAGTGTCTATCAGTGGTAAACTGGCGGCCACTAGACGTTGCAGCAGCAGGCGTGACGGGTGCGACAGGAGCAACTGCCAGAGAAAACGCCCTCTGCGCTTGGATACTAATTCCGGGATCGGACCCATTAGCCGTAAGGTGTTGTCGCTCAGCGGGCTGACGTTCAGCAACTGACGTAATTGATCGAGAAACAACCCAGCCTGACGGTTGTCATGATCATCTGCACGGAATAGAACATGATTAGTAAAGGGCGGCAACTCAGCCTGACGGCGTTCCTCCAGAGTTTGGCTGGCGAAATCCATATAGCCATGCTGCAGCAACGTTCGCAGCAGTGGGTGCTCAGGATGATGGGTTTGCAGTAAGACTTCACCATTCTTGCTAGCACGGCCAGCACGACCAGAAACTTGTGTGTAGAGCTGGGCGAAGCGTTCGGCGGCGCGAAAATCATTGGAGAATAGGGCGCCGTCCACATCTAGAAGCGACACCAATGTGACATATGGGAAATGGTGTCCTTTAGATAACATTTGAGTGCCAATTAAAATCCGTTCGCCGTCGCTTTGTATCTGGGACAGATAATCTTCGAGAGCGCCTTTTCGTGTCGTGGTATCGCGATCAATGCGCGTTACCGGAACACCAGGAAATAGAGTCCTCAACGCCATCTCAAGTTGTTCTGTGCCTAATCCGATCGTGATTAGTTGGGTAGAGCCGCACTGCAGGCATTGTTGCGTCAGTGGACGTTGGCTGTTGCAGTGATGGCAGCGCAATTGATGCTGGTGCTGATGTAGTGTGTAATAGTGATCACAGCGTTGACATTCGGCTATCCAGCCACATTTGTGGCACAACAACGCCGGAGCAAAACCGCGTCGGTTGAGAAACAGCATTACCTGATTACCGGCTTGCAGATGTGTGCGCATTTTTTTCAGTAGCGGCATCGATAATCCATTGGTTAGTGGTAAACCTTTCATATCCAGCAGTTGTTGACTCACCGGGCGGGCGCTGCCGGCCCGTTTTCTCAGAGTGAGCTGCCGGTATTTTTTCTGCTGCACGTTATATAATGTTTCAAGGGACGGTGTGGCGGTACCTAGAATAATCGGAATCTGTTCTTCTCGAGCGCGGAACACCGCTAAATCGCGGGCGTGATAGCGCCAGCCTTCGTGTTGTTTATAAGAGCTATCATGCTCTTCGTCAATAACGATGATCCCCAGCCAGGCGAATGGGGTAAACAACGCAGAACGGGTACCAATGACGATGGCATTTTCACCACACCGTGCTTTCAACCAGACCGCCAGCCGTTCACTGTCATTAAGCCCAGAATGTAAAACTTCAATCGGCGCACTAAATCTCTCGCGGAAGCGGGCGATGGTTTGCAGAGTCAAGCTGATTTCTGGCACCAATACCAGCGCCTGTTTCCCTTGGGCAAGAATATTTTCTAGCACTGTCAGATAAACTTCGGTCTTTCCGGAGCCTGTAACTCCAGCCAGCAGCCAGGCAACGAATCGGTTATCTTCACTTCGGATAGCACCAACGGCGGTGGCCTGTTCGGCATTAAGTCTCTGCTGTTTGCCGTTGACACAAAACCCGAGTCGCCAATCGTGTGCTTGCATCGCTTGGGAGCGCAAATCGCACAATCCTTTAGCGCGCAGTGCCTGCAGTGCCGTGTTTCTCAGTTGCAGCTCTGCGACTTGATGACGATAGACCGGCCCCTGTAGCAATAGTGCCAACGCCTGTTGCTGTTTGGGCGCCCCCCTCATGCTGTTGGGCAAAGTGCTGCGACCTTGTTCTGTAACGAACCACTGCCAAAGTGGCGCTCTCTCCACAGTCTTACCTTGACGGATTAAGACCGGCAAGGCATGGAATAATACTTCACCAGCAGGATAATGGTAATAACCAATGGCCCAGTTGAGGATACGCCAAAGACTTCCGGAGAATAGAGATTGATTATCGATTACCTTGCTGATGGGTTTTAATTTATTGTGAGCTAGTTCACTACGCGCTCGGATGGCAGTAACGATGCCAATGACCTGGCGCTGACCGAATGGAACTCGTACTCTGCCTCCTACTGTTGGGTGGAAATTATCTGGCAGAAGGTAGTCAAAAGTCTGAGCCAGCGGTACTGGTAGTGCAACCTTTACAATGGGCATGTGCATGTTCCATCCTGAACATCAAAAGAGCCTTATTTAGTGTACACTGTGTGCCTTGATGTGCAGATTCTATGTTGCAAATATTAGTAGTGTTCTGTATGATTTTATCTTTAGTATTGCCTGTGTTGTCTGGTAATATGACTAATAAGCTTAATTTGCGTGATATTTGGCTATTGTAAACCGGATGGCAGTGCGGTCTTGGAATTTGAAGAGGCTTTTCATGCAGAAAAATATCCACCCTAAATATGTTGAAATTATGGCAATCTGTTCTTGTGGTAATATTATTAACACCCATTCCACCCTGGGTCGTGACCTAAATCTGGACGTATGTAGTGCATGCCATCCGTTCTATACCGGTAAACAACGCCTAGTTGATACAGGAGGTCGTGTTGATCGCTTCAATAAGCGTTTCAACATTCCTGTTGGCAAAAAAAATTGCCTTACTGAGAAATAACAAGGATCCTCTAGCACTATTTTTAATTTCAACAATTAATCATAATAGTAATTTTAAATTTATATTACGACATTAAATCTCTGCTTGATAGACATATAAGAGTTTGTACTGGAGCTAGAAAAATGGACATTCGACACTTTAAGCAAGAAGTAAGATTATGATACCTTAGATGTCTCACTCACGTCATAAAAAATATATTCGCATATCCTTAACTATGATGTTTTGCTACAACTGGGATTTTGTGTAATCCAGAAAACTATTTGCTTCTGGTGTTGATTAAATATTTTAAAGTTACTGATAATATTAATTATATAATAAACATTTTCATTTACTCTTATCAATATTCTATGTTATGTTTAAAATTTAAATTTTAATTTCATATTACATTGGTGGGTAATTATCAAAAATAATAATTTGAATTTCGCTGAAATAAAATTATTAATGGTATTTTATTTATGATATTGTTTTGCTCATCATCAGTAGAGTGATATCTTTAATATTCGGCAATAACCAATAACAGAGACAGTGGTTGCAATTTTCACTAATAGTTTTATTTTTTTTGCATTCTAAGATCACTAGAATTACTAGTGGGCATAACCCTCACGGGATTTATCTACTTCTTTTCAAGTACAGTAACGTGCTCTGTCTCCTGTGCCAGGGAGACAGGGGAAAATTTATGTCTAGTTTCCAATGTCTGTCTAAAAGTAGGCTTAAAAACATGGTGTTGAGCAAAAGTTAGAGAAAGTTTCAAGTCATACTGTAATATTTCTGCCAGTCACTTATTAATGATTCATTAAGGTTTAATCAGTCAATGTCTTCGCTGACTCACTTAGTGTGCTATTCAGATCGGCCTTGATTAAGATAAATTTCTACCCGATCGCTGTTTGACGTCAGAAAAGATAATTAAGACATATGTAAGATCGTTGCGAAATTGTCATAGCTGGTCACACTCATAATCATCGGCGATGGACATTATTCTTGACTCAAACAGCGTTAATATTCTCAAGCGTCTGGATCGATCTCCATTTCCCACATCATTGTTTTTACCACTTCTGGAATTTTATTGTTATGCTCTTTACGTAAATCATGATCGCCTGGCAGCGGCTGGCCAGTGAACGCATGAAAAAATGCTTCACACAACAGCTCGCTGTTGGTGGCATGGCGCAGATTATTCACTTGGCGACGAGTTCGTTTATCTGTCAAAATTTTAAGCACCTTCAGCGGAATAGATACTGTGATCTTTTTAACCTGATTGTTTTTCTTACCATGTTCAGCATAAGGGCTGATGTACTCACTTTTCCATTCCACTATGGGATACCTTCATTTTTTAATGAATATACATTGCAGAAAATTCGTTGATTATGCCGTATATGCGGGAAACACACTACTTAATGCCAGTCAAATTTGCTGTTTAGCAGAATTTCCTAACTTCGTTCTCGAGCAGGCTGTTTTAGAAATTATCTTTAAGTGTAATTTACAAGAAAATAAATTTATATATCTGATCATATTGACGTCTATCTTCACTTGGTTTACTCTTGCTTGACCTTCATTGTTAATATTTGTCAGGATACGACACCATGGCGCTTAATCAGGCTACTATTGTAGTTCACAGCGGGTTGAATAATGACGAACAATTCGGTTGTGTTGTCCCGCCAATTACCCTTTCTAGTACGTACAATTTTACTGACTTCAATCAGCCCCGCGCCTATGATTATTCTCGGCGTGGTAACCCGACACGCGATGTCGTTCAGAGAGCGCTAGCGGAACTGGAAGAGGGTGCAGGAGCAGTGATGACCAGCAGCGGCATGTCGGCTATTCATCTAGTCTGTACAGTATTTCTGAGGCCCAGCGATTTTCTAGTAGCTCCGCATGATTGCTACGGTGGAAGCTACCGGCTATTCGAGAGTTTGAGCAAGCGCGGTTCCTATCAAGTGCAGTTTGTCAATCAGGCAAATCAACAGGAACTGACAGAAGCGTTATCCTTTAAACCGAAGCTGGTATTCATCGAAACGCCCAGTAACCCGTTATTGCGAGTAGTGGATATCGCCGCCATTTGCCGCGCTGCGCATAAGGCAGGCGCATTGTGTGTCGTGGACAACACCTTTATGAGTCCGGCGCTGCAAAAACCGCTGGCTCTGGGAGCCGATCTAGTCGTACATTCTTGCACTAAATATCTTAACGGGCATTCCGATGTAGTCGCGGGCGCAGTTATTGCCAAAGAAGTGACCGTAGCCACTGAACTGGCCTGGTGGAGTAATAATATTGGAGTGACTGGCAGCGCGTTCGATAGTTACATGTTGCTACGCGGTATACGCACCCTAACATCGCGGATCCATCAGCAACAGAGTAATGCCCAGGCTATTATCGCTTATTTACAGAAACATCCCCAGGTGAAAAAGTTATATTACCCCGGTCTGATAAAGAACCCTGGCCACGAGATAGCTTGCCGTCAGCAAAGCGGATTTGGTGCGATGCTCAGCTTTGAGTTAGATGGCGACAAAAACACTCTGCGACAGTTTTTGGCCGCGCTGAGGCTATTTACCTTGGCCGAATCCCTTGGGGGCGTAGAAAGTCTCATTTCTCATGCTGCGACCATGACGCATGCGGGGATGACCGCCGAAGCGCGTACCCGAGCTGGTATCGGCGAAACACTGCTGCGTGTGTCTGTTGGAATTGAAGACAGCAAAGATTTAATTGCCGATCTGGAACAAGCTTTCCAAATAGCGCTCAAAGGAAGTAAGCTAAGCGCGGACAACATCACTAATGTGAAATGCTTACCGGCGGAGAGCTGATCAGTTAGTTTATATTAAGTTAAATCAATCGTTTTCGGCCCATTAGCCTGAATTGGTTCAAAGCTCGCTTATTAACAGCTTGCTGCTGTTAGCAAAAGTTAAAAAGGTTGTTTGTCGTTTTTATCTGCTACATTGAAGCAGCTGAACTTACTGCATCTACGAAAAAGCTGATTTTTGGCAGCGATATGATATCGCGACTTGCTGTTTCATTACGACTATAAACTGCAAGGATGCTGTGTGTAAATTACATTGAACGCGTGAACTAAAGACTGTATACTTAGCTGTTCTATGCAGGAAAATGTATTGGTCTGACTATTAGTATTTAGATGTCGATAAAATCATCAGCTAGTAAAATGCTGCGCCCCCACAGCTTGTGTCCCTTTAGCTTACGCCTTGGCTTCTCTGGTGGCATTTGTTTTAGTAATAGGTTAAATCCACGATTTCCGAAAATTGTTTTTGAAAATGTAAATCTGTAGCTTCTAAGTTTTGTCCTTACCACCACCTGACAGCCGTTAGACACTGCTGCTATCTTCCTGTTCCTGCTACCGGTAACATTGAAATTCACCGTGCTTGAATATTACTCGTCTCCGATAAACATAATTTAATTGACGAACCCTTCCAATTCAGTCATCTTCTGTCTAGAGGTATAGATGCTTATTTATGGCGATCATAGCGCCCTTCCTAACATGATGTCACGAGGTATAAAGAAAAGCATGAGTTTCTTTCACGCTAATCAGCGGGAAGTATTAAATCAGAATCTAGCTGAACTGCAAGGTCAGATAAATGTTTCATTTGAATTTTTTCCGCCCCGTTCCAACGAAATGGAACAGACTCTTTGGCAATCTATCGATAGATTAAGTGAACTAAAACCTACTTTTGTCTCGGTGACTTACGGTGCTAACTCCGGCGACCGAAAGCGAACTCATAGCGTCATCAAAGATATTAAAGAGCGTACTGACTTGGATGCTACGCCGCATCTAACCTGTATCGATGCCACTCCACAGGAGCTACAGGCGATTGCCTGGAACTATTGGCTGATCGGGATCCGCCATATCGTAGCGTTGCGGGGCGATCTACCTCCCGGCAGTGGCCGGCCTTCGATGTATGGCGCTGATCTAGTCGCTCTGCTAAAGACGGTGGGTGATTTCGACATTTCTGTGGCGGCCTACCCAGAAATGCATCCGGAAGCCAGAAGCGCTCAATCAGATCTACTTAACTTGAAAAGGAAAGTAGACGCAGGAGCCAGCCGTGCGATTACCCAATTCTTTTTCGATGTAGAGAACTATCTGCGCTTTCGCGATCGCTGTGTGGCCGCCGGCATTGATACGGAAATCGTGCCGGGAATTTTTCCGGTATCTAATTTTCGTCAGCTGAAACATTTTGCCTCCGTAACTAATGTCAAAGTGCCCAACTGGATGACAGCTATGTTTGACGGACTGGAGCATGACCTGGAAACCCAAAAAATGGTAGGAGCGTCCATCGCCATGGACATGGTCAAGATTCTCAGTCGAGAAGGTATAAAGGACTTTCATTTCTATACTCTGAACCGTGCTGAGCTTACTTATGCCATCTGCCATACCCTGGGAGTACGTCCCAGGGATAGAGATAAAGACCATAGCCCAAGGTAATCTGGACGGCGGGGTAAACCAAGACCGACTAATTGGCACTGTTCGATAATAACCACACCAACGCTTGCTATTCTTCCTTGCTATTTCCAAAATCCTTAAGCCAGCTCGTCTAACTTGAAAGCGTTGTGCTTCATTTTTCAGCCAGTGTTGGCAGCTCTGTGATAACACCATTGTCGTATTAGACTGTGTTCCTGTAATTGTTATGAACGGTGCAGTAGCTCTGCCCAGTATGTGCAGCGGATCAGATATTATGCAAAGTGATGGATTTGGCGATCCACAATAAGACGACCATTCACGATCGTTGTTAGAATATAGAATCAGCATGACATCAGTATTGTCCATTAGTTGATCTTGTTGACTGGATTCCATGTTTTTCAGTTCAGCACTAGCGTTCTCAGCATCAACTGGATCTGGATTGCGTTCAGGAAAAATTCAAGGAAATAGAGCTACAGACTTTTAACACCGTTGATAGAGCGGATCGGCGTTTCGACAGATGTGAGCCTGGCAGTAGTTTGCTACGCTTCTATGCTTCTAGCAGTTAAATTCGATACCAGTTACAAAAAACAAACAGTGTGTTAATATAGTGTCGGATGTACAGACGTAAGCGTATTTCATCGAATAGATTGCACTTATCCCTAGTGATGCTCTAAAATTACACCTGTATTAATTTAAGATAAACTTCCAGATATTTATTCACTGCCGCTAGTAAAGCTAATGTTGGTAAAACTTAAGTGTAATCTTGTTTAAATCTGCCGCCGACCGTAATCCTTTAAGATGCCGTTATTTTCGCAAATATGCCAATTATTCGTGGCGCGGGTAGCGATATTCTTGCTAACAAATAGCTACTGATTCTGGGGGTAGGCTACTATCTGCGCGATCGATCAGTTGAGGTTCCATAATTCCGCGCCAATAGCTTGATGATATGTTGTGATGGTAGCAAACAACAAGAAAAACCAACCCTGTCATCCCTCTCTGAGGATGCCTCGAGCATAAATAGAGTGTCTTTTGTAGTACTCTAGAGTCAAAACTGACTGTCGCACCAGTATACGTCAGACCCATTGCTACTTAACTCATGTAGCATTGCAATTTGGTAAGCTTACAGTATGGTGAGACAGTTGAAGAGTTTGTTAATTAAGTAACTTACATTATTTATTTTTACCAGCACAATCCACTTGAATAATTAAGACATCTTCGTTGTCGTCAGGTCTTGCTTGACTTTACAAAACTTCCCCTAAAGGTGGCTATCTGCTTTGAATCAGATATTTTTAGCTTTTAGTGTAAGTTGTCTGTGTTTTAAGTATTAGACAACACGCCTGTAAAAGTAGAAACGCACTTCGACATCGTATCAACCATTTTAATTGTATTCCTCATATAACTTTATAAGTACTTAGACTCATAGAAGTATTCTCAAGAATACAATAGCCGATGTTATCGTAATGTTCACTCACTACACGATACATATGCTTTACTTAGTCGTCCTTATGAAGGTGCCTTCGCCACCAGGATTCGAACCGATTAACGATGATGTCATGCTTATACTCTCATTCCATAACTCTTCAAACCTATTTAATACAAATTCACAACTTAATTATGACAGCGGCATGCTGGTACAGTACAGATCGCCCTATCTTGTCTTTGTTAACGCTAGAGCAAGGACTGCTAAAACATACTAGTTATAAAATTACATGGCTTATATCAACGCTATTATAATAAAGTTTGATACAGTTACTTTCTTATGTCAATAAGGCGAGACTGGAAGTCTATATGGGCATCAGAGCACAACAAAAGGAGCGGACCCGACGTTCACTCATTGAAGCAGCATTCAGCCAGCTCAGCGCTGAACGCAGCTTTTTCAGCCTAAGTTTACGTGAAGTCGCCCGTGAAGCTGGTATCGCACCTACCTCGTTTTACCATCATTTTCGTGACGTGGACGAGCTTGGCCTCACCATGGTTGACGAAAGCGGTTTGATGTTGCGCCAGCTAATGCGTCAAACACGACAGCGCATCGCTAAGGGTGGTAGCGTGATCCGAACCTCAGTGGCCACATTCATGGAATTTATTGGCAATAATCCCAATGCGTTTCGCTTGTTACTGCGTGAACGATCCGGTACATCCCGCGCTTTTCGTGCTGCGGTAGCGCGGGAGATCCAGCATTTTATCGCCGAGCTTGCTGATTATCTAGAAATTGAGAACCATATGCCACGTAGCTTTATCGAAGCACAAGCAGAGGCGATGGTAATAATCGTCTTTAACGCCGGTGCGGAGGCACTAGATGTTGATTTTAAGCAACAGCGCCAGTTAGAAGAGCGTCTGGTTCTGCAATTGCGCATGATTTCTAAGGGAGTTTTTTACTGGTACCGTCGGTAGGGAAAATGTTGCTCTACAACAAAAGAAGATAAAACATAATCTAATTTTTCTAGAATTTATGTTGTACTGACTATATCAGTGCTATTGTCATAATTGTGATGGACTAATTGTTTTGGTGACAGCAAACGTTTTGCTGGGACTATTGCTGTACAGAGTAATGATGGATATCTTGCGATTGCTGCTTTCCGCTAAGGACAAAATACTCCCACAACCTTAAATTATTAGTGATAACTCAGATCGTTTGCAGCAGTCGTTTTCTTCAGTTAGTTTTGGTGCTAATGGTAGAGGTACAGTAACACATGAAGGTATCGGTTGAAATACTGATTTTTAATTGACGACATATGGCTGATTTAGATAAGGTGAAATACGTAGAGATGTGAATGGAACACGGTAATAGCATGTTAAACGTAAATTCCTAATGAATATCATGCATATGCTGACAACAGCACTTAATTCTGACCTCAAAGCAACCATAATGCAAACGTTAAATCTGAATTTCCTATTATCTAATTGTAATATACACGAAAAGCTATAACTGTAATCTTTGGCCTCTATATTTAGAGAAAGTAAATTATTCAGAAGCAGAGTTCCAAATCAACCATTAACTATCTCGACAATGACTGTGTGTAGTGTAATACTAGGAATTTTATATGATACAATTTAAAATTACATAGCCCTATAAGTTTAGCAGGAGTAGACAGGGAAGACAAGAATTCTCAGTTCAACTGAGCAAACAACACCTAACAGAACAACGCCACCTGAGAAGTGAAGGAATTATGACTTACCGGTATATTGCGAAAATACCGATAAAATGATAGAATAGGCCGAGTCGTTCACCTTAGAGAACGACTGCCTATTAAACTATTAGGTAAGCGGGAGCTGCCAACACGAATTCTGAAAGCAAAATAAGTGAATTTTCTGAAAAACTAATTAGAATTATCTTAGTATTTACCTTTGCTAACTGCTGGTCAGAAACAACCGGTTCGGAGAGTTAAGTTTTGACAGAAGCAAGCGCTCAGTATAGGTAAATAAAAGCTTGACTCTACAGCAGAAGAATGTAATATATGCTATCCGTGCTAACTTAAAATAACAGCAGCACATCGCTCTTTAACAATTTATCAGACAATCTGTGTGGACACTCACAAGACGATATCGACATAAAAACATCAAGTCTTGAAGAGTGAACAAACGAATATTCATTCGAATACCAGTTTTAATTCTTTGAGCATCAAGCTTTTAATTAAAGAGTTTGATCATGGCTCAGATTGAACGTTGGCGGCAGGCCTAACACATGCAAGTCGAGCGGCAACGGGAAGAAGTTTACTTCTTTGCCGGCGAGCGGCGGACGGGTGAGTAATGTCTGGGGATCTGCCCGATGGAGGGGGATAACTACTGGAAACGGTAGCTAATACCGCATAACGTCGCAAGACCAAAGTGGGGGACCTTCGGGCCTCACACCATCGGAGGGCCCCAGATGGGATTAGCTAGTAGGTGGGGTAATGGCTTACCTAGGCGGCGATCCCTAGCTGGTCTGAGAGGATGACCAGCCACACTGGAACTGAGACACGGTCCAGACTCCTACGGGAGGCAGCAGTGGGGAATATTGCACAATGGGGGAAACCCTGATGCAGCTATGCCGCGTGTGTGAAGAAGGCCTTAGGGTTGTAAAGCACTTTCGGTGGGGAGGAAGGCAGCAAAGTAAATAACTTTGCTGATTGACGTTACCCACAAAAAGAAGCACCGGCTAACTCCGTGCCAGCAGCCGCGGTAATACGGAGGGTGCAAGCGTTAATCGGAATTACTGGGCGTAAAGCGTACGCAGGCGGTCTGTTAAGTCGGATGTGAAATCCCCGGGCTTAACCTGGGAACTGCATTTGAAACTAGCAGGCTAGAGTCTCGTAGAGGGGGGTAGAATTCCAGGTGTAGCGGTGAAATGCGTAGAGATCTGGAGGAATATCAGTGGCGAAGGCGGCCCCCTGGACGAAAACTGACGCTCAAGTACGAAAGCGTGGGGAGCAAACAGGATTAGATACCCTGGTAGTCCACGCCGTAAACGATGTCAATTTGAAGGTTGTGGCCTTGAGCTGTGGCTTTCGGAGCTAACGCGTTAAATAGACCGCCTGGGGAGTACGGCCGCAAGGTTAAAACTCAAATGAATTGACGGGGGCCCGCACAAGCGGTGGAGCATGTGGTTTAATTCGATGCAACGCGAAGAACCTTACCTACTCTTGACATCCAGAGAACTTGGCGAGATGCCTTGGTGCCTTCGGGAGCTCTGAGACAGGTGCTGCATGGCTGTCGTCAGCTCGTGTTGTGAAATGTTGGGTTAAGTCCCGCAACGAGCGCAACCCTTGTCCTTTGTTGCCAGCGATTCGGTCGGGAACTCAAAGGAGACTGCCGGTGATAAACCGGAGGAAGGTGGGGATGACGTCAAGTCATCATGGCCCTTACGAGTAGGGCTACACACGTGCTACAATGGCGCATACAAAGAGAAGCGATCTCGCGAGAGTCAGCGAACCTCATAAAGTGTGTCGTAGTTCGGATTGGAGTCTGCAACTCGACTCCATGAAGTCGGAATCGCTAGTAATCGTGGATCAGAATGCCACGGTGAATACGTTCCCGGGCCTTGTACACACCGCCCGTCACACCATGGGAGTGGGTTGCAAAAGAAGTAGGTAGCTTAACCTTCGGGAGGACGCTTACCACTTTGTGATTCATAACTGGGGTGAAGTCGTAACAAGGTAACCGTAGGGGAACCTGTGGTTGGATCACCTCCTTAACTTGAAGGAGATACGTTAAGTGACGTGTCCACACAGATTGTCTGATAACTATAACGAGCAAAACAATCTGTTACAGCTCTATTATTCACAATGCCGATTTTCGTGCCCCTTTTCTGTGTCCCCTTCGTCTAGCGGCCTAGGACACTGCCCTTTCACGGCGGTAACAGGGGTTCGACTCCCCTAGGGGACGCCACTCTTGTTATTCCACAACCCATTTTACCAAGTGGGTTGTGGAATACTGCTCTTTAACAATCCGGAATAAGCAAAATTTGAAATATATGCTGAAGTGAAAACTCAGTATGCAAATCTCTCA
>JAHCVB010000003.1 GCA_024648745.1 Sodalis sp. Psp
CCTACCCAACAAATATATCCTTAAGCCAACTCGACCTTTCAATACTTGAAAGTCGCAAAGCGACACCAAGATTACCTAATCGGTTTAGTTGTCTCTAGTGACACGTCCGCTGCCGCAGCTTCGGTGCGTACATTGTCGTTAGTAGTACTAAATAATTGAAAAGAATTAAACTGGCGTGTTACGTAAAGGATATTGTGGTTTAATTAGATACCAAATCCGCTTGTTTCCATCTGTCGATGGATTAGTGATCCGACATAATCAGTCATCATTAAAGCGATATCCCTTTCAGTAGATATCGGTAAAAACTTCACCTTATATCCATTCTTGGTATTTCTAGTATAGAATCATATTCTACTAACATACGCCAGAAGACAAACGACAATGATTCATTGGTGGACCTAATGCAATGCAAAAGACATACTTTCAAATACACAAGCGCGCAGTGTATAATACTACGCTTAGTTCAGCACTTTATTATGCTGTAGTATGTGCAAGGCAGAGGAAATTATGTTCGTAGCACGCGACATAAATGCCGTAATACCTGACCTCCATGAGTGGACGATCAGCGTAGTAAGCGACGGTATCCAGTCACTAGAGAAAATTTTCATTGCGTTGACCGTGAATGTTGACATATTTGACTGTGGCAGTATCGGAAACGCTTTCCAATACTAGTTTTCTGACTACGCGTACAGCGACAGGATACTGATCAATAGTCACACCACTTATCAGACAAATCCAGTGATGGTGATGTAATAAGTTACTGCTAGGTCCGGGTTACTTGAGTGTTTAAAGCCCATGATCACCAGTATCACGGCGGTATACAATGGTCAATTGGCTAGTAAAATATAAATCGGGATCATCGTTGGGCATTGCAGGTGTCGCAATGATTCATATTAGCATATTTAGAGAGTCTTATATGCCGCTAATAGTTAACTCCACCTCCTTAAATTAAGGAGACAGTTTGATGTCTAGTCCAGTATTTAAGAAAACGATAGTCTATTGGGATCAGGGTAATAAAATACTTCAGGCTTACCTTTGAATGAATGAAGGAGCAGCAAGGCCTGTAGCTCTACTAAAGAGCGGTATAATGTAAGTTCGATTAAGTTCGATAATGCCCCAGTACCAGAGTCAGTTTGGCGGAATGCTGGCTGCTGACACGGGTAATTTGTTCACCTCGTTAGCATTGTCGACACCCAAAATGATTTAGGGTACATCTAGAGAAGTGAATCGCAACATACTATAACCCGAAATCATAGACACCATTAAAGACGATCCCTAGTAATAAAACTAATAACTAACATCAATTATACACAACATCGATCGTGGTAAAAGTGACTGCCGACAGCGATTGCTTATGTTTTGTTCATAAATTTGTCTGTTAGTTCATCCAATAATATGTAGTGGCATACTCCATAGGGTACCAAAAGGAGTACAGTATACCTGAGTAATCTGACACATAACATCTGCCAATGCTAATCTGTTAGATTATATCTTTAAAGTTATGTATCAGCGCTAATTAAAGAATAGCTATTTCTGTCGACGCCTGTAGCAAATATTGTGACCAACAAGATTTAGATTGTCACTGAGATTCAGTTTCTCGAAGCGCTGATTCTTGCTGAAAAATCTTATTAGCTATACTACCATGGCTTTGATATAAAATCTTAGCAATACCCATAATTATCCATAAACATATCTCATTACATAGTATACAATATTAATTTATGTACCTGGCGGGACCATTACGATCGATGAATGTAACTATTATCAGCGGTAGCACCTTAGGTGAGGCCGAGTATATTGATTTAAGCATGTCGCTAGTATCCTTGAACAACAGGGTAGATTGCCAACGTCATACACGACACAGAACTACCTGAATTAGGTGCCGAGGCTTGTGGCTTTTGTTACTTCAGCCTAATGGCACTGGCGAGTTACCAGAAAACCTATAGCCGTTGTTGGCAAAACTAACGGCTAAAACCATCTTTAATCTGCGGTAGCTTATGGCGCTATTGGTATTGGTAGTAGTTCTTAATCGCGGTATTGTCAGCTAACAGCATTTGGTTGCTGTGCGGATCGGCAAAGTGCTGAAGATTGACGTCACACAACACGCAATTCCTGAAAATCTAGCATAATACTGGGTTCATTAAGGGATGGAACAAATAAGGCATCTACGGTTTTATTTCCATGTATAACTTTAGTTTAAAACCGTGGGCAATCGGTAATTATTCGAAATATAGTCTTTATATTTCATGTACATTTATTAATAAACGTAACAAGATATCCCAACTTATACTGGCTAGTATCGCTGATTGTTCACAGGTTCATCTGATTATCAATCTGCTGTATTGGTTAATAAAAATTATTTTATCCACAAAAATCATAATCCTAATAGTAGATGTAAAAAGATCCTTAAATAAAAAGATCTTTAGAGGCTATATCACGTTTAAACTCGAATAAAACTCCAGCCTTGGGTCTTTGTTACAATTTTTATTTTTATATGAGGTGCTCTGTTAGCATGATTTATTCTAATTATTTAGATGTTATTATTATTGGCGGTGGCCATGCTGGTACGGAAGCAGCAATGGCATCAGCCCGTATGGGATGCCGAACCCTGATGCTGACGCATGACGTTGATACACTTGGAAAGATGTCCTGCAACCCGTCGATTGGTGGTATTGGCAAGGGGCATTTGGTCAAGGAAATAGACGCCATGGGAGGCTTGATGGCACAAGCTATCGATCAGGCTGGTATCCAATTCAGAATACTAAACTCCAGTAAAGGGCCGGCCGTCAGAGCCACTCGAGCTCAGGCGGATAGAGTTTTGTATCATCAGGTGGTGCGTTGTGCTCTGGAAAATCAGCCCAACCTGATGATCTTTCAGCAAACAGTAGAGGATCTGATTGTGGAAGGTGATCGAATCGTCGGCGCTCTGACTCAGATGGGGCTAAAATTCTACGCCCGAGCTGTGGTGCTGACTGTTGGTACTTTCCTAAATGGCAAGATCCATATTGGTCTAAATCATTATAGTGGCGGGCGAGCAGGTGATCCGTCGTCTCTCTCTCTTTCCCTTCGCCTGCGTGAGCTGCCGTTCCGAGTAAACCGTCTAAAAACCGGCACGCCACCGCGCATTGATGCACGTAGCATCAATTTCTCGCAGTTAGCGATCCAGTGCAGTGATGATCCATTGCCAGTATTTTCGTTCCTGGGATCAGCGGATCAACACCCGCGCCAAGTGCCCTGTTATATTACCTATACCAATGACAAGACCCATGCGGTTATCCATCAGAATCTAGATCTCAGTCCAATATACACCGGCATCATTGAAGGAGTCGGACCACGCTATTGTCCGTCTATTGAAGATAAGGTTATACGTTTTGCTGATCGCAATGCTCATCAGATCTTCCTGGAACCAGAAGGACTGACCAGTAACGAGATATATCCCAATGGTATCTCAACTAGTCTGCCGTTCGACGTGCAGGTGCAGATCATTCATTCCATACAGGGTCTGGAAAACGCCCGCATCGTACGGCCGGGCTATGCAATTGAATATGACTTCTTCGATCCGAGAGATTTGAAACTGACGCTAGAAAGTAAACTAATATCTGGACTATTTTTTGCTGGCCAAATTAACGGCACCACAGGTTATGAAGAGGCTGCTGCCCAGGGCATGCTTGCCGGTCTAAATGCAGCTCGATTGGCTGAGGATAAAGACGGTTGGTCACCGCGGCGTGACCAGGCTTATTTAGGCGTGATGGTGGATGATTTGTGCACATTAGGCACCAAGGAGCCTTATCGTATGTTCACCTCTCGCGCTGAATACCGACTATTTTTACGAGAAGACAACGCCGCTCTTCGCCTGACAGAAACTGGCCGGCAGTTAGGAATGGTGGATGATATTCGCTGGGAGTGGTTCTGTAGCAATCTGGAGAATATTGAGCGAGAGCGTCAGCGTTTGCGTGATATTTGGGTGCATCCCGGCAGCGAGGGAGTAGAACAACTCAATTCACTACTTAAAGCACCTCTAACACGCGAAGCGAATGGTGAAGATCTTCTGCGCCGCCCTGAGATGGATTACACACAACTGACTCGTCTGGATTATTTTGGTCCGCCGCTAGCAGACAGCCAAGCGTCTGAACAGGTGGAAATACAGATCAAATACCAGGGGTACATCGCCCGTCAGCAGGAGGAAATTGCACGTCACATGTTCAATGAGTATACCTTGCTGCCAGCAGACATGGATTTCAGCGCCGTGTCTGGCCTGTCCAATGAAGTGATAGTTAAGCTTAACGATCACAAACCTAACTCTATCGGCCAGGCTTCACGTATTTCCGGTGTTACGCCGGCAGCAATTTCTATCTTGCTAATTTGGCTTAAAAAAAATGGTCTTCTGATTCGAGAGGTCTGATTACCACGAGAAGTACCGCTGCTAACTACACTGAACATCCCGCTGATATAGGTAACTGTTCCGTTGTCGGCGATGTGTATTAAAATTAAAAAGCTCCTGCCACATTATATGATGGTACTATATTAGTGGACACAGCCTCATAATCAACCCGAATTTTCACGGCTGCCGCTTTATTGATGTCTATGACGGAATTTTCAGTATTCCATTATGGAATCTAGTTCGGGCTGATGAATATTATATCGCGGTTTACCGACTACGAATCGTACAGTTATCCTAAGTTCAAGATTTCATCTAAATATTATTGCTGTGGGATTAAAAAATAATTAACGATCTAAAAAGATTTTTACTACCTAGTTGTGCTGTTATGAATTCCGGCTAATGAGGGAGTACGTGGCGTTTTTATTCTTAACAATTTGATTATTAGAGAAGTGTTGGAAAATTTTCCATAGTACGATTCTGGCGTTTTATGTGATAAGAAGATAAAAACTACATTATTTATGTAAATGTTCACCGTTTACTACTTACTAATTGAATTCATAGCAATAAACCGTATAATTTACATATTTTTCACTGTTTGGTTGATCGTGGAAAAGGCAGTTCTGTATACAGAGAGTAGCAAGGTCATGATTTTAAATCTTTACAACGGTATAAGACACTGTAAAGTTACTGTTGTTCCACAATTGATGATTTTGTCTATTCAGTGCCCTGTTGCATTCTACGAATGCCCAGCTGGGCTGTATCAGTTAGTCGCGTCATCTATTTTCATCGTCAGTGGGTTTAAGGATGAAAGATGGTGACGGCTATTGTCTTAAGTTTATGGTGAGGCTTAAGATGTTCAGAGTTTCATTATGTATCATTGCGCTTAACATACTCAGTGTTGATTATGAAAATATGGGCACTGGCTGTAATTAATGTTATTCCTTTCTAAGGAAAAGAGACATCATGTCTGCATTAGAAGAAATCTCTACTCCACAGGAGTATATAAGTCACCACCTGCATAGCCTTCAGCTGGACCTGCGTACATTTGAACTAGTCAATCCTCATAATAAGACGGCGTCTTTTTGGGTTCTTAACATTGATTCTATGTTCTTCTCTTTGCTGATAGGCATAATTTTTCTGGCGATTTTTGGCCACATTGCTAAAGGCGCTGTCAGCGGTATTCCCGGAAAAATGCAAACCTTTGTCGAATTAGTGGTCAGCTTTGTTGATCGCAGTGTTCAGGACATATTTTGCGGTAAAAGCAAGCTTATCGCCCCTCTGGCGCTGACTATCTTCGTCTGGGTGTTCCTAATGAACCTGATGGATCTGCTGCCTATCGATTTACTGCCCTATATCGGCAAATATGTACTGAGTTTGCCAGCATTACACGTGGTTCCATCCGCTGACGTTAATATTACGCTGTCAATGGCACTGGGGGTGTTTATCCTCATCCTGTATTATAGCGTGATGATGAAAGGGATCGCCGGATTCGTTAAAGAGCTTACTCTGCAGCCATTTAATCATCTGGTTTTCATTCCTGTTAATCTAATGCTTGAGGGCGTTAGTTTGCTATCTAAACCAATGTCGTTGAGCCTTCGGTTGTTTGGTAATATGTATGCAGGTGAGTTAATTTTTATTTTGATTGCCAGTCTATTACCTTGGTGGTCGCAATGGCTTTTGAATGTACCCTGGGCCATTTTTCACATCTTGATTATTACGCTACAAGCTTTTATTTTTATGATCCTGACGATCATCTATCTCTCAATGGCATCTGAAAGACACTAATTTCATTCATTTTAATATTGCGTTTAACTAAAATAAACTGGAGACTGTCATGGAAAACCTGAATATGGATCTGCTGTACATGGCTGCCGCTGTAATGATAGGTCTAGCGGCAATTGGTGCTGCAATCGGTATTGGTATCCTGGGTAGTAAATTTTTGGAGGGCGCTGCGCGTCAGCCTGATCTGATCCCTCTGTTGCGCATGCAGTTCTTTATTGTCATGGGTCTAGTTGACGCCATCCCTATGATCGCTGTGGGCTTGAGTTTGTATATGATGTTCGCTGTAGTATAGTGGTGGTTAACATCAAGCTAATAATATCAAATTCTTAACTTTATTAAGAAGTATTGTATTATGAATCTTAACGCAACAATCTTTGGTCAGGCTATTGCTTTTGTCCTGTTTGTGCTATTTTGCATGAAATACGTATGGCCGACATTGATAACTGCCATCGAGAAACGTCAGAAAGAAATTGCTGATGGTCTGGCTTCTGTCGAACGCGCTAAAAAAGAGCTAGACATTGCCCACGCTGAAGCGAGCAATTATTTGAAACAAACAAAGGTAGAAGCCCAGAAAATCATTGAACAGGCCAATAAGCGCAAAGTGCAAATAATCAATGAGACCAAAGCTGCAGCAGAGGAGGAACGCAACAAGATTTTAGCACAGACTCAGGCAGAAATTGACGTTGAACGCAGACGTGTATATGAAGAGTTGCGTAGACAGGTTGCTATACTGGCTTTAGCTGGTGCCGAGAAAATCATTGAGCATTCCATGAATGAAGTTGTTGACAGCGATATCGTCGATAGAGTCGTTGCTGAATTGTGAGGAAAAGCTTATGTCTGTATTGGTAACTGTAGCTCGTCCCTACGCTGAAGCAGCTTTTCACTTTGCCATCGAGAACCAGGATGTAGCACGCTGGCAGTCGATGCTGGCGTTCTCTGCTGAAGTGACCCAGAATAAGCAGATGAACGAACTGTTATACGGCTCAGTTGCTCCCAAAAAGCTAGCGAATACGTTTATTTCAATATGTGGTAACCAGCTTGACGTTTTCGGACAGAACCTGATTCGAGTGATGGCAGAAAATGGTCGTCTAGCGCTTTTGCCTCATGTGCTGAAACAATTTATTCTTTTTCATGCGGCGCAGAAGAAAGCTATAGAAGTGAATGTTATTTCTGCCAGTCAGTTAAAAGAAAAGCAACGAGAAAAAATTACTGCTGCGATGGAGCGACGCCTGTTACTCAAAGTTAATCTGAATTGCAAAGTTGATACATCCATTATGGCCGGTATCGTTATTCGCGCGGGCAATATGGTGATAGACGGCAGCGTACGCGGTCGTCTGAAGCGTTTGGCAGACGTCTTGCAGTCTTAGAGGATTGTGGCATGCAATTGAATCCCACTGAAATTAGCGAATTGATCAAGCAGCGCATTGCGCAGTTTAATATGGTAAGCGAAGTTCACAATGAGGGTGTTATTATTGCCGTTAGCGATGGAGTCATTCGTATTCACGGTTTGGATGAAGCTATGCAAGGCGAAATGATTTCTCTGCCTGGAAATCGTTTGGCCATTGCTCTGAATTTGGAAAGAGACTCCGTTGGCGCCGTGGTTATGGGTCCGTATACAGATCTAACTGAAGGCATGAAAGTCAAATGCACTGGTCGTATTTTAGAAGTGCCAGTTGGCCGTGGTTTGCTGGGTCGCGTGGTCAACACCCTAGGTGTGCCTATTGATGGTAAAGGTTTTCTAGAGCATGATGGCTTCTCCGTTGTTGAAGCTATCGCGCCAGGAGTTATCGACCGTCAATCTGTAGACGAGCCATTACAGACTGGTTACAAATCCGTCGACGCCATGATTCCTATTGGTCTCGGTCAGCGTGAGCTTATTATCGGTGACCGTCAGACTGGAAAATCAGCGCTGGCCATTGACACTATCATTAACCAACGCGACAGAGGTATCAGATGTATTTATGTCGCCATTGGCCAGAAAGCTTCTACCATCGCCAACGTAGTGCGCAAACTGGAAGAGTACAGAGCGCTAACCAATACTATTGTGGTAGTCGCCACCGCGTCTGAGTCCGCCGCGCTGCAGTATCTAGCACCTTACGCCGGTTGCACTATGGGTGAATATTTCCGCGACCGCGGTGAAGATGCTCTGATTGTTTATGATGATCTCTCCAAACAGGCTGTGGCGTACCGCCAGATCTCTCTGCTGCTCCGTCGTCCCCCTGGACGTGAAGCGTATCCGGGCGACGTGTTCTATCTACATTCCCGTCTGTTAGAGCGTGCCTCTCGTGTTAATGTCAGGTACGTTGAAAATTTCACCAAAGGTGTAGTGAAGGATAAAACCGGTTCTTTAACTGCGTTGCCTATCATTGAAACCCAAGCTGGTGACGTTTCTGCGTTCGTTCCGACCAACGTAATTTCCATCACCGATGGTCAGATTTTCCTAGAATCGAACTTGTTCAATGCTGGTATCCGTCCCGCGGTTAACCCTGGGATTTCGGTATCCCGTGTCGGTGGTGCTGCACAAACACAAATCATGAAAAAGTTGTCCAGCAGAATTCGTATCGCTCTGGCGCAGTATCGTGAACTGGCCGCCTTCTCCCAATTTGCCTCTGATCTTGATGAGGCGACCCGTAATCAGTTGAACCATGGCCAGAAAGTGACCGAATTGTTGAAACAGAAACAGTACGCACCGATGTCTGTCGCCCAGCAGGCACTAATGCTATTTGCTGTAGAACAAGGTTATCTAGGAGATGTCGAGCTAGCGAAGATCAGTGATTTTGAAGCTGCGTTGATGGCCCATGTGGATCGCGAGCAGGGTGAATTGATGCAACACATCAACCAGACTGGCGATTGTAGCGACTACATCGAAGGTAAGCTGAAAGGTATTCTCGATACTTTCAAGACAAGCCAGTCCTGGTAACGCCTATGTCCTGATGCAACAGGTTGTCATGGCTCAATGAGGAATAGCAGGAATGGCTGGATCAAAAGAGATACGTAGTAAAATCGTAAGCGTTCAGAATACACAAAAGATCACTAAGGCGATGGAAATGGTTGCCGCCTCCAAAATGCGTAAAACTCAGGAACGCATGGCGTCTAGTCGCCCTTATGCAGAAACGATGCGTAAAGTCATTAGTCACCTTGCACTGGGAAATTTGGAATATAAACACCCTTATTTGGAGGAGCGTGACGTGAAGCACGTGGGTTACCTGGTGATATCAACTGATCGCGGCTTGGTGGGCAGTCTAAATAGTAATCTGTTTAAAGAACTACTAGCGGACATGAAAGAATGGAACGGGAAACAAGTAAAAACCGAACTAGTGCTAATTGGTTCCAAGGCGGTGTCTTTTTTTAATTGGGTCGGGAATAAAGTAGTTGCTCAGGTGACTGGTATGGGAGACAATCCCATGTTATCTGAACTAATTGGGCCGGTAAAAGTTATGCTGCAGGCATATGACGAAGGCCGCCTGAGCAAGCTCTACGTCGTTAGCAACAAACTCGTTAATACTATGTCCCAGGTTCCACAAATTATGCAGATCCTGCCTTTGCTTCCCGCGGAAAAATCAGATCTTCTAGAGACAAAATCTTGGGATTATCTGTACGAACCTGATCCCAAAACATTACTGGATACTTTGCTACGTCGTTATGTAGAATCGCAAGTTTATCAGGGCGTAGTTGAAAATCTGGCCAGCGAACAGGCCGCACGTATGGTAGCGATGAAAACCGCAACGGACAGTAGCAGTAGCCTGATTAAAGAATTACAACTTATTTACAATAAAGCTCGGCAAACCAGTATTACTCAAGAACTCACCGAAATCATTTCAGGAACCGCCGCGATTTAGAGTACGAATTACGTAGAGGACGCAACAAGATGACTACTGGAAATATTATTCAGGTTATTGGCGCTGTAGTCAGTGTTGAGTTCCCGCAAGACGCTGTACCTAAAGTGTACAATGCGCTTGAAGTGAAAAACGGCACTGCAAGTCTGGTTCTAGAGGTAGAACAACAGCTGGGTGGCGGTGTAGTTCGCTGTATCGCGATGGGCTCCTCCGATGGTCTGCGTCGTGGCCTGAAAGTAACTGATCTCGGACGCGCGATCGAAATTCCGGTGGGTAAAGCTACCCTGGGTCGTATTATGAACGTTCTGGGGGAACCGGTCGACATGAAAGGGGATATTGGCGAAGAAGAGCGTTGGTCTATTCACCGTTCAGCGCCGAGTTATGAAGAACTGGCCAGCTCTCAGGAGCTACTGGAAACCGGCATCAAGGTTATTGACCTAATATGTCCGTTCGCTAAAGGCGGTAAAGTCGGTCTGTTTGGAGGTGCCGGTGTAGGTAAGACCATTAACATGATGGAACTTATCCGTAATATCGCTATTAAACACTCAGGATATTCTGTGTTCGCTGGCGTGGGTGAACGTACCCGTGAAGGTAGCGACTTCTATCATGAAATGACCGAATCTGACGTCATCAATAAAGTTTCTCTGGTGTACGGTCAAATGAACGAGCCGCCAGGGAGCCGCCTGCGCGTGGCGTTGACTGGTCTGACCATGGCAGAAAAATTCCGTGATGAAGGTCGTGATGTGCTGCTGTTCATTGATAACATCTATCGTTACACCTTAGCTGGGACCGAAGTGTCCGCGCTACTGGGACGTATGCCATCTGCGGTAGGTTACCAGCCGACGTTGGCGGAGGAGATGGGTATGTTGCAAGAACGTATTACTTCTACTAAAACCGGCTCAATCACCTCTGTGCAGGCTGTATACGTCCCTGCAGATGACTTGACCGACCCATCTCCGGCAACTACTTTCGCTCACCTCGATGCAACTGTAGTTCTGAGCCGTCAAATTGCCTCTCTTGGCATTTATCCAGCGATTGATCCTCTCGATTCCACCAGCCGCCAGTTGGATCCGCTGGTAGTAGGTCAAGAGCATTATAACGTGACCCGCAGAGTGCAGTCCATTCTACAGCGTTATCAGGAGCTGAAAGACATCATCGCGATTCTCGGTATGGATGAGCTATCAGAAGAGGACAAATTGGTAGTTTCTCGTGCGCGTAAGATCCAACGTTTTTTGTCTCAGCCGTTCTTCGTGGCAGAAGTGTTCACTGGCTCTCCCGGAAAATATGTGGCGATGAAGGATACTATTCATGGTTTTAAAGGTATCGTGGATGGTAAGTATGATCATCTTCCGGAACAAGTATTCTATATGGTGGGTTCTATCGATGAAGTAGTAAAAAAAAGCAATAAACTATAATAACACCTTGAGAGGTGAGAGATATGGCTACAAAAACTTACCATTTGGATGTAGTCAGCGCTGAGAAACATGTGTTTTCCGGTCCGGTTGAAAAAATCCAGGTGACGGGTGGCGAAGGCGAATTGGGAATTTTCCCCGGCCATGCGCCACTGCTTACTACCATTAAGCCAGGCATGGTGCGTATCGTAAAAGGGCACGGTAACGAAGAGTATATCTACCTATCTGGTGGCATATTAGAAGTGCAGTACAGTGCGGTTACTGTGCTAGCTGATACAGCTATTCGTGGGGAGGATCTTGATAAAGAGCGCGCAATGGAATCTAAACGAAAGGTGGAAGAGCGTATTAATAATTCCCACGGGGATATCGATTATGCCCAAGCCTCAGCAGAACTGACTAAAGTTCTGGCTAAATTGCGGGTTATTGAACTGATAAAAAAGTAATTTAATTAATAGATTAAAATAGAGTATCCAGCACGCAAGTCCCAAGGGTTAATTTTTGCCTATATATTTAAGCTTTTATTTTTTTAAGTCGCCAGCCAATCGACAGGCTCGCGAAGCCATTTAGATCACTATATTAATATTGTTAATAAAAACAATATCAGTTTCATCGCCTTTTTCCTTATCCTGGTTATTTGTTTTCCGGAAACATGTTCATGACGATAGCCTTGGTATCAGTGGGAACGATTCTTTCTTTAAAAGTGTTGTTTACGATAACAACATGCAATAATTTCACCTGCAAGTGAGTTTACTTATCATCTAATCAACTAGGATCCCACAGGATGATTATGTCGAATCGAGAATTAAGTGTGGTTATCCTTGCAGCCGGCAAGGGAACCCGAATGTTTTCCGCCTTACCTAAAGTTTTACATCCTCTCGCCGGCAAGGCCATGGTACAACATGTCATTGATACCGCCACGCAATTGGGTGCGGCTCGTATTCATTTAGTTTACGGCCATGGCGGTGAACAGCTGCGTGAACGGCTCTCCAAACAAGATGTCCCTCTGAATTGGGTACTGCAGACCGAACAGTATGGCACCGGTCACTCCATGCAACAGGTTATTCTCGGATTGCACGCTAGGGAAGATGTCCTAATTTTATATGGCGATGTGCCCCTTATCTCTTCTGCCACTCTACAGCGATTGCTGGCGGTTCGTCCAGAGGGCGGCATTGGACTGTTGACAGTGAAGTTAGCTAACCCAGACGGTTATGGACGGATCGTGCGAAAAAATGGTGTGGTATCTGGTATTGTTGAGCAGAAAGACGCCAGTGAAGAACAGCGCAAGATAACGGAAATTAATACCGGTATTTTGGTAGCCGGCGCTACCGATTTGCAACGTTGGCTAGGACAACTAACCAACCACAATGCACAAGGTGAGTTTTACCTGACGGACATCATCGCGATAGCCTGGAATGAAGGGCGTAAAATCAACGCAGTGCAGCCCGATCGGTTCAGCGAGGTTGAAGGGGTGAACAGCCGACTGCAGCTTGCACAGTTGGAGAGGGTTTATCAACGCGAGCAGGCAGAGCGTCTATTGTTGGCCGGCGTCATGTTATCCGATCCAAATCGGTTCGACTTGTGTGGTGAGTTGCAACATGGACAAGATGTGTTCATTGATACCAATGTGATCCTAGAAGGCCGAGTTATCCTTGGTAACCGGGTGGTTATTGGCACCGGTTGTGTACTGAAAAACTCAGTGATCTGCGATGATGTGGTTATCAGACCTTACACAGTGATCGAAGATGCACGGCTAGCGGCGCGCAGCACCGTCGGCCCCTTTGCTCATCTGCGTCTCGGTAGTGAGCTGGAAGAAGGTGCGCACGTGGGCAATTTTGTCGAGATAAAGAAAGTTCGCTTGGGTAAAGGCTCGAAAGCCGGGCATCTCAGCTATCTGGGAGATGCCGAGATTGGAGCGGAAGTGAATATCGGCGCCGGCACTATCACTTGCAATTATGATGGTGCCAACAAACACAAGACTGTTATTGGCGACGATGTGTTTGTCGGCTCCGATACCCAGCTAGTAGCGCCGGTGACAGTGGGAAGCGGCGCTACTATCGGCGCCGGCACTACTGTGACACGCGACGTAGCCGACGGTGAGATGATTATTAGCCGAGTGCGCCAGTTTCATCTATCCTCCGACCATGGTCGGTTGAAGAAAAATGATGCGGTTGCTCCCTGAGAGCAATTTTGTCAGCTTCTATAACAAGAGAAGGCTGACAGATCTAAAGGAATAACTGAGATGTGTGGAATAGTTGGCGCAGTTGCACAGCGTGATATTGCTGCAATTCTGTTAGAAGGGTTGCGTCGTCTTGAATACCGTGGCTATGATTCCGCAGGTTTGGCGATGGTAGATCAGGACGGCCGCCTACAGCGCCTGCGTCGAGTAGGAAAAGTCAAAGCCCTTGCCGAAGCGGCTGAACATCATCAGCTATCCGGTGGCACCGGCATCGCCCATACCCGTTGGGCAACTCATGGTGAACCGACGGAAGACAATGCCCATCCTCATGTTTCCGATCATATTGTAGTGGTACATAATGGCGTTATTGAAAACCACGAACCACTGCGCGAGCAGCTGCGTGAACATGGCTATGCATTTGTCAGCGAAACCGATACGGAAGTAATCGCCCATTTGGTGCATTGGGAACAACGTCAACAAGGTGGTACGTTAGTGGGAGTAATGCAACGTGTAGTTAGCGCACTACGCGGCGCGTACGGTATGGTTATCATGGATAGCTTAGATCCCAGCGCACTGGTCGCGGCGCGATCTGGTAGTCCTCTAGTGATCGGACGCGGAGTTGGCGAGAATTTTCTTGGGTCTGACCAGTTAGCATTACTGCCGGTTACCCGCCTCTTTATGTTCTTAGAAGAGGGAGACATAGCTGAAATCACTCGCCACACCGTCCGCGTATGGGAAAAAGCAGGAAAAATTGTTGAGCGGCCGGAAATTGAATCTCGGGTTAAGTACGACATCGATGATAAGGAACCCTACCGTCACTATATGCAAAAGGAAATTTTCCAACAGCCTCAGGCGATTAAGAACACGCTGGAAGGTCGACTCAACCATGGTGAAGTTACGTTGGCAGAACTGGGGGAAGCCGAAACGTTACTGCGCCAGATTCAACATGTACAAATTATTGCGTGTGGCACCTCTTATCACTCCGCCATGGTCTCCCGATACTGGTTTGAGGCCCTAGCCGGTGTGACCTGCGATGTGGAAATCGCCTCTGAGTTCCGCTATCGCAAGTCTGCCGCGCACCCGAATACACTGCTGATTACTTTGTCTCAATCCGGCGAGACTGCCGACACCCTGGCGGTTCTTCGGCTGACCAAAACCTTAGTCTATCTCGGATCTCTGGTTGTTTGTAATGTCGTCGACTCCTCTTTGGTTCGCGAATCGGATATGGCGATAATGACTAAGGCTGGCACTGAAATCGGCGTTGCCTCTACCAAAACATTCACTACACAGCTTACGGTGTTATTGATGTTAGTTGTGCGTATCGGCCGTCTGCGTGCTCATGCTATGGCTATGGATAAACAGATAGAAGCAAATATCGTTTATGCCCTGCAGGCGTTGCCGAGCCGGATTGAACAAGTACTGTCGCTGAATAAGCCTATTGAATCTCTGGCTGAAAGCTTCTTAGATAAGCATCATGCGCTATTTCTAGGACGTGGCGACCTTTACCCAATAGCTATGGAAGGGGCACTGAAGCTGAAAGAAATCTCTTATATCCACGCTGAAGCCTATGCTGCCGGAGAACTGAAACATGGCCCACTGGCGTTAATCGACCCTGATATGCCGGTGATCGTTATTGCGCCAAACAATAAACTTTTGGATAAACTGAAATCTAATATTGAAGAAGTTCGTGCCCGTGGCGGCCAACTCTACGTCTTCGCTGAGCAGGGCACCAATTTTATTGAAAGCAAAAATATGAAAATTATCCATTTACCCCACGTGGAGCAAATTGTAGCACCTATTTTCTATGCCGTACCGATGCAGCTACTAGCCTATCACATAGCTCTCATCAAAGGGGCTGACATTGATCAGCCACGTAACTTGGCCAAATCGGTAACAGTAGAGTAATAGGCATCATCAGCAGGGTAGATTCGAAGGATAACTTGTCAGCGCGGGATGGTAAGTAATACTCACTTACAGAGAATACAGAATGCCTGAAACATTTCTAAATCAATCAGCTCTATAAGTTCAATAATTTCCGACGTTAATTCATATATCCTCATTAGCTCAACATTACTTACTTAAAAAAAGATACAACCCGAGGCGATCGTATATTTTCATACGGTAATTAATATTATTCCGTATTTAGATCTTTAACACCGACGGGACAGTAAGGCAACTCTAGTTGGAGATGCTAATTCCAGAGTAACACCAGACACAGCTCTGCTGTTTATGATAGTACAGAAAGCTGAAAATTGCCACTGCATACTGTCAGTGGAATGCACTATGTACTATGTACTATCAGCGTCTGCTGAAAAATCAGCAATTGGAATTTGGCATTGTATTCGATACCAATTATTTGTTTTTTTTGATATAATCCATCAATCGTTTACGTTTATGCAATTGCGTTGGCGTCAGTGTATTACGTCGGCAGGTAAAGGGGTTATCGGCCTCATTGAACTGAATACGAAGCGGTGTCCCCATAATCTCCAGCGAACGACGGAAATAGTTCATCAGATAATGTTTGTACGAATCGGGCAGATTTTTAACCTGAGTTCCGTGGATTACCACAATCAGTGGATTATATCCTCCAGCATGGGCGTATTTGGGTTTGATGCGCCGGCCACGCGCCAGCGGTGGCTGATATCTATCTACTGCCGTGCGCATGATTCGGGTCAACAACGCCGTGCTCACCCGCTTAGTTGCACACTGATAGGCTTCATTCACCGACTCAAAAAGATTACTGACCCCTCTGTCGTGCAAAGCCGAAATAAAATGGACTCGGACAAAATCGATAAATCTCAAGCGTAGATTGAGCATTTGTTTGAATTCATTTCGTACCTCATTAGGCAGGCTGTCCCATTTATTGACCGCAATCACTAATGATCGTCCGATATCCAGAATAAAGCTCAACAACGACAGATCCTGATCGGACATGCCTTCATGGGCATCAATTACCAGCACTACCACATTAGAGTCTTCGATGGCCTGTAGTGTCTTGATAACCGAGATTTTTTCTACTGCTTCTATAACTTTACTGCGCTTACGCACGCCAGCAGTATCGATCAAGACATATTTCCGCTCGTCACGCACCATTGGGATGTAAATGCTATCGCGGGTAGTGCCTGGTATGTCGTAGACCATTACACGTTCTTCACCAAGAACACAGTTGGTTAACGTGGACTTGCCAACATTAGGGCGGCCGACGATGGCGATCTTGATGATCGGATCAAATGATGTTTCTTTTTTCTTCCGCGCTTCAGATTCATCGTCCGACGGCAAGCCGTTACTTACCAACGGCAATAAGACCTGCTGTAGCAAACTGTTAATTCCATGTCCATGGGAAGATGCGATGGGAATAATTTCACTCATACCCAGGGCATAAAAATCGCTTACCGCACTATCCGAATCGATACCATCGGTTTTATTAGCGACGATGACCGTGGCTTTATGACGGTTGCGCAGATGTTTGGCGATATCCTGATCGGCTGCCATCAGCCCAGAGCGGCCATCAACTATGAAAAGTACAACATCGGCCTCTTCGATCGCCACTAGAGACTGTGCTGCCATGTGGGTTTCCACTCCTTTCTCAGTGCCATCAATGCCGCCAGTATCGATAATAATAAATTTATGACCTTCCCATTCAGCGTGACCATACTTTCGGTCACGCGTTAATCTCGGAAAATCTGCTACCAGCGCATCACGGGTGCGCGTTAATCGATTAAACAAGGTAGATTTCCCTACATTTGGACGCCCGATCAGCGTGATGACAGGTATCATTAATTACAATCTCTTTAAAATTAACAAAGAAATACATAATATAGCAACTAAACTTAATTGCTACAGAGTTAGCCTATCTACATACGGCCCACGAGAAACATTTCGATGGCAAAAGCATAAACCTTTCCATTTTTCGCTTGCACAATAAGCTTACTATTAGCGATAACAGGCGTACTCAGCAGACCGGAACCATCTACTTTCTGCTGAGCAACAAACTGGCCGTCATCAGTATTGATCCAATGTAGGTACCCTTCCGAGTCACCGGTGACAATATAGCCATTATACAGCACTGGTGAGGTCAGATTACGGTGCATCAGCTTACTCTGACACCACACAATGATACCATCCTGGATATTAACTGCGATTACGCGATCGTCCTGATCCACTAAGTAGATACGACTGCCGTCCACCAGTAGATTGGTGGTAGAGCCTATCTTCTCACGCGACCACAGGACCTGACCGGAATACAGATCTAAGGCAACTAAATTTCCATTGTAAGCTAAGGCGTACACGACACCGTTCACTACCACTGGTGTGGTTTTCACATCGTTAAGTCGCGCGATCTCAGTCATACCGTTCAGGTGGGAGATACGCTGTTGCCAAATTAGCTGGCCCTGGTTGATCAGCACTGCACTGACTCGACCGTTATCACCTCCCACAATCGCGGCACCAAACGCCGTAGTCGGTGAGGATACGCCGCGTAGAGTCAGCGGCGGTACATCGAGGTTAACAGTCCATTTGATAGCGCCATTGGTTTCATTAAGCGCCTGCAGCATGCCGTTGCTGGTATGTACCAGCAATGTGCCATCACTGACCACTGGTGTTGACAGAGCTTCCCCGGCAACCGATGCCTCCCAGGAGATACTGCCGTCCTGTGTATTTAGTGCGTAAACTTTAGCTAACTCACTGCCAAGATAAACCCGAGTGCCGGCAGCCGTTAAACCACCAGAAAGCTGCGCTGGACGACTACGCAAGAAAAATCCGTTGCGGATGGAAAGATCCACTAACCAAACTTTTTTACCAGTATCCACATCCAGAGCTTTCACTATGCCGTGGCGGTCAGCGGCGAAGACACGGGAACCTTGCCAGGCTGGATGTAGATTAGAGTAGAAGTCACCACTTCCATTACCGACAGAGTGCTTCCATATCGTTTTCAGCTGAAACTGATTGTCTACCTTAGGCAGCGATGATATAGCGGCTGTGTTTTTTTCGCTATTAAACCACGCGCACCCGCTGAAGAGAGTGACAGATAACAAACCTATAAATATTGTACGAAACTGCATGGGAACCCCTCTCAAGTTGGGCAGATTGTTCAGCTTCATACCTTTTGCCAACGCTATTTAGGTCAGAGTGCTGTAATTATTGCTGTTAGCGATCAGTGAAGTACTATGCGACTCTAAGCAGGGGTAGGCCAAGTGGGACAATATTCATCTGCTTAAGATTAAAAACATCGTAACGCTTTGTGTTGTTCATTTTAATGCTATAGACTTCTACAGATCTTTCCTCTTTGAACCTAAAATCACTGTTAGCCGCGCAGCGACATCGCTCTTTGCTAGTCTTTCTTGGCTACCTGTAACTAAATCTTTCAATATTACCTGTTGCTGTACCGTCTTGCTTTCTCCTAAAATTAGCGCAACGTGGGCACCGTACTTGTTGGCACGACTGAATTGCTTTTTAAAACTGCCGCCGCCGTAATTGGTCATTAGTCGCAGGGAAGGCAGCGCGTCTCGCAGCTGTTCAGCTAGCATTAACGTCGCGCCCTTGTCGTTGTCATTCGCAGCCACTAGATAAGCGTCCACGCGCGACGAAGACGCGAAACAGGGGTTAACAGTCTGTACTAACAGCACTAACCGTTCCAACCCCATAGCGAACCCGACCGCAGGGGTAGCGCGACCGCCCAGCTGTTCCACTAAAATATCATAGCGACCACCACCACATACGGTGCCCTGAGGTCCGAGACTAGTGGTGATCCATTCGAAAACCGTGCAATTGTAGTAATCTAGACCACGCACTAGACGTGGATTGATTGTGTATGGGATGCCAGCCAAATCCAAAAAATTACACAGACCGGAAAAATGGGAGCGGGAATCATCAACGAGATAGTCGGTGAGCAAAGGTGCATCATTGAGAAGTGTCTGGACATCAGGGTTTTTAGTGTCTAGCACCCGTATCGGATTGGTATGCATGCGGCGCCGACAATCATCGTCCAGGAGATTTTCGTGCTGGACCAGAAAAGCTACCAGTGCTTTTCGGTAGCGCGCGCGCGCAGCCAACGAGCCGATGGAATTGAGCTCTAAAGACACATGTTCGCTGATACCAAGCGCGCGCCACCAGCGGGCAGTAAGCAGAATAAGTTCGGCGTCAACATCAGGTCCTTGTTGGCCGAACACTTCAGCACCCATCTGATAAAATTGGCGGTATCGGCCTTTTTGCGGTCGCTCGTAGCGGAACATCGGGCCGGCATACCAAAGACGCTGCTCCTGGTTATACAACAGGCCATGTTCAATACCGGCGCGCACACAGCCGGCAGTGCCCTCCGGGCGTAGTGTCAGGCTGTCACCGTTGCGGTCTGAAAAGGTGTACATCTCTTTTTCTACAACATCGGTGATTTTACCAATAGCTCTTTGAAATAACGGGGTTTGTTCAACGATTGGCAGGCGGATCTCACTGTAGCCATAACTGGCTAGCACATCTTTGAGTGTCCCTTCAACACGCTGCCAGAAGGCTGTCTCTTCTGGTAAATAGTCATTCATACCGCGAATGGCTTGGATGTTTTTTGCCATGTCGAATTTCTACCTGTTTTATTTTTCTATCATATTAACTGTGATACAGTTATTTTTGTCCAACATCGCTGCTTTTGCACGGATGCGGGCCTCTAATTGATCGATCACCCGTTCGTTGTCGAAGCGTTCTCGCTGACGGACTCCATCTTCATAAAAACCGCTCTTGTTGTGGCCTCCGGTCACCCCGATTGTTGCAGTTAGAGCTTCGCCGGGACCGTTTACTACGCAGCCGATAATAGATACATCCATTGGCGTGACAATATCTTCCAACCGTTGTTCCAGGGCGTTGAGAGTGCCGATGACATCAAACTCCTGACGTGAACACGTCGGACAAGCGATGAAGTTGATGCCGCGTGAAAGAATGCGCAGGGATTTCAGGATATCGAAGCCAACTTTTACTTCCTCTACCGGATCCGTCGCCAAAGAAATACGTAGCGTATCTCCAATACCTTCACTTAACAGCATCCCGAGGCCGATTGCCGATTTTACTGCCCCACTGCGGATGCCACCTGCTTCAGTGATACCCAAATGCAATGGCTGCTCGATACGAGTCGCCAGTAAGCGATAGGACTGTACTGTCAGAAAGACATCGGAGGCTTTGACACTAACCTTGAACTGGTCGAAGTTGAGTCGATCTAAAATGTCTACATGGCGCATAGCCGATTCTAGCAGCGCCTCAGGTGTCGGTTTGCCATATTTTTTCTGTACATCACGTTCAAGTGAGCCGGAGTTGACGCCGATGCGAATCGGGATATTTTTGTCTTTCGCACAATCTACCACTGAGCGAATACGGTTCTCATTACCGATGTTTCCTGGATTGATACGGAGGCAATCAGCACCGTATTCGGCAACTTTCAGCGCGATGCGGTAGTCAAAATGGATGTCCGCCACCAGCGGCACATGGACCTGTTGTTTAATAATCTTAAAGGCTTCAGCAGCGTCTATGGTGGGCACTGACACGCGCACAATATCAGCACCACCACGCTCTAGTGCCTGGATCTGTTGTACTGTCGCCACAATGTCGGTGGTACGGGTATTGGTCATTGATTGCACCGTGATGGGCGCGCCATCACCTACCAAAATCTTGCCGACGTGAATACGTTTCGATTTTCTACGAGCAATAGGCGTAGAATTATGCATCATTTCCTCCAACCTTGCCGACTGATTTCAGTCTTTACATTGTATGGCTACCGGTCAGTCGTGTAGGGGGTTACTTTGAGATTAAATCTGCACCGCGTCAGAGGCACCAATGTTCAATTTGTACGGATCCTAACAAGTTAAATTTAGATTGCCACAGTGTTGGATACCACTAAATAGTTTTTTGCTGCCAGTATCGACATATTGTAGATACCGACTACGGTGCAACACAGTCGTTACTGTCTTTGGCCAGCTGACCTACGTTACCAGTGTTGTCGCCTAGCTGTATCGAGATTGCCTCCCCTTGTGACAGCTGAGCGGAAGATTGATTAGCCATATTGGCGATATCCTGCTGCTGAGCCTTATGGTTCTGCCACCACCACGCGCCCGTCAAGCCAATCATCATAAATAAAATTAGCCAGGTGAATCCCATCAGCCAAGCGTCACGTTTCTTTCGGGTTTTGCCCAAGGAGAAACTTTGCATCGGAGCAACTTTTGACGCTTTGACCGGTGTCTGTTTATCCATCATCGGCATTAGTTCTTCTTCAGAAACATGCACTAGCCGCGCATATGAACGAATATAGCCGCGTAAGAACGTCGAGGCAAGATTAGGATTGATATGATCTTCTTCGATGTCCCGCACGGTAGATACCTTCAAGCGTAGCCGTTCAGCTACGCTTTGTTGGCTTAACCCCATATGTTCACGAGCTTGACGCAAGCGTCTGCCCGTGGTGGTTGCTACTGTTTGATCTTGAAGGACTTCGGTATTCATTAGCTAGGAATTGGTGGTACTGTTTGGATTATATGAAATTTCACGCAAGCTGTGCGCCATAACGTGCAGCGTTATGGGTTAGTGGGCTAACGCAGTGGTAACCATAAACTCTTGTCGCTGACCGGAAGTGCATCTTGGTAGCGCATGTTGATAAATATATCTAATAAATGTTGAACTTTTTGTTGGGACAGCCTACTTTTAATTTGCTTGCTAGTTTTAGACAGCACAATACTTTTCCGGATAGGTAATCTAAGCACATGCGAGCAGAGTACGATCGTGTGAGTTATTGGTTGTTTAACAAAACAGAGTAGTCAACTCTCTAGAATTATCGGCAATTAAAAACATGCCGTAATTATTCATGACTATGTTATTTTACGGCGTCTGTTTTTGGAACAGCTGACAACATTTATAGGACGATATTTTCTCGCTAACTCACAGCCAGTTGAATACATAAATCGTTTAGCGTGACTTTGACCTCCACCGATCGGTTCTTACCGAGCAATATTCAGCTTGCTCTTTGCTGCCAAGATTCCTTCTGGCGCATCCGCCCAAAACAGGGCGTTGTTATTCCATTCTTAGAATCAGCTTCATACTGATTTCCATATTAATATCGTTGCTTACATTAACGAAGGCCAGAAGCTCAGCAAGCGAATTGACTATCAAATTTCCTTGACCGATATAAGTTTACTATTCATTTGTTTGTGCATAGTACGTTTAGTGCGATCTATAACATTACCCGCCAACTGTCCACAGGCAGCACTGATATCACCCCCGCGCGTTTTACGCACTATGGTGGTAAACCTGTATCCCATTAGCACTTTTGCGAAGCGGTCGATCCGACTATTGGAGCTGCAGCCGTAAGGCGCGCCGGGAAATGGGTTCCAGGGAATAAGATTAATCTTGCACGGCGTATCCTTTAAACATTCCGCCAGCTGATGCGCGTGTTCAAGGCTATCGTTAATATGGTCAAGCATCACGTATTCCACTGTCACGCGGCCTTGATTGGCTTTTGATTTATCGAGATAGCGGCGTACAGCCAGTAAAAATGTATTGATATTGTACTTGCGATTAATTGGCATAAATTTGTCGCGGATCATGTCGTTTGGCGCATGAAGTGAAATCGCCAGTGCCACGTCTATCATATTACCTAGCTTCTCCAACGCCGGCACTACACCGGATGTGGACAAGGTTACGCGGCGCTTGGATAACCCGAAGCCAAAATCGTCCAGCATAATTTCTATTGCTGGCACTACATTGGTAAGATTCAGCAGTGGCTCGCCCATGCCCATCATTACTACGTTGGTGATAGGACGCTGACCGGTGATCTTGGTGGTACCTATGATCTTGGCCGAGAGCCAGACCTGACCGATGATTTCTGATACTCGCAAATTGCGGTTGAAGCCCTGTTGAGCTGTGGAGCAGAAAGTGCACTGTAGCGCACAGCCAACCTGAGATGAAACACACAGGGTCGCACGGTTACCCTCGGGGATGTAAACCGTCTCGACCTGCTGGTTGCCGACTTTAATAGCCCACTTAATGGTGCCATCAAACGAGCGCTGCTCTTTAATTATTTCTGGCGCACGGATTTCTGCCAGTACTTTTAGGCGCGTGCGCAACGGCTTGTTGAGATTCGTCATCTGATCAAAATCATCACAGAAATAGTGGTAAATCCATTTCATCACCTGATCGGCACGAAAAGGCTTTTCCCCCAGAGAAACAAAAAGCTCACGCAGTTTCCGACGGTTCATATCAAGCAGATTTAGTTTCTTTTGGGAAATGGAGGAAATTGACATTGCTTCGACAAGAGAGAATTTAGACACGCTTTCCTCAGACATCTTTTTCAAGCCTTACCTGTTACACGGTATGAAGTGGATGACATAAAGAAATGCTCCCAGCCAAGTGCAGATTACCACTTCATCCAAGGTGTATTTAATATTGATTTTAGCGTAGAATAGCTTAACTTAAAAGGTAAAGTAGGCTTTTCTCTGATGTGCAGCAATGATTAGCAAATACGCGCGTAAATTTCTTCGTCAGCAAAAAAATAAGCAATTTCTCGAGCAGCCGATTTTACAGAATCCGAGCCGTGTACCGCGTTTTCGATGAAACTATCAGAATAGTCAGCGCGCAGGGTGCCAGCTAGGGCATCTGCTGGGTTAGTGGTGCCCATGATTTCGCGGTTGCGACGCACAGAATCTTTGCCTTCTAGCACTTGCACCAGGATTGGACCGGAAATCATGAAATTTACCAGACTGTCGAAGAACGGTTTATCTTTGTGTTCGGCATAGAATCCTTCCGCTTGCACGCGGTTCAGATGTAGCATTTTTGCGCCGACTACAGTCAAACCGGTGTTTTCAAAACGATTAATAATGGCACCAATGACATTTTTAGCAACAGCATTTGGTTTGATGATGGACAATGTACGTTCAATAATCATGAAAACCTCTGACTAGTTTTAGCATGACCGCGTTAATTCGCTGTTACACTAGTTCGTGCAAGCTTATTGAAGCTTCTACTAATAACATTTAATAAAAGTTTAACGTGATCATGCACGGCTACCTCAGCCAACTTGGACCGCCTACCCTTTACAAAAGGGCTTTATATTTTACAGAGAGTTTCATATTTATTATTAATTATTAACCGAACGTTGCCGTTCGTCTGGATGATAGTGGCTGCCTGACCTAGCCCGTAACCTGTCCTGAATAGGCTCCTCGGTACCCGTTGCACCAATGATAAGACCCTCTGCTCCGCTTCATTACCGCACCTCTGCTTAATTACAATACAGTCATTGAGACGAAATAAGGAAATAATCCATTCCCGTATATTTTACAGTTCTGAGACAACATTTCTCTATCGCTAGAGATCCAGTTATTTCTGGCTTTGCTAAGCATATACATCGTCGCCAACAGCAGTAAAATCCGAACCAATAAGCGAACTCACTGTCATCTCGCTACAATACCTCTTTCAGTTCATTATCTTTAATGAGACTGTCATTGATCGAGTTTTCCCTCCACCCCTCCTGCTTGGCTGTCATACCAAGCGGTTTTTTGAGCTCATTCGCACTTGAGTTATCATCTGATGAATCTTTAGTCTTGCGCTTTTGCCAATAATAGATTGGCTAGCGTACGTACGCCTAAACCGGTGGCTCCGGCAGGCCATTGTTCCACCGCACTTTTGTGATAGGTAGCAGAGCAATCTATGTGCAGCCAGCCCTGGCGGTAATTTTCTACAAAGTGCGATAAGAATGCCGCGGCACTGCTGGCTGCAGCACTATGGGATCTGCCAGTCACATTGCTCATATCGGCAAAATTAGACAACAGATGGTAACGATGGAACTCCATTAGAGGTAGGCGCCAGAATGGTTCATGTTCTTCTCTGGCACTTTTCATCAATGCTGTCGCTAAGGCATCATCAAAGCTGAATAGCGCGTGATAATCATTGCCTAGCGCAATTTTCGCAGCACCGGTCAATGTGGCGCAATCGATGATAAATTTCGGATGGGCTGCGCTAGCCTCGATAAGGCCATCTGCCAGTACTAAGCGACCTTCCGCGTCGGTATTCATCACTTCCACTGATTTTCCGTTACGATAGCGAATAATATCGCCCAGTTTAAAAGCGTTGCCGCTCACCATATTATCAGCACAACACAGAATTAGACGAATCCGTTTGGTTAGACCACGACTAACAGCTAGCGCCAGAACACCGGTCAGAATAGCGGCACCACCCATATCGGACTTCATCGACTCCATAAAACTACTGCTCTTCAGGCTGTAGCCGCCAGTGTCGAAGGTGATTCCTTTTCCTACTAAGCAAGCCAGTACTGGCTCGTCCGTATTATTGCTTGGGTTGTAATCTAGCGTCAACAATACGGGCTGGCGCTCTGAACCGCGACCAACTGTATATAGCCCTATGTATTGATTATCATAGAGATCGTCGGCTTTGGTGATGCGGTAACTAATGGCGTTACCAGCCACAGTAGATATAATATCTACTGCGCGCAGCGCTAGCTGCTCTGGGCTGAGCTCTTCCGCTGGAGTATTGATAGTGTGGCGTACCCAGTCGATAATCTGCATTCGGTTGTCCAATTCTTGGCGCGCAGCTTTCGGTAACATTGGCCAAGTTACATGGTATTCCCCTTTGGGAGACCAGTAGCCTTGCCAGAACGCCCAGCAGAGTTCTAAATCCCATTTTTCACCCACTAGTGCGACCTGCCTTATCCCCAACCCGTCAATTCTTCGTGCTGCGCGCTGAATAGTGCTTAATACTTCATCCCCTGTGAGATGAATAGTCACCCCACTTTCGTTGGCGCTCAACAACGTTTTTTCGCCCCAGCGGGCATCCGCGGGTGAAGTAGATAGCGTGATCTGCATCGTTTCGGTGGCCATTCGTCTACTCCAACTAAATTAAAGATAATATGGTATCCAGTGGATATTCTGTCTGGTTTGCTTTCCTGGCTGGCTTGCTGCTAACTTATAGTGCTTTACCTCTTTCGGGTCAGTACATACTGCAGAGACACTGCGTTGTCTACTGATTGAACTAATCAACGACATTTCTCTACCCCTAAAGGCTTAGGGTAAACACCGGTGCCAACAGAGTGCCGACAATATGCATATCGCATGAATATCTAACGAAAATGTCTTCGGTTTTGGAGCTCACGCTGCACTTAGCTCATACCGCCACTGCTGGCGGTACAATGTGAGTACCGGGGCATTATTTCGCGCAGACGAGCGATGGTTGTCTGGATCTGGGTGACAGCGTACTCTATTTCTTCACGAGTGGTAAATCTCCCCAACGAAAAACGGATGGAACTGTGGGCCAGTTCATCATCCAGTCCCATTGCACGCAGGACATGAGATGGCTCAAGGTTAGTGGAGGTGCAAGCGGAACCTGTTGAGACTGCCAGATCCTTTAGCATCTTGATCAATGATTCTCCATCAACACCTCGAAAACTGACGTTAAGCAACGTTGCTACACTCTGCTGCAAATCACCATTGACCGACACGCCCCCTATCTGCTCTAGCCCCTGCCATAACCGATCCCGTAGCGCGCGCAGTCGTGGCATTTCGCTCGCCAGTTCCTGCGCCGCTAGACGGTAGGCTTCTCCCATGCCAACAATTTGATGTACTGGTAAGGTGCCAGAACGTATACCGCGCTCGTGGCTGCCACCGTGAATCTGGGCTGCGATATGCACCCGTGGCTTGCGACGTACGAAAAGACAACCAATCCCTTTTGGGCCATATATCTTATGGCCGCTAAACGACATTAAATCCACCGATAGCGTCGCCAGATCGATAGGAAGCTTGCCAACGCTTTGGGTAGCATCCACATGAAAGAGCACACCCTGAGCACAGCACAATTTGCCGAATGTCGCGATATCCTGAATTACACCAGTTTCGTTATTGACATGCATCAGAGACACCAAAATCGTATCATTGCGTAGAGAGTCATTCAACTGCTGCGGCGTGATAATACCGTTTGCCTGGGGCACAAGCCGGGTGACAGTAAATCCTTCTTGTTCCAGATACTGACAGGTATCAAGAACCGCTTTATGCTCGGTCACGCTGGTGATGATGTGGCGACCTTGAGCCTGATAGACATGGGCGACACCTTTAATAGCTAGATTATCGGATTCGGTCGAGCCTGAAGTGAAAATAATTTCACGGGGATCAGCTCCAACTAGCGCGGCGATGTGATTGCGGGCAATATCGACAGCTTCTTCTGCCTGCCAACCATAACGATGGGATCGAGAAGACGGGTTACCAAAAACACCATCTAGAGTAAGGTACTGCATCATCTTCTTCGCCACCCGTGGATCAACTGGTGTGGTGGCAGAATAATCAAGATAAATCGGTAGTTTCATGAAGCATTAACTCCGGAAATTTTAATAAACGAATGCTTTCATTTGTGCGCTCAAGCGCATAGTTTAACGTTAATCGTTTCCTTCGGTCGCCTGTTTGTCATCAGGCAGTTCATGTTGTTGTCCTGACGATCGGTGACATTGAGAACCTCTTCTATTGCTTATCAGTTTGGCCAGAGTAATGTTGTTGAAAAACTAGCCGACGTGTGCGTGCTAAGATCACGCCAGAGAGTACAGATTTATAGGCGGAGATTGTCACTTTGACTTCTCCCCGCAGCAGGTGGCGTCGATTGATTTATCTATGATGCGGTAACAATCGCGCCAACAATGATTTGAGAACTCTAACCTAGTAGAAAACCGCCACCTATGAGCCCCGTATGCTTGCCACCAATACATGTTTGTTCAAACGATAGCTGTTCCAAATTAGGAAAGAAAATACCCTGATGCTCGGAAATTTTAGCTAATGGAACGGGCCACCTATCAGAGTGAAGGGTGACATTAATTATACTAGTGACCGTGTAACGGTCCTTGTAAGTCAGTCTCATGATACAAATCATAGAGTGAAAAGAACATAGTGAAAGTCTGCCATTCTATATTGGAACAATCAAATATTATTTAATAGACTAATGCAATCAAGTATTTATTCTCTATCTTCTGTCGGACGCGCTTTAGCCTCACGGGCACGTATTAACTTTAGCCTCACGGGCACGTATTAATTAGTGTTCGAGTAGCTTGGAGGAGTAATTTAGTATAATTTGTTCATCATCAACCCCAGGTGATCTAGGCGTATGCGGATAAAATTAGTATCATTTAGCACCTACCTCCAAGTACTAAATACAATGTTCTGAATCCTCGGCCATTGGGGATAAACTACAGCTGTCTGGAACGGAATTTTCTAACGCTGACTACCCAAGTCGAGGAAACAGGACTTCACACACTAAAATTTGCACCTTCATTGCCAAGTTCAGCAAGCGATCTAGATTGACTAGGATCTAGACGTGGAATATGGCGTTTTTTTTGCAATTCATCGTTTATTAGGCCAATGAGATCACAATTAAAAAGCAAACTACTGCTGGCGCTTTAGTATTCCTACATGCTTTCAGAGTTCGTGCATAGGTCATGTAAGCGTCTATTAAACAGCCCCTAGCACCTACCTATTCAGTCTATAAGCTTTTCTTGTCGAGGTTTATCAAAGTAGCATTATTGGTGATAGTATTGCTGCTCCATTGAGGAGAGACAAGCAGCTGCGAGTTAGGTTTTTGTAGAAATTGACCAGATAGATGTTACTTACTTCCATAGTTTTCATGACTTGGACGGCATTCTAGTAAGCTAATAATTATAATTATATTACACAAGAGCATCTTACAAGACCGAGAAAAAACTATCAATGCTCTTAAAAGCACAATCATAGATATTCTGCTGATATTGTGGTATGATTTAAACCATTTTAATTATTTAACATTAATACATCTATGCATCCGATGCTTAACATTGCCTTTCGAGCAGCACGAAAGGCAAGTGTTTTTATCGCCAAATATTATGGAATTCTCAATGGTCAAGTCAGCCAAAAAAGCAATAATGATTTCCTTGTTAATATCGACCGCGAAGCAGAACGATTGATCGTAGAAGTTATTCACAAATTTTATCCGCAGCACGTCATTATTGGAGAAGAATGCGGTAAGCTAGCCGGTGAAGATAACGACGTACAGTGGATTATTAATCCACTGGATGGCATTAGAAATTTTGCTAATCACCTGCCTCATTTTGCCGTCTCTGTCGCTGTGCGCATTAAAAGCCGCACGGAAATCGCTGTAGTCTATGATCCTATGCGTAATGAATTGTTCACCGCTACTCGCGGTCAAGGTGCACAATTGAATGGCTGCCGTCTACGCGGCGGCGTTGCCCGCGACTTGAACGGTACCATTCTAGCCACCGGTTTTCCTTTTAAACAGAAACAACATGTCGGCAGCTATCTCACTTTAATAAGTAAGTTATTCATTCAATGCGCGGATCTTCGTCGCATAGGCTCCACCGCGCTGGATTTTGCCTATGTGGCCGCTGGACGAGTGGATGGCTTTTTTGAAATTGGCCTGAGGCCATGGAGTATTATCTGCGGTGAATTGTTGGTGCATGAAGCCGGCGGTCTGGTTACCGACTTTACCGGTGGTCACAACTATCTACTCTCCGGTAACGTGGTGGCTGGGAATCCACGTGTCGTGAAAGCCATTCTTTTGGCTATGCGTAATGCCTCTGAGTAAGGCGGTCACTAAACTCCTACGACTCAGCTTTTCCTGGCTCCTTGTCTTTTTAACCTTCGTTTTTTACTTTACCGTTTCCACGTTTCATATTCCCGATTATCTTGACTCGCTATCATCATGGCGAGCATCATGAACGATTTTTATGTAAATTTGATAATTAGGAATAGGAAAACGAGGGCTTATTCTTGTTAAGAATAGGTTTAAGGATAGTTACCCCGTTTCTATCGCTTGCTGAATGAAATACAGCAATACACTGATGGTTCGTCATTAACCATCAGCCTTGACAAGGCACTGAAGCATATCTCCCGTGTATCGGAACAGGTGCAACCACTACCACAAGTCAGCTGCCTACGTAACACTCTCGGAAGGTTGTCGAAATTGCCATAACTAGAGCTGGCCTTCACCCACCATCAGTACAAAACTGACATGTCTCAAGGTAGCATCATTAGAGAACCCTGCTATATTCGGGAACGGTGGAAAAGGGTAAGATAATAATAATTGCTATTTTGCCATATTTCAGTCCAACAGTGTGTAAATGATACGGGTGTCGTTCTGCCACCCAGTGCATATGCTTTTATATGCCATATACCCTCTTTTTCTACAACCTTCTCTAGAGAAAATAAATAATATTAGCAATAATTTGGTCTCTATTTCTCCATACTGCTACTTAAGCTTCTGATGTTGCGCCGATAAAAACTATGAAATAAAACATTATTACAACAGTTATTGCTCACTGGATATTAGCTGAAATATTTTAGTACCCATAAATTTGATTATTTCCCAGGCGCCAGCGCTGTCCTCTTCTGGTTACAATAGTTATTGCTGCTCCACTTAGCGATGAAGCTATGCTTCTTGGCTTGCGTGTGATAACCCAAGCCGTACAATAAACTTTTCTAGATAAAAGTAAAAATCCGAGAGTGTCGTACTGTATTTTCTGTATAGCATAATTCAAGGAAATACCCAGCTGTGCTGCGTACTACCTGCACAGAGATTATTCTTTTCTAAGTAGAGTATCCCGTTTGTGTCAACAAGAAATTGACCTGATTTAAGATCATATTTGATTTTATGCGGACTACAGATTCGCCAACCATTGCCCTCAGGTAAAACTGCAGCGTATTCTATATTTTATTAATTTTTCAATCTATTTCTGGTTACTACTACTCTGATGCCACACGTTAGCATTGTTAGCTTTTGTGGCTTGTCACTTCCCTTATGGGTACAAAACAACCTTGAAAAGAAATAGATTTATGGTACAGCCGGGTTGCTGTTAGGCATAGACCGGATAGTGTGCACAGATATCTATTACTTTATTTCTAGTATGTTCAATAATCGTTTCGTCATTGATATTTTCTAACACATCGCACATCCAACTCGCCAGTTCACGTACGTCGGCTTCAGTAAAACCGCGACGGGTGACCGCAGGCGTGCCGATACGGACCCCGGAGGTGACGAACGAGCTTTTTAGATCGTTTGGCACACTGTTTTTGTTGACAGTAATATTAGCTCGGCCTAGCGCTGCATCTGCTTCTTTACCAGTCAAGTTTTTATCTGTTAGATCTAACAGGAAAAGATGGTTATCGGTTGCACCTGATACCACCTTAAAACCGCGCGACAAGAACACTTCTACCATCGCTTTGGCATTTTTGGCTACCTGTTTTTGGTAAGTATTGAATGCAGGCTCCATGGCCTCTTTCAGCGCGACCGCTTTGGCAGCAATAACATTCATTAACGGACCGCCCTGTGCACCGGGGAAAACAGAGGAGTCTAACTTCTTATATAGTCTCTCGCTGCCTCCTTTCGCCAGAATCAGGCCACCACGTGGACCAGCTAGCGTTTTGTGGGTAGTAGTGGTCACGACATGGGCGTGGGGAATTGGAGTTGGATACACGCCGGCGGCAATTAGTCCAGCCACATGTGCCATATCCACAAATAGATAAGAGCCGACGCTATCGGCTATTTCACGCATTTTGGCCCAGTCGACCACACCAGAGTAGGCAGAAAATCCGCCGATGATCATTTTCGGCTGTTGGGTTTTTGCCAGCTCAGCCAACTGATCGTAGTTGATGTAACCGCTCTCATCGATACCGTAAGGCACGATGTTATACAACTTTCCAGAGAAGTTGACTGGCGAGCCGTGTGTCAAGTGGCCGCCGTGCGCCAAGTTCATGCCCAGCACGGTATCGCCCGGCTGAAGTAGGGCGGTATAAACGGCGAAATTGGCCTGCGATCCCGAATGCGGCTGCACGTTGGCATAATCCGCGCCGAATAAGGCCTTGGCACGATCGATGGCCAGTTGCTCGATCACATCAACATATTCGCACCCGCCGTAGTAACGCTTTCGAGGATAACCTTCAGCATATTTGTTAGTCAGTTGGGAACCCTGCGCTTGCATGACGCGAGGACTGATGTAGTTTTCAGATGCAATTAGTTCAATGTGCTCTTTTTGGCGTACTACTTCTTGCTCCATTGCCTGCCACAATTCGGCATCGTAATCCTCAATGTTCATGTCATGCTTTAACATATGCTTCTCCCAACTTATCCGACGATTGAAATGACTAGCCAATAATGCTTAGATGACGTCTTCCAAAACACCGTTAGGCGCCACGAGCTTGTCGATTAATTACTTAGGTCATCGTCATATCGGTAATGCCGACTTTAACCAGCGTTTCGCGTACTCTTCTAGCTTAAAGATTTTAATAATCTCATCATTTTTTATTACTTCACTCACCTATTAGATTCACAAGTTACCGTCGATCATCGATAAAATTGATGACACGCTGCTATAAAGTCGGCATCATCATGATATCATTTAATAATGTCAGTGCCATCCGTGCATTACTAATGGCAGAATATAGGATCAGAACTATATATTATTAGTTAACCATAACACCAGACCAACTGGCGACCGCCAGGTGCTTCATGGAGTCGGCAGAGGAGAACTGCACACAAAAGCTCATGGGGTGTGCCACTAAGGCGTCATTAGGCCCGATCTTTGTTGCTTTTTGTCAATAGCGATTAGAAGTCGAATACAATACCTACTATCGACAAAGTAAGCACGATCTCTGCCGAATGGGTGTAGCTTATTCTCTTGTACAGCCCGCAGCAGTTTAATTTACAGTTAGTCGCGCTCCTAATTAAACAACATGGAATTATGCAATGACTAGAGGAAAGAATCTCGATTCATGATATTGGTTTTAGCTATTGCACATAACTAAGCGGATGTGCAGTATAACTGCCCATACTGTTTGTAAAGTAAAATGCCAATAAACCACTTATAGTTATGCACGCAGCACTGACGGCGAACATGGCGGCCGTTGCATCATCAAGTGAGTTCGTTGGGTGGCCGTATTTTTAGCTTTAGGCGGTGTTTTTTGTGTTGCACGCGTCGGCGGCAGAAAAAATTATTGAGCTGAGCTGAGCACTCTTGCTCCAGTACGCCACCGGTCAGCATAATGCGATGATTTATACTGGGATGAGCAAAAATATCCAACACCGATCCTGCCGCGCCAGTTTTTTCGTCCCGCGCACCGAACACCAGACAGCTAATACGAGAATGGATCATCGCGCCGACGCACATCACACATGGCTCCAGGGTCACGTACAACGCGGCGTTCAGCAAACGGTAATTGCTCGCCCGTTGTCCTCCCTGGCGTAATGCCATGATTTCGGCGTGAGCGGTGGGATCATGGCGGCCGATGGAACAGTTCCAACCTTCACCGAGTATTTCGTCGTTTATCACTAGCACCGCGCCAATCGGCACTTCACCCTCGGTTTCAGCGCATTCGGCTAGCATCATGGCGCGACGCATCCATGTTTCATCGTTATTGTTATAATGATTGCTCATGACTTTTCTTTTCTAAGATGATAAACATGTCAGGGGAAGTATACCAACCAACAGGAGGAAAAGGAACTTTATTTTAATACAACTGATTAAGCTAATTATTATGAGTAATCTTACCAGTGGTGCTCGAAAAAATACAGCATCAGACCATCATGAACGTCATTACCCTATATGCCATTGAGTTGCTACATAACTTTAAAAGAGGGATATCTAATCCGCATGTCCGTTCGCTTTTGCTACAAAAGCCACACCGTAGGGGAGAAATGCATTTAGAGATAAAATTTTTCTGCCAGCGTGTCTCTCTGACGAGACTGAACGTACTGATGAAGGTAGTCAAAAACAATGTGACTAAGATAATCACTCATAGTTAATAACAAAATCACCAACTAGCAGGTTAAGTATTCCTTGGCCAGTAATCTACTGCTCACATCTGCACTAAAACAGGCTGTAACCTTTTCTATCCATGCTGGCTATAGCTAAACCAGTCAGTAGATAACTCTGTCGTTTTAGGCGTTAGCGCTCAAAAATTACCACAGCGCAGGCGTAATGCCGTTCATCTGCCAGAGTAATATGCGTCGCGCTAACGCCTAGTTGACTAGCTAGCTCCGCTGCTTGGTCAAATAACTGTAGAGAGGATTTGCCCAGAGTGTCATTAACGACTTCTAGTTGCATAAAAGTTAAGCCGTCTCGGATACCAGTACCGAATGCTTTTGACGCTGCTTCTTTTACCGCGAAACGTTTCGCTAGAAAGCGAACTGGTTGATTATGTTTCTGATATTGAGTCCACTCCGCCGGACTAAGAATGCGGCGCGCAAAGCGATCACCGCTGCAGGATACCACTGTCTTGATACGCTTGATCTCGATGATATCCATGCCGATACCGATGATTGCCATTAGCCGCGTGCTTCCTGAATTAGACGTTTCATATCCCTCACTGCTATTTCTAGACCACCTATCATGGCGCGGCTGATAATCGCATGGCCGATATTTAGCTCCTGAATTTGCAGAAGAGCAGCTATTGGTTTGACATTATGGAAGTTAAGACCATGGCCAGCATTCACCTTCAGGTCTAGAGTTTCAGCATACTCTGCGCCTCGCCGAATGCGAGCAAACTCAGCGGCTCTGGCAGCCTCATCCGTTGCATCAGCATAAACGCCGGTATGAATCTCAATATAAGTAGCGCCTACATCTGCCGCTGCCGCAATCTGACGTTTATCGGCATCGATAAATAACGAAACCTGGATGCCAGCGTTGCGCAGGCGGTGTACGGCCTGACGTAGTTTATTTTGCTGACCTGATACATCCAGTCCACCTTCAGTAGTAATTTCTTGGCGCGTCTCCGGTACCAGGCAACAAAAATGCGGCGACAATCTGCAGGCAATGGAGATCATCTCTTCTGTCGCCGCCATTTCTAGATTCATCCGGGTTTGGATAGTTTGGCGAAGCAGTTGGACATCGCGATCGGTGATATGCCGGCGATCTTCGCGCAAGTGGACAGTAATGCCGTCCGCCCCTGCCTGTTCGGCAATAAACGCTGCTTGTATCGGATCCGGCCATGTCGTGCCGCGTGCATTACGCACGGTAGCAATATGATCGATATTAACTCCCAGTAACAACTCAGACATAACCTTCCTCTGACTCTTGACTCCTGTTGATGATGGTGCATTGCAGTGTAAACCAGCATTCAGTCGTAGGCCAGTCTATTCCTGGTAGCGGTACGTCCATAGGGCGTTGTCGATCGGCGCGCTATTATCAGCTGTAAAAGTCGATCCACATAATCTAACAGGTTCATCTCAAAACAGTACTGCGTCGGCTAACAGCAGTGTAAGAGTTGCGTTGCCCTTTAAAAGAGAAAGAGGGACGCCTTTAGCTAAGATGCTCACCCCGACCTATAATGATTGATAACAGTCCATAAGCAGACTGGCTTTTTCTCTAGAGATGGTCGATATAGCCCAGACTATACAGGGAACGCTCGTCTTCAGCCCAGCCTGATTTGACTTTCACCCACAGTTCTAAATGCACCTGATTTTTGAATATACTTTCCATGTCTTGCCGAGATTCAATATTGATAGTTTTAATTTTACTTCCCCCTTTTCCGATAACTATTTTCTTTTGACCATCGTGTTCCACCAGGATCAGCCCGTGGATATCGTAACCACCGTGTTCATTGACGAAAAAACGTTCAATCTCCACTGTGACCGAATAGGGTAACTCGTCACCCAGAAAACATATCAGCTTTTCGCGGATGATTTCCGATGCCATGAAATGCTTCGAACGATCAGTAATGTAGTTTTTGGGAAAATAGTGTACGGCTGCAGGTAACACTTTGCGCACAATGCCAGCCAGCGTATCCACGTTCATGCCGTTCTTGGCGCAGATCGGCAAAATATCATGGAAATTCATCTGCTGGCTTAAAAATTGTATATGAGGAAGCAATTGTTTTTTATTTGCGACGTTATAGACTTTATTGATTGTTAATATGACTGGACATTTCGCGTTACGCAGCTTATTGATCACCATTTCGTCGTCCAGAGTCCAATGGGTTCCTTCCACAACGAAAATGACCAATGACACATTACCGATGGAACTGCTGGCGGCGCGATTCATCAAACGATTGATTGCCCGCTTTTCTTCGATATGCAGTCCCGGTGTATCTATATAAATGGCTTGATAAGACCCCTCGGTATGGATTCCCATAATGAGGTGGCGGGTAGTTTGCGGTTTGCGCGACGTGATCGAGATCTTTTTTCCCAATAAACAATTCATCAGCGTGGATTTGCCGACATTTGGCCGACCTACAATAGATATAAACCCACAATAGGTCATATCTTTGCTCATTCAAGCTCCAGAAGTTTAAGTGCCTGTTCCGCAGCGGCCTGCTCAGCTTTGCGACGGCTTGAACCCTTGCCGATTACTAGTTGCGCTAACCCGCTGACCTGGCAATATATGGTAAATTCCTGATCGTGAGTTTCACCGTTCATTTGTACCATTGCGTAAGTGGGCAATGGCAAATGTCGTCCCTGAAGGTATTCTTGCAACCGAGTTTTCGGATCTTTTTGTTTGTCACCAGGACTGATTTCCTTCAGGCGCATGCTATACCAGTCGAGAATCAGTTTTTCTACAGTTTGAATATCGCTGTCCAGGAATACACCGCCAATCAAGGCTTCCACCGTATCGGCTAGAATCGATTCACGGCGGTATCCGCCGTTTTTCAGTTCTCCTTGTCCCAAGCGCAAACATTCACCTAATTTAAACTCCCGAGCCATTTCCGCAAGCGTATTGCCACGCACCAGAGTGGCGCGCATCCGGCTCATATCACCTTCGTCGACACAGGGAAAGAGCTGGTAAAGCGCGTTGGCGATAACATAACTCAGTATTGAATCACCCAAAAATTCCAGACGTTCATTATGCTTGCTGCTAGCGCTGCGATGTGTTAACGCCTGTAGCAAAAGCTCGTTCTGTTGGAAGGTATACCCCAGCTTCTTCTGAAGCCTGTTAATTAATATGTGATTCATATGTTACCAATAACTCAACCATGCATAAAAACTATAGCAGGCAGAATAGGCCTAGAAATCGGCACGCCTGCCGAAAATTATTCGTTTGCAGTGACTCTTGTTGAGAAGCTAGCCTTTCATGACCTAATGCGCTATTCTACATGAATAAGCAAAGCAATGCTTTTCTTAAGGAGTTAATAAATGCCGCCAATACGATTTAAACGCACGCCAGTCGGCCATTTGCCTTCCTGTTTATCGAAACTCATCCAAATCGCTATAGCTTTACCCACTAAATTTCTTTCCGGCACAAAACCCCAATAACGGCTATCAGCGCTGTTATCACGATTATCGCCCATCACAAAATATTCTCCTTGCGGTACTATCCACTCTGCTAGTGGTTTCCCCGACTGCTGAAAGTAAATGTTCAACTGATCCTGCTGGCCTGGAACTGTTAGGATGTTGTGCAGAACCCCGTCCAACGATTCTTTGTGCTGCGTTAGGCGGATGCCGCAAGTCACTTGTTGGTCGGGCAGGACCTGCAGAAAACCGTTTTTAATTCCGTGGCTTCCGGTTAAGTTGAATATCTGCACAAAATCACTCGGAGAAATATCGCTATAGGTAATCGGCAATACCGTGGGATAATCTTGCTCATTGGTGTAGTCGGGCTGAATCATGACTCGTTTATTAATGAGATCATAACTTACCCGATCGCCAGGCAACCCTACTATCCGCTTAATATAATCCAAGTCGGGATTAATTGGGTATTTAAATACCACCACGTCACCACGCTTCGGATGGCCAGTTTCAATTAGTGTTGTCCGAGTAATCGGATCTTTAATGCCGTAGGCAAATTTTTTAACTAGAATAAAGTCGCCGACTAACAGTTCCGGCATCATTGATCCGGAGGGAATTTGAAACGGCTCAAAAACAAACGAGCGTACGATAAGCACCAGTAATAATACCGGAAAAATCGAAGCATAGGCTTCAGTCCATTCCGGTTTATGGTTGGCTTTTACGGCAATAATATCTTCGGTTGTTAATGTTGTGTTTGTACCCTGCCGTTTCTGACCCGATTGCGCCAGCAACCGTAGACGGGCTGGTGATAGTTTAAAACGTTCTAAGCACCAGATGATCCCGGTAATCAGCGTCGCAATTGTCAGAATTAGGGAAAATATATGAGCCATATAAACTCCTTAAAACTTATTTCCTGTCTCTACCCATGTGTAGGATCGCTAGAAACGCTTCTTGCGGTAGTTCAACGTTACCCACCTGCTTCATGCGTTTTTTACCTTTTTTTTGCTTTTTCAACAGTTTTTTCTTACGACTGACGTCACCGCCATAACATTTCGCCAGTACGTTTTTACGCAGTGGCTTAACGGTAGAACGAGCGATAATGTGGTTACTAATGGCCGCTTGAATGGTGATATCGAATTGCTGACGAGGAATAAGATTCCGGAGTTTGTTGATAAACTCATTAGCGCGGTAGCGCGCATTACCCCGGTGGGTAATCAGTGCAAGCGCATCAAGCTGCCCGCCGTTAATCAAGATATCAACCCGAACCATATCCGAATGTTGGAAGCGCTTGAACCCGTAATCCAATGAAGCATAGCCGTGTGAGATGGATTTCAGTCGGTCAAAAAAATCTAATACCACTTCAGCCATGGGAATTTCATAGGTCAGAGCTACTTGATGACCATGATAAACAATATCAGTCTGTACGCCGCGCTTCTCGATGCACAACATGATCGTGTTGCCCAGGTAGGACTGCGGTAGCAGCATATGGCACTCGGCGATAGGTTCACGCAGTTCGACGATATTATTTAACGGCGGCAGTTTGGACGGATTGTCCACGTATACCGTGCTATTATCGGTCGTAAGAACCTCGTAGATGACTGTTGGGGCAGTGATAATCAAATTAAGATTATACTCACGCTCAAGCCGTTCTTGAATGATTTCCATGTGCAGCAGACCAAGGAAGCCACAGCGGAAGCCAAAGCCCAGCGTAGTAGAGCTCTCAGTCTCGTAGAATAAAGAGGCATCGTTCAAACTGAGCTTGCCGAGTGCATTACGAAAGGCTTCATAGTCGTCAGAACTTACCGGAAACAGGCCGGCGTAAATCTGTGGTTTCACTTTCTTAAAGCCAGGCAATATGTTATTCGCTGACTGCTGCGCAAGTGTCACAGTGTCGCCCACCGGAGCACCGTGGATATCTTTGATGGCGCAGGCTAGCCAGCCGATCTCGCCACAGTTCAGCACCGCGCGACTGATACGTTTCGGCGTGAAAATGCCTAACTGATCTGCGTTGTAGATCTGACAGGTGCTCATCACTTTCACTTTATCGCCTTTACGCAGAGTGCCATTTTTAATGCGCACCAGCGACACTACGCCTAAGTAATTGTCAAACCAAGAGTCGATGATTAACGCTTGCAGCGGCGCATCTGGATCTCCCTGTGGCGGCGGGATATTCCGCACCAGACATTCAAGCACATCAGAAACGCCTATTCCGGTTTTTGCCGAACAGCGCACTGCATCAGTGGCATCAATACCAATGATATCTTTTATTTCCTGAGCAACGCGATCAGGATCAGCGGTGGGCAGGTCGATCTTGTTCAGCACTGGCACTACTGCCAGATTCATTTCCATAGCGGTATGGAAATTAGCTAGAGTTTGGGCTTCTATCCCCTGCCCCGCATCAACCACTAGCAGCGCGCCTTCGCAAGCTGCAAGTGAACGAGAGACTTCATAGGAAAAATCGATATGCCCCGGGGTGTCGGTAAAATTCAGCTGGTAAACCTGACCATCAGGCGCCTTATAGTTTAGCGTAACGCTTTGTGCTTTTATGGTAATACCACGTTCGCGTTCCAGATCCATAGAGTCCAGTACTTGGGTAGCAATTTCATGTTCGTTCAGGCCGCCACAGGCCTGAATCAGTCGGTCAGACAGAGTCGATTTACCATGATCAATATGGGCAATAATAGAAAAATTACGTATGTAATTCATTGTAATAAATTTTGCTTTACACAAGCCATCTGTATCGCCCCGGTGGGCGTCTTGTAGGGAAAGCATTCACCCGTGCCCACAATATCCGCTCAGGAACCATAAAATGATGGGCGCATCTTACACTGTTCGGTGGAAGCAAGAAAAGAGGGAAAGGCACCATTACTGGAATCTACATCGGATTTGGCGCTACAGTGAAACGATACACTCAGCATACGGATTGGCATTCAAAGAAAAGTCAGCTATGGCAGCATAATCCGAGCTGTCCTTAAGTGGTTGCCCGATCCCGACGCAACTCTTCCAACTATCGGTTATGGTAGAGGATTAAAATTATGCTATCAGTGATACGTCTGGCAGTGACTGGAAGCAATGCGCCGACAATGGTAATTTCTCGGTTGTTGCTATGAATGATTTGTCACCCAATTCGCATAATAATGCCTTCCCTAGCGTCACTATTCTTCATGGCTGATGTTGACGGAAAAGCTAAACAGCCCATCAGTATACAAGTCCGGATTCAGTTTAGGATAGCTAATACCCTACGTAATGCGGCGATTGCATGAGAATTCGCTTACTCCTGCCGGCAGCCAGTTAACGCACCAGTCGAATTTCATCTTACTTGTTGATGCCGATAATCCCAATTGGGATGTCAAGATAACTTTCTTCAGGTCGGCCATACTGTTTTCAAAAACACGGAATTGCTAGCGCCTCGCTATCGAGATCAAGTAGCTCAACGCGCAGCAGCTTAGTTGCTGTGTCTATTCGACAATATAGCTAAATCTGATGCCATCCTGGGTAACCCACCCGTACAGTTTCGCGATGATCAGTAATTCCGTTGCGGCCCATGGAAAAATTATAAAGATGCACCAGACGTAGAGGTTAGAGTAGACAATAGTAAGAAAGTGAATCTACGATGTAACTTTCGGTCGGCGTAAACGGTTTAAGAACCGAATCAAAATAACTGATTTCGTTGTTGTACTGAACAATTTTTCTTTCCCTGTGTGTACCGTCCATTTGAAGCAACTGTGCTAGAGAACCCACCCCCCAATGTGTTGCGTATGTAAACTTGTTGACTACCATCGTATGCAAATCCACAACCTAGAGTCTGACTGGACTGACTCATTTGTTGCAGTAACGTGCCGGACGTGATGGCCTAGCTGGGATGTAGCACGCTACACTACACTCTCTTCATTAACTGCGACTGCATGCCTATGACTTGGCATTCTGTATCTGCACAGTGTGTGCGTGTTCTGGCGATTAAACTGAGGCGTGTTAGAATGCAGGTGGTGTTACAATTTGTAACTCTGTAAAATGGCGTTGATACGTCTGCTCTGTTTCTTCACTTGCGCTTTCTGGGTATTGTTTATTCTATCATTATTAGCCAAGAGCATACCCAAACTAACCAGCAAGGCCTGTCTCTTAGCTGCTATCCTGTCTGGCTCTCTGCTGCGTATCATGGTACTGTACCTCGAGAATGACCGCTAGCGACACGTAAACTGCGACGCTGATCTGAGTAATTTATGCCGAATGGCCGCATTTTACTCATGAGCAGCATTTCTCGCCAGGTGCCAAAGATTAGCTGAGATCCCAATCAACACCTTGGGGAAGATGCGTACCGGCTCCTGGGAAATGGTGGCAGTGACTCGATCAGCAATATCTAGATACAGAACTTTGCCAACGTTACCACGCATAATGCCCCAAATGAGGTGATACTGCTGCTAGTTTGCACTGAGCATTCCTGAATAAATCGCTGAGCAGTTCGCTGTTAAGCGGTTTTCCATCATCATAGAGAAAATATTTTCATTGTATATGATTGAATATATTCTCATATTACCATGATTGATTTTGGATAATGGGTTGAATTTTTATTTCAATTTCTTCTCGCGCAAGAAAGACTCGTGTGCGGCATCCTAATTCCTGATGGACAATTCATGATAGCGCTGCTATTTCTTCATAGCTCAGATCGCCTAGCTCCCATAACGTAATCACCATACGCAAGTCTCGGGGCAACACTTCGATAGCGAGGAACACAATCTGTCGTAACTCCTCAGATAACATTAAGTTCTCGGGGTTCAGTATTTTCTTTTAATTCACCATTACTTTTATAATTTTTTGTGTCGCCGGCGTCCACACTACTAGAGGGTGGGCGCTCCCCCTGTGCTACTAAGTAATTTTCACCATATTGACTACTATACAATACAACCAAGTATAAAATGCACTGTCCCCACGAAATGATTCCAGATCTCGATACGCTCTGATAAACGACTCTTGTCTACAAACCCAGCACATCCCTTACGGAACACGTAACATGACACGAGGTTCACTACTTTATATTGGCGAATAACCAGTAAATTGAACGCTCTTTTGTCGTCTTTCTGGACCTGCTCAACTAACATCTGATCCGATAATTGTTCGCTCATCCGAGGTGATATCTCCTTAAAATTTTTCTCCAACAAAAAAAACATAGTGCTACCAGTTTAAAAATTTTATGAACAAAGTCGCTATTTAAGAGTTTAAATTAAATCATAAGTTTCCATCACATCTTCTATTTTTCTTAAATAATCATAGGCGCGGCTTTATAGTTGCTTCTAGTTGACAAACTGTTTACTAGACTACCAGAAACATTATTTCTGGCATTCTGATACTCGATGAGTTTATGGCCTTTCACTATACCGACACGACTACAAAGAGAGTAGGATATGTAAGGTGAGTTCACTATGCTATTTAGTTAAACATAACATGTGTAAATTAAATCAGCGTCAAAAAGCAGCAATAAACGATACAGCCAGCTGACATCAGGTGCTAATATTACCAAAAGTCTTTTCTAGATTGGGATACACATTACCTGTCATGCAACCATCAACTGAATATGTTACTGATGTACTTATTATCGGCAGCGGTGCGGCTGGACTATCGCTGGCACTACGTCTAGCTGGGCATTGCCACATCGTGATCTTGAGCAAAGGTCCACTAAACGAGTGTTCCACACTATATGCCCAAGGTGGCATCGCTGCAGTTTTCGATGAAACCGACAGCATTAATTCTCATGTGGAGGATACCCTGATAGCTGGTGCCGGTATATGCGATCGTGGAGCAGTGGAATTTATCGCCGGTAACGCTTGTCATTGTGTGCAGTGGCTAATCAATCAAGGTGTGCTGTTCGATACGGAAGACGCAACTCTACCCAGCGATCGCTATCACCTTACTCGAGAAGGTGGTCACAGCCATCGCCGTATTCTGCATGCAGGGGATGCTACTGGCAGAGCAGTGGAAACCGCATTAGTAAGCAAAGTAGTGCAGCATCCTGGGATCCATATTCTGGAACGTTGCAACGCAGTGGATCTTATCACCTCTTATCGTATAGGTTTGTTGGGAGCGTGCCGTGTGGTGGGCACCTACATCTGGAACCGCATCAAAGAGCGGGTAGAGCTATGCCGCGCACGGGCGGTTGTGCTCGCCACCGGCGGCGCATCCAAAGTTTATCAGTACACCACCAACCCCGACATCTCCTCTGGAGATGGCATTGCCATGGCCTGGCGTGCTGGTTGCCGGGTTGCTAACCTGGAATTTAACCAATTTCACCCCACCTGCCTGTTTCACCCTCAGGCGAGAAATTTTTTGCTGACCGAAGCGTTGCGCGGCGAAGGTGCCTATCTGCGCAGGCATGATGGTAGTCGATTTATGTCAAATTTCGACCCGCGTGCAGAACTTGCGCCACGAGATATCGTCGCACGAGCAATCGATCATGAAATGAAGCGCCTAGGCGCAGACTGTATGTATCTCGACATCAGCCACCGCTCCAAGGCGTTTATTCGCCAACATTTTCCGACCATTTGTGATAAGCTATTGACGCTAGATATCGATCCAGCCTGCCAGCCAATTCCGATTGTTCCTGCGGCCCATTACACCTGCGGCGGTGTAATAGTGGACAAACATGGGCGAACTGATCTAGAGGGCCTCTACGCTATCGGAGAAGTGAGTTATACTGGGCTGCACGGCGCTAACCGACTGGCGTCTAATTCACTGCTAGAATGCTTAGTATACGGCTGGTCAGCGGCAGAAGATATACTACGTCAGCTGCCCACCCTTGCATCAGCCAGTTATTTGCCTCCGTGGGATGAAAGTCAAGTTAGCGATTCTGATGAAGAGGTTGTTTTGCAGCACAACTGGCATGAGCTTCGGCTATTCATGTGGGACTATGTCGGCATCGTGCGCACTACCAAACGGCTCGAACGGGCGTTGCACCGCATTGAACTACTAACCCGTGAAATTGATGAATACTATTCCAATTTTCGCATCTCTAACAATCTGCTAGAAATGCGTAATTTGGTCCTGGTCGCAGAACTGATTGTCAAAAGTGCACTGCAGCGTAAGGAAAGTCGCGGTCTGCATTTCACGCTAGATTATCCCGATATGCTACCGAATCCACGGCCTACCATACTGCAACCCTGACACCGAGAAGACCACACGCTTGCCACAGCACGCAATAGCGTGGCGCACAACAATATTAGACGTTGTTCATATTGAAGACGAACACCCAGTCGTAACGATAGTTTAACAGTAGAATCATTACTTAAAAGTGACAGCTATCGAGTAGCTGGCTTGGTGTATGCGATACAGTGAGGGTGTTATACACCAATTTCCATCCTGACTACTGCGACAAAGCTAGAAAGAACACTCCTCATTGAGGTGATTTTCGAGATACCATTCATATACACTGCTGGTGACATTTTCAGGGATATAGTTTATCTATTTATCCATATCCCGTGTTGGAGAAATTTTATCTTATGTCCTAATTCCAGTCGCCAGACATTGGAGCTGTATGAAGGGAGTTGTATGAAGCTTGACACTGTAAGCCCTATTCAGATATTGCACCGGCGGGTCGCAGTCGCTATTTTGCCTTATCGCTCCTTGTTGCTGGCATATAGTGGTGGTTTGGACTCCACGGTACTGCTGGATATTCTTACTGCGTTACGCGATGACGACAATGCAGAGCAATTTAGCAACAGGAAATTTTCACTGAGGGCGTGCTATGTCCACCATGGCCTGAGCCGGCACGCCGACCGATGGGCTGTGCATTGCGCGCGCGAGTGCTACCAGCGCAATGTGCTGTTCAGCACCGAGCGGACTGTACTTAACAGTACAGCTGACGGGATTGAGGCTGCGGCGCGCAATGCGCGCTATCAGATACTAGCGCAGGGACTGAAGGACGATGAGGTGTTGCTGACTGCTCAGCATCAGGACGATCAGACAGAAACGTTACTGTTGGCGCTAAAGCGGGGCAGTGGTCCGGCCGGCTTAGCGGCGATGGCAGCGAACACACCATTTTACGGTCGTCGGTTAGTACGCCCCTTACTTGGTTGCAGCCGGTCAGAACTGGCGGTGTACGCTCGAGAACATCAGCTTCGTTGGATTGAAGATGACAGCAATGACGATCTTAGGTTCGATCGTAACTTTATACGCCTGAGGATCCTGCCATTACTGCGGCAGCGCTGGCCACAATTCGCCGTTGCTGCTTCGCGCAGTGCGCAGCTTTGTGCTGAGCAGGAGACATTACTGAACGAACTTCTGGAGGAAACACTGGCTACACTGATTTTACCGGACGGTTCGCTGCGGGTGGCTCCTTTAATGAGCATGAGTGACGCCAGGCGCGCAGCCATCTTGCGCCGCTGGCTGGCTAGCCGCGGCGCAAGAATGCCTTCACGCCAGAAATTAACATGCCTGTGGCAGGAAGTGGCGCTCAGTCGTCGCGATGCCGTCGCACAACTACAACTCGATGATCGACTAGTGCGACGTTTTCATGGCCGTCTTTATGTGTTGCCGCTGCCACTACCGTGTAAGGAAACAGTATTACCTTGGCCGCCGGCAGATAAGAAGCTTACCCTACCCCAAGGGCAAGGGGAAGTCCTGCGTTGTCTGGTCTCTGCCAACTCGGCACTGCTGGCAGACTACCAAAAATCTGTAACAGCGAGCAGTGACAGTAAAGCTATTGGGTTAGACGACACCTCTCTAATAACAGGCATGACGGTCTGCACCGTCCACGTGACAACGCCTGCGGCCATCGTGCGAGCGCCATTGCCAGGAGAAAGAGTATCTATACGCTTTGGTCTGATTCGCGGCCTGTTACATATCTCTGGACGTCGCCACGGCCGGAAGTTGAAAAAACTCTGGCGAGAGCTGGATATTCCTCCATGGCGGCGCAACATCACGCCGTTGCTGTTTTACAATGATACCCTCATTGCTGCACTGGGAGCTTTCGTCACCCGAGAAGGGGAGGCGAAGAGTTCTCTTACGCAATGGCGTCTAGATTGGCAACAAAAGCCTGATGGCGCCATAACCACCATTCAGGGAGATAAGTGACGTATAATCAGAAAAATGACGAAAAAGTAAATAGCAGAACAATCACGCTTGCCTGCGTGAGCATGAGTGGAAGGGATATCAGATACTTGAGCACCATCGTTCCTGGTTCAAATGGTTAAAGCTAGCGATACGATCTAACCAGATATTCTGGGTAGCTTCTTCCTGCTTAATAAGCAGATATGTAGCGCTTTTTCTCAACTATTACACATACTGAGCCAGTAATTGTTTCCTCAATTACTTCTGTAGCGTCAGGTTCGATGCGGGAGAAAATAACGATAAATCGTTAGCGATTAGTAGCCTTGCAGTAATTTCAGAAGTATCTCTAACGCTTATGGAAATCACTAGCATCTGTGACTACAGCGTCAGCCGGCGGCTGCAGGTATTCTTTCTTTGTCACTAAGCATACAGGTAATTATAATCGAATCTCTCTGTGCCTGAGAGATACTTTCTCCACAGTAATGATCATCATGACCTCTAGTGAACGTATTACTCTTAGCGGGCAGGGTCACAACCGTGTCTTCAAAATCGTGCGTGACACTTGTGTTCCTGGTAAATCGCATTAAAGTGAGCGCAGGAGTTACAATGCTTCCTGAAGCAAGTGGTGTGTGATTAGGAGATTATGTTTACTGTATATCATTCCAATCAACTGGATGTGTTGAAGACCCTGGTCGCCACGATGATTGCAGGACGACCGCTGCGTGATCCATTCCAGCCTGAAGTGATTTTGGTGCAAAGTAATGGCATGGCGCAGTGGATTCAGGTATCTCTAGCGTCAAAATTCAGCATTGCGGCTAATATCAAGTTTTCTCTGCCAGCCAGCTTTATCTGGCAGATGTTTACTCGCGTCTTACCTGATATTCCTGCTGAAAGCGCTTTTGCAAAATCAGCGATGACGTGGCGACTAATGAAACTACTGCCGTGCTTGTGCCATCGGTCAGATTTCGCGGTAATTGGCGCCTATTTGCGCAATGACGCCAATAAGCGGAAATGCTTCCAGCTAGCTGTCCAAATGGCGGATCTGTTTAATCAATATCTGATCTTTCGTCCCGACTGGTTGGAAAGTTGGCAGAGTGGCGAAGCTATCACTGAACTGGGAGAGGCTCAGCACTGGCAAGCTTCGCTGTGGCGAGCGTTGATAGTGGAAACGGAGCGGGCAGGTCAACCACTGTGGCACAGGGCTAATCTTTATCAGCGTTTTATTCAAACCTTGACACAGAGCCAGACGCGGCCACCGGGGTTGCCAGACAGGGTGTTTGTTTTCGGTATCCCCGCTTTGTCTCTGACCTACCTGCAAGCGCTAGGCCGCCATATCGACATTCATCTGCTGTTTATCAATCCCTGTCGTTATTATTGGGGAAATATCTGTGATCACGATTTTCTCACACGGTTGTTGCACCGTAGTCGCCGTCACTATAAACAACAGAAAGATCGGACGCTATTCCGGTTGCCTGCGCAGGCTGACGCGTTATTTGATGAACAAGGCGAGCAGCAAATAAGCAACCCTCTGCTAGCATCATGGGGCAAGCAGGGGCGAGATAATCTCTATATGCTGGCGCAGCTAGAAGATGTTCAAGAAGTAGACGCATTCGTCGAGCCGACAGGGAGCTGCCTGCTTAGCCTGATACAACGCGATATTTTGGAGCTTGAAGATCACGCAGTAATTAGTCTAACCCAGGCAGCCAGAGAGCATAATGAACGAAAGCGCCCGTTGCAGCCAAACGATCGTTCTTTAAGCCTACATGTTTGCCACAGTCCATACCGGGAGGTGGAAGTCCTGCACGACAGTCTACTGGCGATGTTTTCAGAAGATCCGACGTTGCGTCCGCGGGACGTGATCGTGATGGTGGCGGATGTCGATCGTTACACACCGGCGATCAAGGCTGTGTTCGGCAATGTTGGTAGGGAGCGCCATTTGCCTTTCGCTATTTCTGACAGTCGGGTGCGGCATATTCATCCAGTACTGCCGGCATTCCTCAGTTTGCTGGATCTGCCTCGTAGTCGGTTTGCTGCCGAACAAGTTTTAGCGTTATTGGAGGTGCCGGCACTAGCAGCTCGTTTCACCATTAACGAGCAGGGACTTCAACTGCTACGCCATTGGGTGGCAGAATCTGGTATTCGCTGGGGATTAGATGATGACATGCTGCGCGAACTGATGCTGCCAGCCACTAGTCAACATACCTGGCAGTTCGGTCTGACTCGCATGCTACTGGGGTACGCTATGGACAGCCAGAGCGGTGATTGGCAAGGCATTTTACCTTACGATGAATCCAGCGGTTTAATAGCTAGCCTAGCAGGCCATCTGGCGGAATTTTTGATGAAGTTGCGCTACTGGCGCAACCAGCTTGCTCAGCCTCGTTATCTGAACACATGGCTGACCTGTGCCCGTGAAATGATAGATGACTTCTTTGCGCCCGACGCTGAAGCTCAGGCAGCTTTGGCACTGCTGGAAAACCACTGGCAGAAAATGTTACAATGTGGTTTGGCGGTGGGATACAATCAAACGGTGTCGGTGACTCTGTTGCACGATGCATTGAGTGCCCGACTGGATAAGGAACGGGTCAGTCAGCGTTTTTTAACTGGGTCAATCAACTTTTGCACCCTGACACCAATGCGATCCATCCCATTCCGAGTAGTCTGCCTGTTAGGTATGAACGACGGTGTTTACCCACGTACACTATCGCCAGTTGGATTCGACCTGATAACGCAGCAGCCCAGGCGAGGTGATCGCAACAGGCGAGATGATGATCGCTATCTTTTTTTAGAAGCCCTACTGTCGGCGCAACATCGACTGTACATCAGCTTTATTGGGCGCTCTATACAAGACAACACTCCATGCTACCCATCTACGTTGGTGAGCGAGCTTTGTTGTTACATTTCACAGAGTTTTTATCTGCTTGGTGACGAGGACGCCGATGCTGAAACTAGTGCCGACCGTGTGTATAAACATTTATGGCAGTGGCATAGCCGCATGCCTTTTGCGTTGGAAAACTTTCTGCCTGGCAAAGCAATACAAAGCTTCGCGAGCGAATGGCTACCGGCTGCTCGCGCTGAAGGAAAACCGTATCCGAATTTTGTCAGCCCTCTGACAGTACTATCCAGCGAGGCGCTGTCGCTCGATGATATGCGTCAATTTTACAGTCATTCAGTTTGCGCCTGGTTTCAACAGAGGCTGGCGGTTTCATTCCGTCAGACGCTGCTGGAACTGTCGGCGAACGAACCCTTTGTTATTGACAGTTTAACTTGCTACCAGATTAATAGCCGGATTGTGAACGCTTTAATTAATGAGCAGAGCACTAATTATCTGTTTCGCCAGGCACGCGCTGCCGGTTTGCTACCCTTTGGTGCTTTCGGCGAACTATACTGGATCAAACAATGCCAGGAGATGTCAGTACTTGCGAAGCAGGTGCGAATGTACCGTCTGCCACATAATCAGAATCTGGAAGTTTATCTGACACTGGATAACATAACACTTTTTGGATGGTTATCACAAGTTCAGGAAAATGGTCTGCTGCGCTGGCGTCCAGGCTACCTATCGGAGAAGGACGGTCTGTTGCTGTGGTTGGAGCACCTAGTCTACTGCGCAATAGGTGGCAAGGGCGAGAGCTGGATGTTAGGCACGCGTGGCGAATGGCATTTCCCGCCGCTACCTGCTAATCAGGCAAAAACATTTTTGCTTTCTCTGGTGTCTGATTACTATCAGGGAATGGTATCACCGTTATTGTTGCTAAACCGTTCGGGAGGGGCATGGTTGAGCCATTGTTTTGACTGGAAAACGCAAAGTATTGATTGGGATGAGACTCGACAGCAACAGGCACGTGACAAACTCATCCAGGCCTGGCAGGGGGATGGGTTTATCCCCGGAGAAGGCAATGATCCTTACGTGAAACGGCTAATTCAGCAGCTAGATCAACAACATATTGATGAAATTATTGTCGCAGCAGAACGTTTTTTGCTGCCACCCTTTAAGTTTAACTTGGCAAAAAATAAGCCGGCACGTCACAAAAGAAAATCCTGAGTTAGGTATCCCGACGATGAAGGAGATCTCTGACTGCTAGAGCTTGTGTGTTTTAAAAAATTAGAGACAAAAATCTGCAAGACAGGGCTATTAAAATTCTATACGCGCCGCCTGTTTGCTATGGTTAAACTAGAGCCAACTGAGCGACTAACTGCTAGCAAACAGTTACCAAATAGTGGTAAAATTGGTATTGCTATCTTACTTAGATATTTAGTATTTTACTATAAGTTATTAAGCTATGATTATGATAATTATATCTAACATATCAATTTGGATTTTATCCTCCCATATTTCAGCCTAAAATAGGCGCTGTCGGCAAAAAAGATACTGATTGCGTTGACTATTGCTCAGAACCTTAATCCGTTGACATTGCCACTGAAGGGTGTTCGTCTGATCGAAGCCTCAGCGGGAACCGGAAAAACCTATACCTTGTCGGTGCTCTATTTACGCTTGTTGCTTGGACTGGGCGGCGAAGCCGCGTATTCACGACCGCTGAACGTGAGAGAAATTTTGGTGGTCACTTTTACCGAAGTGGCCACTGAAGAACTGCGCAGCCGCATACGGGAGAGTATTCACCGCCTACGTCTAGCTTGCATACGCGGGAAGATCGATGATCCGCTATTAGCAGTTTTGTTGATGCAGTTGGATACTCACCGCTTGGCCGCCTTGCGCTTACTGGCCGCAGAGCGGCAGATGGACGAAGCGGCAATTTATACTATTCATGGCTTTTGTCAACGCATGCTCAACCACAGCGCCATGAGTTCCGACATGTTATTTCAACAAACTCTGTTGGAAGATGAAATGTTCTTGTGGCGACAGGTAAGTGCGGACTTCTGGCGTCGCCATTGCTATCCGTTGCCGGTAGAAGTTGCGCGCATGGTACAGCAGTACTGGGACGGTCCGGAAAAGCTGTTGGCTGAACTACTACCGTATCTGCAGGGTGAGCCACCGACAGTGCGCAACCCCCCTGATCCCACTGAGTCAATTTTACAACGGCACGCTCGCATTATCGCAAGCATAGACGATCTGAAACAGCAGTGGCGCACGTCGGCAGCGGAGCTTCGGGGGATACTTGAACTCCATAACGTCGATCGTCGAGTTTACAATAGCAAGAATTTACCATTCTGGTTGGAGAAAATCGGCCAGTGGGCCAGTCAATCCACTGCAGATTACCAAGTGCCTAAGGAGTTAGAACGTTTTAAAAGTTCAGTATTAGCGGACAAAACCGTTACCGGCGCACCTCCCCGCCATACCTTATTTGAGGCGGTGGAAGCCTTTTATCAACAAAGGTTGTCACTGCGTAAGTTGATATTTGTGATGGCAATGGAAGAAATGCGCCAAACTCTGAAGCAGGAAAAACAGCGGCGAGCAGAGTTGGGATTCGACGATCTTCTCAGTCGCTTTGACCTGGCACTGGCTGGAGACGGAGGCGAGGCGCTGGCTGCGTCAGTGCTCAGACGCTATCCAGTGGCGATGATCGATGAATTCCAAGATACCGATCCACAACAATATCGCATTTTTCGCCGAATTTACGGCAGCCAGCTCGACTGTGGGCTACTGCTGATAGGCGACCCGAAACAGGCGATTTACGCGTTTCGTGGTGCGGATATTTTTACTTATATGCGCGCTAGAATGGAAGTGGATGCTCACTATACCTTGGATACTAATTGGCGCTCTGCGCCAAGCATGATCAATGCAGTTAATCAGTTGTTTCAATGCCTGCCTGCACCGTTTATTTTCGGCGAAATTCCTTTTTTTCCGGTAATTGCATCAGAGAACAATGCTAAGCTGCGGCTAGTAGTGGTGCAGCCGCAACCAGCTCTGCGTGTCTGGTTACAACCGGGCGAAAGTGTGGGAGTTAGTGAATACAAAAAATTTATGGCACACCAGTGCGCCGCCACCATCAGCGATTGGCTCGGTGCTGCACGAGAGGGAAAAGCCTGGCTGGAAGGGAATCAGAACCAGACACCATTGCAAGCATCTGATATCGCGGTGCTGGTGCGCAACCGCACCGAGGCGGAGTTGATTCGCGACGCGCTAGCGGCGCTGCTGATACCAGCAGTCTATCTCTCCAGCCGAGATAGCGTATTTGAGATGCCAGAAGCGCGCGAACTACTGTGGATCTTGCAGGGGGTATTGACACCTGAGCAGGATAACACTCTACGATGTGCACTGGTCACCAGTCTGTTAGGTTTTGACGCTTCTGCCATCGACGCAATGAATAATGATGAACAGCGCTGGGAGCAGCAAGTTGAAATGTTCGCTGGTTACCGTAATTGCTGGCAACAACATGGCGTATTACCAATGCTGCATCAAATGATAATGCACTATCGCATTGCGGAGACTCTGTTAGCCACCAGGGGCGGTGAGCGGCGGCTGACCAACTTGCTGCATCTGGGGGAGCTGCTTCAGGATGCCTCGGTACAGCTGGAAAGTAAATTTGCTCTGGTGCGTTGGCTGGAGCTACAGATTAAATCTCCTAATCCTCAAGTGGCAAATCAGCAGTTGCGGCTAGAGAGTGATCGTCATTTGGTGCAGATTATCACTGTGCACAAATCCAAAGGACTGGAGTTCCCGCTGGTATTTCTGCCGTTTGTTGCAGATTTCCGCCCACAAAAACGGCCGCTGTTTCATGATCGCGAGACATATCAGACCTGGCTGGATCTTAGTGCAGTACAGGAAAGTATGCAGCTGGCAGAGGAGGAGCGGTTGGCAGAAGACTTGCGTCTGCTGTATGTAGCAGTGACGAGATCCATCTATCATTGCAGTATCGGCATCGCACCACTGTGTCGCGACAGTCGTAAAAAAATTGGCGTCAGCGATCTACATCTGAGTGCGATCGGCTATTTAATCCAACAAGGCCAAAAAGGGAATGCTAACCTACTGCGTACACAGTTAGGAGCGTTGACTGCACGCGCTGGTGGAGATATCACTCTATGTGAGACATTTGCCGCGCCAGAACAGCCACTGGCGCCAGAACAGCCACTGGCGCCAGAACAGCCACTGAGCGCCCGGGATTGGCCCGTACCACCGTGTGATCTGTGGTGCATAACTAGTTATACTAGCTTACAGCAATACGGCATCTCAGCGATGATGGATCTACAACCGAAACTGAATGTAGATACAGTAGGAGAAAGTGAGCACCTGAAAATACAACAACTAACTCCGCATACTTTTTATCGAGGAGCCACGGCCGGGACGTTTTTGCATAGCCTACTTGAGACTTTGGATTTCAGCAAGCCTCTGGAACCCCAGTGGCTACGCGATCAGCTGGCGCAACAGGGGATTGGTGAAGTCTGGCTGCCAGTGATCACTAACTGGGTAGGAAATATCATTACAATACCCTTAGAGGGTGAGTCACTGTTTCTTTCGTGCCTCGAGACCGAGAACCGACACGCTGAATTTCAGTTTTATCTGTCCATTGACGTTGCAGTGAAGGCACGTGATCTGGATCAGCTCTGCAAGCACTATGATCCGTTGTCCGCGTGCTGTCCGCCGCTGGATTTCCCGCAGATTAAGGGGATGTTAAAAGGATCTATTGATCTGGTTTTCCGCTGGCAAAATCGTTACTATCTACTAGATTATAAGTCCAACTGGCTGGGAGAAGATAGCACCGCTTATACCCAACCAATGATGGAACGGGCTATGATCGCCCATCGCTATGATCTACAGTATCAGCTTTATACTCTGGCGCTGCACCGCTTTTTGCGACACCGTCTAGTAGATTATGATTATGAACACGATTTTGGTGGAGTTTTTTATCTATTTCTGCGCGGCATCGATTCAACACAGTCAGACAAAGGTATTTACCGATGTCGGCCGAAGGTAACATTAATCGATGGGATTGATACCTTATTTACCGGTGCCACGCAAGCGTAATAAGGCTAGAGATGGAAAATATTCTTACCGAGGCGCAACGATTGCGTCTGTGGCGACCATTAGATGTCCAGTTTGCTCGCATGCTAGCGACACCCGCTGAGCCGGCACTGTTGTTGGCCAGTGCCCATCTAAGCGCTACTGCCGGAGCTGGCCATGTGTGTTTGCCTTTAACACTGCTGACACCGGAGTGTCTATTTGATGGTAGTTTTCTTACGTTGGCGCAGAGGGCTTGGCAGCAGGCTGGTAGTCTTTCACCGGAGAAATGGCGGCAATTGCTCCTGGCATCACCAGCGGTTAGCGATGGCATGCGGCCGACACCGCTGGTACTGGATAATAATTGCCTCTATTTACAGCGCATGTGGCGTTATGAATGCACGGTGGCACAATTCTTTAGCCAACAGCGGTCACCGATTAGTGACGATGAAGCTAGAATCGCCGAAGTGTTGAAACACTATTTTCCTAGCGATGTCTCTAACATTGACTGGCAGAAAATCGCAGCGGCGGTCGCGATTACCCGTCCGGTGGCGCTAATTTCTGGCGGTCCGGGTACCGGAAAGACTTCCACAGCGGCTAGGTTGTTGGCGGCTCTGTTGGCGTTGGACGACGGCGGTCAGTTGCGCATGATAATAACGGCTCCCACCGGCAAAGCAGTAACGCGCCTAAGTGAGGCTCTTGGCCTAGAGCTGCAACGACTGGGACTACCTGAAGAACAGAAACAGCGCCTGTCCCGTGAAGCGATGACTTTGCATCGCTTACTTGGGGCGCATCCAAATAGCCAGCGCATGCGCTATCATCCCGGCAACTTGCTACATGTAGATGTCTTGATCGTTGATGAAGCGTCGATGGTAGATTTACCGATGATGGCCAATATAATTAGAGCACTACCGCCGCAAGCACGAGTGATATTGCTAGGCGATCGCCACCAACTGTCGTCGGTAGAGGCCGGGGCAGTGCTAGGCGACGTTTGTCAGTTCGCCGAAGTAGGCTACAGCTCAGCGCGACGGGCGGAACTAGAGCGGCTAACAGGGTTTACGCTGCCTGCTGGCGGTGATGGCGATTACGGCGTCGCCGATAGCGTATGTTTACTGCGTAAAAACTACCGTTTTGACCAGAGCTCTGGCATTGGCCGACTGGCCAATGCGGTTAACTCTGGTGCTACCACGAGTGCACTGATGTTGCTAAATACCGGAACGGTGGATGTCAGCTTCGTGCAGTTGCATGAAGCGGCTGATTATCAGCATATGTTGAATGGCTGCGTCGATGGTTACCGAGCTTATTTGCTTCGAGTGCTCAACAATGAGGCACCGGTCACTATTCTTGATGCTTTTAACCAATTCCGTTTACTGTGTGCGCTGCGAGAAGGGCCGTTTGGGGTTGCTGGCCTTAATAACCACATCGAACAGGCATTGAGTCGGGTTGGTTTGTTTTCACCCGGAAAAGTAGGCCGCAGTGCTGGTCGACCTGTGATGATTGTGCGTAGTATGCCGTCGCTGGGCCTGTATAATGGCGATATCGGCATCCTGTTGGTAGATGCTGCGCAGGTGCAGCGTGTATACTTTCTGCTGCCGGATCGCGCAACTAAAGCGGTCCCACTGAGTCGGCTACCGGAGCATGAAACGGCATTTGCGATGACAGTGCATAAATCCCAAGGATCAGAATTCAAGCATATCTCTCTGGTGTTGCCTAATCAGATTTTGCCAGTGTTGACGCGAGAACTACTATATACCGCAGTCACTCGGGCACGGGAGCATTTGTCGGTTTACGCAACTAATGAGGTTGTACGGCATGCCATCACCACCAAAACCCAGCGGCGCAGCGGTCTTATCAGCCGGCTCGTTTCCGGCGGTGCTACGATCCATTCTCAGTAAGATCAATATTACTTGGCTGGTTTTCTACCTTAGACTAGCAATCGCCTTTTTACTGACCAAGACAGCCACACGACTTGAATGGCATAATAACACTATTCTCGCCAACAAAAATAGGGCAATAATTGAAATCACCGCTCACACATATTCCCTGTATTAAATATGTATCTTCCTTAATAGCATCTTCTTCAAACTCATCGGTAGTTAGCCTAAAAATATCTAATCGTAGCTGACTGGTGACCTGCGTCATCCTTTCTAGACTCGACGAGTCACTCATGAGAGCATGCTTATGGTAAATTGATTTGAAATGGGCATCCACCTAGATATTATTGTTTAATGACCTGTATTTCTCTTCTTCACGATCTATACTTCACATGAATTATGATGTGTATTTTTATTTTTTAACCCTGATTAGCACCAATTCATTACCATAAGGAGGCTTAGAAAGCCTGACCGAACTCCACCTATCCTGTGCTATTTCGAGATGACAGTGGTCGGCGTTTTGATTAAAGTTTCTCTGTCATTGATAAACAATTAGCTTTTCTTATAATACACGTCTTAGTTCTCAGGGTGACATGCCAGAATCAGAGAGTAACCAGGGACGATGGCTACTGTTACAGGGAATAGCGGTAGTCTGGATGTTATGTGTCAGCCGAATTGGCTTTACCGCTGAACCTAACATCATCGCGCTGAAAATCTGTCCTGCAGCCAGTTACACCCGTGTAACGCTGGAATCAAATGTGACTCTGAAATACCGCACCTTTTCTCTGAACAACCCGGACCGATTAGTGCTAGATATTGAAGGACTGCGGCTTAATTCTTTGCTCAGCCAAATAGGTCAGAAGGTGCAGCCGGGAGACTCTTATATCCACCGAGTGCGTGTCGGGCAGTTTGACGGCCATACCGTGCGGCTAGTTTTGGAGTTGAAACAAAAAGTGACGCCACGCTTTTTGGCGCTGGCTCTTACTCATAGCTTTCACCGGCTGATGTTGGATCTTTATCCAACACAAAGTCGATCTTCAGTGAAGGATACGCCGCTGGTAAAAGATTATAAAACACATGCCCTGTTGCCGAAATCTCAGTCAGGAAAAGGAAAGTGCGACCGGCCAATTGTGGTGATGATCGATCCGGGACATGGCGGTGAGGATCCTGGTGCTGTTGGTAAATATAAGACCCGCGAGAAGGACATTGTCTTGCAGATTGCCTGCAGGCTGAGCGCGCTTATCAAACGCGAGCCGAATATGCGAGTCTATATGACTCGCCACGAGGATGTATTTATTCCGCTGAAAGTGCGAGTAGCCAAGACACGTAAGCAGCGAGCGGATCTGTTCGTTTCTATTCATGCTGATGCATTTACGAACCGCGGCGCCCAAGGTGCCTCAGTTTTCGCGCTTTCCACTCAAGGTGCTACTAGCGAGGCGGCTCGCTATCTTGCCCAGACGCAAAATGCTGTCGATGAGATTGGCGGCTTTAGTAAAAGCGGTGATCCTTACTTAGATCATACTGTTTTCGACTTGATGCAAACTGCCACTATCAGTGATAGCCTGAAATTCGGCAGGCATGTGTTGAATCATGTAAGAAAAATCACTAACTTACATAAAAAAAACGTCGACCAAGCAGGTTTTGCAGTACTTAAGGCACCTGATATTCCGTCGATTCTGGTGGAGACGGCGTTTATCAGTAATGTCCAGGAAGAACGGCGGCTACGTACCCCACGTTACCAGCAGCAGATAGCTGAAGCGATTCTGAAAGGAATAAAATCTTATTTAGTCGATAGTGGAGCGCCGGAGTGGCGTTAGTATTGCCTACCAGCCTGCCGTCTGGGCAGCAGCTAGCAGGTGTGTTTGAAGAATTTACTCCGTACCGTTTGCTGATATTCAGCTGCCTCACGATATCATAGTGTTTGGTTATTCCTCTTCAACTAGATTGTGATGTCGCCCACCAGCACTGTTCTTGCCGGAGAGGTCATCAGCTGTAACGAAAGCTGCCTTTCCATGTTCGCTGAGATACAAGAGGTGCGCTTGATCCTGCCTCTGGTGTGGATAGAGATATTAAGGGAGAAGAGGGTTAAGCGGCTGTCCAGCCAGACGAAACTTTGTTTAAATGACAGGAGAAAATTTGCAGATTCTACAACAGATTTAGATAGGAAAAGAAAGTGAGAAAGAAAAAGCAACTAGCACGTAGCTTGCGGATTAAAAATCTGTACGCTATTTTGTTGTGAAAACTTAGTAGTTTAGTGCACCTATCAGGGGTCAATTTTCAGCTACAGCGCTGTAGTGAGGAGATCCATGGTCAAGGGAATATAGTGTGTTGGCCAATAATGTAATGACGCAAAGCGCAAAGGCTGACCGGCTAATATAATCGTTCAACGAAGTACTGGCAAGTTAGCGCAATGGCCATTAGTGATTTTATTGCTCATGATCTGTACCAGGCTCAGGCGGAACTGGAAATCGGACGTGCAACACTAACCTGAATTCATTGAAGTGGCGTGTTTGGCTTATTAGCATAATTTCGTCCTGCATTATTTTAGGCTTTATATCGTCTTCACTGACGGTATCTGTTTTTATCTGGTTATTTAGATACTGACTCCGATTAGTACCTCTCCCAAAAAATCTGCTGAAATTATGACTAATATATTAATAAAAATATTTATTTGATATTAATCCCTCTTTAATTCTGACTCAGAAAGGCAAGCTTTTTCCTTTCCATATTGCACTCATTGTCACGCAAGCTTGACTGGTTGCCGTCGAGAAATGTGTGTTGCTCTTGCCGGGGATTGATATCTGACCGCCGGGGCGGGTTTATAATATGTATACACCAACAAAGTCTTGGGTCGACAGAACAACATCGGATTGCAGAAGACTCATTCAACGCACTGCTCGTGGAACTAGTTTTGCTGGCGAAAGGGGCCAAATAATGTAGCAGCGCTTCGCGGTTGATACGCGGCGGTAGAGGATTTGTACTGACCCTAGTCTGGCTGACTGGTAATGGGGCAATTGGACTTTAGTAAATGTCTGACCAGTGTTTCTTCGACCACCGGTTTTTTGATGGCGCCCAATCAGCCAGTGGTTTAGGCTGATCGTCGATGCACTCGCTGTTAAAATTCCGTACTGGGATTCTCGGTCAGCTTGTCAAGTGCGTGCAGCGTCCTGGGCACTTCACTATCCCAGCACAGCGTGAAAACCTAGCCTAGAGTCTCACGCACCATTGCACGCGATGGGAAGCTAATCTGATTAAATGTTTAGATATAGTTTTTTGAAGTTTTTGGATTCAATCATGTTTGCTGGTTGCATTGAAGGCAACTTCTCTTACTGCCACTTGCGGCAAGCTATCGTCATTCAGCCAAGATAGCTTGTACAGAAGAGTCCAGATATTGGGGCTGTTAAAGGAAAACAGCGATGCTTTCAGTCCTAGCGCGGTTAAGGGATCGTGATATTACCTGAAGCAGAGAGGGATCATACTGCTCGCGGTCAAGGTAGATTGCCCCTAGAGTCAGAAATTTTAAAGAATGATATTGTGTATAATGCCTCATGATGTTTACCTTTGAAATCTTACTGTTACAATAGCACTTAACTCCGTAGAGCTTATATTCTTCAGCTGGTGTGCTGTGATATATTTTTCTGACTTACAGGGAAGTTGGAAAGGCAGGCGTCCTATCGGACGCAGGAGAACCGAAATTGGTATTTTGCTAATGTAAAAACAACGTAGTAGATATCTGGGTAAAAGCTCACTCCACTTTCTCATATCTATGTAAGATAGATATTACAGGTACTATTAACTATATTTTTAAAGGTTAAATTTAATAAAGAGTTTAAGTAATCCTGTAAGATACGTGTAATACAACTGAATTATATTTTTTATAAAAAAGCAATTTTACTGAATTAGTAAAATGAGGCTATAAGTAAACCAAAATTACTCAGCATAAAAATAGCATTTAGTAGAAGAAGTTATTAAAGATATTTTCCCCGGAAATCCTAATCATTTCAAGGACACTCAAAACATCTCTAAGATTAGAGACATTATGAGCTGAATTAAGAGATATACCTGGCAGGGTATTGCAACGAACCTGGGTATAGTTTCTAATTACCTCTATTTTACGATAACGTCAGTCAGTTCTTCATGAATGGAAAGCACACACGAAAAGTGTAAACGAATTTTATCAATATCGCTTATCAGGCTTGTTATCTTTAACAGCTTGACAACCTTCCCCAGAGGCTGACGACCGTAAACATTAATGGCTCTGGTATAATGAAACATTTATACCATCCGCTCATTAGTAATATCACTTATGTTAACTTCCGCCACCTGTTGTTTTTACTATTTACTGTGCTACGTACCTGACGGATTGAACTCGATCACTCCATCACTAATGAACTTCTGGTCACTGATGCTTGTTGAGATAATAACATGGAACAACCTCCTTTCATATGTTAAAGACTTTCCCAGTATGCGAGGTCAGAATAGGATTTTTTTAACGCTGTCGTGGGAGTTAAACACTATGGCACAGATAGATACGTTGGTGATCTGAATCATCACCTATCACCGGTTTGCTGACCTGTTCAGATAATATCCTCTTACTTATAAGTTAGATACTCTTCTCAGGGCACTTTTCGATGAACTACTTCGGAAGTATGGTGGATGCCGCTTAACCGGAAGAAGAGTGAAGGCGCTCCTTGTTTCAGAGAGCTTATTAGAGCTTCTCGTTGTGTAACGGAGGCATTTAAATTTCTCGATTTCGAAACCGCTCTATTACGGATAGACAATTTTAATCGATGGCACGCAATAATTCATTGATGTCCACTTTACCACGGGTTTTAGCGTCAACTTTTTTCACTATCACTGCGCAGTAGAGGCTGTAGAGACCTGTTTTGGATGGCAAATTTCCGGATACCACAACCGAGCCCGCCGGCACGCGGCCGTAATGTATTTCGCCGGTTTCACGATCGTAAATCTTCGTGCTTTGGCCAATAAATACCCCCATGGAAATTACTGAGCCTTCCTCGACGATCACCCCTTCGACAATTTCAGATCGGGCGCCAATGAAACAATTATCCTCAATAATGGTTGGATTTGCTTGCAGAGGTTCGAGCACCCCACCGATACCGACGCCGCCAGACAGATGAACGTTTTTTCCAATTTGTGCACAGGAACCGACGGTAGTCCAAGTGTCCACCATTGTGCCCTCATCTACAAAGGCACCAATGTTAACATAAGAGGGCATTAACACAGTGTTGCGGGCAATATAAGTACCCTGGCGCACACTGGCTAGGGGAACGACACGGCACCCTTCTCGCTGAAAGCGAGCGCTGTCCCAGCCGGAGAACTTCATCGGCACTTTATCGAAAAAGCGCATTCCTCCACCCTCTATTAATTGGTTATTGGAGATGCGAAAAAAGAGCAGCACTGCTTTTTTCAGCCATTGGTGAGTGACCCATCTGCCGTTGATTTTTTCCGCTACACGTAATGCTCCACTATCTAAGGCGACGATAACCTGACTAACTGCATCACAGGTGATATCGTCTACGTTATCTGGGGTGATTGCAGCGCATTGCTCAAAGGCAGTTTCAATAACTTGCTGTAATTTCTTCATATTTTTAGTCGACTTAAAGAAAACTCATTAATGACGCTACTCATATCATATTTTATCGTTTGAGTTAAGTGATTTTTAAGTACTATTGCGATGTGACGATCTCTACCTATCAGTGGCACAATCTAGAAAAAGTTGGCACACACAGATGACAGTAACCCTCAGGCTGCAGGATTTTCAGAAGTGTCTTAAACGGACGATTTAGAGATAGCAAACTGCTGTAACCCAGTGCCATTAAAGGTTGGGTCATCGCTATGCCATTTCAGTTAGTAAAAATCTGCGCGTTGTGAATGCTTAAATTGTGGCATTCAAGTTTTCCGCTCACCGTGGAAAATAGACAAGTTAAGGCGGTCTTGATTGTGGAAAAATTTTTACTGTCGAAAATAGCCTATACCAATCAGTACTAGCGCGGTTCACCGCAGCTGAGCACCAATCATATGATTGTGCATGCCAGACTAAGCTGATTAGGCGTGTAGTGCAGAGTAAATGCTGCAACGATTGCAGATTTTCTGCAAATGATGTCCTGTTCATCGATTTCTTAGCGCCCAGAAACCTGTCAATGATTACACTGCACCTTACTACCCTTGATATCTGGGAAGGGTATAACTGCGGCGTGATTGCTTCTTGATAAAAACAAAACAAACAGCTCAATCAGCAAACTCTGTTTCTAACTATTCCACAGTGTTTCTTTGGTGGCGCAAATATTTGCTACCCGCCTGAAGTTTGGTAGATTAAACATCGTGATGTAGCTTCCTTTCTTCCAGGGTATTTTATGTGCTGCGTACGCCGTGACCATGACACAGTTCAGATCTTACAGCACTGCCAGACCTATGTAGCACAAGTATGTCGATATCTGACAGCGCATGCAACTCTCTGCAGCTACATGCAGAGCAATAGGCATTCACTGATGCTCCCACCGATTATCCTGTAGCATAAAATGATTCGTCCAGCCAGTGGTGAAGTTCATCTAAGCGCTCTTTAATTAGAAAAAGAGATTCAATACGTCTTTGAAAGCTAAGTGATATGGAATGAGGGTTTAGTAGAAAGGCGAGTGCGGTAGTCCACATTGTACTGCGTGAGCGAGGACTGTCTGTGGAGTAACATTTAGCCACTCAGCGTACAGGAAAGCTGTACACTATTGTAGATCGAGTATTTAGGTCGGGTAATGGATCACTGCCGGCAAAGTATCATCGGTTCGTATCGTCATGATTTCACAGCCGTCTTCGGTGACCACGATAGTATGTTCGTACTGCGCAGATAGGCTGTGGTCCTTGGTCTTTACCGTCCAGCCATCCTTCATAGTACGAATGCGATAGTCGCCAGCGTTAACCATGGGTTCGATGGTTAACGCCATGCCAGGTTGTAGCACTACACCACCATCATTAGCGTCATAATGCAACACCTGTGGCTCTTCATGAAATGCCTCACCGATACCGTGGCCACAATATTCACGCACTACCGAAAAGTTTTCTGCCTCAACGAACTGCTGGATAGATTTTCCAAGGGTGCACAGGCGGACGCCCGGCCGGATCATGCAAATAGCCAGGTAAAGGCTCTCTCTGGTCACCCGACATAGACGCTCACTGAGAATGGTTGACTTTCCAACAATGAACATTTTTGAGGTGTCTCCGTGAAAACCATCTTTGATCACCGTCACATCAATATTCAAAATGTCGCCGTCTTTGAGTTTCTTGTCGTCATTCGGTATGCCATGGCAAACTACTTCATTGACTGAAATACACACTGATTTGGGAAAACCGTGATAACCAAGAGAAGCGGAAATGGCATGCTGTTTTTCGGTGATGTGTTGGTGGCACAAACGATCCAATTCACCAGTGCTTACGCCGGGTTGAATATAAGGTTCAATCATTTCCAGAACTCTAGCGGCTAGTTGGCCGGCAATGCGCATTTTTGCAATATCATCAAATGTTTTAATAGAAATAGCCATTATAGAGATCCACAGTCGCCGTCAGACGCAGCAAGAGAAATTGACAAACAGTATTAATGGTACCAGTACGACCAGGGCACTGCCAAATTATCATTAATTTGCTACTACCACCGGAAAAACATTTAGTGGAGTCCAGGCGCGGCTTATGATATAAATCGCGCCGATGGTATGCACTCAAATATTAAAATTTCTGTGAGTTTATCACAGAAACTAAACTTAATAATGTGTATTACACATGTATCGGCACGTGTGCCAGGGTGCTTTGACCATAAGGCCAGAGTCAGTAGTACGGGATACGTGGAGACATAACTTCAAGTCTTATTTTTAAGAGGTATATCATGGTAACTGTTTCCATGCGTGACATGCTCCAGGCCGGTGTCCATTTTGGACACCAAGCTCGTTACTGGAATCCAAAAATGAAGCCATTCATCTTTAGAACTAGTAATAAGATTCATATTATTAACCTAGAGCAAACCGTGCTAATGTTTAACGAGGCCTTGGGAGAGCTAAACAAACTTGCCTTACGAAAAGGAAAAATTTTGTTTGTCGGCACCAAACGCGCTGCAAGCGAAGCGGTAAAAGAAGCAGCCAACAGCTGCGATCAATTCTTCGTCAACCATCGTTGGTTAGGTGGAATGTTAACGAACTGGAAAACGGTTCGTCAGTCTATTAAGCGTTTAAAGGACTTGGAAACCCAATTTCAGGACGGTACTTTCGAGAAGCTGACCAAGAAAGAGGCACTGATGCGTTCCCGTGAACTGGATAAATTGGAAAACAGTCTAGGCGGTATTAAAGATATAGGCGGCCTGCCGGACGCGTTGTTTGTTATTGATGCGGCACGTGAACATATTGCTATAAAAGAAGCCAACAATCTAGGCATTCCGGTTTTCGCTATCGTTGACACTAATTCCGATCCGAACGGAGTGGACTTCATTATCCCGGGTAATGACGACGCCATCCGTGCTATCAATTTGTATTTGACTGCCGTGGCTACTGCCGTACGCAAAGGCCGTTCTCATGAACCGGTAGAACAGGTTGAAGAAAGTTTTGTGGAAGCTAAATAATGCAAAGCATACTCCTTAAGAAACTGTCATTAACTAAATTTTAGGTATGTTAGTCAGAGCCCTAACTGGCAATGCTTGCTTTAAACTCCAATGTAAATTAACGAGGAAAAGATTAATGGCTGATATTACTGCAGCTCTGGTTAAAGAACTACGCGAACGTACCGGTGCAGGCATGATTGAATGTAAAACGGCCTTGGTTGAAGCTCAAGGCGATATCGAACTGGCTATCGATAACATGCGTAAGTTCGGCCAAGCAAAAGCTGTCAAAAAAGCAGGTCGCGTGGCCGCTGAAGGTATTGTCTTGACAAAAATCACGCAGGACAGCAAATATGGCGTCATTATCGAGCTGAACTGTGAAACTGATTTCGTCGCCAAAAACGGTCGCTTCAAAGCTTTTGGTGACGAAGTAATTACCGCAGCACTTAATGAACGTATTACCGACCTCGGTGAGCTAAAAGCTAAATTTGAAGATCAGCGTACCGCGCTGGTGGCCAAAATTGGTGAAAATATTAATATCCGCCGCCTAGGCGTCACAGAAGGTGACGTGCTTTACTTTTACCTACACGGCACGCGTATTGGAGTAATAGTTTCCGCCGTCGGTGCAGACGAAGAGCTAATGAAACACGTTGCGATGCATATCGCTGCCAGTAAACCTGAATATGTCAATACGGACAATGTGCCAACTGATGTTGTGGCCCGTGAGTATCAGATTCAGCTGGACATCGCCATGCAGTCCGGAAAATCACGTGAAATCGCAGAGAAAATAGTTAAAGGACGTATGCGTAAATTTACCAATGAGATCTCTCTGACCAGCCAGCGCCTTGTGATGGATCCGAGCCAAACTGTTGGTCAGCTGTTGGGCAAACACAATGCCAAAGTTAGCAACTTCATCTGCTTTGAAGTGGGCGAAGGTATTATCAAGAAAGAAAAAACCTATTCCGTTGCTGAAATGGACGTGATAGGTAAGTAATTCTAATGCAGTTGTTCAGAATCCGCGTATAGGCAGTTGTGCTTTAATAAACTAATAAATAGAAATAAAATCAGGTAACTTGTACTGTATCATTCGCTAGTCGTGACGTCAGGTCAAATACTATCCCATGAAATCGCTTTTGAAGGAACAGATCAAATGGCAACCAATGTAAAACCTATCTACCAGCGTATTTTGCTTAAATTAAGCGGTGAAGCTCTGCAGGGTACCGAAGGTTTTGGCATAGACGCCAGCGTGCTGGATCGCATAGCTCAAGAAATGAAAGAACTGGTGGAATTAGGCATCCAAATGGGAATAGTGATAGGCGGTGGTAACTTATTCCGCGGAGCTGGACTGGAGAAGGCCGGCATGAATCGGGTAGTGGGCGATCATATGGGTATGCTGGCGACTGTCATGAACGGCTTAGCTATGCGCGATGCCCTACACCGTGCTTGCGTTAATGCTCACTTGATGTCAGCGATTCCACTGAACGGCGTCTGCGATAATTACAGTTGGGCAGAAGCCGTTAGCCTATTACACAATAACCACATAGTGATTTTTGTCGCCGGCACCGGAAACCCTTTTTTTACCACTGATTCCGCTGCCTGTTTGCGCGGCATCGAAATTGAAGCCGACGCCGTACTGAAGGCGACTAAAGTGGATGGCGTGTTTTCCGCCGATCCGGCAAAGTACCCAGATGCTATACTTTATGATCAATTGAGCTATCAGGATGTGCTGGAGCGAGAATTGAAAGTTATGGATCTGGCTGCCTTTACATTAGCGCGGGATCATAACCTGCCGATACACGTGTTCAATATGAACAAGCCTGGCACGTTGCGGCGGGTGGTAATGGATGATGAAAAAGGCACCTTGATTACTAACTAAATAAAGTATGAATGGGACTGGCATCAATCAAGGCTCTCCTAGATAATAACCAACTCTCAAAGGGTTCGCACTGTGATTAATGAAATCCGCAAAGATGCTGGGATTCGTATGGAAAAATGTGTTGAAGCATTTAAAAATTACACCAACAAAGTCCGCACTAGCCGCGCTTCTCCGAGCTTGCTTGACGATATTCAGATCGAATATTATGGCTTGGTGACGCCGCTACGCCAGCTAGCAAATATCGTTGCTGAAGATTCCCGAACTCTGTCTATCACTGTCTTTGATTGCACTCTGGCGCCAGCAGTGGAAAAGGCCATTATGGCCTCTGATCTAGGGTTAAATCCATCTTCCGCTGGCACTGTGATTCGTGTACCACTGCCGCCATTGACTGAAGAACGCCGCCGTGATTTAGTAAAAGTAGTGCGCGCTGAAGCTGAACTGAGCAGAGTGTCAGTGCGTAATGTACGTCGCGATGCCAATGACAAGGTTAAAGCGCTTTTAAAAAGCAAAACCATCAGTGAAGACGAAGATCGCCGTTCCCAGGACGAGATCCAGAGACTGACTGACACTTGGATCAAGAAAATTGACAGCGCATTGGTAGAAAAAGAAGCGGAATTAATGAAAATTTAATCCGCTAATGGGATGTAAACGCCGTAGCGGCGCCTCCCTGGCGGGGCTTTGTCGCTGCGGCTTTTTTATTAACGTTGTCAAGACAACAACACATACATTTTATTAGATTGTGCGTTTTTGAATAAATATTTAAAGTGACTTCATGAGGCATTTAACAATTCTCGGCAGTACCGGCTCCATTGGTACTAGCACGTTGGCTGTGGTAAAACATAATATCGACCGATTTGCCGTACATGCTCTGGTAGCTAGAACTAATGTGGCCTTAATGACCGATCAATGCCTAGCCTTCCGACCTACCTATGCTTGCATGGCTGATGACGCTGCAGCACGGATACTTAAGGCTAATCTAACTGCAGCAGGCCAATCTACTACCGTGCTGTCCGGAGCACAAGCCGTCTGCGAACTAGCGGCGCTAGATGAAGTAGATATGGTAATGGCTGCCATTGTCGGTGCTGCTGGTCTGATACCGACGCTCAAGGCTTTGCGCGCCGGAAAACGGGTCTTGCTGGCTAACAAAGAGGCACTGGTCACCTGTGGCCGGTTATTTATGCATGAGGCGCATCAGCACCAGGCGCAACTGCTGCCGGTAGATAGTGAGCACAACGCTATTTTTCAGAGTTTACCTGAGCCACTTCAGCATGACTTAGGGTACGCTTCCCCGACTGACTATGGAGTATCTCGGATTATTTTAACTGGTTCCGGTGGTCCCTTCCGGCAAACATCGTTGGCCGATCTGGAGACGGTGACACCGGATCAGGCCTGCGCTCATCCTAGCTGGTCGATGGGGCGCAAAATTTCGGTTGATTCTGCCACTATGATGAACAAAGGGTTAGAATATATTGAGGCGCGCTGGCTATTTAATGCTGCCGCTGAGTTAGTGGAAGTATTGCTGCATCCTCAGTCTATCATCCATTCTATGGTGCGTTACACCGACGGCAGCGTGCTAGGGCAGTTGGGTTTGCCGGACATGCGCATTCCCATCGCCCACGCTCTGGCTTATCCAGAGCGGGTGCCAACCGGTGTGACACCTTTGGATTTTTTGCGCCTTGGCACCTTGAGCTTTGAGCAGCCAGACAATGCACGTTATCCTTGTTTGCAGTTGGCTATCGACGCCAGCCAGTGCGGTCAAGCGGCCACCACGACACTTAATGCCGCCAATGAAATTGCAGTGGCAGCTTTTTTGCGCGGTGAAATCCGTTTTACCGACATTGCTACCATCAACCAGCAGGTGCTAGAACAGCTATGCCTCGCTGAGCCGAGTAGCGTGGAAGAGGTGTTATTCATTGACCAACAGGCGAGGGAAAAGGCCCGTCGAGTCGTAAACTGTTACAGACGATAACCTGTGCCATGATGGCTGATTTGTTCAATGATCGACAAAATGATATAGTTTACGCCACTTCATGTCCATCGATGATGGACAGCTCGGTAGAATTAGTTACAGATTGTCGTGTACACATATGGTTTTACGTGTTGGGGGTTGTTCCCTTTTATTCCGACAGGACGTTAGTATCCTTAGTGAGGAAATACGTAAGCGTGATGTTGTCTAAAAATCAGCAAAAGCCAAAAATTTTGCCATTATCCTCACCACGGCATGTAGCTATTATTATGGATGGCAATGGTCGATGGGCGAAAAGTCGAGGAAAACTACGTATCTTCGGCCACCAAGCCGGCGTACGCTCTGTCCGCCGCGCGGTAAGTTTTGCCGTTAGCCATCATTTTGATGCTCTGACGCTTTATGCGTTCAGTAGTGAAAACTGGAACCGACCCATCCAGGAGATTTCCGCGTTGATGGAATTGTTTGTGCGAGCACTGGACAGTGAAGTGAAAAGCTTACATAAACATAATGTCCGCCTACGGATTATAGGCGATACATCTCGCTTCGGGGTGCGACTTCAGGAGCATATTCGCCACTCCGAAGAGCTGACCCGTAATAATAACGGGTTAACCTTGAATGTTGCTGCGAATTATGGTGGACGTTGGGATATTATTCAAGGGGTACGGCAACTTGCCGTCCAGGTACAGGAGGGCGTTCTATGTCCCGAACAAATAGATGAGGACGCACTATGCCGGGTGGTCTGTATGAACGAGTTAGCCCCAGTGGATCTGGTTATTCGCACTGGAGGAGAATATCGTATCAGTAATTTTTTGCTGTGGCAGATAGCCTACGCAGAGCTGTTTTTTACTAACGTGTTATGGCCAGATTTTGACGATACTGTTTTTGAAGGTGCTCTGAATGCTTTTGCTAAACGTGAGCGGCGCTTCGGTAGAGCCACGCCTAATGATGCCAACGTATCCTAGAGGGGGAGGTTTGCTGAAGTATCGCCTGGTTACTGCTTTTATCCTGATACCCACCGTTATCGCTGCATTGTTTCTGTTGCCGCCAGTTGGATTTTCCCTAGTCACCCTGGCGGTGTGTATTTTGAGCGCCTGGGAGTGGGGACAGCTAGCAGGGCTAGCCTCCCGCAGTCAACGTATCTGGCTCGCCGTTCTCTGTGGTCTGTTGTTAACGGTGATGATGCTGACTGTGCCAGCTTACCGGCCATTTGTTACCGTATGGCAGACACAGTGCGCTCTGTGGGCTGCACTGGCCTGGTGGCTGGTGGCACTGGGATTGGTGTTAGCTCATCCCTCTTCCACTGCGTTATGGCGCGATTCCCGGCTACTGCGACTGGCGTTTGGCATCCTGACCATTCTACCGTTTTTTTGGGGTATGTTGGCATTGCGTCAGCATCGTTATGATATTAATTGTTTCACTGGTGCTTGGTTGTTATTGTATGTCATGGTGTTAGTGTGGGGAGTGGATTCCGGCGCTTATATTTTTGGGCGAGCGCTAGGCCGCCATAAGCTGGCTCCGAAGGTTTCTCCCGGAAAAACCTGGGAAGGACTGGTTGGAGGATTAGTTACGTCGATGATAATAGTCTGGCTATTTGGTAAATATGCACCACTCAATGCCGCACCGCTTACGCTGTTCATTTGTTCCATCGTGACGGCACTGGCGTCTGTATTAGGAGATCTGACTGAAAGTATGTTTAAACGGGAAGCCGGCATTAAGGATAGTAGTCATTTAATCCCTGGTCATGGTGGTGTTCTAGATCGTATAGACAGTTTGACCGCTGCAGTGCCGGTGTTTTCCTGTTTGATGCTACTAGTATTTAACGCTATATGAGTCGGGCCTGGGAGCGTTTATGCTGCATTTTTTTTGGAGTCTTGCCGCGTTTATCATTGCATTAGGTGTATTGATCACAGTACATGAGTTCGGCCATTTTTGGATAGCTCGCCGCTGTGGAGTGACTGTAGAACGCTTCTCTATCGGCTTTGGCAGTGCTCTATATCGCTGGCATGATAAACTCGGCACTGAATATGTGATCGCCGCTATTCCACTGGGAGGCTATGTCAAGATGCTTGACGAGAAGATGGATACGGATACTGTTGCGCTTGATCACTCTCATAAAGCATTTAACCACACACCCGTCTGGCAGCGCGCTGCGATTATTGCTGCTGGGCCAGTTTTCAACTTCCTATTCGCCATTTTTGCTTATTGGCTGGTCTTCCTAATAGGTGTGCCGGGCTATCGGCCAGTTATCGGCAAGATCACACCCAATTCTATTGTGGCGCAGGCTAAAATTTCTCCTGGCATGGAACTAAAGTCGATTAACGGTATTGAAACGCCTGACTGGGATTCGGTTCGTCTACAGCTTCTCACCAAGATTGGCGACAGCGAAATCAGTGTCGATGTCGCACCGTTCGGCTCTACGCATAAGGAGCGGAAAACACTAGATTTGCGCGACTGGAAGCTTGAGCTGGACAAGCAGGATCCTATTGTTTCATTGGGTATTGTTCCTCTTGGTCCACGCATCGAATTGGTGCTAGCCGAAGTTCGGCCTGGTTCAGCCGCAGTGAAAGCTGGTTTGCAAGCTGGCGATAGGATCGTTAAAGTCAATGGTCAACCAGTCACTGCATGGCAATTTTTTGTGGCCAAAGTACACGATAATCCAGGCCAAGCGTTACAGGTAGGCATTGAACGACAGGACAGAGCAATGGACATCACGCTGCAGCTGGACAGTAAACCGGTGGGAAATGGGGAAATGGAGGGGTTCGCAGGTGTCGTACCGAAAGTCATTCCGCTACCAGCGGAGTATAAAATCGTGCGACAGTTTGGCCCGCTGCTGGCCTTGTCCCAGGCAGGCCAAAAAACTTGGCAGTTGATTCGGTTTACGATCAGTATATTAGGCAAATTGGTGAGCGGAGATGCTAAGTTGAGTAATCTGAGTGGGCCGATTTCCATCGCCCAAGGCGCAGGAATAGCAGCGGAATATGGTTTGATTTATTATTTGATGTTTCTGGCTCTAATAAGCGTCAATCTAGGGATTATCAATTTGTTCCCTTTACCAGTGTTAGATGGTGGTTATCTGCTCTTCCTGGCGATAGAGAAGTTCAAGGGAAAACCGGTGTCTAAACTAGTGCAGGACGTCAGTTACCGTATCGGCTCGATTTTGCTGGTGTTGCTAATGGGTCTATCTCTTTTTAATGATTTCTTTAGGCTATAACAGCTTGAAATTATGTGTGGAAAGCGCATCAACCACGATGGTGATAAAAAAATTACTCATAGCATCGCTGCTTTTTAATAGTGCCACCGTATACTGTGCAAATGGGTTTGTAGTGAAAGACATTCATTTCGAAGGACTACAACGAGTCGCTGTTGGTACAGCGTTATTTAGTATACCGATCCATATCAAAGATATAGTGACCGATGAAGATATCAGCAATACTATCCGTATCTTATTTGCTACCGGGAAGTTTGATGATGTCCGGGTGTTGCGTGACGGAGATTCGCTGATTGTACAAGTCAAAGAGCGTCCGATAATTTCTAGCATTACTTTCTCAGGAAATAAGACGGTGAAGGAGGAGATGCTGCAGCAGAACTTGGGTACTCTGGGTGTTCGGGTCGGTGAGGCCCTTAACCGTGCCACGATTGCTAATGTTGAAAAAGATCTTGAGGACTTCTACTATAGCATCGGGAAATACCGATCCATGGTTAAAGCGGTAGTGACGCCGCTACCATTCAACCGCGTCGATCTGAAGTTGGTCTTTACTGAAGATATTTCAGCTAAAATTCAGCAAATTAACATCATCGGAAACCATGCTTTTACCACTGATGAGCTGCTTTCACGCTTCCAGTTGCGTGATGAAGTGCCATGGTGGAACGTAATGAGTGATCGTGGATACCAGAAACAGAAGTTAGGCAGGGATCTAGAGACTCTTCGCAGCTTCTATCTTGATCACGGCTACGTCCGTTTCAACATTGACTCCACGCAAGTCAGCCTAACACCGGATAAAAAAGGCATCTACATTACTTTGAACATCACCGAAGGTGCGCAATATAAGCTGTCTGGTACAATAGTCAACGGAAATATGGCCGGCCATTCCGCCGCAATTGAACGCTTGGCCAAGGTGCAGCCTGGTAAGCTGTACAACAGAGCCAAAGTCATTAAGATAGAAAACAATATCAAGCAATTGCTAGATCATTTTGGTTATACTTATCCTCGTGTAGCTACCCATCAAGAAATAAACGACGCGGACAAAACAGTTAAACTGTATATCAACATCGATGCAGGTAATCGTTTCTACGTTCGTCATGTGAATTTTGAAGGCAATAATATCACCAAAGATTCTGTGCTGCGCCGTGAAACGCGCCAGATGGAAGGCGCTTGGCTCGTCAGTAATCTTGTTGATCAAGGAAAAGATCGCCTTAGTCGTCTCAGCTACTTTGAAACCGTGGATACCGAAATGCAGCACGTACTCGGCTCGCCGGATCAGGTAGACGTGGTCTACAAAGTCAAGGAACGTAATACTGGCAGCATTAATGTCGGCGTAGGCTTTGGTACTGAGAGTGGTATCAGCTTCCAGTTTGGTATTCAGCAGGACAGCTGGTTGGGCACCGGAAATTCCGTTGGCTTCAGCGGCATCAAGAACGATTACCGAACCTATGCTGAGCTGTCGATAACCGATCCGTACTTCATGGTGGACGGTGTCAACCTGGGCGGCAAGATTTTTTACAATGACTTTAACGCCGATGATGCGGATTTATCGGATTACGGTATGCGCAGCTATGGTGCGGGTATTATCCTGGGCTTCCCGATTAGTGAGAATCATTCACTTAGCTTCGGTCTGGATTATATGCATGACGATCTGACTAACATGGAGCCACAGGTGGCGATGTGGCGCTATTTGAACAGCGTTGGTATTAACCCTAAAGTGGCAACCACCGACGATAAAACAGATAGCTACGCCACTTTCAGTGCTGATGACTTTTTTTTCTTAATGGGTTGGAGTTACAATAATCTGGATCGTGGCTATTTCCCGACTTCTGGTTCACACACCCTCCTAACAGGCAAGGTTACGGTGCTAGGTTCCGATAACGAGTATTACAAAATCACCTTAGACGCCAGCCATTACATTCCAATGAGCGAAAGTGGTAACTGGGTGCTGATGGGTCGTGCGCGCATCGGCTACGTCGATGGACTAGGTGGTAAAGAAGTGCCGTTCTACAATAACTTCTACGCAGGCGGTTTCAACACCGTGCGCGGTTTTCGTTCTAATACTATCGGACCGAAAGCAGCATACTATAAATGCAGCGCTGGCAATACCCATTATAGTGATTGTCCAGTAGAGAAATCCAGCGACGCCGTGGGTGGTAATGCGATGGTCATCGCCAGCGCTGAGTTGATCGTGCCGCTCTTAAGCGATAAGTACGCGAATTCAGTACGTACCTCGCTATTTGTTGATACAGGTACCGTTTGGGACACCAAATGGCAAAATACCAAAGAGACCCGAGCCGCAGGTATTCCTGACTACAGAGAACCGGGGAATATCCGTGTTTCCAGCGGTATTGCCATACAGTGGATGTCGCCACTTGGGCCACTAGTATTTTCCTATGCGCAGTCAATCAAGAAATACGACGGTGACAAGCTGGAGCAGTTCCAATTTAATATCGGAAAAACGTGGTAATATTGCACGAAATGTGCATGCAGGCAAAGGAGTAGATGCGGCATCGACTTGAAGCTTTGGTCGAGATATTTCGCGAAAAAGTGTTTTCATTATCGCCTGTCTTTGCAACAGAAAGACGAGATATAAGTAAGTGGCTTTAAGGAGTTTAAGTGAAAAAGTGGTTATATGCTGTGGGGTTGGGTCTAGCATTCGCCGCGCAGACTGCCGATAAAATCGCCGTAGTTAACGTCTCCAGCATCTTCCAACAGTCCCCTCAGCGTGCCATAGTCGCTGAACAGCTCGACAATGAATTTAAGGATCGTGCTACCGAGCTTCAGTCCATGGAGAATGACCTGAAAACCAAAATGCAGCGCTTGCAGCGTGACGGTTCTATCATGAAAGCCAGCGAGCGCAGCGCACTGGAGAAGTCAGTCATGGCGCAGCGAGAAACCTTCTCCAGTAAAGCCCAGATTTTTGATCAGGACAACCACCGTCGTCAGACGGAAGAACGTAACAAAATCTTAAATCGTATCCAAGATGTAGTGAAGAGTATTGCCACTAAAGAAGGGTATGATGTGGTGATTGATGCTAACGCCGTGGCTTATGTCAGCGACGCTAAAGACATTACCTCTGATGTTCTGAAACAGGTTAAATAGTATGTCTTCAATTCGACTGGCTGATTTAGCGCAGCAGTTGGATGCACAATTGCACGGTGATGGAGATATTGTTATTACCGGCATTGCCTCCATGGGCAGCTCGCAAGCGGGCCACGTTACGTTTCTCTCGGATAGACGCTTTCGTGAAAAACTCTCTTCTTGTCAGGCGTCGGCAGTAGTGCTTACCGAAGATAACCTGCCTTTCTGCACTGGTGCTGCATTGGTAGTTAAAAATCCTTACCTGACTTATGCTCGTATAGCACAGATTGTGGATACCACACCGAAACCGGCCGAGGAGATTGGTGTAGGGGCAGTAATTGCGCCAGATGTTACTCTGGGGCAGAGAGTGGCGGTAGGTGCTAATGCTGTCATCGAATCTGGTGTAGTACTGGGAGATGATGTCATCATCGGCCCTGGCTGTTTTGTTGGAAAGAATACCTGCATTGGCGTCAGCACGCGATTATGGGCGAACGTTACCGTCTATCATAACATTACTATTGGGGAACGTTGCTTGATTCAATCCGGTACGGTAATCGGTGCTGACGGCTTCGGCTATGCCAATGATCGTGGCAATTGGGTAAAAATTCCACAGCTGGGCCGAGTGATCATTGGTGATCGAGTGGAAATTGGCGCCTGTACCACTATCGATCGCGGCTCGTTGGATGATACCCGTATTGGCAATGGTGTAATCATTGATAATCAGTGCCAAATTGCGCACAACGTAGTTATTGGTGACAATACCGCAGTCGCCGGCGGCGTTATTATGGCTGGAAGTCTTACTATCGGCCGTTATTGCATGATAGGTGGCGCAAGCGTTATCAATGGCCATATAGAAATTTGCGATAAAGTAACAGTAACCGGTATGGGTATGGTAATGCGCCCGATAACTGAACCTGGTGTTTATTCCTCCGGGATTCCTCTGCAGACGAATAAAGAGTGGCGTAAAACCGCCGCATTAGTAATGAATATCAGCGGTATGAGCAAGCGGATGAAAGCTATTGAGCGAAGATTGGCAAAAAACTAATCGCTCCCACCCCTTAATATGTAGGGGATTAAGGCGTGTCAATGCACTGTTATCCTGCGAGCTATTTTTTGTATTTGCGGCCTGCTTGTTTTGTCCTGCCGGGATTGAAGCAGGCCGTGTTGTTAATGCAACGTTTTTCTTAGACAGGAAGAGTATTTTGACTACTGACACTCATACTCTGCATATTGAAGAGATATTGGAACTTTTGCCCCACCGCTTCCCATTTTTGCTAGTGGACCGTGTACTGGATTTTGAAACAGGAAAGTTTCTGCGTGCAGTAAAGAACGTTTCTTTTAATGAACCGTTTTTCCAGGGCCATTTCCCTGGTAAACCAATTTTCCCTGGTGTGTTGATTTTAGAAGCGATGGCTCAGGCGACTGGTATTCTGGCTTTCAAGAGCGCAGGAAAGCTGGTACTCGGGGAACTTTATTACTTTGCAGCTATTGATGAAGCTCGTTTTAAACGTCCGGTGCAGCCTGGCGATCAGATGATCCTCGAAGTTGAATTCATTAAGGAGCGTCGTGGCGTCGCGCGCTTCAAAGGTATTGCCAAAGTAGATAGTGAAGTGGCTTGCGAAGCATCAATGATGTGTGCCCGTCGTCGGGAGGTTTAAGTACTTGATTGATCAATCCGCCTTTATACATCCTAGCGCCATTGTGGGAAAAGGTGCCATTATCCATGCCGATGTGTATGTTGGTCCGTTTTGCTTTATCGGGCCGCAAGTTGAAATCGGTGCACACACAGTGCTTAAATCTCATGTGGTAGTGGATGGCATCACTCGCATAGGTGAAGGTAACCAGATTTATGCATTCACTTCGCTTGGCGAAGTCAATCAGGATCTGAAATATACCGGAGAACCCACTCGGGTAGAGATCGGACGAAGTAATCGAATCAGAGAAAGTGTAACCATCCATCGTGGCACGGTACAAGGCGGAACAGTCACCCGGGTTGGCAACGATAATTTACTGATGGTCAATGCCCATGTCGCCCACGACTGTGTGGTGGGCAATCACTGTATTATGGCTAATAATGTGACGCTTGGCGGTCACGTGGCGGTGGACGATTACGCTATTATTGGCGGTATGAGCGCGGTGCATCAATTCTGCATCATCGGGACCCACGCTATGATCGGAGGTTGTTCAGGTGTTGCTCAGGATGTGCCGCCTTTCGTTATTGCTCAAGGTAATCATGCTACACCGTTTGGGTTAAATATTGAAGGGCTGAAACGTCGCGGTTTCGATCGTGCCGCGCTTCATGTGATTCGCGCTGTCTACAACACGATATACCGCAGCGGCAAAACCCTTGACGAGGCTAAGCCAGCACTAGAAACGCTGGCTAAAGGGCATCCTGTGGTCAATACTTTCTTAGAATTCCTGACCCGCTCGCAGCGCGGCATTATTCGCTAATGATGCCAACACACCCTGTCACCATCGGTCTGGTGGCCGGAGAAAGTTCCGGGGATATCCTCGGAGCCGGTTTGATACGAGCGCTACGCCACTATCTGCCGGATATTCGTTTCGTCGGCGTTGCCGGCCCGCGCATGCAAGCAGAAGGGATGGAAGCTTGGTATGATACGGAAGAGCTGGCGGTTATGGGTATAATGGAAGTAGTTGAGCGCCTACCACGGCTACTTCGTATCCGCCGCGATTTGACACGACGCTTTGCCGCATTATGGCCCGATGTATTTGTTGGTATTGATGCACCCGACTTTAATATTACACTGGAAGGCCGCCTCAAGCAGCGCGGAATCCGCACTATTCATTATGTCAGCCCCTCAGTCTGGGCTTGGCGGCAGAGACGGATATTTAAAATCGGCCGTGCCACTGACAATATACTGGCTTTTCTGCCATTTGAGAAAGAATTTTACGATCGCTTCAATATTCCCTGCCAATTCATTGGCTATACGTTGGCAGATATCATGCCCCTTGATCCGGATCAAGCTGCCGCACGTCTTGAACTGGGCATTCCCTCTAGCGCTCGCTGTCTAGCATTGCTGCCTGGCAGCCGCCAGAGTGAGGTTGCGATGTTGAGTGCATATTTTCTACGTTGCTCTGCGCTGCTGAGCCAACAATTCTCAGGACTTGAGATTGTCGTGCCGCTAGTGAATTCGGCCCGGCGTGAGCAATTCGAGCGTATCAAAGCTAAGGTGACACCAGCACTGCCTGTGCGGCTTCTAGATAATCAGGCTCGACAAGTGATGATTGCTGCCGATGCAGCTCTGCTGGCCTCAGGCACCGCGGCACTGGAGTGCATGTTGGCGAAGTGCCCTATGGTGGTAGGGTATCGCATGAAGCCACTGAGTTTTGCGTTAGCGCGGTGGCTGGTGAAGACACCATGGGTGTCACTGCCGAATTTGCTGGCCGGACGCGAGCTAGTTAAAGAGTTTTTACAAACATCATGCCGTCCAGACATAATGGCGGCAGCACTAACGCCACTGCTCGACGATAACAAGCAGCGTAAGGTACTACAAGCTACTTTTCGACACTTGCATCAGAAAATCCGCTGCAACGCAGATGAACAGGCTGCACGCGCGGTGCTGGCGTTGATTAACCGTTAATTTTTTAGATAATAAAAGGTAAGATGGAATTTTTATTTATCTACTCTATCTGGCGGTAGCCTGTTATCGTGGAAATATAAGTTGGATACGAATCGGTAGTAGGCTCAGTATAACCACTTCGGTGATCCTCGATTCTGTCTGGCTGTTTCTGGGGTTTGGTAGGTTCTGGAAAAAGTAAAAATAGTGCGAGGTTCTGCTAAAGATGATAGCTAAGTCACAGAAATTAGAGCTGTCTCTACCACTATTGTCAAAGTGGTGCATGATCAAGAGATGTCCCTCTGTGTCTACAATTCTCTGAGTATGGCTTGCACTCAGGAGGTATCTGACACTTTTGATTCGGAAAAGGTGTTGCTTCATGGTTACAAACAGTGCATCACACGAAGCTTCAGCTCACTTACTAGTAGGGTACAGGAATAGACATAATTGTTTCACTGGTGGGTATGATGCCGTAGCCGTCACTCCATAAGCTTAACAATCGGATAGCAAATATGGCTGAACCACGTTTTATTCACCTACGCGTACACAGCGATTACTCTATGATTGATGGGTTAGTTAAAATCGGTCCGTTGGTCAAAAAAGCAGCAGCTCTGCACATGCCGGCCTTGGCCATCACGGATTTCACCAATTTATGTGGTCTGATTAAATTCTACGGTACCGCTCACAGCGTTGGCATTAAACCAATTATTGGTGCCGATTTTTTCGTGCAAAGCGGAAGGCTAGACAAGGAACTAGCAGAGCTGACTATTCTGGCTGCAAATAATGTGGGCTACCGGAATCTGACACTGCTAATTTCAAAAGCTTATAAACGTGGTTATGGTACCGCCGGGCCAGTTATTGATCGCGACTGGTTAATACTACATCATGAAGGACTGATTTTGCTTTCTGGGGCACGCAGGGGGGATGTCGGTAATTATCTGATGCACGGCAATTTATTTCAGGTAGAGCAATGTTTGGCGTTCTACGCGCAGTATTTTCCGGATCGTTACTATCTGGAACTGATCCGAACAGGTCGAACGGACGAAGAGAGTTACTTGCACGCCGCGGTGGAGCTGGCGGCCCGCAAAGGGCTACCGGTGGTGGCTACCAATGATGTACGCTTCGTCAATCCGGATGATTTCGATGCCCATGAAATCCGCGTGGCGATCCACGACGGCTTTACTCTTGACGATATCAAACGACCGCGTAATTATAGTCCGCAGCAGTATATGCGCAGCGAACAAGAGATGTGTGAGTTGTTCGCTGATCTGCCAGAATCACTGACCAACAGTGTAGAAATCGCCCGACGCTGCAACGTCACCATACGCCTCGGCGAGTATTTCTTGCCGCAATTTCCGACTGGTGAGATGTCCACTGAGAACTATTTAGTCAAATGCGCACGTGAAGGTCTGGAGGAGAGGCTAGTGTTTCTGTTTCCTGATGCTGGTGAGCGGCATGAGAAACGACCAGTCTATGATGAACGTCTGGAAACCGAGCTGCAGGTAATTAATCAGATGGGATTTCCAGGTTACTTCCTGATTGTGATGGAGTTTATCCAGTGGTCGAAAAAAAATAGTGTGCCCGTTGGGCCAGGCCGTGGCTCTGGAGCGGGCTCTCTGGTAGCTTATGCTTTAAAAATCACCGATCTTGACCCTCTGGCCTTTGATCTACTGTTTGAACGGTTCCTAAACCCAGAGCGGGTATCGATGCCCGACTTTGATATTGACTTCTGCATGGAGAAGCGCGATCTGGTGATTGACCATGTGGCCGAAACCTACGGACGCGACGCAGTTTCACAAATTATCACTTTCGGCACCATGGCAGCTAAGGCGGTAATACGCGATGTCGGTCGAGTGCTAGGGTATCCGTATGGCTTTGTGAACCGTATTTCTAAACTGGTGCCACCCGACCCCGGCATGACCTTAGAAAGAGCCTTCACCACTGAGCCTCAGTTGCAGATGATCTATGATTCCGATGAAGAGGTCAAGATACTTATTGACATGGCGCGCAAGCTTGAGGGGGTGACCCGTAACGCGGGCAAGCACGCAGGTGGTGTAGTGATTGCTCCAACCAAAATCACAGATTTTTCGCCGCTGTACTGCGATGCCGAAGGCAATCATCCGGTGACCCAGTTCGATAAGAGCGATGTAGAATACGCCGGGCTAGTGAAGTTTGACTTCCTTGGATTACGTACCCTGACTATCATTTACTGGGCACTGGGGATGATAAATGCGCGGCGCGCACGCCAGAGGCTGAATCCGATTGATATTTCTTCTATTCCTCTAGACGATAAAAAAAGTTTCGATATGCTACAGCGCTCTGAAACCACTGCAGTGTTCCAGCTGGAATCGCGTGGCATGAAGGATCTGATAAAGCGTTTGCAGCCGGACTGTTTTGAAGACATGATCGCGCTGGTAGCGTTATTTCGTCCTGGTCCGCTGCAATCTGGCATGGTAGATAACTTTATCAACCGTAAACATGGCCGCGAAGCGATTTCTTATCCTGATATCCAGTGGCAGCATAAAACATTGCAGCCGGTACTAGAGCCGACCTACGGCATTATTTTGTACCAGGAACAGGTCATGAAAATAGCCCAGGTGCTGGCAGGTTATACCTTAGGCGGTGCGGATGTGTTGCGTCGTGCGATGGGCAAAAAAAAATCGGAAGAAATGGCCAAGCAGCGCTCCGTGTTTAAATCCGGCGCGGAAAGCATGGGTATCAACGGCGAACTGTCGATGAAAATCTTCGACTTGGTAGAGAAATTTGCCTGCTACGGCTTCAATAAATCCCACTCTGCCGCTTATGCATTAGTATCATACCAGACGCTGTGGCTGAAGACCCACTATCCTGCGGAATTTATGGCGGCAGTGATGACGGCCGATATGGATAACACCGAGAAAATGGTGGGCTTGGTGGATGAGTGTCTGCGCATGGGCTTGAAAGTTCTGCCGCCAGATATCAACAATGGCCAGTACTATTTCCATGTCAATGAAGAAGGCGAGATCGTCTATGGTATTGGTGCCATTAAAGGAGTAGGAGAAGGGCTGATTGAGGCGATTATTGAGGCTCGTAATCAGAACGGCCATTTTCATGGGTTATTCGATCTATGTGCACGCACCGATATCAAACGACTCAACCGACGGGTACTAGAAAAGCTCATTATGTCAGGCGCATTTGATTGCTTAGGGCCGAACCGTGCTGCGCTAATGCACTCTCTAGGCTCCGCACTTAAGGCGGCTAGTCAGCATACCAAGGCAGAGACTATCGGTCAGGGTGATATGTTTGGAGTGCTGGCGGAAGAGGCGCTAGCCTCCTATAACAGCACTGTGACACCCTGGTCAGAGCAGGTGGTGCTGGATGGCGAGCGCGAGACGCTTGGCCTCTATCTGACCGGTCATCCCATCACCCAATATCTACGTGAAATTGAGCGGTATGCAGGTGGAGTGCACCTTAAAGATATGCACCCCACTGAGTACAGTAATAAGATGGTGACCGCGGTAGGTCTGGTGCTATCCGCTAGGGTTATGATGACTAAACGGGGCAATCGCATTGGTGTCTGCACACTGGATGACCGCTCCGGCCGGCTGGGCGTGATGCTATTCACGGATGCACTGGAAAAATACCAGCATTTGCTAGAAAAAGACCGTATCCTTATCGCTCAAGGGCAGATCAGCTTTGATGATTTCAGTGGTGGTCCTAAAATGACTGCCAGCGAACTGATGGACATCAGCGAAGCACGTGAAAAATATGCGCGAGGGCTTGCTATTTCGTTGAGTGATAGGCAAGTTGATAATCAGTTTTTAAATCGCCTCCGTTTATCGTTAGAGCCTCATCGATTTGGAACAATTCCAGTGCATCTTTATTATCAGCGGCAAGATGCGCGTGTGCGGCTATGCTTTGGGACAACCTGGCGGGTGATACTAACTAATCGTTTACTGAATGACTTGCGTACACTTGTGGGGAATGAACAGGTGGAGTTAGAGTTTGACTAATACAGGAATACTATGAGTTTGAATTTTCTTGATTTTGAACAGCCGATTGCGGAACTGGAAGCGAAAATTGACTCGCTGACCGCAGCAGTTAGCCGTCAAGACGAAAAATTCAATATTAATTTGGATGAAGAAGTGCAGCGCCTGCGTGAAAAAAGTGTAGAGCTGACCCGTAAAATTTTTTCTGATCTGGACGCTTGGCAGATCGCCCAGTTGGCGCGACATCCAATGCGTCCCTATACGTTGGATTATATTCAGAATATTTTTACCGATTTTGATGAGCTAGCGGGAGACCGCGCTTATGCTGATGATAAAGCTATCGTTGGTGGTATCGCGCGTTTTAATTCTCGGCCAGTCATGATTATTGGCCACCAGAAAGGACGAGAAATTAGAGAGAAAATTCGCCGTAACTTCGGCATGCCAGCTCCGGAAGGTTACCGCAAAGCACTGCGACTGATGAAAATGGCAGATCGTTTTAAAATGCCCCTACTTACCTTTATTGACACCCCTGGTGCCTATCCGGGCATAGGTGCTGAAGAACGCGGCCAGTCCGAGGCCATTGCTAAAAATTTGCGTGAAATGTCTGGATTGCGGATCCCGGTCATCTGCACCGTGATTGGCGAAGGTGGCTCTGGCGGTGCGCTGGCAATCGGCGTCGGTGATAAAGTCAATATGTTAGAATACAGTACCTATTCAGTGATCTCTCCCGAAGGCTGCGCATCCATCCTGTGGAAAAGGACAGATAAAGCGCCGATTGCCGCTGAGGCGATGGGTATTATCGCGCCGCGCCTGAAAGAGCTGAAACTGATTGACAGCATAGTTCCGGAGCCTTTGGGCGGTGCCCATCGCGATGTGCCAGCTACTGCTACCCTGCTTAAAGCTCAACTACTGACGGATCTGGCCGAGATTGACGCTTTGAGCGAGAAAGAGCTGTTAAATCGTCGTTATCATCGTCTGATGAATTATGGCTATTGTTGAATGTATATATCCAGCAGAACAAGCATACGAAGTGTATCGTTGATCATCTCCGCTCTCAGTGTTTTTAGTAGAATTACTCCGTATAAGTTCTGGAAGATTAGATGGTATAATATCTGGTGTTGGGAAATCTATAATCTGTGGTGCTGCAACACGTCAGCTAATGTAGGCTGTTTTAGCTAAAAGTACAGGTAAATACAAACGTCTCGACGTTCACGTCGGCTTAGGTTTGTTTTTATTCCAGAATAGAAAGTAGTGCGCTGTGTCATGTTATATTTCTTCATCTTTACCAATGTGCAGTTTATCGAGCTAGTGCTACGTCGAAGAGTATAGGCTGAGCACACTGGCCTCTCGCAGTGGAGAGTCACCATGAGTCTGGAGTACGGAACATGTCACGAGCGAGATAGAATCACGTGGCGTAAGGTAAATTGCGTTTACAATCTTATCGCTGTGACTTTTGCCAAACAAAATGTAAACGCAGATACTCCGCCGGAAAGCTTACGTGAAGGGGTGGGTATTTGGATAGCTCTGCTAGCGGTATTTTTCGTGCTGACATATTTGGTTCCGCTAGAAGGAAGATTGCTGTGGCAGCCAGATGAGACCCGTTATGCAGAAATTAGCCGGGAAATGCTGTCTAGCGGCGACTGGGTGGTGCCTCATTTGCTCGGGCTGCGCTACTTTGAAAAACCGCTAGCCGGATACTGGATGAATAACATCAGCCAGTGGCTGTTCGGTAACACTAATTTCGCGGTGCGCTTTGCCTCGGTATTCAGTACGAGCATGAGTGCGTTACTAGTGTTTATTTTAGCGTGGACATTGTGGCACCAACTGCGCTTGTCGCTGCTAGCGGTGTTGGTTTTTCTATCACTACTTTTGGTGTTTAGTATCGGCACTTATGGCGTACTGGACCCGATGATCGCTTTATGGCTAAATGTCGCCCTAATGGCGCATGTTTTCTCCTTACGCGTCGTCAGCTGGCCAGGCCGTACTGGTGTCTGGTTTTTGTTTGGTCTCGCTTGCGGTTTAGGTTTTATGATTAAAGGTTTTCTGGCTTTGATAGTGCCGGTTCTCGCGGTTCTACCGGTGTCGTTTTATTATCGCCGGGAACTGAAACTGTTACTGATTTACGGACCGCTGGCGACACTAACCGCGATTTTAATTAATTTGCCATGGGCGCTGACGTTAGCTCGGCTAGAGCCAGATTTCTGGTCTTATTTCTTCTGGGTGGAGCATGTTCAGCGCTTCGCTTCGGAAACTGCCCAGCATCGAGCACCTCTTTGGTTTTACTTACCAGTGTTGGCGCTGGGCACATTACCTTGGCTCGGTTTGCTGCCAGGAGCGTTGTCTGTGGGCTGGCGCATGCGCCGGACGCAGCCAGAGCAATTATTACTGCTGTGTTGGGTGGTTATGCCACTGCTGTTTTTTAGTCTGGCGAAAGGCAAGCTGTTGACCTATATTCTACCGTGCATGGCGCCGATGGCGCTGCTGTTAACAGCGTACGGTCAGGAGTGCTCTAATGCGCTGCGCAGCAAAGTATTTGCTGCCAATGCTGGCGTTAATATAGCTTTTGCGCTATGCGCTATTGCCGCTCTGCTACTAGCGGGCAGCGGTATGCTGCCAAAGAGCAGGATCTACTCGCCCGAAGAATGGCCTCGTGTTGCGATCGGTATGCTGGCGTTCACTAGCTGGCTCTGTTTTGCCGTAGTGTCGCGGTGTGCACATGGAGATTGCTGGGCGCTGGCTGCGCTTTGTCCGTTACTGTTTAGCTTACTGATAGGGCAGATTATTCCTCAACGCATTATCGACGCGAAACAACCGCAGGAGTTCATCCGCAGCCATGAGACTGAGTTGATGCAAAGTCATTATGTGCTGAGTAATCATGTCGGCATAGCGACCGCCCTGGCTTGGGAACTGGAGCGCAGCGATGTGCTAATGTATGATGGGAAAGGGGAACTGGCTTACGGTCTGTCTTATTCCGATGCACAGGGGCGCTATCTCAGCCGTCAGGCATTCCCGGAATGGCTGATAAAGGCGCGCTGTAAAGGTGATGTGTCCCTGATGTTACTGTTGAATCGTGGGCAAGAAAAGCTGCTGCAAAGCCTGCCAAAAGCAGACAATGTACACCGCAATCACCGTGTTACGCTGCTTTACTATCAGAAGCAATCATCATGATATGCATGGCAAATGTTATCACTGTATTCTAGAAAGCTGACTGCAAAGTGATGTCTTCTGCCCATTGTGTTGAATATTGCTTCTCCATCTCTCCAGCTTTTACTGTCTGTCTGAAACTGGCTCTGATTGAGCATACACAGGAAAACAGCAGGCGATTTTGATAAGCTAATGCCATAGATAGATTGGAGAGCAACAAACCTAATCGGTCGGAGAGAAATTTTACCAGAAGCAATACGCTTATCGGTACTACTATATCCATAATCCACAGTATCCACGCCCGTTGGCGTCAACGTATCAAAAGTATAGATAATATTTCCTCTCTGGCAAGGAAGGACAGCAATCGGTAACTTTTTGGTAATAAAATTATCACTGCTTGTGTGATTCATAACTGAAATAACGTCAGCCTAGGAATGAAAGATATTTGTCTCTGACATCGCTTCTTTAAATAAACATGCGACCACCAAAAGAAAGAAACTAGCTCTACAATCCAAACCAGTTAGATTCTGTCAGGTTGTAAGACAAAATTGTATGTTGTCTATCCTTATTTAGTCGAGGGCTGTTAACTTTAAATAGGTAAACGTTACGACAATTCTGTACCTATCTTCTCAGTTTTTAGCATTGCTAAGATAGGCTATTCAATACACCAGTGACAATGACTAGGGAATAAAGGAGAGAACGTGGCTGCACTGTGGATAGATTAAAATGGGTGGTTAATTATTCTAACTCTGTCTTGAGCGTTCATTATACTCAACTGCTAATTTATTTAGATACCCTAACACCGGCTTCTGATGTTTTCTGGGTTGACTGCAGTCAGGCTATTGTCTCTAATCGCTGGGTTAATGAGATGAATGGGATGTTTTACACGGGATAAAACTGCTGGCGGTGATAAACAGACGTCCAACGCTGCATATCAATTTGACCTAAAATGTTCAAAGACATTGGCAGTTGAAGCAAGACGTAACCGAACTGTTCTAGTAGACTAACGACTAATTCTAGTATCTGTTTTTGTCGCACGTTTTCTTAGTTGCCGACAATATTTCAGAAAGTTGGCTGTGCGTTCATAAAACTGACTGTCCATGAGATTGGGATATAGCTGTAGCTACTAAAAACAAACAACGTCAGCATTCATGCCACTAGCTGCCTCAATAATATTTCTGTTCGAGTGCATATGTTACATAGATAGAGTGACGAGAAAAAACAATATAGAAAATATACAATATATTGATTTAATTAATATTACTTTAAAAGTAGCGACATTTTTCGCACTTAATTGAAAAAAATTTTTTGAACCCCCTTGAAGCTTTCTTAAACGTCCCCATTTTAAACACCATGAGGTTAGGTATGACGCATACCCGACTTTTATCTTAAAACTGATACAGATTTTCTTAAGGGGAGCTATCAATGAAAATTCGTCCATTACATGATCGTGTTATCGTCAAGCGTAAAGAAGTTGAAGCCAAGTCTTCTGGTGGTATTGTGCTGACTGGCTCCGCGGCGGGTAAATCTACGCGTGGTGAGGTTCTGGCTATCGGCCATGGCCGTATTTTGGAAAATGGTGAAGTGAAAGCGTTAGACGTGAAAGTTGGTGACACCGTGATTTTCAATGACGGATATGGCGTGAAGGTAGAGAAAATTGACAACGATGAAGTACTGATCATGTCCGAAAGTGACATCTTAGCTATCGTTGAAAAATAATCTGCGTGTAATCATCTGAACTGAATGAGTATAAAGGAAATTAAAATGGCAGCTAAAGACGTAAAATTTGGTAGTAGCGCTCGCGTAAAAATGCTTCGCGGCGTAAATGTTCTAGCCGACGCAGTGAAAGTGACTCTGGGTCCAAAAGGCCGAAATGTAGTGTTGGATAAATCCTTCGGCTCGCCGAGCATCACTAAAGACGGTGTTTCTGTAGCACGCGAAATCGAACTGGAAGATAAATTCGAAAACATGGGCGCTCAGATGGTGAAAGAGGTAGCCTCTAAATCGAATGACGCAGCCGGTGATGGTACCACCACCGCTACCGTTCTAGCTCAGTCTATCGTTAATGAAGGCCTAAAAGCCGTGGCTGCTGGTATGAACCCGATGGACTTGAAACGCGGTATTGACAAGGCTGTTATCGCTGCTGTTGAAGAACTGAAAAAACTGTCCGTGCTTTGCTCTGATTCCAAAGCAATTGCTCAGGTAGGTACCATCTCTGCCAACTCTGATGAAACTGTTGGCACTCTGATCGCTGAAGCTATGGAGAAAGTAGGCAAAGAAGGCGTCATTACCGTTGAAGAAGGATCCGGTCTGCAAGATGAGCTAGATGTGGTTGAAGGAATGCAGTTCGACCGTGGTTACCTCTCTCCATACTTCGTCAACAAGCCGGAAACCGGTATTGTTGAGCTGGAAAGTCCGTTCATTTTGCTTGTAGACAAAAAAATCTCCAATATTCGTGAAATGCTACCGGTGTTGGAAGCTGTTGCCAAAGCAAGTAAGCCACTGTTAATTATCGCTGAAGATGTGGAAGGCGAAGCGCTGGCTACGCTGGTAGTGAACACTATGCGTGGTATTGTTAAAGTAGCCGCTGTGAAGGCACCGGGCTTTGGTGATCGCCGTAAAGCCATGTTACAGGATATCGCCATCCTAACTTCAGGTACTGTTATCTCTGAAGAGATTGGTCTGGAACTGGAAAAAACTACTCTGGAAGATATGGGTCAGGCCAAACGTGTCGTCATTACTAAAGACACCACCACCATCATAGATGGCATGGGCGACAAAGCTGTTATCAACAATCGTGTTGCGCAAATTAACCAGCAGCGTGATGAAGCCACGTCTGATTACGATCGTGAAAAACTGCAGGAACGTGTAGCTAAACTGGCTGGTGGTGTCGCGGTCATCAAAGTTGGCGCAGCCACTGAAGTGGAAATGAAAGAGAAAAAGACCCGCGTGGAAGATGCTTTGCACTCAACCCGTGCTGCAGTGGAAGAAGGCGTGGTCGCCGGCGGCGGCGTAGCACTAATTCGAGTGGCTAATAGCATTGTTGATTTACGTGGTGACAATGAAGATCAGAATGTCGGCATCAAGGTCGCACGTCGTGCCATGGAAGCTCCTCTGCGTCAGATTGTCGCTAACGCCGGTGAAGAGCCTTCCGTTATTGCTAATAAAGTGAAAGCTGGAGAGGGTAACACCGGTTATAACGCAGCGACTGAAGAATACGGCGACATGATAGATATGGGTATTCTAGATCCGACCAAGGTAACCCGTTCTGCGCTGCAGTATGCGGCTTCCATCGCCGGTCTGATGATTACTACTGAGTGTATGGTGACCGATCTGCCGAAGGAAGAGAAGCCTGACCTAGGCGCTGCAGGTGGCATGGGCGGCGGTATGGGCGGTATGATGTAATGTTCCAGAATCGCTGATTGTTTTAAAACCCCCGGTAAGCTGGGGGTTTTTTTTAGAAGAAAAAAGAATTGATAAGACCCCTCAACCAAAACACCTAACTCCGCTTTCCAGGTGTAGAATGGCAAAAAAATGCTATCATGCGCAGCAACGCTGCGATGTCACCAGTCTGACTTAGTAAAAGCTTATAGCGAATCTAGAGCTAAGCTCATTAAATAATCCTTACAGTAACGGCAGATTCCGTGCTCCAAAGTCTGTACCTTGCTTACATATCTTGCCTAATGACGCCACACGAGCGTGCATAGTTTTGATACCTTTTTCTGACGACAAAGCGGCTTCTCAGAGCTGTCGCAATCCCAGATCTAACGGTGTCTTGCTACGTTCACCACCAATTTCCCGTACCAGTCGGGGCACCAGATAGCCTGAGACTTTCTCCAGCAACTTCCGTACTATCTCCCGTGCTTGCTCCTCTGCTACCATAAAATACGCTGCCCCTTGCACCCGATCCAGAACATGTAGGTAATAAGGTAAAATACCGGTAGCGAACAAGGATTCACTGAGAGCCGCTAATGTCCCAGCATCATCATTGACCCCGCGCAGTAGTACACTTTGATTAAGTAATATCACTCGCGCATTACGCAACCGTGTCATACTCTCACATAGAGAGGCGTCGATTTCTTTGGTATGGTTAATATGAGTCACCAGCACCACCTTCAAACGACAGTCGTCTAACCGTTGGCAAAGACGCACCGTAATGCGCGCCGGGATCACGACCGGCAGCCTACTATGAATGCGTAGGGTAGTCAGATGAGGAATTTCCTCCAGCAGACTGATAAGCTTGTCCAGTTCGTGATCTTTGGTCATTAGTGGATCTCCGCCGGAAAGAATTATTTCATTCAATTCTGTATGTTGCCGGATATAGGTTACAGCGCGCAGCCAGTTCATTTTGTTGCCCTGATTGTCTTGATAGGGGAAATGACGCCGAAAACAGTAGCGACAGTTAACAGCGCAGCCGCTTTTCACTAATAGAAGCGCGCGGTTACAGTATTTATGCAGCAGCCCGGGTACAACGCTGTGCTGTTCGTCTAGCGGATCAGTGCTGAAACCCGGTACTTGGTAGAACTCCTTGCTGGATGTAATGACCTGACGTAGCAGTGGATCGTCCGGATCATTCGGTAACATCCGCGCCGCAAAAGCTCGAGGGACGCGGAACGGAAATAACTTCCGCGCTTGAGCACCCTCGCGCAGAGCGGGATGATAGTCAAGTCGCAATTGTTGTAAGAGTTCAAATGGATCGGTAATAGCATCAGTAAGTTGATACAACCATTCTTCTCTAGTAGTCGTGTTTTTGGTTATTATAGTGCGCGTCATTTTTAGCCTATTTAGCCTAAATTATTCAGTGTATATTTTAAGAGAATTATCATGACGTCTTATAGCACAAATGAATTTCGTTCCGGTCTTAAAATTATGCAGGATGGTGAGCCGTGCGTGATTATTGATAATGAATTTGTCAAGCCCGGGAAAGGACAGGCGTTCAACCGAGTCCGCCTACGCAAGATAATTTCTTGCAAAGTTATAGAAAAAATCTTTAAATCAGGATATTTAGCGGAAGCGGCAGATGTGGTGGATATTAACTTAACTTATTTGTATAACGATAGTGGGTTTTGGAATTTTATGAATAATAAAAACTTTGAACAGCTAGTTGCTGATGCTAAAGTGGTAGGTGATAACGCTAAGTGGCTAACAGAGCAAGCAGAATGTGTATTAACTTTGTGGAACGGCCAGCCGATCGCTGTGACTCCTCCAAACTTTGTAGAGTTGGAAATTACCGACACTGATCCGGGCCTAAAAGGCGATACTGCTGGTACCGGTGGCAAGGCAGCTACACTGGCTACCGGAGCGGTAGTTAAGGTGCCGTTATTCGTTCAAATTGGCGAAGTGATCAAAGTGGATACCCGATCGGGAGAATATGTTTCCCGGGTTAAGTAATTTTCGCAGGAAATGCTACCGCACGATTTTCCTGAATTTTAGTGTCAGTGGAGCCTGAGAACCATATTGGAAAAGTGATAAAGTTATTATTGCTGACTATTCCTGGCACGGGTGGCTCTGTTGGGCATGCGGTCCGAAGTGTAATGTTAATTGTGAAGGAACGCTGGGGCAGACGATACTGTATTCAGGCAGTATGATCATTTGGCTATTTTGGCCATGCCAGTACCTTATTGCAGTTACTATCCACATTACCTAGCGCAAATTTATATTACCGGTTACCAACTCAGCCTGTCGTTCTTTTCTAGCAGTGCCCCACTCTTAGGGGTCACTAAGTCACTCTAAGAGTGTTTACACATCAACAGAATAGTCCCTTTAATCCCAGACGATCCACAGGGAAGTGAAGCGTTCACACAATGCTCCCAGTAGTGTTTGTCTGGTCATTGTCCATTGCCGAGGAGTAACAAAAACTCATAGATAGTCCAAATTCAACCCAGCGACCAGAGAGCACTAAGGATAATTCTCATCCGCAATTATACAACAGCCGCCAAGTAAATAAAGAATCGAAAAATCTTCAGCGTGACTTGCTGAGGCAAGCTTAAAAGCGGATCTTGTCAGTACTCCTCTGTTTCTAGGGTCGTTTATCGGGAACATGATCTCTAGTGATGATCGAAATATTTTCATCACGGCACGCACATTTCATATTTCTTTAAAGAAATAAATATTGTAAGTATAATCTCCTGTGGTGGATGTTTTGCTCGATCTGAAAAGCCTAGCGTAAAGGAATGTCCGTATAAGCTACCAACCATTATACTGAAAATAGAAAATATTATTTTACATCTTGTGGCAGCCAAGGCAGCAGTGAAAATGCAAGCGGCTGCAGTAGAATTTGTTTGCGCCAGCGAATGCGGGCAGGCTGCATCCCTTGAATTTAACTAAGGGACAAAGGACATGAACGATTCGGCTAACTGGTTACCAAGCGCGCCCATTGCAAATTTACTAAGGCGTGCAGCAATTGTGAGCCAGATCCGGCGGTTTTTTAACGATCGTGGATTACTGGAAGTGGAAACACCATCCATGGGCCAAGCGACGGTAACGGATATTCATCTTATCCCTTTTCAAACTAACTTTGTTGGACCGGGAACGGCTGGTAGCATATCTCTCTATCTAATGACTAGTCCCGAATATCATATGAAGCGTCTACTGGCGGCCGGAAGTGGTCCAATTTTCCAGTTATGTCGCAGTTTTCGTAACGAAGAAATCGGCCGTTACCATAATCCGGAATTCACCATGCTTGAATGGTATCGTCCTCATTATGATATGTACTGTTTGATGAATGAGGTCGATGATTTGTTGCAACAGATTCTAGATTGCGATAGTGCGGATACTTTTTCTTATCAACAGGCATTTAAACACCATGTAGGAATCGATCCATTTTCCGCAGACAAAAGACTGTTATATGATACGGCAGTTAAGTTAGATCTAGCAGAATCAGCCTCACAGGACGACGATCGCGATACTCTTTTACAGCTGCTATTCACGATGATGGTGGAGCCGAATATTGGCCATGATAAGCCAGCTTTTGTCTATCATTTCCCTGCTTCGCAGGCTGCACTGGCTGAGATCAGCACCGAAGATTACCGAGTTGCAGATAGGTTCGAGGTATATTTCAAGGGCATTGAACTGGCTAACGGTTTTCGTGAACTAACCAATGCATATGAGCAGAGACAGCGTTTTATGCAGGATAATCGTAAACGAGCAATTCTGCAGCGTAGTGAGCAACCTCTTGATGAAAACCTGCTGTCAGCCCTAGTGCATGGGATGCCGGAATGCTCTGGTGTGGCACTGGGGGTTGATCGACTAGTCATGCTAGCGCTGAAGGCTAAAAGTTTGAGTGAGGTAATTGCCTTCCAAGTGGAGCGTGCTTAACCATTTCATTATGCCGTGATGCAGAACATCGGCATCACACTAGTCAAGGTTTAAAGACAGTTATCATAACACAGACCTTTATATCGAGCTGCTTTCCGGTTTGATGAAATGGTTGAGTGTATTATCAGAGCGCATTTGATCCTGACGCAACTGAAAGGGAGGATATGGTAATTCCATACCGTTTTCCCGGTAGCCTTCCAGAATCAGTGCATGTACTTGATGGCGCAGCGGCATTCTATGCCCCACTTCGGCGGCATACATACGCAGTTCAAACAACGGCAGACCCTGCTGTAAATCTATCAAAAATACCTCTGGCGCTGGAATTTTTAGCACCAACTGACAGTGGCGTGCTGCCTGAACTAAAATATGGGTTACTTGCTCAATATTGGCTCCTGTAGGTGCAGGCACGTGCAGTACAACGCGCGTAACGGTATCCGATAGCGACCAATTGACAAATTGCTCGGTAATAAAAGCCTTGTTGGGTACAATGATCTCTTTCCGGTCCCAGTCGGTAATGGTGGTCGCCCGAGTATTAATTCTGGTGATATTACCGGTCAGATTACGGATAGTGACAGTATCGCCAATTCGGATCGGTTTTTCAAACAAAATCATTAGGCCTGAGATGAAATTAGCGAAGATCTCCTGTAAACCAAATCCCAGCCCTACCCCTAATGCCGCTACCAGCCACTGTAATTTTGACCATTCGATTCCTATCATGGAGAAACCGATCAGTCCCCCAAGTAGCATTAGACCGTATTTTGTCAGGGTAGTGATGGCATAGCCTGTGCCTGGCGTCAAATCCAAATGTTGCAACAGAGCTAGTTCCAGCAAAGCAGGCAAATTGCGCACCATCTGAGTGGTAATAATAAACACTAAAATGGCGATTAACGCCGCGCCCAGTGTGATCGGCTGAACGCTATCTACCCCTTGGATAGTGGCGATGGCATCCCAGAGCGTAATGTTTTCGAGAAAACCGAATGCCGAGTGCAATTCTGACCATAGCAAAATCACCGATAACAGCGCAATTAATGCTAGGATCGAGCGTACCAGTTGCAGCGATTGGGCACTTATGGTATCGAGATCCAGCACTTTTGCATCAACTTCTGCAGCTGCTTCATTGAGTTGCGATTGGGATAAATTTTCTTCATTACGCGCCCTTTGAGCTAGCATCTCTGCGCGGCGCTGTTTAGCGCGCTCGAAAGCGATGCGCCGCCGCTGGATAAACATCCATCGGCGGATAATGTGATAAATGATCAATAGCAAAAACCAGATGGCAACTGAGGTTTCCAGTCGTGCTAACAGTGCTTGTGCAGTAGTCAGATACCCCAGGCAAGCTGCGATAGCCGCAAAGATAGGTGCGCAAATCATTAAATTCCATAATGAATGGTTTACGACGTTATCGCTAGTGCCGTGTTTATAGAGATATAGCGGTAGACCGGCGCGCTTCAAGCTGCTGGTCACCAGCGCTAGGCAGGCGCACAGCAGGATGAAACATAATCTTCCTAAGGTGCTAGCAAATTCTCGGTCGCTATAATCATCAAAAGTAATCAGTGCCATAATTAGCGGCACAATCATGCCAATGGACAACGTATAATAACGCAACGCGCGTTTCACCTGCTGCCGTGGCCAGCCAAAATGCACCACAAACAGCCCCATTGGACGGGCAAAATAAGCGCACACCATAAATACCCATAGTACCGGTACTGTAGCGCTGACGCTGTAGCCGATGGCAACCGCTACTGGGTAAGGCCAGGTATGACGCAAGCCGTAACCCAGCGCTGCCCATAATACCGGTAGTGGCAGAGCGATCAGCACAGACCACAACACGTTACGTAGAGTTAGGGAAAAATGGTCCTGGTTGACTTTGCCAACCCTACTACTAGAGCGTTCGAGAAAAGCATGGTAGTGCTGGCGAGAACTAAGGCTGAAACTAACTAGCAGCAGAGCACCGAACAGCGGAATCAACGTCTCCTGGCTAGTGAGCATCATACCAAGCGCGCTAGTTATCTGGTTAAAGGTGTCTAGCGTTAGCAGCCGACGTAGATCTTGACCCACATGCAACGGGAAAGACAAGCTAATCGGGTTCACATCGGCCACCCAGAACAGATAGCGATGGGCAGCCTCCTGTATCTCCTTCATGGCCTCTTCAAGCTGTCCATTAGCTACTTTCAGCTTGGTCAGCTCCAGAATTTGGGTATCGCAGCCAATCAGTAACGAATTAAGTAAATTGCGCTGAGTAGCAAGTTGTGCATCGAGAATGCGGCATTGCGCTAACGTCAGCGATGAACCGTCGTCTTGCACGCCCCGAGCGAGTTGCGGCAGTTTATTCATTAAATCCTCGAAGTGTAGGCGCTGAACGCGCAGCTGCGCCATATCGCTGTCTAGCTGCTGCGGTTTAGGCATTTCCGGTAGCCTGGATACCTGGGCACGCAGAGTTTCCCCTAGCGCCGGAGATTCCCCCAACCATTGTGCCTGCTCACGCAGGGTGGTGAGCGCCTGGCGCACCTGCAGTGTTTGCGAGGCGGCTTGGCGCTGCTGGGAGGCGATAAGATCCATCCTCTGCGCCTGCTGATTCAGCGCAACGGAAAGCTCTCGATTGGTCTGCAGCTGACGGCTGATCGATTTAGGCAAAGTTCCGACCTGCTCCGCTAGCATTTTGGTGTGTTCCAACGCCTGCTCCGCTTCCTGCTGACGCAGGTTGTTAAGCTGATTACGCAATACCTGCAGCGTTTGATCCACCCGGTCATGTCGCTTCTTCAGTAACTCGATACGCAGCCTCGATAACTCTTGGCGGTTATTAGCGCTCAATTGGGCGAGATCTAGTTCCTCCACCTTTAGCCGACGGGCAGCTTGTTCCGCCTGAAGTGCAGTGGTACGTGCCTGCTCCAAAGGGGTGCTGGGAGTCGGCAGAATCTGAAGCTGCTGTTCTACATCGTTCAGCGCCTTGCGCGCTTCGGCTTGCTGCTGTGGCAGCAGGCTGAGCGAGTCGCTGATGGCACGTGTCTGATCCTGCTGCAGTTGGCCTGCTAGATCTATTAGTTGGCTATTAGCCTGCAAAAATTGTTGATTGAGTTCGCTACTAGAGAGTTTCGGATTAATGTCGGCAGGGACATCCGGCTCTCTGTCTTTTTCATCCCTTAACAGACGAGCCAAAATCGGAAAATCGTCTATAGCTTTCTGATATTCTTTAATTTTAGCTCTAGACGCTTTGCTTTCAGCGATACTGTTCAGTGCTGACTGAAAGGCTTCGATAATCGCCGTCTGGCTGGAGGAAGTGTTATTATCCTGAGCTTGCTGCAGCTCTTTTTTGATCTGATTCTCATCAGGTAAATTAATAGCGAAAGTCAAGGTGACCACCAGCAGCCATCCCAGGAAGAAAATCATAAACAGACGCAAAGTAAAATTTCTCTTGGTTAACCGTGGGTGACTCAGGTCATCGGGCTATCATTCTGCGTAGTGCCGTAAGCTAACCGTTGTCCAACGCGAGTAACATAATAAATATGAAGATGATCGCCAAACAGCACATTTTTTCCGGAGAACAAATTGATGACGGTAGAACCTAGCTTAAAGCGTCCCATTTCCTGACCTTTGAGCAATACTACTGCATTAACGCTATCCGAGTGTGGATAACTCCAGCGCCTAATAATGCCCAATCGTGGTGGTGTGATGGTTCCAGCCCAGACAGTCTCGATACTGCCAACGATGGTTGCGCCCACTAGAATTTGCGCCATGGGGCCAAAATCGGTATCGAACAGACAGATAAGTCGTTCATTGCGGGCAAATAAATTGGGAATATTGGCCACGGTCAACGGATTAACTGAAAACAACTCGCCCGGCACATGTAGCATTTCTCGCAATACACCGTTGCATGGCATATGAACGCGATGATAGTCTCGCGGTGCCAGATAGGTGATGGCGAAACTGCCATCACGAAAGTACGAGGTTAGCGATTCATTTCCGGCCAGTAGAGCCTGTAGACTATAGTGATGTCCTTTTACCTGAAACACCTGCTCACTTTCGATAAGGCCGAACTGGGATATAATCCCGTCTGCCGGCAGCACTAGCATCGATGGATCAGTATCGATGGGACGAGCATTATCGTGAAGAGGTCGCATGAAGAAATCGTTAAAGGTCGGGTAGGCGGATACATTTGGATACCGCGCTTCCTGCATATTGACGTTATATACGTACACAAACAGAGTGGTGAACCCACGGGTGAGCCAGCCACCTCGGCGTGCTGCTCCCCATCCGGCTAACTCCGTCAACCACCGCTTAGGCAGTAAGCGTTGTAACGCTATTTTTATTCTATCCAGCATGGAGACCTCTTACGTACGTAATTTATTAGGTTGCCAAAGAGCTACATTGTACCGGCAGCGGTGGTAAATGTCAGCGCTCCAACCATCCCATCATAATGATGTATGAGCATTGACTTGCGCCATTCATGTTGTCATAGATGCGGTGATAATTATTAAAAAGTTCTTCAGACAATGGTTTTTCTTGCCATTGTCCTGCTGGGACTAGTATCATGATAACAGTCGTGGAATTTGCAAACCCAGATAATCCTTAAACTTGACAAAATCCCAGGTGATTTGTTCTAACTACTTACGCCAGACTGGTCAGCGAAGATATTGTAGTGCGACTGGCCAGCGATGTTGAAAGGAGCCATGTTCCTATCCGATATAACTGGATTCTAGTAGTACTCAGTACTCAACGCGACGATAAGAGACCTGCTGTTTTACTGTTTGTCAGACCGATATGACTAATAGGTCAGTTTATTCACTATTATAAGCGATTCTATTTAACAGATTTACAGATGGTGGTTAATAATATTCTGAGACAGTTGGAGCACAGTAGGACATACACAATAACGATTTGGTCCATATTGGCAGAAAGTGGATTCACGCTGTCATAAACGTCAGAGTAGGTTAGTACTGAACAGTGCAACTCACTTTAATGATTCCAATGATCCTAGACAATTACTCGATGCTAGTGAGCTACACGACTCAGTCGTCGATAACTAAGAATTCAGTGTGCGGCTGCAGATTGAAGTAAGACGTGGCTGCAATATATACCACACCATTAGTATACGCATCGAAGCGGCTAACATTGATTATCTGATTTGTTGCCGCTGCGTTTATACTCTTGAAGATGACGGTGATGGTTGGTTTATACTTGGAGGTTCCTGACTCTAAGACAATGTATTTTACCATTGCATTACTTGGCACAGATGAATTTCCCATGGTAATAAAAGCAATTATTATACACGATCTTCTTACTAGAGAAGAAGTAAGGTATTGTTCTACGAAAAACTCATGTCAGTAAATGATAACAATCTAATTTGGATAGATCTGGAAATGACCGGGCTAGATCCTGAGCGTGATCGCATTATCGAAATCGCTACCCTGGTCACTGATGCCAATCTGAACATTCTGGCAGAAGGGCCGGTACTGGCGATACATCAATCTGAAGTGCAACTGGCATTGATGGATGACTGGAATGTGCGTACCCACACAGCCAGTGGGCTAATAGACCGTGTCCGACATAGTCAGTTGGATGAAGATGCAGTAGTAGCGCACACGCTGACGTTTTTAGCTAAATGGGTGCCTGACAGAAAATCACCGATTTGCGGCAGCAATATCGGCCAAGATCGGCGCTTTTTATTCCATTACATGCCGGAGCTAGAAAGGTATTTCCATTATCGTTACCTGGATGTCAGTACTCTTAAAGAGCTAGCACGCCGCTGGAAGCCAGATATTTTGACTGGGCTGAAAAAGAAAAATACCCATCAGGCGCTGGATGATATTCGTGAGTCAGTGGCAGAACTATCCTACTACCGCGAACATTTCATCTGCCTGTAATCTATCAGCGACGAAGGACGAAGAAGGAGCAAGACGAGTGAGTGTGGCTATTTTTTGCTTCAGTTGCATCAGTTTAGGTGTTTTTGTCGCTGAAATGCTTGCAGTCAGACACATTTCCCATATAATTAGCCCTTTGTAATGCCACACTTTCCAGCGTTTATGCTTACAGCGGGAATAGCTCAGTGGTAGAGCACAATCTTGCCAAGGTTGGGGTCGCGAGTTCGAATCTCGTTTCCCGCTCCAAAGTCGTGTTTAACAGCAGGTTAGGGGTTTATAATATAAAATAAGGCCTGATTCCCTTTTTAATTGTAATAGATAGTATTAGCATATTTCGTGTTCTTACATAACACGATTGTTTTGCTGTCCGCACTTATTGATATATGTGCTGGCAGTTTTTCTTTTTGGTAAGCGGATTTGTTGGTGAGTTTGGCAAAGATCTTGCTAATGAAGTATCTGGGTATGGATGAGTATAGTAGTAAGTTAGTTAAGTGAGTAATTTTTTATTACCAAAGGTATTTGCAGTACCTGTTTCTGTTGTTTGTTACAATTTATAAACAGAATAGTCCACAGAATGCTTCTCGCACGATGTTAGGAAGTGCTTTACTCTATAATTATAAAAGAGATTTCTATTCTTATGTACCTTTATGCACCATAAATATTAAAGTGGGAAGGTTGTTTAGATTTTCTGTGGCTATTAAGGTTGTAGCATAGTGGTCCATTTTATATGGCCATCACTAAATCTACGTTGATTAAGTGTCCATTTTAGAAACCAGATTATGAAAAAATATATAGTATTTCTGCCAAACGAAATGGCGAGCGCCTTCTTTGGGGCAGCATTGGCTATTACCTGCCAGCGAACTTGTGTTATTTACCTTTGTGGTGATCTCGGGGTCGGAAAAACTACGTTTTGCCGGGGTTTTTTGCGTGCATTGGGTCATACGGGGAATGTGAAAAGCCCGACCTATCTCTTGGTTGAATCCTACGTGTTGCCTAGCTGGACAGTTTATCATTTCGATCTTTATCGATTGGCGAATGCAGAGGAGCTAGACTGTATGGGTATACGTGACTATTTTAATGACACCGCTCTATATTTGGTGGAATGGCCACAGCGAGGAAAGGGTATCCTGCCAACGGCGGATATCGAGTTAACACTTCATTACCAAGGAGATGGCCGGCAAGCAGAAGTACAAGCCTTCAGCGCCACCGGAGAGTGTGTCCTGGATCAGTTATTACTTTGGGATTGGGATGCTGAAGTTAAGAATGGTACTAGCGTTAGTTTTAAGCGTGATCCTAGGGGACAGTCAATGGTTAAAACGCTTGGCGATATTAAACGTTTCCAGCGTCTATTCAGACGATACGGCGATGGACAAACAGAATCTGCGTCTTGGTTGTTTAAACTGATTCATAAATCAGTTAAGCCTTCTTTAATCCCATGTGATAATAGCGGAAAGTCCTAATGGAGTGTCACGGTAGACGATGGAGGGTACCAGTTCAGTTTCACGTCTGACGTTAACGTCGTGCCTCGCTGCCAGAAGTAAGGCCAAGTATGAACTGAAGATGGCCCAAAGCCTAGCCGACCTGCCCACTTGGGATGACGGTAGAAATTCTGGACTTGTTATGTCACTCCTGTGGCGGTATAAATTTATGCTCACTGAAAAGATCTAATTTACTCATACGGATGCCGGTGAGGTGGTCGCCGAGTCACTCTGGCTCGATTCGATGTAATATTTACTTTTAGTATAACGGAAACGCTGCGTAGTATCGGGAAATCGGCCAGAAAAACCAGTATCATATACGTAGGATAAGTGGACTGTGTGGCCCAGAGTGTTTTGGGCTCTTAAGCGTGGAAGCACAGTGTCAGCTATCCATTACCGGGTATCGATCCGCCGATAATCTACCAGAGATATAGTACAGTTTGTCAATCAGTGCATGATACGCGACAAATTAATCAAGCACGCTATTCGTTAAGCTGCTAGAAGCAGCTGGCGGAGGTACAACCGCCGGCCTTTATACTATTCCTTGATGTGGATCTTCAGCAGGTAGATGGAAGATCCATTCTGCTAAACATGAAGTACGGTTTTATCAGGTGCGTCTGGTGCATGATTTATTTATCATGTAGATTGTTCGTCCTTCAGCGTAATTGTGTTATTGGCTTTCGGTTGGTAGAGGTGTATCGCATACCGAAAAATCACTAGAAGTCTGGACAAAACTATTTTTCTCTGTCTACAGTTCTGCGAGAAACCAGGCAAGCGGCAGAAGCAAGAGACAGGGATTGTACCCACCAAAGTGACGCGGTCAGGAGGCTCAATTAGGTGCTACCATCAACAAAAAGATGACGTTTATTGGCAACCAGTTCAGAGTTCTCACCTATCACAGGGCGAGAAACTAGTGCAACACAATATTTTCCCTTGGTACTCAGTGATGTTCAGCCGCCTGTTAGCTACCTGAGAGCATTTAGCAAAAACAAGTGGTGATCCTGATTCAACCGGTCGCCGGCAATCTTCATAATAGTTTTGGGAGAGTGTTAATCTTGGTAGTGTCCTACCATACGCTGATGGAATTTGTGGACAACCTGATTCTGTTCTCGCTTTCGGTTGCAGAAAGCTGTCTATTCGAGTGTCAGCCGATACTAGTCGATGACATCAGATTGTAGCCTTAGTTTGTCCCACCACCTACAATGCGAGACGATTTCCTGGAGCCATTACCGGGCAATATACTTACTTGCTAAAATGGAACGACCATGTCCTCATTGGGTGCATGTCCAACCTGACGAGCTTTTAGTAACAGTAAATTTAGAAACCGCTATCAAAGCATTAAACAATGATTAAACCGACCTCGCAACGTTGGCCCCAATCTATCTTTCTGATGGGGCCTACTGCTTCTGGCAAAACTGCTCTTGCAATGGCGCTGCGCCAGCGACTTCCGGTGGAGATCATCAGCGTTGATTCTGCATTGATCTATCGTGGTATGAATATCGGAACAGCCAAACCTAGTGCTGAGGAGCTGACGCTGGCGCCACATCGTCTAATAAATATCCGCGATCCGGCTGAATTTTATTCAGCAGCGGATTTCTGCCATGATGCGCTTAAGGAAATGACTAAGATCATTGAATCTGGCCGTATACCGTTACTAGTTGGCGGAACCATGTTCTACTTCAAGGCATTGCTGAATGGATTATCCCCCTTGCCTCCAGCAGATCAAGAAGTACGTGCGTGCATTGAACGTGAGGCGGAAATAATAGGTTGGACGAAGTTACACCAAAAATTGCAACAGATTGATCCGATTTCAGCAAGTTGTATTCATCCTAATGATTCACAGCGATTGTTGCGGGCACTGGAAGTTTTTTTTATTTCAGGTAGCACTCTAACGGAACTAACAAAAATGTCCAGTGAAACACTGGCATATCGAGTATACCAATTCGCCATCGTGCCGTTTGACCGAGTATTACTGCATCAGCGTATTGAGAAACGTTTTCATCAGATGTTGGCTACAGGTTTCGAGAATGAAGTCAGTACGCTTTTTTCCAGGGGTGATCTTCACAGAAAGATGCCATCAATTCGTTGTGTCGGTTACCGACAGATGTGGTCATATTTAACTGGTGAAATCAATTATGCTGATATGGTATTTCAAGGGATTTGCGCGACACGACAACTAGCTAAGCACCAGATGACCTGGCTGCGGAGGTGGCGTGGTGTTTATTGGTTAGATGACAATGAACCTAGCGCTGCACTTAACAGTGTATTACAGGTTGTTAGTGCACAGGTTAGATGATTGTGTACAATTGATTGATAGTATTGAATGCGCCTGTTTACAACGGATACTTTATTTAGAGCTACATGGTTCTTATTACAAGCACAATAAGTATATTAAGGAAAGGAAAAGACAGAATGGCTAAGGGGCAATCTTTGCAAGATCCGTTCTTAAACGCTTTGCGTCGGGAACGTGTTCCAGTTTCTATTTATTTAGTAAATGGCATTAAACTGCAGGGCCAGATTGAATCTTTCGATCAGTTTGTTATTTTGTTAAAAAATACGGTCAGCCAGATGGTATATAAGCATGCTATTTCTACCGTCGTACCGACGCGTTCCGTATCTCATCATAATAATACGAGTAATAGCTCTAGTACTTACCATCATGGTAGCATCCTTGCTGCGCAATTAACGCAATCAGAGAGCGATAATGCCGCATTAAGACGCATCCATATTGACTATTAGCGTGCTGCGATGCGGCTCTAAGGCCAAGATCATTTGAGAGATTGTACGCTTATTCAATCGTTATTTCAGGGGTTAAATTCTGATTTTTCCGCTGAAACAGCGGCATTACGTGTTGTTATCAGTAGCTGAGTAGGACAAATACAGCTCATCTTAATATCCCAATATTTTGTCAGAGAGGGAATTGTAGGGAAAGATAGCAAAGACGATTAAAACAAGTAGCACGCCTGTGGTCCTATTCTATAATGCTTTAATTTCCCAACTCCTCAGTCAGGAGGACAATCTTGCACACCTATGTGGGTACTAAATTATCATACTTGATCGGGTTAATTCTTGATATCTTTAGCTTAACATGTATGCACCCATTAAGCTGTAGGTAGATTTAGCTCCTAGCAGTGCAAACTTACCGCTTGCCATAGTACCGGGGCTGGACGCATCTTAAGTGGCATAAGGGTGATATCAGACTATGGAGGTTTAGAGAAAGTCCCCAGTCTGAGACCGGCCGCTACTTAACTGTGTAAACGAATTAGTCGTCTTCACCTATCCAATCACATGACCGAGATCGTGTACACGACTAACCAACTGGTTCACCATTTTTGACCTAATGCTTAAAATTATACAAAACGTCGGCACGTGAAGAACACAGTCTTGGCGGATACAGTGAGTTTTATCCGCTGACATTCACCCTATGATCTGGAGACATTGTTTAAAACGAGATGGTAGGCTATGTTGCTGTTGTACAGTCGACACCAATGATCATTGCATCGAAAAGAACATCGCGGTGGTAAAATAGGTGTTAGTCGAGATAGAAGCCGATGAAATTCTACTCCTGATCCTGCTGGTCATGAATAATCGATCAGCTGGATGATTTCTCATCACTTATTGACCATGATGAGAGGATATCCCACTCGATGTAAGTTTGGTTATCTATCTCAGCGGCAAGGGAATATTACTTTTGATGCAAAGTCTCACCGAGTGTCTAGAGCTGTACAGCTGTTTTATTTTTGAAAGAAAGGACGTTAGTAAACTACCCTTGCCTGACCGTTTTTTTTGGAAAGAGAGTCTAAAGAATACCAGTTTAAAGTTAAATATGGAGCTAAACATGGCGTGGAATCAGCCCGGTAATAGCGGACATGACTGCGATCCGTGGGGCAGCAGAAATAATAAAGGCGGATATGAACAAGGTCTCCCTGATCTGGATGATATTGTCCGTAAGCTCAGCCGTAAAATGGGCGGTTTTGGCAAAAAAAGAGGAGGTGGTAATTCAGGAAAAAGCAGTCACTATATCGGTCTGGCGATGGCGGTGACAGTTGTTATTTGGATAGGCAGTGGTTTCTATACGATTAAAGAGGCAGAGCGCGGCGTCGTGCTGCGTTTTGGCAAATTTGATCATCTGGTGCAACCTGGTCTGAACTGGAAACCCACTTTCATGGATATTGTCACGACGGTCAATGTAGAATCAGTACGAGAACTAGTAGCATCCGGTGTGATGCTGACCTCCGATGAGAACGTGGTACGTGTCGAAATGAACGTACAGTATCGCGTGACCGATCCGAAACGCTACCTATTTAGCGTCATTAATGCCGACGATAGCTTGCGCCAAGCTACAGATAGCGCCCTGCGTGGCGTAATTGGTAAATACACTATGGATCGTATCTTAACTGAAGGTCGCACTGTGGTGCGCAGCGACACCCAGCGCGTTCTGGAAGAAACTATTCAACCTTATAATATGGGAATCACCCTGCTCGATGTTAATTTCCAAGCGGCTCGACCTCCAGAAGAAGTAAAAGCGGCCTTCGACGACGCTATCGCTGCGCGAGAAAACGAACAGCAATATATTCGAGAAGCCGAGGCGTATGCTAACGAAGTGCAGCCGCGCGCCAACGGTCAGGCACAGCGTATCCTGGAAGAAGGGCGCGCCTATAAGGCTCGCACTGTGCTGGAAGCTCAGGGAGAAGTGCAGCGCTTCGCCAAAGTGCTGCCGGAATATAAAGCGGCTCTAGAAATCACCCGAGAGCGTTTGTATATCGATGCCATGGAGCGTGTGCTTAGCAATACCCATAAAATTTTAATTAACGATAAGCACAGAAACAACTTGATGATTCTACCATTAAACCAGATGCTGCATAATTCTCCGGATAGCAATATCAAAAAGGGAAGTGATGTGCGCAATTTACTACGACCGCTCGCTTCAGGAAGTGCCAGTGTTGCTGTTGTTCATCCGACCGATGCCCCCGGTGACAATGCTAACGGAACAGTCATGGAGCAGCGACGTGCCAATGCACAGCGTGGCAATACTACTCGTGAAGGAAAGGAGTAACCGATGCGTAAGTCCTTAATGCTTATTATGGTAATAGTACTGATAGTTTTGTACGCGTCATTATTTGTGGTGCAAGAAGGTCAACGTGGTATTGTTCTGCGCTTTGGGAAAGTCCGGCGTGATAGAGATAACAAGCCGTTAATTTATAATCCCGGCTTGCATATAAAAATACCATTTATCGAAAAAGTTAAAAATCTTGATGAACGTATCCAGACTATGGAAAACCAAGCAGATCGCTTCGTGACCCTGGAGAAAAAGGACTTGATCGTCGATTCATATATTAAATGGCGCATCAGCGACTTCAGCCGTTACTATTTAACGACTGGTGGTGGTGATGTATCGCAGGCTGAAGTATTGCTAAAACGCAAATTTTCTGATCGTCTACGCTCGGAACTTGGTCGGCTGGATGTGAAAGGAATTGTTACTGACTCCCGTAACCAGTTGATGACCGATGTGCGCGAAGCTCTGAATAATGGCACCTCTAGCGACGATGAGAAAGCTCAGATAACGGCGTCCGACAACGCCATCGCTTCCGCTGCTGCTCGGGTTGAAAATGAATCTAATGGCACGACGGTGGTAAATCCTAACAGTATGGCAGCTCTGGGAATTGAAGTTGTGGACGTGCGCATCAAGCAGATCAACTTGCCGACGGAAGTGTCTGACGCTATCTATCAGCGCATGCGCGCGGAGCGAGAAGCCGTCGCCCGCCGGCACCGCTCTCAAGGTCAGGAAGAAGCGGAGAAGCTGCGCGCCACGGCAGACTATGAAGTCACTCGCACCTTGGCTGAGGCTGAGCGTCAGGCGCTGATTACCCGTGGTGAAGCAGACGCAGAAACCGCTAAGCTGTATGCTGATGCGTTCAGCGAAGATCCAGCATTCTATGCGTTTATCCGCAGCCTACGCGCTTATGAAAATAGCTTTAATAGCAACAACGATGTGATGGTACTGAGCTCAGAAAGCGATTTTTTTCGTTTCATGAAATCGCCAGATGATACTGTAGTCAGTCACCACCCCTAATAGTTGTATAACACCCTAATTGCACGCTTATTTGACGGTTATTTTAAGAATCAGGGCTCGTTAACACTAGCTTTTTCCGTGCAGTTGTGTAATGAATCAGACGATTTTGATGATGTTCGATCATGAACTGGTGCGTTTAGGCTGTAGTCGATCTTGTTTCCCGTAGTCTTAAACTCAAAAAATAGGTGACGATGTTACCAAAATAAGTGACTAAATCGCTTTATGGAAGAGTAATTCCAGCATGAAAAACCCGCGAACTGGAGCGAAAAAACTGAAAATAGGGGATTCAGATGTTAAAATATATTAGTAAGCAATTTGGTGAAGTAAATGAATAAGAATATCGTCGTACTAGGAACCCAATGGGGTGACGAAGGTAAAGGGAAGATTGTCGATCTGCTGACCGAACGGGCTAAATATGTTATTCGCTATCAAGGTGGACACAACGCCGGTCATACTTTAGTTATCAATGGTGAAAAAATCGTTCTTCACTTGATCCCGTCAGGAATTCTGCATGAAAGCGTCGTTAACGTCATCGCAAACGGTGTGGTGCTGTCTCCAGAAGCATTGATGAAAGAGATGAAAGAACTAGAGGCGCTGGGTATCCCAGTACGTGAGCGTATGTTAATTTCCGAAGCTTGCCCACTGCTCCTTTCCTACCATGTAGCAATGGACGCGGCGCGTGAAACGGCGCGTGGTGCTAATGCTATCGGAACCACAGGCCGAGGTATAGGACCAGCCTATGAAGATAAAGTAGCGCGCTGTGCGCTCCGCGTTGGTGATTTGTTCAACAAAGAGACTTTCGCCGTCAAATTGAAGGAAGTCATAGATTACTACAACTTCCAGCTGGTGCACTACTACAAAGTTGAAGCTGTGGATTATCAAACAATACTAGACGGTATTCTGGCAGTAGCCGACATCCTCACCGGTATGGTTGTAGATGTCTGCGAGCTATTGGATAATGCTCGTAAGCGAGGTGATCTGATGATGTTCGAAGGTGCTCAGGGAGCACTGCTCGATATCGATCATGGTACCTATCCCTATGTCACTTCGTCTAGCACTACGGCAGGTGGCATCGCCACCGGTTCCGGATTTGGCCTGCGTTACGTGGATTATGTGTTGGGTATCGTTAAAGCCTATTCCACCCGTGTCGGTGCCGGTCCGTTCCCAACTGAGCTGTTTGATGATACAGGCGAGTTCCTGCGTATCAAAGGCAATGAATTCGGCTCGACCACCGGCCGCCGCCGCCGTACCGGATGGCTTGACGCAGTGGCGGTACGCCGAGCAGTGCAAATTAATTCCCTGTCCGGCTTCTGTCTAACTAAGCTCGATGTACTTGATGGTTTGCAGGAAGTAAAAATCTGTACTGCTTACCGTCTACCTAATAATGGTCGCATTGTAGAGACCACTCCATTGGTTGCAGAAAACTGGGAAGGTATCGAACCAGTCTATGAAACGTTGCCAGGTTGGAGCGGAAACATCTTCGGAGTGAAGCACTTTGACTTGTTACCCCAAGCTGCGCAGCATTACATTAAGCGTATAGAAGAAGTAACCGGTATGCCAGTAGATATCGTTTCAACCGGTCCAGATCGCAACGAAACCATGATATTGCGTGATCCGTTTAATGTTTGACGGCAGTCGGTGTTTTAAAAAACCATAAAGTAAAATAGATCGAATTTATCTCAGTTTATTTTTATATGTCAATAGATTATCCTGCCGTTACCATAAATGCCATTGTTAACTGACAGACAAGTTTTACCTCTCGTTTGGTTTTCAAGGTTACTCTTAGTTATTCATGTTTTTCTTAATTTACCAATACCCGTACCACAAGATAGGGCTTGACGGTCAGCAGAAGACAATGGCAGTGAGAGAGCGGTATTTGACGAGCGCCGATCGGTTATGTGGCGCAGAACGTAATATTGAAATTCCACCCGCCGCTTGAAACAAGTGTTGCAACAGACGTTAATAGTATTGCATCTGTTCATTGCTCATGGAACAAGGCAGCTCTCTGAGCTACCACTCTAACATATTAATGTATGTTCAGATGCCAGCACAGAAACCTATTCTGACATTATGGAGGTAGCAGGATGTCAAAAAATTCCTCTCTGGAAAGAGAGGTAGAAAAATACGCGTTCCCGGTTCCCAGCCGTGAATGTATCCTTGACCATTTAGCAAACCGGAAAAAACCTGCCAGTCGCAAAGAGTTAGGACAGGAATTGAACATCAACGGTAAAGATCAACTGGAAGGTCTGCGACGCCGGCTACGAGCCATGGTGCGAGATAGGCAATTAATTTTTACTCATCAGCAACATTATGCACTGACGGAGCATATGGATCTGCTGCGTGGTACGGTCATCGGACATCGTGATGGCTACGGTTTCTTGCGCGTTGAAGGCAGTAAAGATGACTATTACCTTTCTACTGAGCAGATGAAAACGGTCATTCATGGCGACGTGGTGATGGCACAGCCTCAAGAGTCGGACCGAAAAGGTCGACGAGAAGCGCGCATTATACGGATATTAGTGCCGAAAACCAATCAGATCGTTGGCCGATTTTTCACCGATGCTGCCAGTGCATTCGTGGTGCCAGATGATAGCCGCCTTAGTTTCGATATCTTAATTCCTCCAGAAGCAATCCAGGGCGCTAGAATGGGGTATGTGGTAGTGGAGCTGACTCAACGTCCAACTCGCCACACTAAAGCCATAGGTAAAGTGGTGGAAGTGCTCGGTGATAACATGGGCACTAGTATGGCGGTAGATATTGCACTGCGCACCCATGATATTCCTTATGTTTGGCCGTCTGAAGTTAAACAGCAGCTTGCCGGTTTAAAAAAAGAGGTGCCAGAAGCGGTCAAACGCAGACGTATTGATTTGCGCATGCTGCCACTGGTGACTATAGATGGCGAGGATGCTCGTGATTTCGATGATTCTGTTTACTGCGAGAAAAAACGCAGCGGCGGCTGGCGACTGTGGGTGGCGATTGCCGATGTGAGCTATTACGTGCGTCCACTCACTCCGCTAGACCAAGAAGCCAGCAGACGTGCTACCTCAGTTTATTTTCCCTCGCAGGTGATCCCGATGCTGCCAGAGATGCTTTCCAACGACCTGTGTTCACTAAATCCTCAGGTAGACAGGCTTTGTATGGTTTGCGAAATGACCATATCAGCGCAGGGCCGTCTCTCTTCCTACAAATTCTATGAAGCAGTGATGAATTCCCACGCGCGTCTGACTTATAACAAAGTCTTACAGATTTTTCAAGGCAATCAGGCTCTTCACATTCAGTACGCACCACTGATTAAACCGCTGACGCAGTTGTATGAGATGTATCAGACCCTTGAGCAAGCCAGACTGCAGCGCGGCGGCATTTCTTTTGAAACTGAAGAGGCAAAATTTATCTTCAATGTGGAACGTCGCATCGAGCGTATCGAACTAATGAAGCGCAATGATGCCCATAAATTGATTGAAGAATGCATGATTTTAGCAAATATTTCTGCAGCGCGATTTGTCGAAAAAAATAAAGAGCCAGCGCTGTACCGGGTGCATGATAGGCCGAGCAATGACCATATCATGTCATTGCGCACTATCCTTAGTGAACTAGGAGTATCACTAGGTGGCGGCGATAAACCTGAGCCGAAAGATTATGCAGATATAATGAATTTGGTCTCCGGCCGGCCGGATCGTGAAATGTTGCAAACTATGTTACTGCGTTCAATGAAACAGGCGATTTATGATCCTGAGAACCGTGGTCACTTCGGCTTGGCACTTCAGGCTTATACTCACTTTACCTCACCTATCCGCCGCTATCCGGATCTCGCACTTCACCGAGCGATTAAATATCTTCTCGGCCGGCAGAAAGATGAAGTTGTCGGCCGCGCCACGCCGACTGGAGGCTGGCATTATGAATTGGAAGAGATGTTGCAGCTCAGCCAACGGTGTTTAATTAGCGAGCGCAGCGCGGATGAAGCAACACGGGACGTGATGGACTGGCTGAAATGCGATTTTATGCAGAATCATATCGGTGAAGTATTCAGTGGCATTATTACCAGCGTTACAAGTTTTGGCTTTTTTGTACGTCTCAATGAACTATGTATTGAAGGTCTGGTCCATGTTTCATCATTAGATAATGACTATTATCGCTACAACAACGTCGGTCAAAAGCTAGTAGGGGAATCTGGAAGCACAGTATACCGACTCGGCGATACAGTGGAAATTCGAGTCGAAGCGGTGCATATGAATGAACGGAAAATAGATTTTTCGTTAACCTCCTGCCGCCGCTCAGCCGTACGCGGCGGCAAAGTCGCGCACCGACGCCAGCAACAAAATGCTAGAAATGACAACCACGAAGGCAAAGCATCATACTGCCGCGGAAAACCGTTGCGCCGGAAAAACTATTCCCTCAAGGAGGGCCAGAGCCCAAAAAAAAGCTACTGATATCAAAGCCGTAACAAAAAGCTTCTTTAAAATTAATGGCCTGGCGGATCTCATAGTTTTATCATTATAAATTCAGACGGCCTTTCAGCCCTCTTAAAAGATGATTATGAGCGATATTATTTATGGTATTCATGCTGCACAAACCTTGCTAAAGCACGATCCCCATCGTTTTCTGGATGTATATCTGCTAAAAGGACGCGATAATTACCGACTGCAGCAGCTGATTCGACAACTCAAGCAGTCCGGCATCATCATTCAATTGGCCAGCCGTCAGTGGCTGGATAAAAAAGTTGACGGTGCGATGCACCAGGGAATCGTTGCACGAGTGCAAAAAAAGCAACAGCATCAGGAAAACGATTTGCCGGAACTGCTAGCGCAGCAGGCTGAGCCGTTATTACTGGTGCTTGACGGCGTGACCGATCCGCATAATCTCGGGGCATGTTTGCGTTGCGCCGATGCCGCCGGCGTGCATGCAGTGATCGTGCCATATAATCGCGCCGTAAAACTTAATGCTACTGTTAAAAAGGTAGCCTGTGGTGCGGCGGAGACCGTGACATTGATTCGCGTTACCAATCTAGCTCGTACACTAAGATTTCTGCAAGAGCAACATGTCTGGATCGTAGGCACTAGCAGCAAGGTTAATCATTATCTCTACCAAAGTAAGTTGATTGGACCGCTGGCTCTGGTAATGGGCTCCGAAGGTGAAGGTATGCGCCGTTTAACTCGTGAACATTGCGATGAGCTTATTAGTATCCCTATGGCTGGCGCGATCCCATCTCTAAATGTCTCGGTCGCAGCTGGGGTATGTCTGTTTGAAGCTGTGCGGCAGAGGGCTTTGGGATAAAACTCAGGATCTTCGGGCACAATCCACTCCTGCCGGCAAGTGACTTTGGCTATCCATACGGCACGCGTTAGCTTTTTAGGAAATGATATGAAAAATTTTCACCGTGACACATTGCGGGGCAAAATAGTTGAGCTTGGCTTGCATTATCGTGGACGGTGGTGTCAGAGTTTTGCTAGCTATCATGTTGCCCAGCAGTAAAAGTCGACTAATTGTGGTGAATAGTTTGTAGCTATTTATCTGAATACGTTTAGATGATATGAAGTACACTAGAATCGGTTAGTTGTGGTAGTAAGATGGTGTAGTGTGATTCTTTGTTGAAAGAACGGGGCGGCACTGGTAATGTATACATTTTCGATGATATTAAAGTGATATATGTACAGTACTAATAAGACAGTACTTTTGATTATTGCTAATGTTATTATTATCATGATTATATCCAGTCTAAAGAGGTTTTATAGTTATACTCATGTAGCGGTGATGAGAAATATTGTCTGCGGCATTTTTAGGGTTTGGGGTATTTTCAAAAAATATCAATGAGTTGATAACCTGACGCCTGGCGGTTGGTCAGCAGCCACCAATATGTCGTTGACGCTGGACGTTGCTTGGACAACCTGAAGCGTCTCGTTAGCCGCGCTAGAAGCTGAAGTACGATATGTACTTCCTAGGAAAAACCGTGTGACAGACGACTACTGCTCTGGCACGGCCTACATAAATTACCGTAGGGTGGTGTTGATAGTAGTCGTGGGTTGTCTACAATAGGTGCCACATAAGCTACAGAAATGTCTGCCACGGTTCTTGTATTTATCCAACCTGATAAGTATAATCTTAAATTATTTTTTGATCGTATGCTGAGCATGTTCCTTGCTTTCATGGGCTGCGGTCGATTATTACAGCAGGAGACTGAATAATTCATACGGAGCAATTCTATGCGTCATTACGAAATTATTTTTATGGTTCATCCTGACCAGAGTGAACAGATTTCCGACATGATCGAGCGCTACAGCATCTTTATCACCAGTGCTGAAGGTCAAATCCATCGCCTAGAAGACTGGGGCCGACGTCAGCTGGCTTACCCAATTAACAAACTGCACAAAGCCCATTATATTCTGATGAATGTCGAAGCGTCGCAGGAAGTGATCGATGAACTAGAAGCAGTATTCCGTTTCAATGACGCTATAATTCGCAGTATGATAACGCGGGTTAAACACGCAGTGACTGAAGCGTCTCCGATGGTAAAAGCAAAAGACGAACGTTGTAAGCGTCGTGAAGATTATGTTATCGAAACCAAAAACGGTCCTAATGCTGAGGATTCTGAAGAATAATTGGGAATGGCTGTCAATCGTCTGATGCCATCAGACATCATGTGCAATACACTTATTTACAAAATTTGTCAGGTCAGTCCAGTCAGGTATCTCACATTACCAGTTTATGTTTGAGCACCATTCTGTGCAGCAGGAGAATGGTTTTTATGTTGGGCATGATGCCGGGTTCTTACGTGGTTGATGATCAATAAAAATCGCTTCTCATATAGTTGTTATAGTTGTCGGCGCATAGATTGCTGCGCTGAGGTTCATCAGTTACCATCAGGAGTAATGCCCCGCAGATTGATTTGATAAATTCTGGAGATTAGCCAAATGGCACGTTATTTCCGTCGTCGCAAGTTCTGTCGTTTCACCGCAGAAGGTGTTGTTGAGATTGACTATAAAGATATCGCTATGCTGAAAAACTACGTCAGCGAAAGCGGTAAAATTGTCCCGAGTCGTATCACCGGTACTCGAGCCAAATATCAACGTCAGTTAACCCGCGCGATTAAGCGTGCGCGTTACCTTTCCCTATTGCCGTACACTGATCGTCATTAATAATCGGTTATTGTCTATTAAGACTTTGGAAGGATTGAGGTAATGAAAGTTATTTTGCTTGATAATAACTTAGGAGATATAGGTAAACAAGTTTGTGTTAAAGCAGGTTATGCTCGCAATTTTCTGATACCTCATGGCAAAGCTGTGCTGGCTACTCAGAAAAACGTGGAATATTACAAATCGAGATGTGCTGAGCTGGAAGCTAAACTGGCTGAAGCTCAAGTTGTAGCTGAAGCTCGCGCTGCAAAAATTAATGATTTGGGCAATATCACTATCACCTCTAAAGCAGGTGGTGAAGGTAAACTGTTCGGTTCTGTCGGTACTAGAAACATTGCCGAGGCGATCACCGCTGCTGGCGTTAACGTTGCTAAAAGCGAAGTACGTTTGCCGAATGGTGTTCTACGTACCACTGGTAACCATGATGTTAGCATCCAGGTGCACAGCAAAGTTTCCGTTAGCTTGAACGTGATTGTAATAGCTGAAACGTAATTGAAATATTACGATTGCGTGATATTTGAATTCCGTTTACTGGACGGAAGGTAAGAAGTAATCTACTCTGCGTTACGCAGGAGTTAGTAAATACAGCTGTGCTATCATTGCAAATCACTCGAGCAAACTAAGGTGCTGTATTATCGGAATCTTACTATCAGCATGCGTTGTTATGTTTCATCTGTTGTTGCAGTTTGTGAATGTGTGGTGTTTCAGTAATGTGACGCCACGCTGGACAGGTCAGAGCACAGATATGGCGGGCGTATAGATGTAGCTAACATTTGTATTTATCTCTGATTTCTCACGGATATTCATTCTTCTTAATGCGCTTACGTGTCTTGTCTAGTCACTGCTTTACCTTAATTATATAAAATAATAGAGAATAATGTATAGGATAAAGCTTCACCTCTAATTTCATTTTACACACCGTCTAACTTGCTGGATAGTGTTTCGGTAATTTATGCAGGAGGTCAGCCAGAAGCGTTGTTGCGAGCTGGATTGGAACATTAATCCTGATAAGAATAATTTTACACATCATGATAGAACATATTATCAAGATTGCTTGTGATGCCGGAGCGAGCATTATGCAGGTTTATGACGACGGACATCCGTTAGAGATGAATCAAAAACAGGATGATTCGCCGGTTACTGCTGCCGATCTAGCCTCTCACACGGTCATTGTAGCTGGTTTGCAGGCGCTAGCGCCAGATATTCCTATCTTATCTGAAGAAGATCTTCCAGAATGGTCGGTGTGTCAGCACTGGCGTCGCTTTTGGCTGGTAGATCCCCTTGACGGCACAAAGGAGTTTCTGCGCCACAATGGCGAATTCACGGTCAATATCTCTCTAATAGATGACGGTAAACCGATCATAGGTGTAGTGTACGCACCGGCCACTGATATGTTGTATGCCGCGGAGCACGGTAAGGCCTGGAAAATTAACGAAAACGGCGAATGGTTGGCTATCACGGTGAAAAAAGTTTGGCCACCGCTTGTGGTGGTCAGTCGCTCCCATGGCAGTAATGCGAAACTGCAACATTACCTATCTCATTTAGGTAAACATAAAATGATTACAATCGGATCATCGCTAAAGTTCTGCATAGTGGCAGAAGGCACAGCACAGCTTTATCCACGTTTTGGGCCGACTGGAATCTGGGATACCGCCGCTGGCCACGCAGTCGCTATGGCCGCTGGGGCTCATGTTAGTGACTGGCAGGGAAGAACTCTAGATTATACCCCACGCAAGTCTTTTCTGAACCCCAGCTTCCGTGTATCATTACCCTGACAAACGCTCTCTTTGCTACGGATGGACAGGGTTCCCGCACAATCTGCAGGCCAGTTAAAGAACGATTGAACTTTAGAGCGTCTTCTTTTTTTACGTCAACCATGCGGCCAGCGTTGCCCCGGTACTGTATGATGATATCCAACATTAATGCTATTTTATGCGAGTATCTGATAATAAATGACAAATTTGTCGCTGCACTGCCCGACAAAGTTCGTTTTCGAACGACTAATAGCAGAGCTGCCGCTCGTAGGCGCTTAGCGATATCATCATGCAGCATTTACTTGATCTATTAGATAGTGATGGCGACTTTAATCCACTTTTTACGAGAGCTACGCATTTCTTCGAGATCGGTAGTTAACTCATTGTAATCATATAAAATTTCTCTCTTCTGAATTACGTGCAAAGCAAATTAAGATAAAGCATATAGAACTTTCCTTAAATTCAAAGAACCCACTAGACTATCTTCTGGCTCGGCGAATACGAGAAGGCATGATGATAGCACTTTTAGGATAGTTATACTTATTATAAAACATTTGTTTTACCTTACTATAACATTATGTAAAAGAAGTAATATACTCTTTAATAGAGTGAACTAAAAATAATTTATTACTCATATAAAGTATAATCAGGTAGCATTATCAGAATCAGATTTAAATATTTCAATTATGGTGGTTAGTCTTCAGGAAGAAGTAACTCAGTTTCAGTTAGGAGGAAAATATAAAAATGAAAATATTCCATCGCTATAATGCTATAAAAGTAGCTACTTACGTGAAAATATTATTCCGCGGTAGACTTTATATCAAAGGCATAGGCATTTTTGAGTTCGACAAAGGCAAAATTTTGCTTCCCAAAGTAAGAGATAAGAAGCACTTTAGCGTCATGTCTGAAGTTAACCGTCAAGTAATGCAGTTACAACTAGATATGCCTTGAATATTGAGACGAATTGCTATTGCCACATCTTAATCTTTTTTCCTGATAGTATGGTTTTTATTGTCACACAGGAACGGCGAAGAAAGGGACAGTAGAGACGGAACTTCTCTTAGCCCGAAGTGCCGTTGTCTTGCGCTGATGAGAAGCAGCAGGGAGGCTTTTCATTAATCAACACCAGTTAAAGTCACCGCTGAAAGATGCGGTGCATCGGTACGATGTTTTCTGTTTCCGCTGCGTAATGGCAGTTACTGCCAGACAGAATGTGACCAAGGGCAATTGTTATTTACTATTACCGATTGACTTGAAGATTAGTTCACAGCCTATACTTTTAATATAAATGAGTAATAGGTGTTCATAGAAGGGTGAGTTAAATGGAAAACTGACTCCAGCATAAAGTGGTCATTATAAAGAATATGCTGATATCAGCGTCAGAACAGGGAAAAATGAGAGGACATCACAGATTAATTACAACTAAGGCCGCACAAATGAATAACAGCCGATAGTAACCAGCGGCCTAATTTCCATCATACTCAGTTAAGGTCTATCGATAGAAAACGTCTTTCATTAATAGCGAAAAGCAGACCAGACACATATGCCTAAAGCCAGCAGGGCAATCAGGGCTCCCACCAGGCCGATGTTGTTCATCGCTAGGACCAAGCTGACTTGGTTGCCCAGTAACGCGCCGGCACCAATACCCAGATTGAAAATACCAGAAAACAGGGCCATAGCCACATCGGTGGCATCTTTTGCCATACTGAGCACATTAATCTGCAAACTGAGAGCAACGGAGGTCATGGCAATGCCCCAAATCACACATAACAGCGAAATACTTAGGTTATGAGGTGCTAACGGAAGCAGCAACAACAGGCAGATCATCAGGCAGACGATGGCGCTTATCAGTAACACAGTCGGATAGCGACTACTAAATAGAGAAAAGACTAAACTGCCGAGTATCCCGGCGGCGCCAAATAACAACAACAACATTGTGGTAAAGTTTTCGCTTGCGGCCGCTACGCGCTGCATGAAAGGTTCAATATAGCTGTAGGCGGTATAATGGGCTGTCACTACTACCACGGTAATGAAATAAATGATCACTAGTGCCGGTTGGCGAAGCAAATCTGGCACGCTGCTCAGCGTGCCAGAATGATTGCTAGGCAAGCGCGGTAGCAGGCGCCAAAGCAACAGCATAATCACCAGCGCGGTGATGCCAATAACGCCGAAAGTGATGCGCCAGCCCAAATACTGACCGATAATTCTCCCTAGAGGCAGCCCCATCACCATCGCTAGTGCGGTGCCAGTGGTCAAAATACTGAGCGACTGCGTTGCCTTGTCTTTTGGACCAACTCGGATCGCCAAAGAAGCAATAACCGACCAGAACACTGCATGTGCCAACGCTACACCGACGCGCGAATACATCAGCATCCAAAAATTCCAAGCGAAGACTGTTAGAATATGGCTGGCGATAAACAGCGCGAAAGTTACCATGAGCAGACTACGTCGCTCAATTTTGCTGCACAGCAACATCAATGGTAGCGACATAAGCGCGACACTCCAGGCGTAGAAGGTGATAATTAACCCAACTTGAGTCGGTGTCATAGCGAAACTACTGGCAATATCGCTAAGTAAACCAACCGGTACAAATTCGGTAGTATTAAAAATAAAAGCCGCCAGAGCCAAGCTTAAGACTCTATTCCAGGGGGTTCTTGAACAGCAGGTGCGCGGTGTAGACAGCGAGCGCACCCTGAAACAGTGGGGTGAACGGGTCGTTTGCATTATAATTATGAGGCCAAGACAGTATGCATTAGTGGAAAAGCGACGGGCCTTGCAGCAGAGGTAAGCAAAGCGCGAGTAGCGTAGCTATATTTTATTCCTGAATCTATGTCATATTTTTAATTTTTTTCTGGCACTAACCGTTTAATTTGATGATTCACTATCCTTCTCTTGCACAATACCGCCAACATATTGGTGTAAGACATCGCTTCATTCGCCAGATATTTCTAATAGCAGCAAAAAAATAGTCAGATAATCCATCTTTATTCTTCTAAAATCTATTATAATAATGTTACTCACACAGTTCGTTTGCAGCTACTGAGTTGAATGATCGATTGCTAGAAGTAATGCAGATGATGACTCTCCAGACACTCGAGATCAGCTAACAATGTTTTCTACTGGTGATGAAACTGACATACACCATTAATTAAGTCCTTTTTAGAATAAAAAACGCGGAAATCATAATGTGATTTTCATGGCAGGTAAACCACAGCACCGGTCGTTTGATGAACCTACGGTCCACACGCCAGCGTATCACGAGGCTACAGGCGAAGATTAATCCAGAAGAGTGCCAGGAATAAACCACTTGCGGTGTGAATTGAGTAACTCCTGAATCGACATCACTTTTTTCCCTGCTGGTTGCAGTGACGTCAGCCTCAGAACACTATCGCCAGTCGCAACGTGGACACCGGACTGATCCACAGAGAGAAGGGTACCTGGTGCTTGTGAAGATGACAGTGGGATGCCAACGCTGGCAGACCAAACTTTAATCGGTTGCCCCGCCAATGGAAAGTAACTGATAGGCCAGGGATTAAAAGCACGGATGCAGCGCTCAAGCTGAGCCGCGGACAAATGCCAGTCAAGGCAAGCTTTTTCCTTACTAAGTTTCTCTGCATAAGTGGTGAGGGTGTCGTCTTGTGGTTCGGCTACAGCGTTGCCGGCAGCAATCTGCGACAGCGTGGTCAACAGGGCACTCGGGCCAATATGTGCCAGTTTCTCATATAGCGAGGCGCTAGTGTCGTCAGGCTGGATAGCACAGACAGTTTTATGCAGTATAGCACCAGTATCAAGGCCAGTATCCATCTGTATAATGGTGATGCCAGTCTGGTTATCTCCAGCCCACAGCGCCCAGTGAATCGGCGCTGCACCACGCCAGCGCGGCAACAACGAACCGTGCACGTTAATACAACCAAGCCGCGGCAAATCCAATACCGTCTGCGGTAGAACCAAACCATAGGCTACTACTACCATAATATCCGCGTCAAGATCCGCCACGCTCTGCCAGACCTCAGGTTTACGCAATGAAGATGGTTGAAATATTGGTAGATTATGACGCTTCGCTAGTTGTTTAACCGCGCTAAATGTTAGCCGGTTACCACGCCCTGCCGACCGATCTGGCTGAGTGAAAACGCCGATTACGTCATGGGGGGAGTGTATCAGAGCGTTCAAATGTTGCGCGGCGAAATTCGGTGTACCGGCAAAGATAATACGTAAAGAATCGGACACAATTTATTCCCGTGGCATCTGAGTTATTTTTCCGTTCGCGTGGCTTATACGTGCCAATTTTCTCATTTTTTGGCGGATACGCTGACGCTTAAGCGGTGAGAGGTAATCAATAAATAATTTGCCAACCAAATGGTCCATTTCGTGCTGGATGCAAATTGCCAGTAAATCGCCTGCCTCCAGCTCAAAACTGTTACCATCACGATTCAACGCACGTACTTTGATCTTTTCTGCGCGCAGAACGAAACCACGCTGATCGGGAATTGACAGACAACCTTCGTCGATACCGGTCTCGCCGCTTTTCTCCAGCAGCTCAGGATTGATAAACACCAGGCACTGATTGCGGTTTTCAGACACATCACTCACAATGATACGCTGATGAATATTCACTTGGGTCGCCGCCAGACCGATGCCTTTTTCGGCATACATAGTTTCGAACATATTATCCACGATGCAGCGGATAGAGTCATTGACTGCGGAAACGGAGTTAGCGACTTTGCGCAGTCGCTCATCAGGATAATGCAATATTTGCAATAATGACATATTTGTTGGAATCTGTATCTGTTAAAAACGGTATTTACCTTTATCTAAGACATTTCTAGCATTAATTAACAGTCTTGACGTGTTCTAATTGAAAAAACCTGGCTTCGTATGGCCGGCGGCAAGACAATGGGAAGAATATTTTCCTAACTACCTGGAGCAGTTTGTTTCAGTATCAATTGTTTGGATTTGGCAGGAAGCTATGCACCTTCTTCCCGGATGAGATATTTAAACAGTTGTGTGCCTACTCCTGATGGTTAATGCTGGATGAGAAAGGAAGCTGTTTATGTGTCATAATGGGAGAAGTTGCTATCTACTGATGTGTTAACTAATGCAGAAAGTAGAAAATAGATCCGGCTGGTGTCGTTGCTAAACATACTAGGCACTCTTTATCGGAGCTAGTAGTGAAACTACTCGAATTGGAGTTGTAATATAGGGTAGATTTACAGCTATCGCAGCATGTTCAATTGAGAAAGCGGGATATGTTCAACACACTAGACGTACTGGATATATTTTCTTAAAACCTATATTCACCACTGACGTTAGAATGCTCCTAGATAGGATAATTTGGTTAATGATATTCAATAGAATAATTTTTACCAATAAGATATTTATGATGAGCTAAACTAGTTAGGGAAAGTATTTTCGATAAATACTAATCTTTTCTTTTCCCTTCCCTATGCGTATCTACATTAGGGAAGACTCTCACTATTAAAATGATGAATAATTCTTCTCTGCAAGACATAACAAGCTTGGTCGTGGCGCTGCGACAACAGAAGATTATCGCGTACCCGACAGAAGCTGTGTTCAGCCTGGGCTGTGATCCTGACAGTGAAAATGCGGTTCAGGCGCTGCTAGCTCTAAAGCAGCGCCCATGGCAAAAAGGGTTTATTCTAGTTGCTGCTAATTATACCCAATTAACGAGGTATATTGATGATAGCAAACTGGATGATGCCGCGCGTGAGCGAGTTTTCGCCTGCTGGCCTGGTCCAGTTACTTGGGTAATGCCAGCCCGTCCCGGTACACCGCGCTGGCTAATGGGACAATTTTCATCGCTGGCAGTGCGTGTTAGTGCGTTTGAACCTGCGTGTCGTCCTTGTCTTGCCCTTGGTAAACCACTAATTTCCACCAGTGCTAATTTGACTGGGCAGCCGCCGGCGCGTACTGCCAACGAAGTGCGTAATCAGCTTGGCAGGACTTTCCCAGTGATGAATGAGGCAGTAGAAGGGAGGCTTAATCCCTCCGAAATTCGTGACGCCAGAAGTGGCGAATTAATTCGCCAAGGATAAATCATGGACACCTTCATTGTTTTTGGTAATCCAATTAAACATAGTCAATCACCGCGTATTCATGAGCTCTTCGCCGCCGAAACTGGCATCCACCATTCGTATGGCAGGATGCTAGTACCGCTGGACAAATTCGAGCTGGCATTGCGGCAGTTTTTTGACATGGGCGGCCTAGGTGCAAATATCACTTTACCATTCAAGGAATTCACTTTTTCTCTATGCGATCAGCTTACCGAGCGCGCCTCTCTAGCTGGCGCAGTCAATACTGTTAAAAAGCAACCAGACGGCACCTTGCTAGGAGACAATACTGACGGCATTGGTTTAGTAAGTGATTTACAACGTCTTAATCTGCTGCACCAAGATAGCCGGGTGTTGCTTGTGGGAGCCGGCGGCGCAGCGCGGGGAGTGATTTTACCGTTGGCAGCTTACTGTTGCAAAGTGGTACTGACTAACCGGACTTTCCTCCGTGCGCAAGAGTTGATCAGGTTCTATCATCATTTAGACAATATTAGTGCACTGCCGCTGGATTGTTTGTATAGCCAGGAGTACAACTTGATCATCAACGCAACATCCGCCGGGATACTGGGAGATGTTCCTGTGCTACCTGCATCCTTAATTACCCCAACAGTTTGTTGTTACGATATGTTTTATCAAAAAGGCGATACACCGTTTATCGCTTGGTGCCGTCAACAAGGAGTACGGCGTTGTGCTGATGGGCTTGGTATGTTAGTGGGGCAAGCTGCCTATGCCTTTCTGCTGTGGCATGGCGTATTTCCTTCGATTCTGCCTGTATTGGAAACGCTGCGTGCAGAGCAGTCTACCTGAATCAGGCAATTCATTTTCTGAATGCTAGCGTTGGATTATTTTCCTTAACGTTTTAGTTAAGAGTGCTCCTCTTAGTTAAGAGTGCTCCTCTAAGATTATAGAAAGCACGGATGCAGCGCTCAAGCTGAGCCGCGGACAAATGCCAGTCAAGGCAAGCTTTTTCCTTACTAAGTTTCTCTGCATAAGTGGTGAGGGTGTCGTCTTGTGGTTCGGCTACAGCGTTGCCGG
>JAHCVB010000004.1 GCA_024648745.1 Sodalis sp. Psp
TCAGTATCAATTGTTTGGATTTGGCAGGAAGCTATGCACCTTCTTCCCGGATGAGATATTTAAACAGTTGTGTGCCTACTCCTGATGGTTAATGCTGGATGAGAAAGGAAGCTGTTTATGTGTCATACTTATAACAGCCACGCGCTACTAGCTAGCTATTAACACTTTTTCATCAGCTTGATTGTGAACTTTAGATCAGCTGAAACATACTGATATTTTTCTTCCACTGCTAGGTTGAACTAAGTAGTTAGCTAAATCTGTTATTTAATCTCATTTTTCACTTACTTTTAAATAAAGTTATAGTGTATTTATTTAAAAATGATACGCCCTACTGGATTCGAACCAGTGACCGACGGCTTAGAAGGCCGTTGCTCTTATCCAACTGAGCTAAGGGCGCACAATGTTATCAATGGTGCTGAATGCGGTTCGGATTATACGAAGCTAATCGTTTGAGTCAATGACTTTCCATCGCTCTATCAGCAGACGTGCTTATTGCATTCTATGCCTGACAGCAAAGTGTGCTTCTGACAAAATAGCGATTTCAGCATGAATTTTACATTGATGGATTTCCGGTGCAGATGGTAGCAAAAATAATTGATGGTAAATTTATTGCCCAGCTGGTCAGGAGTAAAGTGGCCGCACGGGTTCAGGAACGGCTGAAAGTGGGCAAACGCGCACCAGGACTGGCGGTGGTGCTTGTGAGCGACGATCCCGCTTCACAAGTTTATGTCTCCAGTAAGCGCAAGGCTTGTGAAGATGTTGGGTTTATCTCTTTTTTCTATGATCTGCCTAGTACAGTAACGGAAGCGGAATTGCTGTCTCTGATCAACCAACTGAATGCTGATGGTCGTGTGGACGGAATTTTGGTGCAGTTGCCGCTTCCGGCTGGTATTAACAGCACCAACCTACTAGAGCACATTGCGCCAGATAAAGATGTTGACGGTTTCCATCCGTATAATGTTGGCCGTCTGTGCCAGCGTGTACCGCTATTGCGACCTTGTACGCCGCGAGGCATTGTGACATTGCTTGAATGCTATCACATTAATACGTTTGGTCTGAACGCCGTCGTGGTCGGCGCCTCCAATATCGTCGGCCGGCCAATGAGTCTTGAATTACTACTGGCTGGCTGTACCGTGACTGTTACCCATCGTTTCACGCGCGACTTACGGAGACATATCGAAAATGCTGATCTGTTGGTAGTGGCGATTGGCAAAGCAGGCTTTATTCCCGGCGCGTGGATAAAGCCTGGCGCGGTGGTAATGGACATAGGGATCAATTGCTTGGAGAACGGTAGAATCGTCGGAGATGTAGATTATGCCAGCGCTACTAAGCGGGCCGCCTATATCACACCGGTTCCAGGTGGCGTTGGTCCGATGACAGTAGCCACCCTCATCCAGAATACTTTGCAAGCCTGTGAAGATTATCACGATACCGCCTCACCAATGACATGATCATGATAACATTCCCATGAACATACACATGTTCACTTACGCTAATGTTCTTTAAGTTGTTAACCTCGGCGCCAGGTTGTGTCTCGCTGATTGTCAACCAATTTAATACCCATGGCGGTTAGTTTAGCTTTGATTTTGTCTGCCAGTATCCACTGGCAAGCTTTACGTGCGTCATTGCGTTGCTGAATCAACGCGTTAATTTCTATGTTTTTGTCATCTGCCAAGGTGCTATGCTGTAAGAAGGTGGCTGGATCTTGCTTAAGTAGCCCTAAAACGCTAGCCAGTTGTCGCAAGATGGCTGCCAAGCCATGTGCTGCCGTCAAATTATTAGCTTTGAGACGATTGACCTTATGCGCTATATTGAACAATATAGAGTAAGCTTCTGGAGTATTAAAATCATCGTCCATCGCGGCGATGAATTGCGCGATAAAATTTTTATCACTGCAGGGTTTGGCCGTCATATCAGTGTCAAGCAGAGCTGTGTACAAGCGTTTGAGTGCCGCATGCGCCTGTTTGAGATTATCTTCATTGTAGTTAAGCTGACTACGGTAATGGGCAGACATTAGAAAATACCGGACCGTTTCAGCGTTGTAATATGCTAGGGCATTACGTACGGTGAAAAAGTTGCCTAGTGACTTGGACATCTTTTCATGATCGACCATTACCATGCCAGAATGCATCCAGAAATTGACATAAGGACCGTCGTGGGCGCAAGTGGATTGCGCGATTTCATTTTCATGGTGTGGAAAAATCAAGTCCGATCCGCCTCCGTGAATGTCGAAATGATGACCAAGCTGCTGACTGTTCATGGCGGAACACTCGATATGCCAGCCTGGACGGCCTTCACCCCACGGTGATGCCCAGCTTGGCTCGCCGGGTTTCGACATTTTCCACAATACAAAATCCATCGGATTATATTTTACATCAGCTACTTCCACGTGATCTTTAACCTGAAGTTTCGTCAAGACCTGGCGTGATAAGATGCCGTAATCACTATTACTGTCTACCGAAAACATCACATCACCGTTGGTGGCTACATAAGCGTGCCCTCGATCAATAAGCTGCCCGACTAGCTCAATAATCGCATCTATAAAGTGCGTAGCGTGCGGTTCATGGTCCGGGCGTAGAATATTCAGTCGATCAAAATCATGATGCATCTCATTAATCATCCGATCGGTTAGTTGCTGAAAAGGTTCGTTGTTTTCAGCGGCACGGCGAATTATTTTATCTTCAATATCGGTGATATTGCGTACGTAAGTGACTTTGTAGCCACGATAGCGTAGATAGCGCATCACTACGTCGAAAGCAACGAAAGTGCGCCCATGACCGATATGGCAGAGATCATACACGGTAATGCCGCACACATACATATTAACTTTACCGGCATGGATAGGTTTAAATTCTTCTTTTTGGCGTGTCAAGGTATTAAAAATCTTTAGCATTGAACATCACTCCACATGTCTTCTTAGGCGTTTAGTGGTAAAGTTAGAAAAACCTACGAGACATTAACCCTGTGAAGCCCGCAGCCTCTTACAGTGGCTTATGACCGCATTCCCTGATGTAGTTGGTAAAAGGCAACGCAAGCATAACCAACAATACCACTCAACATGGCAAAAGAAGCATAAACAGCTAGTTTTATTTAATACAGAAAAGAATATGTCAGTTGCCAGACTACACTTCGGATAAAGCAGTAAACTAGACCGCAGTGGCACGGTACAGTGCTAAATCGGATAGCAAGCCAGAGTTGTACTATAAAACCCCTCAGTCCGTGCGCTTTACTTTTCAGGGTATTTTTAATATGGTTACTTTAATTCCAATCACGACGGTATTTTTATCTGCGTAGTTTTGGATGAAAATATTCCATTAATCCTTAATCATTACCGCTAATAATACCATTTTCATCTCATAATTAATGATTTCTAATCTATGGGTATCTGGTTTTTAAGCATGATATAACTCTAGAAGGCTACACAGGAGCTGGTGAAAAACGAAACTAACAACACACTTGTAGCATGTTGGTAATACATACCGGTGATCTTCATTCTGTCACCGGACAATAATTACGGCCTTGAATAACTTTCAACACTTTTAGTCTGAGAAAGACAAAGATAAGTAGTGGGGTATTGCATATTTGCCGAAGTGACCGACGGCATGTGATGTAGTCGAAAATTAAATATGCATCAGGACGTATCAAAGGATAATATTACTACTTCGTCACAGGGTAGTTCTGCCGACGTGTCAACTCTGTTTGTCGCGGATATCCACCTACGTGGACAAGAGTCGGCCATTACTGTCGATTTTCTTCATTTTTTACGAACACGCGCTGTCACTGCTAAAGCGCTGTATATTCTTGGTGATTTGTTTGAAATCTGGATAGGCGATGATGATCCTAACCCGTTGCATCAGATCATTGCAGCAGCGTTGAAAGCACTGAATCAACGCGGTATCCCTTGTTACTTTATTCATGGAAACCGTGATTTTTTGCTCGGCAAATGTTACGCCACCGTCTGTGGAGTGACATTGTTGCCAGCACAACAGGTATTACAACTTTACGGTCGGCGCATCGTCATTCTGCATGGAGATACTCTGTGCACAGATGATGCTAATTACCAAAATTTTCGGAGCAGGGTTCGTCAGCGCTGGCTACAGCGGCTGTTTTTGAGCCTGCCACTGTGGCTGCGACTACGGATCGCTGACAGAATGCGCTCCAACAGTATGCGCGTCAATAATGATAATAAGACTGCTGACATCATAGATGTCAATCCGCAGACAGTAATGGCAATGATGGAGCGCACCAGTGCTGCGGTCATGATTCACGGACATACCCACCGACCTGCAGTTCATTGTTTACCAGGAGAGCGCTACCGGGCTGTATTGGGAGCTTGGTACCATCGAGGGTCGGCAATTGAAGTAAATTCGGCTGGAGTGACGCTGATCGAGTTTTCTTTTAGAAAGAGATTGCAGTCGTAGAACTTCGGGGTAAATCTCGGCTGTATGAAGAAGTCATTTTCCCTCTCCGGTACAGTCGCCATGATTTGACACTCTAGCTCAGAGTTTCCACTAGCATAAACTTTTCCATTATCAGTTTTTTCTTCTAATCAGCACTAGGCCCTGCGAGGGCAGCAAATGTCGTCACCTAGGGTATAATCTACTTGCGGCGCTATTGTGCTCGCATGAAACATAATTGATTTGGTCATTGAGTTAGGTCAACATAATAGCTTAATGGAAACGGTAAGTGGTTGCTCGCTTAACAGCTATTAATTGATCAGTTTATTGATGTTATGGTATCATAATAAAGAGTAGATTATTCAGATTAATTATAGTGATGGAGTTGATAATGCCGTATTTCGGTAAAGTATTTGCGCAACCAGTAAATTTTCATATAGTTGGATACATTATGTACTGGACGATGGCAGTAGTGTTCAAGTCAGTCTGATTCGAAGTGGCTTCAGTTTGTCATGTCCTGCAAATAATGCTCATGTGATCTACGACTCGGGCGGCTAGCTGTTGCCTAATTTAGATGTCATTTGATGATTTTGCTTTTGTCGGAGGGGAGCATGTCGAATTTTCCGGCTGTGCTGGCAGGAAAATACTTTTTTACTTTTTCTTTAAATTTGAGTTGAACCATTGTAATTTTTTGCTCTTTAGCTGTATTTTTTGAAATATATGATAAGTACCTTTACAGGCCGGAAAAATTGCGACCTAGTGGTTTTTTGCTCTCTAGTAACAAAAGAGGAGTCTTCAACCTATGCTAATGGTTATTCTAGTTCTAATCGTGCTCTCCCTTATTGTGATCGCCACAGGTATCAAGATTGTTCCACAGAGCCTATCAATGGACGGTTGAGAAATTCGGCCGATTTACTCGGCTTTTAAAGCCAGGCCTGAATCTGGTGGTACCATTTATGGATCACATAGGCCATAAGATAAACATGATGGAGCAGGTTCTAGATATTCCCCTAGGAAATCATCTTCAAAGATAACGCTAAAGTCACTATCGACGCCGTCTGTTTTATTCAGACAGTGAATGCAGCGCGTATAGCCTTATGAAGTCAACAATTTGGAACAGGTGAGATTCTTAACCTGACGATGACCAATATCCGTACTGTGCTAGGCACGATGGAACTGGATGAGATGTTGCCGCAGCGTGATAGCATTAATGTCCGGCTGTTTCAAATCGTTGATGAAGCAACTAACCCATGGGGGGGTAGTAAAAGTCACCCGTGTGGAGATCCGCGACGTCCGACCGTCAGCGGAGATGATTTCCGATATGAATGCCCAGATGAAAGCGGAGCGTACTAAGTGCGCCGATATCCTGGAAGCTGAGGGGGTGCGCCAGTCGGCTATCTTGCGCGCTGAAGGAGAAAAGCAGTCGCAAATTCTGAAAGCGGAAGGAAAGCGGCAATCTGCCGAGGCAGAAGCCCGTGCCACCAAGATGATTTTTGACACAATTGCCACCGGAAATGTACAAGCAATCAATTGCTTTGTGGCACAAAATACACCGAGACACTGCAAAAATCGGCTCAGCAAGTAACAGCAAAGTGATCATGATTCCGTTGGATACCAGTAATCTCATGGGTGCCATTAGCGGTATCACTGAATTAATTCATGATGGAAGTAAATCCAATTGGAGAAGCTAACGACACTGGTGATCATGCGCATTTCATACGTGCGCATTCATAAAATGAATCTACGCATATTCTAGCGAGTAGCAGCGGACACTCCGAAAAGGAAAGCATACTTCGCATTTGTCTTATTATATTAGCGCGCTTCTTGTGAAGCTGCCGGTTCATGCACTCTATGAGTTATTTTGTTGTTCTGTTCTAGTTGAGTTGTAGCGCATCTCTATCCGCTAAGGTAGCAGCAGGTAATAAATACTGTCTATCTATATTGGCATGGTGGGTGGTTGTGCCTTTATCTCAACTCGGCTACAATCAGTTGCTGCAGTAAATCGATATGGGCCGCATCATCATTTAGCGCAGGAATATATTGAAACGAGGCACCGCCAGCATGCTCGAATATTTCCCGGTTTTTTATCTGGATTTCCTCCAGCGTTTCCAGACAATCGGCGGCGAACCCCGGGCAAAGCAACTGTACATGTTTAACGCCCTGTGATGGCAGGATTTTCATGGTTTCATCAGTGGCGGGAAGCAACCAAGAATCACGGCCGAATCGTGACTGAAAGGTCATAATCACTTGCTGTTCCGGATAGTTCAGCGCCATTGTCAATACCCGACGGGTGGCTTCGCACCGCTGCAGATAGTCATCTCCCTTTTCAATGTAGCGCTGCGGTATGCCATGAAATGATATCACCAGCCGATCTGGCTTGCCATGTTGGAAAAATGCATTTTCGACACTCGATTTGAGTGCGGTGATATAAGCCGGATGCTCCGCGTAATCGCGGATAAAACTGACAGACGGCAAGCGATGATACCTGGTCAGGATCTTAGCCACCGCATCCCATATAGCAGCACTAGTGGAACAGGAATATTGCGGGTATAGCGGTAAGATCACTAAACGGGTAATGTCTTGAGAAAGGAGTCGCGTAATCGCCTGCGGTAGCGAAGGCTGGCCGTAACTCATCGCCAGCTCTACCGCTATGTCTGGAAATCTGGCGGCCAGCGCTTGTTGCTGGCGGCAGCTGTAAACCATAAGCGGTGAGCCATCCTCTCTCCAAATGCTTTGATACTGCTTGACTACTCGTGTCGAACGCAGCGGCAGAATGATACCGTACAGCAGCGGTAACCACAATATGCGTGGGGTATCCACCACGCGCCGATCACTGAGGAATTCGGCCAAATAACGTTTGACCTCCTTGGGAGTGGGAGCTTGCGGCGTACCCAGGTTAACCAACAATACGCCGTATTTTTCCTGCTTCATGCTGTTTCCTTTTGTCGCCAGTGCTAACCACTGAAATTTATCTAGGTTAAACACGCTTTGTGTTGTAGTCGAAAATCTAATTTTAAGAATGATGCTCACTCAATATAATTGCAATTAGGTGATGTCTACAATGATACCAATTATCACAACATGGAGGTAAAAGTGAAGAAAACTAGGAAAACTTCTACCGAAAAGGGGCTATTACTTAGTCCCCGGTTCTTTTGCACGCTGAGAACGCAATCTTTTACCGATGTCCACATCGTGGAATAACCAATTTGCGCTGACGTCACCTCTTCAGTCTCCCATTCGACGCGAATATCAGTCAAAAACGGTAGTTCAGCACTAATAGTTAGCCCAGAATATCAGTCAGTTCAGCGCTAACCTCGGCCACCTTACGAGTTCCGTCGATAGCGAAATAATGGGTATATCCGGCTTCCGCTTCTTTACGATAAAAATCAATTAGTGGTGCAGTATACTGATAGTATGCCATCAGACGCTTGTTCACAGTGTCTTCCAGGTTATCGTCATCTTTACGGGTGGTCAGCGGTTCACCGGTCACATCATCTCTATCTTCTTGTTGGGGTGGATTGAATTTAACATGATAAACTCGACCCGAAGGTTCATGTATCCGGCGGCCGACGATACGGTCAATAATCAGCGCATCCGGCACTGAGAATTCCAGCACAAAATCCACCACAATACCTGCCTCTTTCATGGCATCTGCTTGTGGAACAGTACGTGGAAATCCGTCCAACAAAAACCCGTTACGGCAAACATCCTGTTTAATACGTTCTTTGACCAGAGCAATAACCATATTATCAGTCACTAATTTACCATCATCCATCAGATTTTTGGTTTGTTTACTGAGCTCGGATTGTGTCTTCACTGCGGCACGCAGCATATCACCGGTGGAAATCTGCGGAATGCTGTATTTCTCCATGATAAATTGTGCTTGCGTGCCCTTACCAGAGCCAGGGGCTCCCAGCAGAATAATACGCATTGCGTAAGACCCTCTTACTAATATCAAAATATTTTAAAATTGGGCTACTACTGGCACTGACTTCTCAAGTCCTTGACATCGTTAGCAGCGATTCCTGTTAATTTTGAAATTTACTTGATGAAAACCAGCCTACTAATGGTGTCGCTGATCATTGATGCAAAACTGTTCTGGAATCGCGGGTGTCATAGTTAGAAGTTTTTATTACCTGGCGGACATGGTATGAGAAAAAGAAAAAACATGTTATGGAATTCTGGTTGATCTACCAAGTGACGCAGTAACCCATCCTACTATAAAGATCTCATTGGTACTCGCTCGTCGAGCTGCTGCATAGAATCGCATAGGATAAACAACCGAAAAAAAGTGCTATTGTGCCATTACTCTAGAGACGCGTTAGGAGACATGGCCAGCCGAAGCGCCGTTAGACACTTAGTAGGTGGTTAATGCGGTAAATAAACTGATTGGGATTTTCTAGCGTACCACATTCAACTAGTAACGCTTGGTCTAGCATTAATTCCACCCATTCTTCAAACGCCTTGTCGTCGCTGATATTAGCAATGCGTTTTACTAGCGCATGATCCGGATTTAGTTCAAAAATATATTTAATCTCTGGTGTGGTCTGACCGGCTACGGCGAACATTTTAGCCATCTGTGTGGTTATATCATGGGAATCAGTAGTAACAACTGCTGGCGTATCGATCAGTCGATGTGTCAACTTCACTTCTTTAACACGTTTACCAAGATAGGTTTGCACACGTTTCACTAAAGGCTCCAGCGCCTTTTCAGCATCTTTCTGTTCTTCGATTGCCTCGTCATAAGCCAATTTATCCAGCGACGGATCGGCCTTGTTAATCGACTGAAATGCTTTTCCTTCAAATTCCGTCAGATAACTCATCATCCATTCATCGACGCGATCGGATAGCAACAACACTTCGATAGCTTTCTTGCGCAACATTTCCAAGTGCGGGCTATTTTTGGCAGCAGAATAACTGTTAGCGGTGATGTAGTAAATTTTTTCCTGACCTTCCACCATGCGTCTGACATACGCTTCTAGTGACACGGTTTGCTTAGAGCTGTTACTATGCGTTGATGAAAAACGCAGTAGTTTGGCGATTGTCTCTCTGTTGGTGGGATCTTCAGCCAGTCCTTCTTTCAGTATTAGTCCAAATTGCTGCCAGAATGATTGATATTGTTTATCATTATCCTTGACTAGCTTTTCCAGCATCGACAGGACACGTTTGATCAGTGCGCCTTTCATGTTCTGTGTAATACGACTATCCTGTAAGGTTTCACGCGACACATTTAGAGGCAGATCATTGGAATCAATAAGCCCCTTTACAAAGCGTAAGTAATTCGGCATGAATTGCTCAGCATCATCCATAATAAACACGCGTTGCACATAAAGTTTTAATCCGTGTTTGTACTGATGGTTCCACATATTCCAAGGAGCTTGCATCGGGATATAGAGCAGGCTGGTGTATTCCTGTTTCCCTTCGACGCGATTATGGCTCCAGCTTAATGGATCGCTGAAATCATGAGACAGATGTTTATAGAATTCTTTATATTCTTCATCGCTGATATCAGCCTTATTGCGGGTCCACAGTGCCTGTGCTTTATTGGTTTTTTCCCAGGTAATGACGTCTTCATGGCAACCTTTTTCGTTACTCGTGGTGCGGGTCTCAATTTCTACCGGTAGCGAAATATGATCGGAATATTTTCCGATGATGCTCTTAAGTCGCTGATTGTCTAGGAATTCATCTTCGCCTTTGCGCAGATATAGAGTAATTGTCGTTCCACGTTCCAGTTTGGTGATATCGGCAATGGTGTAGTTGTCTTCGCCGCTTGATTCCCAGAATACCCCTTCATGGGTTTTAGCGCCGGCAGCCCGGGTGCATACGGTGATCTTGTCGGCCACAATAAAAGCCGAATAGAATCCAACGCCAAACTGACCAATAAATTGATTGTCTTTCAGTTGATTAGAACCCATCGATTCAAGGAAAGATTTAGTGCCGGATTTGGCAATTGTTCCCAAGTTGCTAATTACTTCATCGCGACGCATACCGATGCCATTATCGCTTAGGGTAATGGTGCGTTTTTTTTTATCGTAGGACAGACGGACGCGCAATTCGCCATCCCCTTCATATAAATCCGGCTGAGATAGGGCGCGAAAGCGCAGTTTATCTGCTGCATCTGAAGCGTTAGAAATCAGTTCGCGTAGGAAAATTTCTTTATTGGAATAAAGGGAATGAATCATCAGATGAAGTAAAGATTTCACTTCCGATTGAAATCCATGGGTTTCTTGTTCTTTCATATTCATTTTACCTCAATCTACAATGCCCTGGCTTTTCTGCACACACAGATGCTCGATTTGCTGCTGGAAGAGAATAGCACACATTTCAAGACTCCTGTTAGATGAAGGTGTGATAAATCCACACAGTGGCCGATTTTAGACGCTTGGGTCAAAATATCTACTCTAAGGACGCATTCACCGCTGCAATCATGCCGTAGATAAATAAAAACCATGTGTGGCGATGACGCTTTGAAGACAAAGCAAGACTTTCGTGAATTTCTCTAAAACGTAACTTGCATCAAAGCGGTATTTTAAAACCAGGAGGAGCTGAATTCTATTATTAGAATACGGTGGCTATTTTTTCCTTTTGGGTTTCAGCAATACGGCGGACGGCGTCATTGAACGCCGCGGTGATCAAATCTTCCAGCATATCTTTATCATCTTCCAATAAACTGGGATCAATTCTGACATAGCGGCAGTTGTGCTCACCATTGATGATTACCTGAACTAGGCCGGCACCCGACTCGCCGGTGACTTCTAGTTGTGCACTTTCTTTCTGAATCCGCTGTATTTTTTCCTGAATTTGCTGGGCTTGTTTCATCAAATTTCCCATTTTATCTTTACTAAACATAGTTTTTCTCTGTTGTTACATCGGGTCGTATTGGCGACATCTTTACCACAGTGCGGCTAGGTTATACGGGCCTAATGCTGCCTTCATCTAGCTCAGCGTCGAAAAAACACTGCAGCATTTGAATATGCGTATCAGTCATAATTGCTTTCCGTGCTTGTATTAGTTTCTCTTCATATATTGCTTGACACCACTCTAGCGGTGTTTTCACTGCTGGATTATCATTTTCTTTGACGGTTAATTCAATCTGAGTACCCAAATCAACGCTCAGAGCTTTACTCAGGGCACTCTGCGCTGTCTCCGAATTCAGATTACGCTGAGCGGAACGCAAGTGCAAACAGACTTTACCCGGAGCCAGATCTTCTTTCCAAGAGTTCAGAGCCAGCTGTTTCGCTAGCTTAGGTACTGTCAGCCGGTGCACTTGCGCCGACCAAGAATCACGTTGCAGAGTTTCTTGTATCAGGCAAGAAACCAGTTCTGGAGTTTTTTCTTCCAGGGCCGTACACAGCATTTTAGGAGCTGCTGGAGAAAGTTTAGTAGTTTCGAGGTGCTGGCCGACACGCCAGTGATACTCCTTATCCTTAAACTGTGCAGCCTGCTTCATCGAATGATCTTCTTGATTAGAAACGGATGGTCGATGTTGCGAACGTTTGCTCACGGCAGTAAGAGACTCCAGTGCGCTAATAGCCGATTTATGGAGCCCTGGCGCTGATTTATCCTTTTTTATTTTTTGATTCTCTTGATGATGCAGTAAGGTAGTACGAGCTTGTAAGAGCTGCGCGGTTGCATCCGGTAAGATGGCACTACTTGGTCCAGTCACTTTTGGTGGTGTAGGCAACATATCATGCCAGTTGTTGATTGCACCATCACTACAATCATCATTAAAACTGCTGGACGCCTGCATCAGACTTTTATCCGCTCTATTCCTCGCGCCGGTCGTATCTGATGCTTGTTGGCTCAATCGTGTGGTGTCGGTTTTTAGATCAGTACGCGTACCAGCTGAGGATTCTACCGTTTTTCTTCCAATGTTTGCTGGTACTTCAACTTCCATTACCGTAGCAGCTGGGTGAAACGCCAACGCGCGCAACAGAGTCATTTCTACTCCCATCCGGTGGTCTGGAGCAAAAGGTAGCTCTTTACGTCCGACCAGAAGGGTCTGATAATACAGTTGCAAATCAGACGGCGAAACACGTCGCGCCAGTTCCCGAAGGCGTGGCAACACGCTTTGTTCTTCTTCGTCGTTTAATTGGTCCGGCAGCATCTGGCCCATCGCGATGCGATGCAGCAGCGACAGCATTTCCACCAGTAGGTTCTCCCAGTCCATACCGCGGGTAGCACATTGCGCAAGTTGTGCCATTATCGCGCCGCCATTGGCGTCAACCAACGCTTCAATAATTGCCAACGGCTGTTTGATGTTTATCGTGCCTAGCATCTGGCTCACTGTTTCTTCCGTGATCACCCTCTGCCCCATAGCAATGGCCTGATCAGTTAGACTGAGAGCATCTCGCATGCTTCCTTCGGCTGCACGGGCCAGCAACTGCAGGACGCGTGGCTCAGTTTTAATATGCTCCTGCTGCAGAATTGAAACAAGCTGGTCGCGGATCTTTTCGAGGGTAAGCGTTTTTAAATGAAAATGTAAACAACGGGAAAGAACAGTCACTGGTAACTTCTGCGGGTCGGTAGTGGCCAGTAAAAATTTGATATGTGCCGGGGGTTCTTCCAGTGTTTTAAGCAGCGCATTGAAGCTATGACGGGACAGCATATGCACTTCATCAATGATATAAACTTTGAAGCGGCCGCGTGTTGGCACGTATTGGATATTATCAATCAGTTCTCGGATATCTTCGACTTTAGTACGTGAGGCAGCGTCGATTTCAACTAAATCAACGAAACAACCCTGCTTAATTTCGTGGCAGTTGTCGCATCGGCCGCAGGGCGTAGCGGTGACACCAGTTTCGCAGTTCAGTCCCTTAGCTAACAGACGAGCAATAGTAGTTTTACCAACGCCACGTGTACCAGATAAGAGATAGGCGTGATGAACCTTGTCTAATGAAAGGCTATTTGCCAGCGCTATTAGAACATGTTCCTGACCTATTACATCAGCAAATGTCTGTGGACGCCATTTACGAGCAAGAACCTGATAACTCATAAGTTTTATTTATACTATGCAGAGGAAATAACTATGCTAACATAGCTCTACTTGTACAGCTAGGCTATTCATTGGTAATCGGGGAATAAAACCAGACTGTAGCTTTTCACGCCAATACTATTCAGAATTGATTCACCACCGAGGTCGACCAGATTCACCACAAATGCAGCATCTTGCACTTTGCCGCCGAGTCGCCGGATAAGTTTCACGGCAGCACAGATTGTGCCACCGGTGGCGAGTAAATCATCTACCATCAGCACTTTATCATCGGGGATGATAGCGTCTTTATGCATTTCCAGACAATTAGTTCCGTATTCCAACACGTATTTTTCGCTGATAGTTTCACGCGGCAATTTGCCGGGTTTACGCGCTGGCACAAATCCCAGTCCTAAGGCTACCGCGAGTGGTGCACCGAATAGAAAACCGCGTGCTTCGGTACCGACGATTTTAGTCAACCTGTAATCTCGATAGTAATCGGCCAGGAGCGTGATGCTGGTAGCATATGCGTGCGGATTGCCTAATAGGCTGGTGACATCTCGAAATAAGATACCGGGTTTAGGATAATTTGGAACCACTTTAATGCTTTGTTTGATCAGTGCCAACTGTTGTTCAGTAGCGCTCATACTGTATCATGCTTTCTGCCCCTCAAGCTTTGCCATTCATCGCCAGGAATCACAAAAATTCCTCCAGTCAAGTTGGCTTTTTCGCGTTCAGTGCCCTCTCTGGACGCTTAGCTGTAAGCTAGCGCAGTCAATACATCGCGATGACATTCAAAACCAGGTTATTGTCGAGTCACTTAGCACTAAGGCTCACTCTGCAAAAATTTCTCCATATATTATGACGGACTTGCAGTTAGTTTGTTTTGCCTGATAATGACGCATGGGATAACACGGTTCAGCGCTATCCTGCCAGGTTCGGATGCCAATACTATGAAAATCAGGATGATTAGTATTAATTGAAATTTCCTTTTATGTCATCTTACGTCATCACGTTTTTACCAGATGCGGATGCCGAAGTAAGCCAACGTTAGCAACAGCACACCCAGTATGTTGAGCTAAACAATACGCCGACCACGCCAGTCCTGCCGATATTGACTCAATAGTATTAGTATAGACCAGCCAGGCAATGAAAGGGAAGACGGCTTTAATGCCACTTCGCAGGGGAAAACAAATATTGCATTTAAAGAAAGAACTGGCGGCAAGCGTCAGAGTCAACAACACCATGCCGGCCTGCGTAACGTGAAACATTTTTCGTTCGATGTTTATCAATGGTGGCATATCAGAACGAAAACTTCCGTTTCTTATTTTTAGCAAATAATCAAGCCAGGTTAGTTATAGTGCGTATAGCGTGGCGCTAATCAACACCGCATAGGAAATGCTAGGCCAATATGCGTTATCAAAACGGACAAGATCTCCAAGAGATGGGTAATAAATTCCTCTTTGGTTTCAGGGTAATAAACACCACATAGATCATCGCGAAGATGTAGACGATAGGCAGCAGAAACCAAGCCGAGGCTGCGTGATGCAGCCACCGTCATTACTACGCAGAGATAATCAGACTTATCAACGATCCGACGCTCAGCAGACTCAGAGTCTGCTCTGCCTGCACACCAAAGATGTGCAGACAGATAAGAGCACCGTGTCCCTAGCTAATGTTACTGATAACAGAGCCGGCCGGCGATAAGCGCTGCTACGGCACAGAATACTGAGTAAAATTAGGTCAAGGCTTAAGGAATAAGCAATAAAAGCCAGAAGGGAAATCCAGGACATAACACCATCTAATGACTCAGGTATATGTATATAAAGTCCAGCATTATAACCTTCAGTGCATGATGCTTAAACCATTGTCGTAAAATATTTTAGTAATTCTGGACTGCGTCATGATATACTATTATTGATAATATCGTGCAAGCACCTGGACACCAGGTCGAGTATTAAAGACAATGTTTGAGAATTTATCCGATCGATTATCACGCACGTTGCTTAATATCAGCGGCAGAGGTCGTTTAACTGAGGACAACATAAAAGATACCCTACGGGAAGTCCGCATGACGCTTTTGGAAGCAGACGTGGCGTTGCCGGTTGTGCAGGATTTTATAAGTCGGGTAAAAGAAAGTGCATTGGGACAGGAAGTCAATAAAAGTCTGACGCCAGGGCAGGAGCTCGTCAAGATTGTGCACACCGAGCTGGTAAATGCCATGGGCAATGAAAACAATACCCTGAATCTGGCAGTACAGCCACCAGCGGTAGTGTTGATAGTAGGCCTGCAGGGTGCCGGTAAAACCACCAGTGTCGGAAAACTCGGTAGATATTTACGTGAAAAGCAGAAAAAAAAAGTGCTGGTAGTATCCGTTGACGTCTATCGTCCAGCAGCTATCAAGCAATTGGAAACCTTGGCACAGACTGTAGGAGTGGATTTTTTTCCGTCCACCTCGGCACAAAAACCGCTGGATATTGTTAATTGGGCGCTGAACCAGGCAAAGACAAAGTTTTATGATGTATTGCTAGTAGATACCGCTGGCCGTCTGCATGTAGACGAAACGATGACAGCCGAAATAATCACCATTCACGCCACTATTAAACCAGTAGAAACCCTGTTCGTAGTGGATGCCATGACCGGACAAGATGCTGCTAATATCGCTAAGGCATTTCATCAGATGTTGTCACTAACTGGATTTATTCTCACCAAGGTGGACGGTGATGCGCGCGGCGGCGCGGCATTGTCTATCCACCATATCACTGGAAAGCCCATTAAATTCATGGGCGTTGGCGAGAAAACAGATGCGCTAGAGCCGTTCTATCCCAATCGTCTGGCTAGTCGAATATTGGGCATGGGCGATGTATTGTCACTTATCGAGGACATCGAAAACAAGGTCGATCAAGCTCAGGCCAAGAAGCTGGCCAGTAAGTTAAAAAAAGGCGATGATTTTGACCTGACCGACTTTCTGGAACAACTGAAGCAGATGCGCAATATGGGTGGCATGGCTAACGTGATGAGCAAACTGCCGGGCAGCAGACAGCTACCGGACAACATCAAGTCACAAATGGACGATAAAGTGCTATTGCGTATGGAAGCTATTATCGACTCTATGACAGCTCAAGAGCGCATCAACCCGGACATCATCAAAGGTCTGCGCAAGCGCCGCATCGCTGCCGGCTCCGGTATGCAGGTGCAGGATGTTAACCGATTATTAAAACAATTTGACAACATGCAACGTGTAATAAAGAAAATAAAAAAGGGTGGAATGGCAAAAATGATACGCAACATGAAGGGCATGACACTGCCCAGATTTCTCGATCGTTAGCTATAAATTGCTTCTTATATACCTAAACGAGTATGGTCTAGATCTTTTTATTTTTCTTCATTAATTTAATACGAGGATGACGTTATGGTAACAATTCGTTTGGCACGTGGCGGTGCTAAAAAGCGCCCATTTTATCATATCGTCGTGATCGACAGCCGTAATGCGCGAGATGGTCGTTTTGTTGAGCGTATTGGCTTCTTCAGCCCGATTGCGACCGGTCGGGCAGAAAATCTGCGTTTAGCTTTGGATCGTATTGATCATTGGGTTAGTCAGGGTGCAACAGTGTCTAAACGTGTTTCTACACTGATCAAAGATGCAAAAGCAGCGTAATGCTTGTTGGTGGTGAGAAAAATAAGCAAACAAATCCGTATCGCAACGCCTGTTGACCCAGTGATTTTAGGCAAGATAGGCCCGGTATATGGCATTCGTGGTTGGCTCAGAGTGCTTTCATCTACTGATGACACCGCAAGCATTTTTGATTATCAGCCCTGGTTTATCAAAAAAACCAGTGAATGGTGTCAGATCGAACTGGAAAGTTGGAAACGCCATAAGCATCAGGATCTGATTATCAAGATCAGGGGTATTGAAGATCGAGAAAATGCTACGTTGTTGACCAATTATGAAATTGTCGTTGACGCATCGCAATTGCCGAATCTCGACAATAACGAATACTACTGGAAAGATCTGATAGGGTGCCGAGTAGTAACCACTAGTGGTTATCAGATGGGCACAGTTATTGATTTGATGAAAACTGGTTCTAATGACGTTCTTGTGGTAAACGCTAACCTGAAAAATGCTTTTTGCACTACAGTGCAGGAGAAATTAATCCCATTCCTCTACGGACAGGTGATTAAGGATGTCGATCTTACGACCCATATCATTAAAGTTGAATGGGACCCAGAATTTTAACCCTTAATCTTACAGCAGTAATACTGGGAACAAAGCAATAATGTGGATTGGTATAATCAGCTTATTTCCTGAGATGTTCCGCGCCATTACTGATTATGGTATTACCGGTCGGGCAGTGAAAAATGGCTTACTGGATGTGCAGTATTGGAACCCACGTGATTTTACTCACAATCAGCACCGTACTGTAGACAAGCGCCCTTATGGTGGTGGACCAGGCATGCTGATGATGATACAACCGTTACGGGATGCGATTCACGTAGCAAAAAACAAAGCGGGTGAGGAAGCAAAGGTGATCTATCTTTCCCCTCAAGGTCGTAAGCTCGACCAGCAAGGCGTAAGCAAGCTAACTGCCTACCTGAAAATGATTTTGGTCTGTGGTCGTTATAAAGGCATTGATGAGCGTTTAGTTATCACTGAAATTGATGAAGAATGGTCAATAGGAGATTATGTGCTTAGCGGTGGTGAATTAGCGGCGATGGTACTAATTGACTCAATCTCCCGATTTATTCCAGGCGTACTGGGGCACGAAGCGTCTGCGGTTGGGGATTCCTTCGCCAACGACAGACTACTGGATTGCCCACATTATACCCGTCCTGAGACATATGCTGGCATAGGGGTACCACCAATTCTACTGTCTGGCAATCATGCTAAGATCAGTCACTGGCGTCTAAAACAGTCTTTAGGACGTACCTGGCTTAGAAGACCTGAACTTCTGGAAAAGTTAACTCTAACTGAAAAACAAGCAGCACTGCTGGCCGAATTTCAGCAAGAATACCAGTCAATACAACAGGATGATTACAAATATCTAATTAATTAATATAAAATATTATTCTATCCGGATAGATTATACATAATAATTATGAGCAACATTATTATCAATAAAATTGAACAAGAGCAGATGAAGCAAAACATACCGTATTTCCGGCCAGGTGATACAGTGGAAGTTAAGGTATGGGTTGTCGAGGGAAATAAAAGACGTCTGCAGGCATTCGAGGGTGTGGTTATCGCTATTCGTAACCGCGGTCTGCATTCTACATTCACTGTTCGAAAAATCGTTAATAGCGAAGGTGTTGAGCGTGTATTTCAGATGCACTCTTCGATAATCAACAGCATTTTCGTAAAACGCTATGGTGCTGTCCGCCAGGCCAAACTGTATTACTTACGTAAACGCATTGGTAAGGCAGCGCGTATTAAAGAACGCCTTAACTAAGATAATCTCAGAATCTTCAATACCCCTGATAATGCATAAAGACGCTATCATCCCCGATGATAAAAGACTAGCCATGGAATATACCGTAGAAGTCATGATTTCCGAACAGGATATCGCCAAACGCATTACCGAGCTAGGACGGTCTATTAATAAACATTACCGAGATAGTGATAGCGAAATGGTGCTAGTTGGTTTACTGCGGGGATCCTTTATCTTCATGGCGGATCTGTGCCGTGTCGTCACTGTTTCACACGAGGTGGACTTTATGACCGCTTCTAGCTACGGCGGTGGAATGAGTTCCAGTCGCGATGTAAAAATTTTCAAAGATCTGGAAGAGGATATTCGTGGCAAAGATGTCTTGATTGTTGAAGATATCATTGACTCCGGTAATACCTTGAGTCAAGTTTGGAAAATTCTTGCGCTTCGCCAGCCCAAATCTCTCGCCATCTGTACCTTGCTGGATAAACCTGATCGTCGGGAGGTTAATGTGACGGTAGAATGGGTGGGTTTCACTATTCCGAACGAATTTGTCATCGGCTACGGCATCGACTACGCTCAACGTTACCGACATTTGCCCTATGTGGGAAAGCTGATAACAACACCCGCCGAACCTGATTACGCAGACAGCGTCAATGCTGTCCATGCTACTTGCGGACAACGTAAACACATTGGAGCGATAACTCACTCTGCGCCATGCTCTGACACGGATAACACTGGTCGTTAATGTCTAATGCTTATGGTCCCTCTTTTTTTATGAGGCTGCTACAGCAGTCCTAGTCGATAACACAAGAGTTTAGTAGTGCAATTTTATCTCATAGTATCGTAAGTTATATATAGAGGTGACTTAATCCTCTCGGAGTTACAAGTTAGGATTGAGATCAAGAGCAATATACTTCTGTTGATTTAATGTTAGGGTGTTGTTACTGGTATACTACCTACGTGTATTTTATATTAGGATCTGTAGTATTGTTGTACAAATGCGTAATTGTGGTCATATCAATACTATACTATTTCAGTACTGCTCAGACATCTGCTGTTGTCAATGGTGTATACTTTAACTAGAAAGCTTAAAAGAAGAGAGTGTTTATTATGCAAACTAAGGCGTAGAGCAACGATGTACATCATCCCAGTAGGAAAGACCATTGCGTGATATCTGCTGCAAACGATCGGTTAGCGAGTTACCATCTGGGAAGTGCAGATTGGGGTCTAACTCTGCCAGTGGGTAGAGCATGAATTCGCGGTTATACATATCGTAATGAGGTACCACTAATTGGGAGGTGGTGACAGTACGGTTGCCGAATAACAAAATATCTAAATCTAGAACGCGTGGTCCCCAGCGGTGTGTTTTACGGGTACGTCCCTGAAGGGATTCAATGGATTGAATGTGATCCAACAGTTCTTCTGGTGTAAGCGCAGTGTCCAGTGCTACCACGGCGTTAAGGAAATCGGGCTGATCCTGCGGACCGAGCGGGCGGCTTCGGTAATAGGAGGAACAGGCGACCAGCTGAGTGTGCAACAATTTCGCTAGTGCGTCAAGCGCTGCACCTGCTTGCTGTAGTGGTTCTGACAGATTACTGCCTAGCGCTAGCCAAACACGTTCCATATAGATAGGCCTTTAGACATTGTTACAGGGCGCCCTTAGGCGTGTTCGGAAATGAGCCGAATTTTCAACGCCGAGGGTAGCCAGCATATTTTTCTGCTGTAATGGCGCAGCGTCCTGAAACTCACCCCACCAATAGCTGAGGTATTGCAGGTCAGAGTTGTTCTCGATTTCTGCACGCAGTGTTAGAAGGTCATAAGCGGCACGGAACTTCGGGTGCTCCATTATCTTATAGATGTGCTTAACACAACGGCGCGATAACCGTAGTTGTAGCTGCCACATACTTCTTATTAGAACAGTCAACCGTTTTGGGATCGCCAATGTGCGACATTGCTCATTAAGAATATCGTTCATTGCTAATGAGAAGGCATCGAAGTCAGTTAAATCACTCTCCTGAGTCAATGTCTGTGCACGTTTCAGCAAAGGATACCACAGCATGGTGGCAAATAAAAAAGCCGGATTGATCCGCATATCGTTGTGGAGACGTCGATCAGTATCGTTTAGCACATGGGTAATCATCTGTTCCATGTATGTATCACCGTACTTAGTAAAATTGCGGCTTATCAGTGGGAATAGCGGCTGAAACAACTGGCATGCGCACAGAAGACGGTAAGTAACTTCGCCATATCCCGCCTGCAGTAACTTCAGCGTTTCTTCAAACAACCGCGCTGGGGGGATATCGTGCAGCAGTGCCGCCAGTCGGGGAATTGGTTCGGCAGTTTCTCGGCTAATAGTCATATCCAGCTTTGCTGCGAAGCGCACCGCACGCAGCATGCGCACAGGATCTTCACGATAGCGAGTTTCCGGATCGCCAATTAGACGAATCGTTCCCTCTTGAAGATCTTTCAGTCCTCCGGTATAGTCGCGCAAGGTGAAATCTGACACACTGTAATACAGGCTGTTCACCGAAAAATCGCGACGCTGCGCGTCTTCCTCAATCGAGCCGAAGATATTATCTCGTAGTAGCATACCGTTGTGATCAGTAATGACAGTGTCAGTCATGCTCTCGTACGGCTGTGATGCTTGATGATGACCGCGAAACGTGGCAACTTCAATAATTTCTGGACCGAACATCACATGAGCTAGCCGGAAGCGGCGCCCGACTAGCCGGCAATTGCGAAACAGTTTTCTCATTTGTTCCGGCGTAGCGTTAGTGGTGATATCGAAATCCTTGGGTTTTTTACCCAGCAGCAGATCGCGAACACTGCCACCGACCAAATAAGCTTCGTATTTCGCTTTATGCAAGCGGTAAAGTACTTTTAATGCACTTTCACTAATCTCTTTGCGGGAGATAGTATGCTGGTTACGAGGGATAATCGTCAAGGAGAGCCTATCCTCTAGTGCCGTTTCCGTGCTTTCACGGCAAAATACCTTACAGCAAAAGTTGACTACCCGAGTATAAAGTAGTATACCTCAATAATGAGAAATAAACAGGAGAGATCTAAAGCAATAGTTAGCGATATCTCACCTTAATTAAAGCAGGCGCGACTGACGTGAGACGCCACTAGTTTATCGCAAAGTTCTAACATACGCAGATGTCATAATATCTATCATAGTAAATCGCGTTCATGCTTACCCTGCTGTTTGCTTTTCACGGATTTCAGCTAGAGTCTTGCAATCAATGCACAAATCTGCAGTTGGTCGTGCTTCTAGACGACGAATGCCAATTTCTACCCCGCAGGATTCACAAAAGCCAAAATTATTGTTTTCTACTTTCTTGAGGGTTTTTTCAATTTTCTTAATAAGTTTACGTTCTCGGTCACGGTTACGCAACTCCAGACTGAACTCTTCTTCCTGTACGGCACGATCCACGGGATCGGGAAAGTTAGCGGCTTCGTCCTGCATATAGGAAACAGTACGACCTACTTCGTCTCTCAGTTGAGAGCGCCACGCTTCAAGAATAAGTTTAAAATGCAGACGCTGGGCTTCATTCATATACTCTTCACCAGGCTTCTGTTGGTATGCTTCTACTCCGGCGATGGCGAGAATGCTTAAGGAGGATGTCTTACGGTTTTGCTCTTTTTGCATATTGTTTCTCCTTACTAAAACGCATACTAACAATCCCCAACGTAGGGACAGTAGGCCGCTATAAATAGCAGATGACATTGAGATTAGCAATTATTCATAACATTTATTTAACTAAGAAGAATTAGAAAGATGTATTTGATAAGACGTTAATCTTCAAAAAAGTACATGCAGTGCATTATTATCATGATCAACCTCGCTATGAAATAATTGTCGACAGCATAGCTTAAGATACGCATACTATGTCAGGATAACTGGCAACCATAACTGAGATACCAACCTTTGAGCCTTTACCGGATACAGAAAGATTAATGTTGGCTACATCTGATTGTAACATTCCCTTTCTGCTACCTGTAATTCGCATAACGCTTTTTCCGTGTTTAAAAATAGCCTACTGATACTGTAGTAGCAGTACTGATTTTTCCTCAACATAATAATGTTGAGCAACTTTTGCTGATAAAAAACCAATCTATCCTGCTTGTTCTAGGTTATATTTCCTTCGGGGCTGAGGCGTGCATATTTCTAACTCGAAGGGAACCATAAGCGCGCAGCACTTCGCTTAAGGTGATTGGTTCGCAGGGGTTGCTCTCTATCCCTTTGGTCTTTGATGATTTCAGTTAGTTCTTAAATTAAACGGATGACGGTGCTTGCCGTTCTAGGAAAAATACCGAATGGTGTTTCTCAGGCATGTGGGCGTGAGATGTTCGGTCATAGTTTTCAGTTAGAGAAATGGGATGGTCACACTTTTATCCTCAGATACTAACATCAGTGAGAAAATATTTGTAGCACTGTATCAGTCAGACAACTCCTAGTAAGGCTAGAACTGCATACTGTTTAATGTTAACTATCGGTTTTCTGTGTTAAGCAATCAACCAGATGTAGTGACTCGGCGATCAAGTAACCAAATTCAATCTCCATGGTAGGTTAGGTGACCATGTCACCTGGTAGATCAACTAGGATTATAGCGCATATGTAGGCTAAGTCGATCGGGTTGTCTCGGTCTGTCTTGCACCTTCGATGCAACACCAGGGACACATGGTGTTGCATATGCCAAAAAATTTTAATAGTATTTTTAACTATCTTCTATTTAGAGTTTCTGCAATATGGAACATTAGTGTTTACTTACAGCTGAGTTGGTTAAACTGTTCACCGGCAACTCCATGACTAGCTATTAGCTGCAGATTGCCCGTGTTATCTGCCGCTGGGCATCTCCCGAATGATCGCTGTTGTCCCACACGTGGTTCAATCGCGATACTTTAAACATGTTACTACGTGCGCCGTTATTTATTGCGGGCGGCAACCTTGTAGGCCAGGCCGTCTAACAAGGTGATACAGTGCCTGCTGAGTTGATTGTTTCGATAGCGACTGGATAGTCTCCGGACCAGTACGTACTACTTAGCCATTACACCGTGTTTCAACTAGCAGTTGATGCTAACAAGTTCGTGAGGTTAACTGGATATGGTCCTAGAGTTATTTTTCGCTGTTTACCTACTGAAGATCATCTGCGGCTTGGTCGTTTTCTGACAGATATCTAGGAAAGTGTAAAATTAAAAAAACGAAAGGATGCTACCCAAAAATACCCATAACCGAACGACTGAGCTCAAGCACTGCAGGGCCCCATCCAGCGTACTCGAAATTAATCAATAGAGACAGAATAGGACGGCTTACTTGTCGATATCAAGGAAGAGGTACTTAACGACGTTTGGAGATGACCTGGAATCTATTTGGATGTCATGAACGACCGTCAAGGCCTAAGATTCTACGTAAGATTGCGCTGTGCTTATGTAGGAATCATAATTATTATGATAACCGCTATCAGAATGATAAACTAAAAAGGGGCCAGTAGTGTTACTATGCAAGGGAATGGGAAAGCCACACAAAAAACATCTACTGGTCTGGATAAGCCGCGTCGTACTGCTACTGATCATCAGTATTACCTTCTATGGTGTGTATTTAGATGCGCTGGTCCGTACTCGAATCAACGGTAAAGTCTGGCAGCTGCCAGCAGCGGTCTATAGCCGTATAGTAAGCTTAGAACCTGGCATGGCCTACAGCCGCGCTGAAATGGTAACCTTGCTCGCAGGCATGCAGTATCGCGAGGTCTCGAGTATCGCTCAGCCAGGAGAATTTGCCGTGCGCGGAAACAAAGTTGAACTGTTACGCCGGCCATTTGACTTTCCAGACGGTAAAGAGGACCAAATCCATGTCTGCATAAGTTTCGACAAACACAAGATGCTGCAGATAAAGAATCAGGATACTCAGCGCAACTTTGGCTTCTTCCGACTTGATCCACGGCTTATTACGATGCTGCAATCGTCGAAAGGCGAACAGCGGTTATTTGTCCCTCGTGTCGGTTTCCCGGATTTGCTGGTGGATACCCTGATAGCCACCGAAGATCGCCATTTTTACCAGCATGATGGTGTCAGCCTTTCTTCCATCGGCCGAGCGTTCCTAGCCAACCTCACCGCCGGTCGCGCGGTTCAAGGGGGCAGTACGCTAACGCAGCAACTGGTGAAAAACCTGTTTTTGACCAACGAACGCTCTCTGTGGCGTAAGGCCAATGAGGCTTATATGGCACTTATCGTTGATTATCTTTACAGTAAAGATCGTATTCTGGAGCTGTATCTAAATGAAGTGTACCTCGGTCAGAGTGGCAGCGATCAAATCCGCGGTTTCCCGCTGGCTAGTTTATATTATTTTGGTCGTCCGGTGGATGAACTCAGTCTCGATCAGCAGGCGATGCTTGTAGGAATGGTGAAAGGGGCGTCTCTGTATAGCCCTTGGCGCAATCCTAAGCTGGCGCTAGAGCGCCGCAATCTAGTGCTGAAGCTATTAGAGAACCAGCAAATCATCGATGGTAAGTTGTATAATATGCTTAGCTCCCGTCCGCTGGGAGTACAATCGCGTGGGGGTATATTGACGCCGCAACCGGCCTTTATGCAAATGGTGCGTGAAGAGTTGCAAATCAAGCTAGGTAACAAAATCAGTGATCTTTCCGGGATCAAAATTTTTACTACTCTGGATCCGGTATCACAGGATGCAGCGGAAAGAGCGGTGGAAATGGGTATTCTTGCCCTTCGTGCTGAATGCGGAGTCAAGGATTTGGAAGCTGCGATGGTGGTAGTCGACCGATTTAGCGGTGAAGTACGTGCCATGGTGGGAGGAGCAGAGCCACAATTTGCTGGCTTTAATCGCGCGATGCAGGCGCGTCGTTCGGTAGGATCTCTGGCGAAACCGGCCACTTATCTAGCTGCGCTTAGCGAGCCGGATAAATACCGATTCAATACCTGGATAGCCGATGAACCGATCACCCTAAAACAACCGAACGGCAGTTTGTGGTCACCAAAAAATTACGATCGGCAATTCCGTGGCAAGGTGATGCTGGTGGATGCGTTGACTAATTCGCTTAATGTGCCAACAGTTAATCTTGGTCTGTCGGTGGGTCTCGATCGTATTACCGCTACCCTGGTAAGTCTGGGTATACCCTCTTCAATGCTCAATCCGATGCCTTCAATGTTGCTCGGCGCAATTAGCCTAACGCCAACAGAGGTGGCGCAAGAGTTTCAGACTATCGCCAGCGGCGGCAATCACGCCACTCTGTCGGCGGTACGTTCGGTGATGAATGAGGATGGCAGAGTGCTCTATCAGAGTTTTCCACAGGCAGAACGGGTGGTGCCCGCCCAAGCGGCTTACCTGACATTATATGCTATGCAGGAGATAGTAGAGTTCGGTACTTCACGCTTGTTGTCAGTAAAATTTCTGTCCTACCATTTGGCGGCGAAAACAGGCACTACTAATGATCTGCGCGACAGTTGGTTTGCCGGTATCGATGGAAAAGAGGTATCCATCGTTTGGGTTGGCCGAGATAATAACGCCCCAGCCAAGTTAACCGGCGCCAACGGTGCGCTGACTTTATATCACCGTTATCTGGAAAATCAGACGCCGGTAACGCTGGATTTGACGCCTCCCGAGGGGATCAGTCAGATGTCTATTGACTATGCGGGCAATTTTATCTGCAGCGGCAGCGGTGCGACTCGTACTCTGCCAGTGTGGACTGACGATCCTCAGTCACTATGTCAGTCAGCGCAAGTGCAATAGCAGCTGAAACCCGCTGCTTTTACTGGTTACAGCACAACCTATAGGCAGCAGGCAGTACACTGTGAATCAAAGAAATAATATTCAGTAAATAAATCTCACTTACTGTAAGGTCCCAGGAGACGCTACGGATGATATTTGTGAAATATTTTATAAAGTTTAGTGATTGTAATTTTTTATAAACAGTGTTATTTCGCCGGCGAAAGAAGGGTCTGGCGACGAATACCTCTTACTATGGAACTATCGTTCTGAGTGCGTTGCTGGTAATGCTATTAGAGGTTGTGATTTCGTAGGCTGCTCGCTTTCACTTCACTTTTGAAGTGAAGCTCTTATTCAATTTGTCACGGCGTGGCAACGACGCTGATTGGTGCAACGCAGGATAGGGCGCCGAGTGGATTCTCTGTGCGAGTAAGGGTCTGCGCAGCTAGCCGTTTAAAGCCGAGCGAAACTGCAAGCGGCAGCCTTCATCGTATAGCTTATTTCAACGTCGCCATGAGCTAACGATATGAATCCAGTTTCAAACGCTGACAGTGCTAGATAGATTCCCTCTGATAACATCAGATGGAAATTGTCTAAAACGCGTCACATCGCACGTCATGACGTCCCAGAAACAGGGCACACTGGGTGATTCGGTGAAGAACACAATCCGAACATGCCGCTGACGCGACTGACCACCAATGGCACGCCTGCCTTCCGCCGTTACTAGCAGCCCCTTGAGCTACGTTTGGTCTGCTGCATCAACTGGTGATGTACGCCAAGCCAGGCACATTTCTTGTAGACAGGAATAATCTCTGCCGCCATCGCGGCTGGATGACCTGAAAAGTGCCTGCCTTGATACACTGGTCTTATCGGAGCTAATGCCATCATCGCCTCTTGGCGACCGCCGAAAGTCCCCACCGTCATGCCGCCGTCAATAATTTTGCCAAGAAGGTCACAGATCTATGATCTTTACATTATAGTAGGCCTGCGTGCCACCCAGTGCTATGCGAAAACCGGTGATGAAGTGTGAACTCCTCGCGACTGTAGATTATTATAGATACAGGCCAGGGTATATTTAGCGTAATGTGCTGGCACTCCAGGTGAGCTGAGCTGCCCTAGGGTCGGAGCGCCGGAGCCAGATTGGATTAGTAGTCCATCTACATGATCGTTGATAACACTCTTCAAATTTAATCACCTTATCGCGGCTGGTGTAACCCCGTGTGCTAACCGGATGCAGCTCATGGTGGCCTCGGGGTACCGAAGTTGGCCATACACTATGTTGATAGACGGCATTAGCTCGATCACTAGCAGCCATCTTTATTTCTATCTCGGTTGGTGTTTCGAAACTTAACCCGCACTCCGCAGCATCCAGCATCGCCTGGTGGATCGCTGGGTGATTGTGGCCTAGTATCATTGATCCCCAGGAGCCGATATAATCGATATGGCTTTTGCCATCAGCGTCGGCTAAACGAGCGCCGTCGGCGCTGGCAATAAACAGAGGCGTGTTTAAACCACCATTACCATTGAATGCACATACTGTGGTTGACCCCAGTGGGGATTAGTTTCTTTGCTTCGGCGTACAAGCGTTCAGGACAGTTCATTAATTGACTCCTAAATGGAAAAATAAATCCAATCTTTTTTATAGTTACTGTGTAGTGAAATCAGCTGACAAAGCATTGTGAAATCTTTATCTTAGCACGTACTGTCATTAATTTTGTGTTCTAATATGAACAGATATTGTCATAGTTAATCCTTAAATTAATGGTACTATATTTTATCAACAATACTCTGATGATAAAACTGGGATTTTTTACTTTGATGCAGAAAAAAGAGCAAATAGGTATACCGGAAGATAAAGAGTTTAATTGGTGAGTAAATCGTGCTGATTGACAGTTGTAGCTGTCTCTGGAATGGCATTCGTTACTTAGTGATGAGATTGTTATTATCTCTATTTCCACATTCCGACCGTAGATAGGAATGCATGTTTGAGCACATGTCATATAATTAAAAGTAAATGATGTATAATGGATGATAATAAAAAGAGCGCGTTGACTATTATCAATCAATTCGAAGATTACTCAGGAGTAGAGCTATGAGTGAGACGGTAATATTACCTTTACAATTTACAGATTCAGCGGTAAATAAAGTGAAAAATCTTATTGAAAATGAAGAAAACCCGAATCTGAAATTGCGGGTTTACATTACTGGCGGCGGCTGCAGCGGCTTTCAGTATGGCTTCACCTTTGACGATAAAATTAACAAAGACGATTTTACCATCGAGAAGCAGGGAGTTGTACTAGTGGTTGATCCCATGAGCTTACAATATCTGGTAGGTGGGTCGGTAGATTACAGAGAAGGACTGGAAGGATCACGCTTTATTGTTACTAATCCCAATGCAAAAACTACTTGCGGCTGCGGATTCTCGTTCAGTATTTAACCATCGTATTATTCCTCTGACCATTAACGATGCGATAGTTTTAGATGGTCAGAAGGTTAAGTAATGTAGCCTCTCTGTAACGAGAGGTGCTGGAGGCAAGTGCCATTTGCTGTATGTACGAAGCGATGCGAAAGTGAGTAGAAGACATTCATGTTCTTCGCGTTAGCACAATCTATCACTTACTATATCGACTGGGGTCCATTGTAGGCAATTTTGTGGCGATAATTCACTCTTTATTAGGGCGGGGAGGGTAAGCAGGCAAGAGAACATTCCAAGTGTCTGGAAGATCCGACCAAGGGTATGAGTGATTTCAATAAAGACTATGTAGTACAGTGAATGACACCACTAACACTCCAGTTGTGCCGTTTAATGGTTAGCTTAAGTCCGACGTCAGGCTTAAGTCAGCAAAAAAGTCACATTCCGGTATCTCTCTGGTTCAGAGTGTTAATTTTAAAAATCTAACTACCATCAAAATGGTCTATTTCGATCGACTGTGAGTACGGGATTATATTGTAGCTATTAAGAATCTCTTAATAGCTTGGAGAAATGGCAAACTCTAGCATTACTCTGTGTAAGTTTGCGATTTCTCTTCTCCGGATTATCTGTTGCTGTTCGCTGACTGAGTCACAGTTGACTCCGTATCTTAAGGCGGGTGTGTACAGGTTGACCTAAATGTTTAGGATTTTGTTTCTTAGAGATAGATAAAATGAGGTTTGAAGGCACGATTAACAATAATTTTGTTTTTACTGAGAACAAGGTGCTGGAAATTAGAATGACTTAATTCTGATCTGATTACCGACAGTCACAACTGGTGACGGTGGTGTTGTCGTATTTGTAGGTATGATGACTGAGGCTATTTATTATCAACTTAGCTGCAGCTTAATAATTATTATCACAGAATGATAAATAGAACAGTCTGAGCACATCAGTCCAATATCTGGACTATATCAGTATTTTAAATCCATTCCCATCCTATAGTGAGCTATCTCTAATGGTGTAGTTAGGGGTGCTATAGTTGTAGATGGTAGTTGCCTTGTCACTATAAACTCGGTAAAAGGAAATATTTCAGAATTACCTGAGAGAAGTTAGCCTGTGGGCAACTATAGGTGTAAAGGTAGATGTATTTCCACTGTAAAATTATTAGAATATCATTATTTTATTCCAATATTTATCTTTTTTAAATTCTTTATATATTACCATTAGTTACAATGATTTTACAGGTATTTTATGCTACGTAATAAGCATTTTTGGACACACTGTTTAACTACTCTTAGTATATCGATGACTAGTTTCGCCACTTTCGCTAATACCTATACCTTTACCACACTGGATGATCCTTTTAACGTCAAGAAAAATTTTCTTGGTAGTGTGCAGGCAAATTGTAATTCTCACAACAGTAATACCAGTCACTTTAATCTAGCTGCTAGCATCAATATAACTTGGTTTCAGCAGAATAATGCCTATAGTATCTGGGGTGAAGTCGTCAATAACTCTTCTAATGATCGACGTGGTTTAGAAAAATATCAGGCTGGTGCTCGCGCCCGCCACAATGTGGGCACGCAAGATTTTCTGTTTGCCCAAGGAAACTGGTTAAGTGATCGATACAGTGACTATCGCTCACGCAATACGCTGGTCACTGGTTACGGTCTTCAGCTTCTGTCGGGATTAGCCTACACTCTGCGTATTGAGGCTGGTCCCGGTGCTCGTTACGATAAATATCAGGAAAACAGTAATGATATTACAAAGGTATTGGGATACGCAGCAGTATCCTACAGCTATCAGCTGACTAATGATGTCAGATTTATTCAAGGCTTATCAGTGTTCATCAACGATGATATCATGTTAAGCTCTGAAGCCGGACTAAATATTGATATTAACGATCATTTCGCATTGAAATTTTCTTCCAATGTTACCTGGAACAAAAATCATCAGGAACACATATCGAAATATACCGACACTGAAACTTTGGTATCATTAGTATATAAGATACAGTAAGCAAGTGGACATGATTGGTGGAGTGACTTTCCACTATGCAATTTTAAACATTGCGCTATTTAACCCTATATATACTCGCTACGTTCATTTACGTACTCGTTGTGAGCGTTATATCTTCTGTGTAGCTAGATCCATTTATATTACGGCGAACGTAGCTAATTATCACGGTCATCCATAACGTTTCTTAGCCACCAGAGTAAAGAAGTCGATGGAGCACCAGTGTATAAGCGCGACTTAAGTATGATCTGTGTGCTAAAATGTTTTTAGCGATGTTTATCACGGAGTAATTAAAGCTGGACAAAAAGCTTGTCAATTGTTGTACTACTCTTTGATACACAGTTTGTATCTATCGTTATTATTTAAAGGTAAGAAAGGTAAGTTTGATGTCTAAGATTAAAGGTAATGTTAAGTGGTTTAATGAGTCAAAAGGATTTGGTTTCATTACTCCTGAAGATGGCAGTAAAGATGTGTTTGTACACTTCTCCGCGATCCAAAGCAATGGTTTCAAAACTTTGGCTGAAGGTCAACGTGTAGAATTTGAGATCACTAACGGCGCCAAAGGTCCTTCGGCTGCTGATGTTACTGCTATTTAAAGTCGGTTTCCTAAAAAACCCGCCTTAGTGCGGGTTTTTTCTCTGTTATATGTCGTACCGGTGTGTTTGATACGGTTATTTATTTCCTCGTTGCACGCCGGAGGTTGCATTGGGAGGCTGTCGCTAGAACTAAAACCGGTAACTGCGGCTATTGCCGCAGTTACCGGTTCATTAAATCCAGCAGAAACTTCTACATCTCACAAAAATATCTGTTAAATATCAGCTACTACTCCGAAATCAAAGTGCGAAGAACCTAATTATAATATACGAGGACAGGAAAATAAATGTAAGGCTAATAACTCATCCCTAACAAAGTTGATACCAGCATACCAGAGATCAGGGCAGGTTAGGATGTATCAATTTGACGTTAACATACCAATGTAAAATACTATCCCGCTCTAACATCATCTACAGGTAAGTGTAAAACACCATCAGACAAGATGGTGGTTATTTAAGGCAAAATATCATCTTCTAAATTGGATACATCAGAGTTTTCGACAGAAAGAAAATTGCATTATCGTTCAGAAAAATTACGTTCACTCAGCGGTAACTTGACGTGTAACTCATTGAACGCTAAATATCTCTCTTCTGCGATCCGAGAAATTTTTCTATTTCTACGCTTTTAGCCTGCAAGTCCGCATGGTAGGAAGAACGCACAAATGGGCCACAGGCAGCATGGGTAAAACCCATTGCTAACGCCTTTTGTTTCATCTCCTCGAATTCCTGTAGGCTGACGTAGCGCTTAACAGGGAGATGATGACGGCTAGGTTGCAAGTACTGACCTAACGTCAGCATTGTTACACCGTGGCGTCGTAGATCATACATGACTTCGATAATTTCTTCATTGGTTTCCCCAAGTCCTACCATAAGACCTGATTTGGTTGGTAAGTGAGGATTGGCAACTTTGAAATGTTTAAGCAGCTTCAGTGACCAATCATAGTCAGCACCAGGGCGGATCTGACGATATAGACGCGGTACGTTTTCCAGGTTGTGATTAAATACATCAGGCAGTGTGGCATTGATGATATCTAGAGCACGATCCATACGGCCGCGAAAGTCCGGTACCAACGTCTCGATATAGATGTCAGGATTTTTAGCACGGATCGCATTGATGCAGTCCGCGAAATGCTGAGCACCACCGTCGCGCAGGTCGTCTCGGTCGACGGACGTCACTACTACATAGCGCAACCTCATATCGGCGATAGTCTGCGCCAGCTTATCCGGTTCGTTGACATCTGGCAGAGCGGGACGGCCATGTGTGACGTTACAGAATGGACAGCGGCGAGTGCAGATTGCGCCCAAAATCATGAAGGTGGCTGTACCACGACTGAAACATTCTGCTAGATTCGGACAGGAGGCTTCCTCGCATACCGAATGCAGACCATTTTTTCGCATAGCAGCTTTAATCTCATAAATACGAGTGGAGTCAGCTGGTAGTTTTATTTTTATCCAGGATGGCTTACGCAGAATTTCCTGGTGATGATACACCGAAGTAGTTTGAGAGGTTACTTCTATTTTTTTTGCATCACGATATTTAACGCCGTGTTCTGCAGGTATTGGTTTACTCATAATGGCGCGGGTCCAGTCCCTAAGTCTTCAGTTTAAAGATTAAAGAATAACCAAAGTAATCTTGTTACATGAATACCTTACGAATTTTAGAGGACAAGAATTATAACATATTTTTCTCGGTAGATAGATGCAGCCCTACGACAATCATGTATTTCCCGGACTCAAAGTGCTATATTGCACCGCATTCCAGGTGGATTGCGCTGACGGTGGTTTTAGTAGCCGTAAACATTCCATCAGTAATATCGGAGCCACGTCATCTGTATCAATGCCAGGTGAGAGATTGCTTACCTGTGTCATACGTTGGCCGGCATAGCCGCAGGGATTTATGCGCAAAAAAGGTGTTAGGTCCATATTCACGTTCAGAGCTAGTCCGTGGAAAGAGCAGCCTTTATGAATACGTAATCCTAGGGAGCAGATTTTATCGTCACCGACGTAAACGCCTGGTGCGTCAGATCGGGCGTGAGCAACTATGGAGAAATAGGACAGAGTGTCTATAACCGTCTGCTCCAGCAGAGTGACCAGAGATCGCATATCAAGTTGGTGGCGACGTAGATCTAGCAAAACATACATAACCTGCTGACCTGGGCCATGAAAGGTGACTTGCCCCCCACGATCACTTTGAATAACGGGGATACTACCAGGCATCAGAAGATGTTCAGCTTTACCAGTCCGACCTTGAGTAAACACTTGTGGATGTTGCACCAGCCAGATCTCGTCGGCGCTGGCGGTGTTTCGTTGGTCGGTAAAACGACGCATTGCCAGCAAAACCAGTTCATAAGGTTGCAGACCAAGCTGGCGAATAACCAGGCAATCTGACATAATAATGAATTCCCAGTTCACAAAATCATGCGTACGATATCATTTTTACTCAACTCTTCATACAGAGTTTCAATCTGTTCGATATATAGACAGCAGTAAATCAGTAATAGTAATAAAAAACCGAATGGTAATTCCCTTTACTGCTTGGTTTTACTTATAGAGCATAATTTCAGGTCACACTGCACTGAGCAACCTCGCTACTCGATCAACCAATTCCGGCTAGGTAATACCCATAGCTTCATGGATAAATAGACATGAGAATTTAAAAAATTCATTTACTTGAGCTCTAAGTACCACTGATGATTAGCATAAGCATATCGCAGCGGCAAACAACTAATATTTTTACCATAACGGGAACAACAAATAGATATAGATAGAATGATTAAAACTTTATTTAAGAGATATAGATTTGTTCCTGACATGGTGATGAGGTGACTAACCGAACCGATGATGGAATATCAATTTGACGTAATCGACTATTTAAGTAAAGGCATTGCTTTTTTACTTCATTAAACACTACCAGTGAACGATGATCGGTAGTTGTACCGTCTCGTCTAGTTGGAAACGTGCCAACCCGCTGGTTCTTAGCCAGCGGCACGTGCAGTTCCTGGTTGTCCAAAGCGTAAGCTTGGCCTTCAAATTTGTTATCCGTCCGCGTAGGATAGTCAGATAGACATCCTGATCCACGCCCAGATTGACGCTGTCGGTATCACCAAACCACACTCTGCGAAATTTTTCCAGGCTTTTAGCGGTGCTACCGTTTTAAAGAAACAAAAGCCCCACGCCAAAATCTTACGGCTTTCATTGTCCCTGTTTTCCATTGAAAGGCCACCTAGCACCGCGGAAATCAGGCGCATCTGGCTTCGGTTGTTGAAGTCACCAAATTATGGCCAGCGGACTCAGTATGGCCGGTTTTAATCCCGTCAACGTTCAATGTAGTATCCCACAGTAGACCATTGCGGTTCATTTGACGGGGATATTATTCAAGTAGCTATTCATCGGGCATGTCGTGAATCAGTGCCCTGGCCGATCATCGCCATATCTCGAGCAGAGCTAAACTTGACCAGGCACGTCAAGACCATACACGATTTCAAAGTGAGTGTTTTCAGTCCTAGCGTTTTGATATAGTTACTCATCAGGGCACACATGCATCCTGGTTACCGACAACGTAATCAACCATTGCCATGCAGGCGTCATTTCCCGATTGCAGGGATGATGCCGCGGTTAAGTTGAGAAACCGGCACCTGATTCCCTAATGCCTAAGAAACATCAGCGACGAGCCTTTAAACACCGGGGTTCCGGTAGCCCAAGCGTCTTTCATAGATAGTAACCACATTGTTAGGAGTAATCTAACCAACTTTGATAGCCTTGCCAATGACTTAGCTGGTCATCATCTTAGTCAGACTGGCTGGGTCACATCGCATGTCAGCGTTCATTTCTGCCAACACTTTGCCAGAATTATAGTCAATAAGGATATAGGATTTGGCATCAATTTTCGGTACGTTCGGTATCATGACCTACATATTAATCTCCTTATCAAGACTTGTGCAAACAACTCCTATAACCAAAAGGATAATCGAAACTAACTGACTGCTGAATAAGTAAGATCTGTTGATGTTTTTCATGTTCAGATTCAGAATAACGGCATCGGTGGGGTAACTTAAAATCATGAAAGGCATCATCAAATCAAACGGTGCGGTGTAACTTATATTAATAAAATTGTCTTAGGGAGTTACACAGGACGTAAGCATTACACTAAGACTATACTGACAGTTATTCAGCGTTGAGAATCCTGTTTCATGCCAAGGAACTACCAGACTTACTAACTAGATCAAGCACACTGAGGGTGCGGCTAAGGATAAGTTCTGGATCGATGCTTTGTGACGTGCAAGCACTTAGTAATCATGCAGAATCGATGTAACTCTGAAAATTAGTAGCTTAGGCTCAACAAGCCAATAAAAACAAACCCTGAGTAAACGCTTATGTCAGCAGCCCACGCGTATTGAATTAATGTTGAGCTGGCTAAGCTAGCCTTTTAGCTAGCTATTTACTTGGTATCCTAATATTTTAGGGAGTGACTTATCATTGGTAAGTAACATTAATTATAGAAAGCTTTATTTTTATTATTATTTTCTTACTAACTCATGGTGGAGCTGGCGGGATTTGAACCCGCGTCCGAAATTTCTACGCCCTCGGCACTACATGCTTAGTTCTGTTTTATTTACTTCGCTTGCTAGCTGCGGACAGACACGTTGCTAACAAACTAGCCTGATTAAATTTAACGACTCAGCCCCAGGCAGGGCTATCCACGCGATCTCTTTGGTCTGACCTCCCTTATTCCCTACCTTAAGAGAGAAGGTTAGAGAGAGAGAAAATCTTCAGTTTTTAAGCTGATTAAGCTGCTAATGCAACAGATTCATATTGTGAGTCATTTACAATTATTTTTTGAGGCTTTTTACGAGGCCCACCTCACCTCGGCATGCACCTTAGGTTTCGCAAATCCCGTCGAATCCAGGATCAGCCCCAACCTGCCTTTAGCGTAACATATTTCCAGGCGTATAACAACTACGGTCTGGAGTATTTCATAGTGCGGGCTTTATCAAGCTGCCATTCCCGCTCTTTGATACAAAGGCGTTTATCGTAATTTTTCTTGCCTTTTGCAACGCCGATTTTTACCTTCGCCCAGGCGTTTTTCCAGTAGAGCGATAGCGCCACAACCGTATAGCCTTTCTGCTTGACTTGGCCAAATAGGGAATCTAGTTCACGCTTATTTATCAGCAGCTTCCGGGTACGCATGGGATCATAAACCACATGAGAAGATGCAACCGCCAAAGGCTGAAATTGTGCTCCAAAAAGGTAGGCTTCACCATCTTTAAGTAGCACATAGCTGTTGCTGATATTCGCCTTACCGGAGCGCAGAGATTTTACTTCCCATCCCTGCAACGAAAGTCCAGATTCTAATTCTTGTTCAATAAAGTATTCGTATCTGACGCGTTTGTTGTACGTAACAGTAGTTAAGGTGGGTTTGTATGTTTTGATTTTTATCATAACATATAATATTATGTGATTAATTAAAAAAATTAAAGAAGAAATTTCGTCTCACTAATTAAGTTTTTCATTATAAATATAGCATAGAGTGCGTAAATTTATTTAATTATTTTAATTGATATAAATGATAATATTATGATAAATAAATAAAATAGGAAGGATTATGTTGCGTATTATGCGCTCTGCGCTGGTTCCTTACAGTACGGAACAAATGTTCGCTTTAGTCAATGACATTAGTGCTTATTCGAACTTTATTCCCGGATGTACCAGCCGAGTAATTGAGAAAGACGACAGCGGATTGATCGCTGAAATGAATATCTCCCAAGTAGGCATCAGTAAATCATTTATAACTCGCAATATTATCACCGAAAATCACGGTATCGTGATGTGTTTAGTTGAAGGACCTTTTCGCTCTTTGTCTGGTGACTGGCGATTTATTCCGCTAAGTGATAGAACTAGTACGATAGAGTTTCACCTCGATTTTGAATTTAAAAATAAATTGATTGATATGGCTTTCGGTCACATTTTTAAAAATGTGGCAAATAATATAGTTATGGCGTTTACCTGCCGGGCAAAGGAAATTTATAACGCCTGGTATCCAGGGGATCTGGTGGAGGGAGAAATATATCCTTCCCCTCACGCAGCAGCCAGCGTTAAGAAATTGGGCCACTAAACATTGGTTTGTTATTAATATTGATTAAGATATCACTGTTATTAAAGATCAAGATCAGTGTTCTCTGGGAGATCAGTTTATGGCTTGAATCACGACGGAAAATGTAGTACCAAGTATTTGAACCAAATGGATCCTTCATCATAGATGTACCAAGGATGTAGGCCACCTGCTGCTTGGTCATGCCGGTATGAACTTTGGCAACGTCAGTGGTAGTTAGATAATTACCCTGATTTATGTCAGCATGGTATACTATTCTTTCAAACACAGAGCAACCGGGGATAAACAATAACATAACGGCAGTGGCAGTAAGCGTCTTAAGACTCATAACAATCACGTTCCTCGTAGAGTAAATTAATTCTGATGATAATAGACCTTGCTTGATGTGGGAGCTTTACAAAGTCCCATCATCTACGACTCCAGAATGAGAAAATGTGAGCTTTCTAAGCTGCCAGGAATTCTGACGTTTATTAATGTATTTTCATTACTTAATTAATTGCCGCTTGGCAAGCTATTCAGTTTCCGATGGCTGCCTTTTTAAGCACCATTATCGTCCAAAGTTAATGGCCACAGCCCATCTACAGAAGAAAATATGTCACATACCCACACAATCAGCGCTGAGGTATACATCCATCAGACTACATTACTTGAATAGATGCCATTCTAGTTTCATACAGACGGCCGAAATTAATATGATCACTATACTTAAGTATAGTTCGCCGTTAGTCTCGCAGATCTGAGATGCTATGCCTGCCAGAAACACAAGCTGAACCTGTACTGACCAACTTGCCTGTGGCATTGTTGGTTGATTCTAGAGTGATCTCTCAATATCGCCTTTTTACTTGTCAGGTGTGGTAATCACTGACCTCTGTGTTGACTGTCGTTTAATCCTGATCGATATGCTCATACTTATCGCATCGTCAAACAACCATTAAGCTCTATTACTTTTTTGTATATATACGCACTTGTAATTAATCACAGTGAGAACTAGTCTTTTATAAATACATGGCAGAAAAAATCTAGAATAATTTTCTAGACCAATCTAACTTACTGCTTAGCGTATTAAAATAATTATAATCATCGTGATGAATTAGGTCCAGATAGTAACCACTACGACAGATAAAGATCTCCTTGCCATCCTGGATTGGCAGCACTACCTGACTGTCACAGCTAACTTCCAGATCTGACGTTAGTTGGGAAAATTTCAGCCGTATCATGCTGCTGCCGTTAATAACTAGAGGACGTGAGGATAGGGTGTGTGGGAACATTGGCACCAACGCGATAGCGTCTACCAGCGGAGTGAGTATCGGGCCACCAGCAGAAAGAGAGTAAGCCGTTGAGCCGGTTGGAGTGGAGATGATAAGTCCATCAGAGCGTTGAGAGAAAGCAAAAGTATCATCGATGTAAACTTCGAATTCAATCATATGAGCCACTTTACCTGAGTGGATCACCACTTCGTTAATAGCGTTGCTCAGTTGAGCACACATATCATCTCGGCAGACCTGGGCTTCCAGCAAAAACCGTTTTTCGCTGCGAAAATGTCCTGCTAACACGTCGGATAATTGCGCCAACGCCGAATCAGAATCAAGATCAGTCAGAAAGCCAAGATTGCCGCGGTTGATGCCAATAACTTTGATATCATAGTGTGCCAGAATTCTGGCCGCACATAGCATATTACCATCGCCACCAACCACGATTGCCAGGTCTGCCTGTTGGCCAATATCAGACAAACTGCCAGTGATTGCTTGTGTCAGCGCCAGGTCACGGGCGATTTGGTATTCTATGATCACACTGTACCCTTTTTCAGTTAGCCAGTTGTACAACACTTCATGCGTGGCGAGCGCTTTTGGATGACGCGGATGGCCGGCGATGCCGATAGTATAAAAACTGGTAGTCATTTGACTGCTAATCTCCAGCGTTTTTTGCAACCTTTATTAATTACGTCATCCCTTGAATCCATTTCATTCATCCCCATAATGATCGGACTAACAAGAATCGAGAGTAATGCTGAAGTGCGGAGAAAACTCATAATGAGTGGTAAAGAAAACAATACCCCTAACGAGCAAGTCTTACAGGATAATGAAATGGAACAAGAGCAGCAAGTGGAAGCAGCTCTAGAGACGGCTAAGGTTGTGGATCTTCGAGATGAACGAATTACCGAGTTGGAAACCATGCTGGCTGAAGCACAGCAGCGAGAGCGCGACAGCTTGCTGCGAGCTAAAGCGGAAGTAGAAAATGTGCGCCGCCGCAGTGAGCAGAATGTTGAGAAAGCCCATAAGTTCGCCTTGGAACGTTTTGTAGGAGAATTATTGCCAGTTATCGATAATCTAGAACGCGCGCTAGAGATGTCGAGTAAATCCAACAGTGAACTTGCATCTCTCATTGAGGGTATTGAGCTAACATTGAAATCGTTATTAGGCGCTGTGCGTAAATTTGGACTTGACGTAGTAGGGGATATCTACGTGCCATTTAACCCTGAAGTGCATCAGGCGATGACCATGCTAGAGTCCGAAGAGCATGAGCCGAATCAGGTGATAATGATAATGCAAAAAGGCTATACTCTCAATGGCCGATTAATCCGTCCTGCCATGGTGGCGGTGTCGAAAGCAAAAACTTAATGATGATGCCTCATCGGGCATCTGCTGCAACAGTAGAGTGCTCAGTGCTTTTGATGCTTACTTGGCCGTTTTTCTTTTTCCGCACTACTTTTATCTATTCAATCTGAGGCCTGCGGCGGCAGGCCTTTATAGAACTCGCTCTATAAAGGCTAGGGTAACTTCGGCTCCCAGTCGATAAGCTGTTTACCTTGTTGTGCCAGCAAATCGTTGGCTTTGGAGAAATGGTGACAGCCGAGAAAGCCCCGATGTGCAGACAGGGGAGAGGGATGCGGTGCTTTCAGAACGTGATGGCGTTTCGGGTCGATAATTGTACCTTTTTTCTGGGCATGGGATCCCCACAATAGAAACACGATCCCTTTACGATGTATGTTGAGCACCTCAATTACTTTATCTGTAAATGTTTCCCAACCAAGACTAGCGTGAGAATGTGCTTTATTCTCCTCTACTGTTAATACTGTATTAAGCAACATCACTCCTTGTTTCGCCCAGCTTTGCAGGCAGCCATGTTTCGGTACAACAAAACCTGGAATGTCATTGGTTAGCTCTTTATAGATATTCACCAGCGAGGGAGGGACGAGCACACTTGGCTTGACGGAAAACGAAAGGCCATGGGCTTGATTGGGCCCATGATAGGGATCCTGGCCTAGGATAACCACTTTTACCAAGCTTAACTCTGTGAATCGAAATGCATTAAACACATCCTTTTGTGGCGGATAAATGGTGATGCCAGCTGCCCGTTTTCTAGTGACAACGGCCATGGTTTCCTGGAAGTAAGGCTGCGTTTTTTCCTGCGAGATAGTATCCCGCCAGGTAAGTATTTGTGTCATAATGTACTCTATCATAGTGGTGACGACACAGACTAAGCTTACGTTTTCTTATCGGTCGATGAAACATTTTTTGCTGCGAGGCAAAGAAATATTGAGGAGATACGAAATTTTTCGTTTCTAATTAGTATTAATATAAATCAATAATTTTTGCCGATATCACAAGTTGATTCCGCCATAGATTGATTTAAATCAAGTTATCAGATCTGGTTGGTATGTACATGATATATTAGCATTAGTTTTACTAGACATTTATATAAAAGATAGAAAATATCGGGAACACAAATTATTGAGACTGAAAATAACAATGTTGATAAACCTTTTGTCTGTTAGACAACATCAATAATTAAGCTCACCACCTAGGGCAAGTTGCCGGTTTTCTGATGACTTAGAAAGGCATCCCTAAAATTGGAGATGTTCGAATACTGTAAAATTTTACCCCATCAAGAGTGGGGTAGTGCGTGTTAAAATCGGTCAGTATTCAGATAAAAGTGATGCACATGGCGAGAAAGATAGTAAGAGGTGACCCACAGTTTTCTCCGTCTTGGACTCTCCTGGGAAGTAAATATAGTTACAGATTTTCTGCTCAGTAAGAAAGACTTGCATAGAAGTAGAATTGTGCACCGTTGAAGTACAAAACATGTCTCATTCACCGGGGTGTCGCAGTGGTGCAGACTCGTTAGTCCAATGCTTAGGTTAAATTCATATTTAACACTGCAGTTTTTAAGATTGAGAGGTGAACCTGAGATTGCCATATCTTCAAAATATAGATTTAAAACCGGGAGTTGATTGTACTAATCAATGGTATTTATAACTTAAGTGAATTAGAAATATGAAAAAATATAGTGAATAATAATATCGTGAAACCACACACTTCCTTCTTTTGAGCTATGGTAGACATTGGTAGGTAATATTTAGGAAGTGAAGCACTCTTTAAGCATCAAGAGAGTGGCATTGGGTACCGATAGTATTCTTAAGACAATACTAAATAATATTACAGTTTCTTTACAGCACCATCGAACATCTGATTCTGTTGTCTGCAGGCGGCACGGCGTTACTTTCCTACTTCTACCGAAATCACTAATACACTAGTCATCAGCTTCTTTCTTTAACAACTGACGTTTGCGCTCAATCCCCCATCGGTAGCCAGACAACGTACCGTCGGCGTACACCACGCGATGACAAGGGATTGCTACCGCCAGTAGATTGGAGCCACAGGCATTGGCCACCGCACGTACTGCCCTTGGTGCACTGACATGCTCCGCCACCTGTCGATAGCTCATCGTTTGTCCTGACGCGATGGTACGTAATACTTGCCACACTTTTTTCTGAAAAACAGTGCCGCAGATATCCAGAGGTAAATTAAAACTAGATTGTGGTGCGTCGACAAAGCTTACTACTTGCGCCAATAGTTGCTGATAATCTGTAACGTCACACATTAATTCAGCGTGGAGAAATTTTTCCTGTAATTCTCGCAGCAACTGACTGACGTCGTCTCCCAACATAATGGCGCAGATTCCACGACTACTGCGTGCTACCAGAATAACTCCCAATGAGCAACGGCCGATAACGTACTGGATCTGTATGTCTACACTGCCAACATGATGCGTGCTGAATGTCATCTTCAAATGCACTTTTGCTTCAGATATAAAACCGGTTGCTGGTCCGGTAATATTTTTCTTCCTCACTCCACGCCTGACTAGACGATAACAAAAGCAACCAACTAGATTGGCGCTGGGAGATTCCACAGATTTGGTGACAGTTTTACATTCTCGAGAGAATTAGCGTTCTCAATGCTTTAATTTTGTTAACTCACATAAGGTCTTGCACCGCTTAAATGTGGCGGCTGGAAAGTGCCATATGCACACGTAATTCGACGCTCGTAATAGTAGCTGCCTGCGTTTGCAGGAATAATAAAATACAGGGAGAATAAACACCAACACGCACGACCGGCACATAGGAAATGCTAGTTCCACACGAAAAGGTGCCACCTTGCGATAACGTGTAGAGCATTATCGCTTTCCAGAACAGTCACCATCCGCAATTATAAATTGGGATCATTGTTATCTTTTGAGATTCTGCTAGAAAACATAAGTTATTATACCATGTTAATCGACAGAAAAATACAGAATTTTACTTTATTAATTCGGATGAGGGGTTGCTACGATCTCTAGATAAAACATATACAAGCCATGTTTTGATTTTCGATAAAACGAAGCGTTCGGATATTTACTTAGCCATTATAGAATATAATTATGTTACTGTAGTAAACTAACTAAGAAGTACTGTATAGTATGCTTGGTATAAGAAAATCGAATGGTGTCAATCTAAGAGGTTGATCTATAGCCATACCTTCATCTTATCTAATCGGTGTACTAGCCAGATTCAAGTAAACTAGGTGACACAGCTCCTGCAGTGGCGCATGGATTTCAGCGCTGAATAATCGTTAATACGGTCTTCTTCTGGTCCACGAGCTGACTAATGCATTTTCTGGGATAATATGAAATATTTTCAATTAACAAGTGAAAACTCGACATCCCACAGCAAACCAGATATTTTCTGGCACCTGGATATCTAAACGTTCAAAAGTATTCTGTAAGGATCCCAGGTTATGCCAATTCAGGTACTTGACGAGCTACCAGCAGTGAATTTCCTGCGTAATGAGAATGTCTTTGTGATGACGTCCTCACGTGCCAATATACAGGAAGTACGCCCGTTAAAAGTATTAATTCTCAACTTGATGCCAAAGAAAATCGAAACTGAGAACCAGTTTCTGCGTCTATTGTCTAATTCTCCTCTACAAGTTGATATTCAGCTGCTGCGTATCGATAGCCGTGAATCAAAGAATACTCCTGCGGAGCATTTAAATAACTTTTACTGCAACTTCGAAGATATTCAGTGTGATAATTTCGATGGACTAATAGTGACCGGCGCTCCACTAGGCTTAGTGGATTTCCGTGATGTGGTATTCTGGCCGCAGATTAAGCACGTGCTGCACTGGGCGTTGGATCATGTAACTTCCACGCTGTTTGTCTGCTGGGCAGTACAGGCAGCACTAAACATTCTTTATAGCATCCCTAAAATAACCCGTCAACAGAAACTTACCGGGGTCTATCAGCACCATACGCTGAAGCCACATGCGCTATTGACCAGAGGGTTTGATGAAACCTTTTTGGCGCCTCATTCCCGAAATGCAGATTTTCCCACCGAGGTTATTCGTTATCACACCAATTTAGAAATCTTGGCCGAGTCTAATGAGGCAGGAGCTTATCTGTTTGTTAGCCAAGATAAACGCCTGGCTTTTGTTACCGGTCATCCGGAATACGATGTGCTGACGCTAGCTAGCGAATATTATCGTGATCGGAAAAACGGCCTTAATCCGGCTCTGCCGGTAAATTATTTCCCAAATGATGACCCCAATTTGGCACCGAAAGCCAGCTGGCGCAGCCATAGTCATCTTTTGTTTGCCAACTGGCTCAATTACTATGTCTACCAAATCACACCATACGATCTACGCAACATGAACCCAACGCTGGACTAAGTAGCGTTTTTGATCTGAAAACAAGCGGGAATCCTGCATTGGGATGAAGTGCCTGCCGCTTATCGCTTTAAGCGGCGCCACTGCTCTGCGCAGTGGCAATGGAGTGTGTTGAGGCTCTTATACTACAGGTGAAGGTGTAAGTAAAAAGAATCGCAAGTGGAACCTGGGCTTATTCGTCAAACTGACTAAAGATTGGTAACTGAGTCTGAATAATTTTCATACATCTTACTAGAGAAGATGAGGTGGACGTTGTCTAGAGTTTTAACGATTTAACTATCGCAATAGTATCGATTAAACTCGATTTGCAGTATTGCTCCTTCTCGAGAGCACAACCATTTTTAACTGTATAATTATTATCATAAATGTGTAAATACCTAATGCCACTCATTACCTCGAATACATTCGCGAACGCGAGACAAATCAATTTTGCAGTGCAGGTTATAACTAGCTGATCTATATCTACGCTCAACGCTGCCGGACGCCAAACTGCGGCCCAATGAACAATGCGCACTTAACTGTGTTATAGTCTGGAAGAAAAACACCAAGTGCTCTACCGTGACTGACTATCAGCATCGATCTCTTAGTCTCTAGCTGGAGCGCCGTTTAAGATTTATTCACTATCGATATCATCTCTATTTAAAAATTAAGGAGAGCTGTATTTAGCAATCGACGTTAACCGCAGCAACAGCATTCCGAAAATTTCAACACTAGCAGTCAAATGTTGTCTAATGCCTTTCGCTAATCACATAATAGTTCACCTGTAAATTAGATGGTAATATAAACTTAGCGTTTCTAGATTTTGTTACCGATCTTAATAGTGTAGTGTGAGGTAATGGTGAATGCCTACTGCAAGAAAAGTTATCTCATGATAGACATTAAGCGATATAATCAAAACTGCACCATTTTAATCATCTGATAAAGAGCAAAGAGTGTCGTCATGAAAAATATCAATCCTAGCCATACTCCAGCCTGGAAAGCGCTGAAACAACATTTTGAAACATTGAAAGACGTGCATATTAGTGACTTATTTTCGCAAGATCCTCAGCGTTTTTCTTCTTTTTCAGCGATTTTCGACGATCAGATGCTAGTAGATTACTCCAAAAACCGTATCACCGCAGAGACTATAGCTAAATTGCTAGCGCTGGCTAAAGAATGTGATCTGAAAGGTGCCATCACTTCAATATTTAGCGGTGAAAAAATCAATCGTACTGAGGATCGAGCGGCTTTACACGTTGCGTTACGTAACCGCAGCAATACGCCTATCAAGGTGGACGGCAAGGATGTAATGCCGGATGTCAATGCGGTATTGGCGAAGATGAAGCAATTCTGCGATCAGGTCATTGGCGGTAACTGGAAAGGCTATACTGGAAAAGCTATTACCGATATCGTTAATATCGGTATCGGTGGTTCTAATCTCGGTCCGTATATGGTTACTGAAGCGCTGCGGCCCTATAAAAACCATCTTAGTATGCATTTTGTGTCTAATGTAGATGGAACACACATTACGGAAACAGTAAAAAGCCTAGATCCGGCAACCACGTTGTTCCTGGTGGCGTCCAAAACATTTACCACTCAAGAAACAATGACTAACGCCCACAGCGCGCGGGATTGGTTCTTAAAAACAGCCAAGGATGAAAAATATGTCGCGCGCCATTTCGCCGCGTTGTCTACCAATGCAAAAGCAGTAGTAGAATTCGGCATTAATACTGACAATATGTTTAAATTTTGGGACTGGGTTAGCGGCCGTTATTCGCTTTGGTCCGCTGTTGGTTTATCTATTGCTCTATCGCTCGGTTTCGAGAATTTCGAGAAATTGCTCAGCGGCGCGCACGCTATGGATCACCATTTTTCTACCATGCCGCTAAAGCAAAATTTGCCAGTGCTGCTGGCGTTAATCGGCATTTGGTATAATAATTTCTTCGGTGTAGAAACGGAAGCCATTCTACCTTATGATCAATATATGCACCGCTTCGCTGCCTATTTTCAGCAGGGGAATATGGAATCCAATGGTAAATGTATTGATCGCGATGGTCACCCGGTCAATTATCAAACCGGTCCTATTATCTGGGGCGAACCAGGAACCAACGGTCAGCACGCGTTTTATCAGCTGATTCATCAGGGCACTAAAATGATTCCTTGCGATTTTATCTCTCCTGCAATTAGCCATAATCCACTTGCTGATCATCACCCCAAATTACTAGCCAATTTCTTTGGCCAGACCAAAGCGCTAGCCTTCGGTAAGTCGCGAGAAATGGTGGAGCAGGAATTCAGCATTGCCGGAGAAACTCCGGATCAAATGCAACACGTGGTACCGTTTAAGATATTTGAAGGCAATCGGCCAACTAATTCACTATTGCTGCGTGAGATTACTCCTTATAGCTTGGGTGCCTTAATTGCGCTGTATGAGCATAAGATTTTCACTCAAGGGGTAATTCTGAATATCTATTCTTTCGATCAATGGGGGGTGGAATTAGGCAAACAGCTCGCCAACCGTATTCTTCCTGAATTAACTCAGGATGAACCGGTTACCACGCATGATAGTTCCACGAATGGCTTGATTAACTGTTATAGATCCTGGTGTTACTGATAGATAATATTTATGAAATTATGGCACGTCACTAGCCATTTTGCGCCTTTACGTCGAGTTAAAACAACGTCGAGTTAAAATATTATAAGGTATGACACAGATAAGTATTTATATTTACTTTTGGAATTATTCTTTAAAACAGGTCTTTAGAGGTTGTGCGATGGCCATGCTTTTACTACCTTTAAAAAGTTGTGGTTAAACCTTAGAAGCATTTTTTAAGATTATTATTTTTATTTAAAAATGATTGTTATAACAAAAATATTTATAATTACTACAGTTACATTAAATCTGTAAGCGCGTGATGGCAAACATTTCTTAAATGAACCGACGCACTTAGAAACTAGACATAAGACTAAGTAAGGTAGCACAATCTTCTTCAGTCTTGAATACTGACAAAACCTTTGTGATAAGTATGAGCGCTATCGCTGGCGATAGCGTTAGTCTCTGACAACTAAAGTGAAAATGTGGATTAATGTGAACACCGAATCCGCTCAACTGGTCATATCTTCACAGTGGCGCCGGGTGGATTGCTTATTTGATTATGAAAAAGAAAAGCAAATACAGGATACCATTTTCATTTTCCGTTTCAGCTTGACTATCGATAATACCTTAATCGCAAGCTCAAGAAAGATATCACCTCAGCTTTCACCTATAGTCGACAGTTAGGTGGTGATCCTTTATTCCGGGCAATTCAAACGATGGTGCTAGAAGTCACTAATAACCTAGGGCAATTTACGCTGTGTACGGAGCTTAACTAGCACACTTGGTGGCCAGGAATAGTAATTATTTCAGAAGAGACAGCCAGTACGGTATAGCTCTAAATGCAGAAAAAAGTTACCGATTTAAGTACATTCGGTACTAACTGCATAGCAATAACAACATCAAACTAAAATCCACTTGAGTGAAAAGTGTACGCTACTAGTCTTTCTGTGCATACTAAAGGCAGCAATTCGTGTCGCTGGATCCACTAGGATAAAAACGTTCGAACATCTTGGCTCACTAAATCCATCTGACTAGAGTATTGATTTTTAGGGTATTACAATTCACTGATTGGTACCGTGTTGCCCAAACCACAGTACAGAAAAAGAGTGGCTTATAGGTGATTTAAGTAGGTGAAAGACGCTAGAGTTGTACCGAAAGCACTTTGGAATCTTCTTTAATTATGTCCGTCTACGTGTAGAGTGATTCAACTAGGTTGGAAAATTTGTAGAGGAGCTATGTATAGCTTCCATCTGAAAGGCAGCAGCCAACTACTCTATATTGATAGTAAGCTTAATAGTTTAGTAAGGAAAATTCTGTTGGATCACAGTCTAACTCAGAATCGATGGCAGGTATGGTACCGTTTGATGCGTATCGATAATCCTATTGGTTCTCTATTACTGCTGTGGCCAACGCTTTGGGCATTGTGGCTAGCAGGAAATGGTGTACCCGAATTAGGGACACTATTAATTTTTGTCATGGGGGTGTTTGTTATGCGTGCGGCTGGCTGCGTGATTAATGACTATGTGGATCGTAAAATAGACGGCCACGTCAAACGAACTTGCTCTCGTCCATTGCCCAGCGGGGCGATTAGCGAAAGAGAGGTTAAGTTGTTGTTCAGCGCGCTAGTAGGCATCTCACTTGTCCTGGTACTAACGCTAAATACAATGACCATTGCACTATCAACGGTAGCACTAGCTCTAGCATGGGTGTATCCGTTTATGAAGCAGTACACGCATTTGCCGCAAATAGTGCTGGGAGTGGCGTTCGGTTGGTCTATTCCGATGGCTTTTACGGTAGTCAGTAACTCCTTACCTGTAAACTGTTGGCTACTTTTTTTGGCTAATGTCACCTGGACAGTAGCTTATGATACCCAATACGCAATGGTGGATCGAGATGATGATTTGCGCATTGGTGTCAAATCCGCCGCCATTCTCTTCGGCCGATTAGATAAGCTAATTATCGGTTTATTGCAGCTAGTGACGCTGCTCTTTCTGGCTATTATTGGCTGGCGGATGGAGCTCGGAGGGATCTACTATCTGACTCTAACAGGAGCTGCAGTTTTATTCTTTTTACAACAAAAGCTAATCGCCAGGCGGGAACGGCAAGCCTGCTTCCGGGCATTTTTAAATAACAATTTTGTCGGAATGCTAGTATTTATTGGCATTTTTTTGAGTCTGTTGACATGCTAACGCCCAATGACGTTTCCACGGTGCCGGAAGCACCGTAGTTTTCTGCCCGTTGGTCAAGTAGATTAGCACTTTCGATAGTGCCCAGGACGTCAGACGTGATCAATTCACCTAGAATGTCACACATCTTGCTGATTTTCTCATCAATGACGTCGCCGGTATCGCTGATATATTCCTCAGCGCGAAGTGTCACCATTAAGGTAGAGAACACCGCTTTATCGAAAAACTCTGGAGCGTTAATGCCGTTTAGAAATGCTAAACGTTGAGCCACGACTCGACTCTTTCTTTCCAGTGTTTCCCGGTTAAACTGCGGGTTAGCGCGCAGTAATAAAAATGTAATAGCATAACGTTTCAGTGTGTCACACACGATAGCGGCCAGCAGTTCCAGGATATGTAAGCGAGCCGGCGCCGGATACAAGTGTGTTCCCTGAGTTTTTACCAGCCCCTGACGCTCCAATTCGGCAATGAGGCTATCGATAACCAGTGGCAATTCCTGCTTGTTAAAGCGCATGAATAGTTCTGCCTTCAACAGCGGATAAAGCACTCTAATCCACTGATGCAACTGTTCTCGCTGGATACCAAAATGACTGAAAATAATGCTAGCCACCAGTGATGGTAGGATGAATAGATGCTGAATGTTATTGCTATAATAAGTCGTCAGCACTGCTTGATCGCGTGACAAAAAGATGATATCATCAGCAGTGTCATGTTCAACAGTAAATTCATTCATCGTCAGCGCATGTGTCAGCAGCGCTTCCGGTGTTAGGCCGGGCACTGTGACATCCGGTGCATACGGGACATTACGCAGCAGATCCAGATAGCAGGTTAGCTGTGACAGTAGTTGCTGACGCGTCAGAGAGCGCTGATGTGAGGAAAGCAATATACTGGAGCAAAGATTAATTGCATTGGTTGCAGCGGCATTATTTATTCGAATCATAATGGCAGAGGCAATATTATCCACTACCGGTGCCAGCCAACTGGGACGCTGAGCTTCTATAGGATTGATAAAGTCGCGCCATTGCGGTACCTGCTGAGACAGCCAAGTAGCTAACGGCAGCGGATCGCCAAAATTAACATATCCCTGGCCGAGATTGCGCAACTTGCATAATCCTCGCAGCATTTGCCAAAATCCTTCTTTCTCTTTAGCAGCGCCGCGCAATTCTTTAGCGTAGGTTGCCACCTCTATCACATGTTCATAACCGACGTAAATCGGCACTAACGTAATAGGTCTGGTGCCACCGCGCAACATAGCCTGAAGGGTCATAGTCAGCGTACCTGTTTTCGGTTCCAGCAGGCGTCCAGTGCGGGAGCGACCTCCTTCAATAAAATACTCTACCGAATAGCCACGAGTGAATAGCTCACCGAGATATTCGCGGAAAATGGTGGAGTAGAGCTTATTGCATTTAAATGTGCGGCGGATAAAAAACGCACCCAAACGGCGGAAAATGGGGCCAGCCGGCCAGAAATTGAGATTAATACCAGCGGCAATATGCGGCAGTTTTAGTCCCTGATGATAAAGTACGTAAGAAAGTAACAGATAATCCATATGACTGCGGTGGCAGGGCACATAAACAATTTCATGACCTTCTTTCTCCAGGTGACGAACCCGCTCGGCGTTACATACATGCAGCCCCTGGTAAAGTCGGTTCCAGGTCCAACCTAGCACCAGGTCCGACATGCGTATTGCCTCATAGGAAAAGTTAGCGGCGATTTCCTTCATGAGCTTTACGGCGTTTTGTTGCGCTTTCTCTGTGGGTATTTTTTTGATACGTACTTCATCCTCCATTGCTTTTTTAATAGTTTTAGAAGACAGCAATTTATTAAATAAATCCTGGCGCACTGGCTGGCGCAGCCTTGCTGTACCAAACTGCTGGCGGGCAAAGTGGGTGCGTATGACGCGAGCGAGTTTCTGGGCAATGGTTTTGTTGGTACCATGCTTAGTGGCCATGTAACGCATAGACAGAGGCCGAGAGAAGCGAACAAAACTGTTGCGGCCAAGCCATAGTACCGCGATGAACTTTTCAATACCGTTCAATAGACGTAATTCTGGCTGATTGGACTGCAATCCCCTGCCGGGTGAACGACCGAACATGACTGAGGCCGGCACCATTTGTACATCCAGATCGGGATTAGAACGGTGCAAATCGAGATAATTGTAAAATAACATCACAGACTGCGGTTTTTTGCTGTGCCATGTCAGGATGCGCGGGCCATCATGAATAAATACGTAGCGTGGCAGAGTGACACCGTGAATATGCAGTGGTGCCAGCGGGTCAGGCAATCCCTGCTTCAGGCATTGCATACGCAAAGTCAACAGATCCGCCTTGGAATTATAAGGCAACACATACATTATCATAGGTTGCCGAAAATCCAGGTCTGTTCTAGCGCGCGGCTCGATCGGGATAACTTTACTTCTTACTAGGAACTTGAGTGGTAAATCTAATAACGTATAGTAAACTCTATGCCAATCTGACATATTTATGTGAAGCCTCTTGTTTTCAACGCGATGAAAAGTAACAGAAACTGCTCGGCAGATCGTGACGGAGTCAACAGCCTCTGCAGCTACAGAGGCAACTGCGGCGACATCTTGCCACTCCATGATCTCCTGTTGGTAGACCATTCTGCGCTAACTAGGGCACAAAAACAGTAGTATACATAATATTTGATGAGGAACGATCCCACCCATTCTGGAGCAATAATAAGTCTATAATATTGTGAATATCGCCCTTATTTCTCGTGTTTTCAATTGGCAATTACCTGTATTTTCTTATAGAAAATCTGTATAAAAACAGGGGTAAAATGAAAGCGCTAACTGTTAGACAGCAAGAAATTTTCGATCTAATCCGAGAATGCATCACGCACACCGGCATGTCGCCCACGCGTACCGGGATTGTGTCTCGTCTTTCCGTTCTAAATACAGTGAAAGAGCATTTGAAAGCGCTAGCACGCAAAGGCGCTATTAGAGACTGTCTCTGGCGCGTTCGCGCAGCATTCGCCTGACAATAACAGAAGAGAATGGCTTACCGCTGATTGATCGCGTGGCCGCCGGCAAACCACTACTGGAAACGCAACACATCGAGATTCATTATCAGGTAGATTCTGTTTTGTTCAATCCTCATGCGAATTTCTTGCTGCGAGTTAGTAGTATGTCAATGAAAATATTGGAATTATAGATGGCGACTTGTTATCAGTTCATAAAATCCAGGTTATCCGCAATGGACAGGTAGTGGTAGCGCGTATTGATAATGAGATTACCGTCAAACGCCTAAAATGTCAGGGAATATTGTGGAATTATTACCTGAGAATAGTGCATTCTCTCTCAATTGTATTGGATCTGCGCCAACAAGAACCCGTCGTTGAAGGTCTCGTGGTATGATGCAACACAACTAACTATAATTCTAGTCAAGGTAGTGGCGTGTCAACTACTAATATTAGCATCTTTAATTGACAATTACAGCCTGCTGTGCTGTTGCTTTGAAGTACTTGCCATTGTGTTTTTCGCAATTCGAGGGGTTGTATTCATTTATTTAAGGTAAATACATCAGGTGACTGCTTATTTTTCTGTATCAACTTCACGATTATTGAGGATACACTACCTAGTTTTAGGTATAGCTCTAATGTAGTGTTACTGACAAGTATCTCCCCAAGATATTTCCTGACAGGTTCCTCCTATCCGTAGGGGCATACGTTCAACTAGTCTAAGATTATATAAAACATCTGCTGCATTAATCCCGGCCTAAGCCACATTTGGCCAGTAACTTCAGTGTTGCGACTGAACTGATTGCCATTATTGCCGTTTTTTCTGGTATCATGAGCTATTACGCGCCACTGTGTATACACCACAGTGGTGGCCAGTAGTCTCCCTGTTATTTAGGTAAAGATAATTATCTATTTTATGAAAATAAAGTATATCCTAAGGCGCTGAGTTATTATAAAGTGCTATGTGTCTTATCAATCTATGATGAATTTCCCTTATGAAACCAATTATTTTTTTAGGTGCGGGCAAACTCCGGTAAAAAGTGAGGTAAGCCTCAACCTACTAATCACCTCCACCAAAGGCTTCAGCAAGCAACGAACCGTTAATTTGCCACTTCTTTAGATCCTGTAATGCGCCTGCCATCATATCTCAGCCGGTGAGACTTACTGTCTTGTACTTCATTCTGGATCGGAGTCAACCGGTATAAAGTCCACGTGTTCCATCACTTCCGATCTGCTGTTAACGGTAACTTGTCTTATATACGCCTAATTATCATTCATTTTTTCTTTTTTAAGTTTTTAAGGTCTCTTTAATACTTGCAAGCCATGCAAAGCGTACGTAGCTTACAAAGCCCATAGGATCTCGTTCAGAGAAAGGGTATAATGTATCTTATTCTAAGATTTCTCTAAAGTAGGTATTGGGCAAAGCATCCTTTCATGTCAGAAAAAAAACAGGCTACCAAATTAAATTTCCCCCGCGACCACCAGATTGAAGGTCTAAAGATACCGCCTCATTCTCTAGAAGCGGAACAATCAGTTCTGGGTGGTTTGATGCTAGATAATGAGCGCTGGGACAGCGTTACTGACCGAGTGACCAGCAATGATTTTTTCAACCAACTGCACCGCCTAATCTTCAGAGAAATGCAGAGTCTCCTGGAGATGGGCAAACCTATCGACCTGATCACTTTGTCAGAATCCCTTGAACAGAAGGGTAAGCTGGATATAGTTGGCGGATTCGCTTATCTGGCAGAGTTATCGAAAAATATCCCCAGCGCCGCTAATATTGTTGCCTATGCCGATATCGTACGTGAAAGAGCCGTAGTACGTGAAATGATCGCCGTGGCCCATGAGATCGCTGATGCTGGTTATGATCCGCAAGGCCGCAGCAGCGAGGATTTGTTAGATCTTGCAGAATCACGGGTATTCCAGATCGCTGAAAACCGGGCCAGAAAAGATGAAGGCCCAAAAAGCATTAGCCGCATCCTAGAAGATACGGTGGCTCGCATTGAGCAGTTGTATCAAAAGCCACACGATGGCGTCATCGGTGTATCCAGTGGTTATCAGGATCTGGATAAAAAAACTGCCGGTCTACAAAAGTCGGACCTAATTATCGTTGCCGCACGTCCTTCAATGGGGAAAACTACTTTCGCTATGAATCTGTGCGAAAATGCCGCCATGACTGAGGACAAACCGGTTCTTATCTTTAGTTTAGAAATGCCCGGTGAACAGATCATGATGCGTATGTTAGCGTCTCTGTCGCGCGTTGCTCAAACTCGGATTCGTACCGGTCAGCTGGACGATGAGGACTGGGCACGCATTTCCAGCACTATGGGGATTTTGCTGGAAAAGCAGAATATGTATATAGATGACTCGTCGAGGTTGACACCGGCAGAAATGCGTTCGCGTGCGCGGCGCGTGTTCCGTGAGAACGACGGGCTGAGTCTGATTATGATTGATTACCTGCAACTAATGCGGGTACCGTCTCTATCCGATAATCGTACTCTAGAAATTGCTGAAATCTCCAGATCTCTTAAGGCGTTAGCTAAAGAGCTTCAGGTGCCGGTAATGGCTTTATCTCAGCTAAACCGTAGCTTGGAGCAACGTGCCGATAAGCGTCCCGTAAACTCCGACCTGCGCGAATCCGGCTCTATTGAGCAGGATGCTGACTTGATTATGTTTATCTATCGCGACGAGGTTTATCATGAAAACAGCGACATGAAGGGCATCGCTGAAATTATTCTCGGGAAGCAGCGTAATGGGCCTATTGGCACTGTGCGGCTGACTTTCAACGGGCAGTGGTCTCGATTTGATAATTATGCTGGCTCACAATATGATGAGTAGGCCGTGCAGAAACTTTTCCATTTTTGACATTTTTATTACTTTCATTTTATTTTATTTTTAACTTATTATTTGATTTTTAACTTATCGGGTACACTGTGGCACCCATTTATCCAGGAGAGCTTCACCGTGTTCCAGAATGTAAATGCTTATGCAGGCGATCCTATCTTATCGTTAATGGAAGTCTATAGACAGGATCCGCGGCCAGATCGAGTTAATCTAAGTATTGGACTTTACTACAACGAGCAGGCGGTTATCCCACAATTGCGGTCGGTAGCCAAGGCAAAAACCATGCTGCTCACCCATTTAGCACAGAGCTCATCTTCTTACTTACCCATAGAGGGATTGCAATCCTACCGCAGCGCTACCCAGGCACTGTTATTTGGCGAAGATCATCCGATGCGTAACGCTCTGCGTATCGTCACTATTCAGACTGTAGGCGGGTCTGGGGCGTTGAAAGTTGGTGCTGATTTTCTCAAATGCTATTTTCCAAACTCACAAGTCTGGGTCAGCGACCCGACCTGGGAAAATCATATTGCTATCTTCTCCGGTGCCGGTTTTCAGGTTAACCGTTACCCTTATTTTGACCGCGAGAAAATGAGCGTGAACTTCAACGCGATGCTGACTTGCTTTGAGCAACTACCGCTGCAAAGTATCGTGCTATTACATCCGTGCTGCCATAACCCTACCGGCTCCGATTTGACACGTTCAGAGTGGTCTCGAATTATCACTATGATAGCAGAACGGCAGCTCATTCCTTTTCTGGATATCGCTTATCAGGGATTCGGCACAGGATTAGATGAAGATGCTTATGTGGTGCGCGAAATGGCACGTCTTGGTCTGCCTTGCCTGGTTAGCCATTCTTTCTCCAAGATTTTCTCTCTTTATAGCGAGCGTGTCGGAGAACTTTCGGTAGTATGCGATAGCGTAGGCGAAACTGAGCATGTGCTAGGGCAACTGAAGGCAACTGTGCGCCGTAACTACTCTAGTCCACCGAGTTTTGGCGCTCAGATTGTGGCTCAGGTGTTAACTGAGCCGGAGCTGAACACCCTGTGGCGCAGTGAGGTAACAACGATGCGCTTGCGTATTCTGACAATGCGTCAGAGTCTGGTGGACGCATTGAAAGACGTGTTACCTGGGCATAATTTCGATTATTTGTTGCATCAGTGCGGCATGTTCAGCTATACCGGCCTTACCCCAGAGCAAGTAAGAAAGCTATGCAAATCTTTTGGTGTTTATTTAATCAACAACGGACGAATGTGCCTAGCTGGCTTGAATTCCACTAACGTCAGAAAGGTAGCACAAGCCATCGCTGCAGTTCAATAGTTTAAGGAGCCGAGAAATTAGTGTTGGTTTCCATCTATACCTTAATCTTAACAGCAGCTTTTATTAAAGCTTATGGTTATTTCACAGTTAGGGTGTCGGTCTAGCGATACCAACAATACAGTGGCTTAGGATCGTAATTTTATTTTTGATTTCAAACGTATGTGTATTGTGTCATTATGTTTTCTCTTGTAGAGCTTTCTTATTTCCAAGTTGTTTGCTTTTGTTCAAGCTGGTCTAGCTTATTTATGAAGAAGCACGCTAACGATGACATGCTAACTATATAAGATCTTTTCCCTCATACATAAAACACATTTAGCAAGGAGCATAGATAGCATGAATGATTGTGGATAAAAATAGCTCTGATAAACAGCTAGGCCGCTAGTTTATCATTTATAGTATCAGCATTACTGGCTGGCGACGATATGTTCGTCCCGAACATCCAGCTTAATCAATTTTCCTGGAATCAGCTGCCCAGATAGGATCTGCTGTGACAGCGAGTTTTCTATTTCCTGGTGTATAGTGCGCTTTAGTGGCCGAGCACCATAAACAGGATCAAAGCCTAATTTTCCCAACAGCGCCAGAGCCTCATCGCTGATTGTAGTGGTATAACCCTGTTCCTCTAAACGCTGATACATGCGCTGTAGCTGAATCTGAGCAATTTCAGCGATATGCTCACGACTCAGCGGGTGGAAGACTACGACTTCATCCACGCGGTTAATAAACTCCGGTCGGAAATGATGGCTTACTACATTAAGCACCATATCCTTCATCTGCTGATAATTCATCTGGCCAAAGCGTTCTTGAATCACGTCTGATCCCAGGTTGGAAGTCATAATGATTACTGTGTTACGAAAATCTACTGTGCGTCCGTGCCCATCGGTCAGACGGCCGTCATCTAGTACCTGTAGCAGAATATTAAAAATATCCGGATGTGCTTTTTCAATCTCATCTAGCAAAATCACTGAATAAGGACGACGGCGTACTACTTCGGTTAGATATCCTCCTTCTTCATAACCGATATAACCAGGAGGGGCGCCCACTAGCCGAGATACCGAATGTTTTTCCATAAATTCAGACATATCGATACGAACCATGGCATCATCACTATCGAATAGGAATGTAGCTAGCGCTTTACACAGTTCCGTTTTACCCACCCCGGTGGGACCAAGAAACATAAAAGAACCGATCGGCCGATTGGGATCAGCTAAGCCTGCTCGGCTGCGGCGAATGGCGTTAGACACCACTGCTATCGCCTCATTCTGCCCGATAATCCGCTGATGCAGCTCTTGCTCCATACACAACAGTTTTTCCCGTTCGCTTTCTAACATGCGTGAAACCGGGATTCCTGTCCAGCGGGCAAGCACTTCAGTGATTTCAGTATCGGTCACGCGGTTACGCAGTAGGCGCATGCCCTTACCTTCAGACTGTGAGGCCGTCGCCAGCTGTTTTTCCAACTCGGGAATTTTACCATATTGCAGCTCGGACATCCGAGCCAGGTCACCGACGCGACGCGCCTGCTCTATTGAGATTTTTGCCTGCTCCAATTCAGCCTTCAAATGTTGAGTGCCAGAAAGTGAGATTTTCTCCGCCTTCCATTCTTCTTCCAGTTCAGAATAGTCGCGTTCCCTTTGCTCTAGTTCGCTATTGAGCATATCAAGACGTTTCATACTAGCATCATCCGACTCTTTCTTTAACGCCTGTTGTTCCAGTTTTAGTTGAATGATACGGCGTTCTAAACGATCAAGTTCTTCCGGTTTGGAGTCTATCTGTATACGAATACTTGATGCAGCCTCATCAATAAGGTCAATTGCCTTGTCAGGCAATTGCCGATCGGCAATGTAACGATGAGACAAAGTCGCAGCAGCAACAATGGCCGGGTCGGTGATCTGTACATGGTGATGCAGTTCATAACGTTCTTTCAGTCCGCGTAGAATAGCTATAGTATCCTCCACGCTTGGCTCGGCGACGAAAACCTTCTGGAAACGCCGTTCCAGTGCAGCATCTTTTTCTATGTATTTTCGATATTCATCCAGGGTAGTTGCACCCACACAGTGCAACTCCCCGCGTGCTAGGGCAGGTTTAAGCATGTTGCCTGCGTCCATTGCACCATCAGTCTTGCCGGCTCCGACCATGGTGTGCAATTCGTCGATGAACAGAATAACACTGCCCTCCTGTTTAGATAGATCGTTTAGTACGCTCTTCAAGCGATCTTCGAACTCACCGCGGTATTTCGTCCCTGCCACCAGCGATCCCATATCCAGCGATAGTACCCGGTTATTTTTTAAACCTTCAGGCACCTCTCTGTTAACAATGCGTTGCGCTAGTCCTTCAATAATGGCGGTTTTACCTACTCCAGGTTCACCAATTAGCACTGGATTATTTTTGGTACGCCGCTGGAGTACCTGAATGGTGCGGCGGATTTCTTCGTCACGACCAATAACAGGATCAAGCTTGCCCCGCTCAGCGCGTTCTGTTAGGTCAATGGTGAATTTTTTTAGTGCTTGACGTTGATCCTCTGCACATTGATCGTTCACCTGTTCGCCACCACGCATTTGCTCAATCGCCTGAGTAATGGTAGCCATAGTGGCACCGGCTGACTTCAACAGGTCAGCCAGAGTGCCGCGCGATTCTAATGCTGCTAAGACAAAGAGCTCAGAAGAAATAAAACTATCGAGGCGCTTTTGTGCCAGTTTATCGCATAAATTCAGGACGCGCATTAGATCTTGTGAGGGATGAACGTCGCCGTCAGTGCCGTCTACCTGTGGTAGCCGCTCGCACGCTTGATCCACAGCGTTGATAAACTTCTGGAGATTAACACCGGTGGATTGCAGCAGTGGGCGCACGGTACCGTTCTCCTGTTTCAATAGAGCCGCCATAACGTGTAACGGTTCAATAAATTGATTGTCGTGACCAAGAGCCATAGATTGAGCATCAGCTAGAGCAACTTGAAATTTATTGGTAAGACGATCCAGACGCATAATTCTTTCCTATATTGGTTAAAATTACTACTCTGAAGAGTAAATAAGGTTGTTTATTTAAAATTCAAGGATATTTCGCCAATAACCTGGAAGATAACTTACTTTCCATTCTGAAAAGTACCGCTTTCTTTCATAGTACAATCGGCTAATCGACGGATATGGCAAATTCTTAGCCACCAGCAGCGCCTACACAGCTAGCGAGTAAGACAGTAGGATTATGTACCTTCCCAGACGACACCAATTTCTGCCATGGTCGCCATGGGTAGGATGACAGCTAAGATTCGGCGCCTACGGTGAGCAGTTCACGCTTTCTACCTACTTGGGTAATGTGCAGCGCGTACTAGTCAAGCAGAATAAACCGGATCGCAGTCAATTCATGTAATTTTAAACTACTCGGTATCTGCTTGCAATGCTGCTATTAACTCCATCATATCCTGCGGCAGAGGCGCACGCCATTCCATCTCTGTTTCAGTGATGGGATGATATAATCGCAGCAAAGTGGCATGCAACGCCTGACGACTAAAGCGACACCATACCTTAGCCTTGGAAGCCCCTTTTGACAGCCGCTGGTGCTTGCTGTAGAGTGGATCGCCTACCAGAGGATGGTTAATATGCGCCATATGCACGCGGATTTGATGGGTACGACCGGTCTCCAATCTCAGTCGCAAGCGCGTATGGGAACGGAAATGCTCCATGATACGATAGTGGGTCACGGCCGGCTTACCCATCGGATGTACTGTCATGTGCATCCGCTTGGTGGAATGACGAGAGATCGGCTGCTCCACAGTACCACTAGCGATCATCGTGCCGATAGCGACCGCTTCGTATTCACGGGTGATTTTTCGTGCTTGCAGCGACTCCACCAAGCGGATGTGTGCTGGCACGGTTTTCGCCACTACCATCAAGCCAGTAGTGTCCTTATCCAGACGATGAATAATCCCCGCCCGGGGTACGTCGGCAATGGGAGGAAAATAATATAACAGCGCATTTAGTACAGTGCCATCGGCCTTGCCGGCTCCTGGGTGCACCACTAAACCTCGCGGTTTATTAATCACGACAATATCATCATCTTCATAGACGATATTCAACTGAATATTTTGCGCTTTCCAATATTGTTTTTCTATAACACTTATTTGTATCTCAATATTTTCTCCGCCCAGTATTTTTTTTTAGGCACCGTTATGACTTTTCCATTCATCTTCACCTGACCGTCAAGAATCCAAGACTTTATCTGCGTTCGTGAATAATCAGGGAATAATTTAGCTAAAGCTTGATCTAAACGTTGCCCGAGTTGTGATGCATTCACTGTTCTGATGAGATATTGATGATATACCATAGTAAAGTTTCTTCGTTAACATTAGGTTTTCACGGCGATGCCGTTTAAAATAGTATATTTTGTAGTTAGTACAATCCAGCAGCCAAATGGACAATTTCCTAAGAAGGGTGTTCTGAGGATAAGCGAGGCATCATGATGTGTATAAAATATCTGGTATCAGCTGCCACACTAAGCCTGGTGCTAGCTGGTTGTTCTAGTAGTAAAGATATCATTCCTGATAACCCCCCATCTAAGCTTTATGGTTCCGCACAAAAAAAACTGCAGACAGGAAATTATAAGAGCGCTATCAAAGATCTTGAAACACTGGATAACCTCTACCCGTTTGATTCCTACGCGCAGCAAGTTCAGCTCGGTTTGATGTATGCTTATTATAAATCTGCCAACCTGAAGATGGCACAGGTCTCCATTGATCGTTTCCTGCGACTTAATCCTACTCACCCAAACATCGACTATGTGCTGTACATCCGTGGTTTAACTAACATGGCATTGAATGACGGCGCATTACAGCAGAGATTTTTGGGGATGGATCGTTCTGATCGCAATCCCAAATATTTCCATGCGGCGTTTCGTGATTTCACAAAATTAATTCGGGATTACCCAAATAGTCGGTACGCCATAGATGCTACCAAACGTCTAGTTTATCTTAAAAACTGCTTGGCAAAGTATATGTTGTCTGTGGTTGAGTATTACAGCAAACGCGGCGCTTATGTTGCGGTGATCAATCGCGTAGAGCAGATGCTGCACGACTTCCCTGATACTCAAGCGACGCGTCAGGCACTACCGTACATGGAAAGAGCCTACCGAAAATTGCAGTTGAACGACCAGGCGGATAAAGTAGTGAAAATTATTGCAATAAACCCAGCCTGGGACTAGCGTTACTTGCTCCATTGCGCAGTACCTGACAGGGTAAATAGACTATACAAATAGCACTTTTCAGGTATACTCAAACTATATAGACGAAATATTAATTAGGTAGTTTGATGATTATCAACAGTATTGATTAGTAAACTGAGATCGCACTAACTATTCATCAACTGTGGAAAAATGCCTGGAAAACTGTTGAAGTGGCAAAAGTCCAATTGATTTAATCTTCATAATGATACTCTCCAAACAACTGCAGGGGATTTATAGTCATATTAATCTTATCTTTAACATCAAATTAATAAGGCCTAGTATAAGTAAAACACGCCATACTAAAGAACATGTAAAAACCACGAATTTCATATATAGTTACATCCGTAGTATACATTTTATATTAACAAAATAAAAATCAAAGGTGTAATTCTTTTGAATTATAATAGTACGCTATAGTAATAGCACTTTTTACTCTCTTTTTTAATTTACCCCCTTAAACAGGGGTCTCTATCATGTGGGCAAGACAGTGAAAATTAATAGAACAGCCTCCTGGACTCAGGGGTTTTTCTGGCGTTAAAGGTAACCAATGCCATGAGTGACAATTTTTTATTAGAGCTACGTGATCAAATTAGCTCGCTAGATCTTAAGCTATTGTCATTACTGGCAGAAAGGCGAGCGCTGTCGCTAGATATCGCGCGCAGTAAAATTGTATCTCAGCGACCAATTCGCGATATGACGCGAGAGCGCAATCTGCTAGAATTCTTGGCGGCGGAAGGTCAGAAGCGAGGTCTTGATAGCTTCTATATTACCCGGCTGTTTCAAACGATCATAGAGGATTCGGTGTTAACGCAACAAGCCCTGATTCAGCTAGATCTCAATCAACAGCAACAAGTAGATCGCTCCGTATGTATCGCCTTTCTTGGTCCTAAAGGCTCCTATTCCCATCTGGCGGCGCGGCAATATGGTGCGCGTTATTTCGAGCAAGTAGTGGAATACAGTTGTCATAAATTCTCCGATATTGTGCGGTCAGTGGAAACTGGACAGGCGGAATACGGTATTCTGCCGATTGAAAACAATAGCTCTGGCTCGATCAATGAAGTGTACGACTTACTGCAGCATATGCATCTGTCGTTGGTGGGCGAAATCGCGATTCCCATCGATCATTGCGTGCTGGTCAGCGGCGATTCTGATCTCGATAAAATAGAGGTCATCTACGGCCACCCGCAACCTTTTCAGCAATGTAGTCAATTTTTGGCACGTTACCCAAACTGGAAAATTGAATATTGCGAAAGCACTGCCGCGGCTATGGAAAAAGTGTCGCAGATTAATCATCCTACTGCCGCCGCGCTGGGCAGTGGTCAAGGTGGCGCACTATATAATTTGCAGGCGCTGGAGCATAACCTTGCTAATCAACAGGAAAATATCACACGTTTCATTGTGCTAGCTCGAAAAGCTATCAACGTTACTACGCAGGTGCCAGCCAAAACTACGCTGATTATGGCTGCTGGACAGCAGTCCGGAGCCCTAATGGAAGCGCTTTTAGTTCTGCGAACCCATGGTATTATCATGACGCGGCTGGAATCGCGGCCGATTCATGGCAACCCTTACGAGGAAATGTTTTACTTTGATGTGCAAGCTAACCTTCGTAGTGTAAAAATGCAAAAAGCGTTACGAGAATTGAAAATGATTACGAGTTCGCTGAAAGTCTTGGGCTGTTATCCGAGTGAGAATGTAGTTCAGGCAAAGTCAGAGTAACCTATCAAAAGGGCGGACATTACCCTTAAACTACTCTTGGTTTGGCTTTGTCTTCTTGATATTCCCGTCTGGTATCGTTGTCGTTGACTCTTGGCTGTAAACTAACCTTAATCGTGATTCGAAGCCTTCGATTACGGCAATCGAAGGTCTGATGCTATAGCTCTCGTTTGCCTGTTGCAACAGCACGCAGTATCTGCAAGGGAAATGCCTGCATACCTGCATATCGCCTAGTCTGCCTTAAGACACTGATAGATAGGGGTTAATCAGTACAAGATTGCTTACAGATGCACCATCCACTATGATGATATCAGTACTATGCGAGACCTGCGTAAGCAATTGCTTCAGATTGACATTCTCTTTCGATTAGCGCACGACCAATAATGCTATAGCCTTGGATAAAGGAAATATTTTGATCGTGCCACAGGTACCACTAGAACAGACACGCGTCCTGAACCTGGAGTTATTTCAGAAGACTGATACTGCTTTAGACTGAGGCCCATTAAAATACGTCATCTCATCACTTGTTTTTCTGGACTGCCGTTGTCAAGGCATCAGCCCCGTTTGCAGCGGCATGTTTATATAAGTCAAATCCAAAGGAAATAAATGTACTACCACTTTTTCTGCAGTTTTCTTAGGTCTAGATTGTGCAATATGACAGCTGGACAGCGTGTCCGATGATAACACCTGGTAAGCAAGCGGCAACTGTGGGAGCGTCTTGAAGATTTTTGCAATTTTCACTGGCGCAGAATCGCATACTACGGCGGGGTGACATATCTTTACCTTCATACCGAACCGGTAGCGCTCCTAACGTGACGTAGTAGTGACTTCCCGTTGGCGTAATATCAATATCTTCATTTTATGAACTTTTCACTATACTTCCGTCAGACGATAGTAATTTTACTCTCAATTACCTCGAGTTCGCAGCAAATAAACCTGAGGCCTGATTGACACTTCCATAAGCCTAATGGGCCATTGCTGTGATGTTTATTGCATTGAACTCATTGCAGTGACCAAGACTCGTCGATATTATTCAAGTTTGCCAGCATGAACAGAACTAAGGCTCCTTGTATGTGGATCTAGGATCTGGGGGTTTATACGCAGATAGTCAATCAGCTGAACAGGTTGTTAATTTGATATCAAAAACATCCGTATATGAATCGTTAATTGAGTCTTGCCAGATAATAACGGTGGTGCAGAGTTTTTAAGATTATCGGCCAATAGAAGTTACGTTTTATAAGCATGAGACTATCTGAAGTGCAAGCGGTATTAACTACCGACTGGTAGTCATTGACCTCGTATAGCGATCTGCATACTGGCCCGGAGTTTATCAATTTGGGCAACGCCTGTAATGAGCAAACCACCAGAAGCCATAGGTAAGAATAGCGTTGTCACAATCAGCTATGTCAATTGTAGCTGTTGTTGGGCACTTATAATTTATGGACTGTGACATTCGAGAACCGACGTTGTTCGAACTGCTATTGATGATGGAGATAATGAGTAAGTTCACTATTTCTTTTGGGACACAGCCGACGCTAGGACGATCCGGATTTTCTGTATAGTTTTCTGTGGATAGTCAAGGTGGTATTCTGGTTACAACAAACCACATTATTTATTGAGTAGGTTAGTTGTTGCAACAATTCCCGTTGGAGATGGTATGTTAATTGGTTTTATTCCTAAATGTGTTCATTTTGGAGAGATATGATTTATGAAAAGAATATGGTTTGTATTTATGAGTATTGTGCTGGTGTTCAGTGTCTCGGCTGTGCCATTTACTGAAGGTCAGCAATATATTCAGCTTGACAAACCGGTGATCGGTGAGCCTCAGGTGTTGGAATTTTTCTCATTTTATTGTCCACACTGCTATCAATTTGATCAGGTTTATCACATCTCCAATAATGTAAAAAAAGCACTTCCGGCCGGGACTAAAATCGCCAAATATCATGTCGACTTCCTGGGTCCGATGGGTAAACAACTTACCCAAGCTTGGGCAGTAGTGATAACACTAGGGGTGGAAGACAAAGTAAGCCCGTTGCTGTTTGACGCACTGCAGAAAACTAAAATCGTGCAAACGCCGGATGATATTCGTGCGATATTTGTCAAAGCGGGCGTCAGTGCAGAAGAGTGTAACTCTATTTGGAATAGCCTTATAGTAAAATCTCTGGTTGTGCAGCAGAAAAAAGCAGCAGCCGATCTGCAATTACGCGGTGTGCCGGCAATGTTCGTCAATGGCAAATATATGGTGAAAAATGACGGTTTGGATATATCATCTGTAGATGCATACACAAAACAGTTCACCGATGTGGTGAAATTCCTGCTTACTCAAAAGTAATTTTGAATCTCGAATTATGAAATGACAGGTAGTCAGCCGTCGGTGTTGTTCGCAGCTAAGTGAGAAGCGGCATTAATATCTCCTTAATCTGAAAGGAGATGATGCTTTTGATCGAAAAATGCAATGGAACGGTTTATATCCACATGGAAATACTTTATATGAGAAAAATTTCTATCGATAGATTAAGTATTTAATCGTTTGATAGACAAATCATTTTGACTTTTTAGTCACCGTTTATAGTGGTTGTTAATAAAATCTATTTTTTTACTCACAAAGTTATCCACAGAATAGTCCTGTGGATCTGGCTGTGTTTTCGGTATTTTCATTGTCCTTACTACTACACTAACTATCGCCTCCGGCTGTAGCAGCCTATTTTTAATGTTAGTTGATTAATAGAAAACGAAATACACTAATGGTCCAAATAGCAGAAAACCCGTTAATTCTGGTGGATGGTTCTTCTTATCTTTACCGTGCCTATCATGCCTTTCCGCCGTTGCTCAATAGCGCAGGAGAATCAACAGGGGCAATGTACGGCGTATTGAACATGCTCAAAAGTTTACTGATGAAATACTGGCCTAGCCATATGGCGGTGGTGTTTGATGCCCAAGGTGATACTTTCCGACATAAATTGTCCGAGTATTATAAGTCCCATCGGCCTCCTATGCCTGACGAACTGCGCAGTCAGGTAGCACCGCTGTACGAGATGATTAAAGCCATGGGACTGCCGATCCTAGTTATCAATGGGGTAGAAGCCGATGATGTGATCGGCACGCTGGCGCTGTCAGCTGCTCGCGATGGCCGCGATGTATTGATAAGCACAGGAGATAAGGATATGGCGCAGTTGGTATCGCCGAAAATCACACTGATAAATACCATGTCAAATGTCATCCTCGGCCCGAAAGAAGTGCAACTGAAGTTCGGTGTGCCACCTGAGCTTATTATAGATTACCTGGCACTGATGGGCGATAGCTCCGATAATATTCCTGGTATACCGGGAATAGGTAAAAAAACCGCCCAGGCGTTATTACAGAAGCTGGGGGAACTGAAGACCTTATATCGGCATCTGGATAGGGTCAGCACCTTGAGTTTCCGTGGTGCCAAAACCATGGCTGCCAAGCTAGAGCAATATAGCGAGGTCGCTTTTCTCTCCTATCAGCTGGCAACAATCAAAACCGATGTGGAACTGGATGCACCTTATGATCGGCTGACAATGAAAGAGCCAGAGGTCAAGGCGCTGATGCTGCTGTTTCGGCGCTATGAATTCAAGCGCTGGCTGAACGACCTAGAATCAGGAAAATGGCTATAGGGGAGAAAAAGCACTACTGCGGCCACCATTACCATTCATCTCGCTACGCACTGTCGCTTCCGACAATAGGCTGGATTAGGTCTTTTAAAGAAAGGCTATCAAATTATTTACGATATGGAGACCTTGGAAGAGTGGATCGCCAAGATTCGTAGTGCTGGTCAGTTCACTTTCGACACAGTAACCGATGGCTTGGATATCCTAACGGCCAATTTGGTAGGGCTGTGTTTTGCTCTGAAGTTAGGGAAAGTTGCCTATTTACCCAGCGGGGCATAATTATCCAGGTGCGCTAGACCAGCTGGATCGCGCGGTAGTGCTAGCGACATTGAAACCAGTGCTGGAAGATCTCCATCCAAAATCGGCCAGGATCTCAAATTAGATCGCCTGGTGGATCGTTTTCTGAGCCACATCACTATGAGCTTCAAGAAGATCGCCGGTAAAGGGCGCAACCAGCTGATGCTCAGCCAGCTCACTTCGGAACAGGCTGCCACCTTATGTTGCTAGAGATGCCGATGTGACACTGTATCTATATCGAAGCTTGTGGCCTCGACTAAGCAAGCTCGGGAGCTAAAAAGGTATTTGAGGCAATCGAAATGCCGTTGGTACCAGTATTATCACGCATCGAGCGTGCTTAGGGTATTGATTGATAAAAATGTCCTTGCGGTGCATTCGGTAGAGCTGGCTAAGCATTTAGAAGCACTAGAGGAGGAAGCGCATCAGATGGCGGAAGAGTCTTTTGATCTTGCCTCTACAAAACAACTCCAAACGATCCTGTATCATAAACAGAAGCTATCGGTGCTAAGGAAAACCCCTGGTGGTTTACCGTCTACCAGTGAAGAAGTGCTGGCTAAACTAGAGTTAAACTATCCGCCGAAGCTGATTCTAGAATACCGTAGCCTGGCTAAGCTTAAGCCTACATATACCGATACTGCCATAAATGTCAATTCGCAATCGCAACGGGTGCACACTTCGTATCACCAGGCCATTACCCCCCACTGGACGTTTATTCTCCAGAAATCCTAACTTACAAAATATCCCAGTATACAACGATGAAGGACGTCGGATTCATCAAGTATTTATCGTGCCGTTAAATGACCTTATTGTAGCGGCGGACCATTCACAGATCGAGCTTCGTATCATGGCCCATCTCACGCACGATCCTGGTTTGCTGCACGCCTTTGCCACTAGCAGGGACACCCATAAACTCCGTTGCTGCCGAAGTGTTCGGTATATCACTGGAAAAGGTGACTAACGACCAGCGCCACCGTGCCAAGGCGATCAACTTCGGTTTGATTTACGGCATGAGTGCTTTTGGTTTAGTGCGCCAGCTATTGGTGTCGCAATCGGAAGTGCAGAAGTATATAGATCTCTACTTCAACCGTTATCCCGGTGCCCTAAAATACATGGGGTGTACCAGAAAACAGACCAACGATCGAGGCTATGTTTCAACTTTTGATGGCTATCGACTCTATTTGCTGGATATCCATTCACGTAATGGTATACGTGAAAAAGTCGAAGAGCGTGCCGCAGGGTACTTGCCGCTAATATTTATTAAGCGAGCGATGATTTTGATTGATGATTAGTTGGAGAAGGAGGCAATGCCGATACGCATAATTATGCAGGTGCATGGTGAGCTAGTGTTCGAGGTACGGTGTAATGTGGTCGACAGAGATACAGCACGCACGCATCAAGGAGTTAATGGAGGGGTGCTTCACGCTGGACGTACCTCTGCAGATGGATGTTAGCATCGGCGAAAATTGAGATCAAGCTCTTATAAAATAAGATAGGATCACTTCTGTGGAGTATTATGAGTCAACCGTAATGGAGTTGAGTGACTGGATAGCTACAAACAACTCCAAATTGGTAAACATCCTAGTGTGCTGCCCTGCATTAGACATTACCCCCGAGATCCGCAGAGATTATTCCGTTTGGCTTAGGTGGGATAGAGTTAAACCAGGCGTCTAATTTTTGCTTCAATTTGTCTACTCCTTGTTTTTTCAATGACGAGAAGGCTTCTACCTGCATGTTGCCTATAAGCACCAGTGTTACTTTGCGCGCTTGATGCGGCTGCGCCTTACATATAAGGCCGCCAGCTTATCCGCTTTAGTCAGCAGGACTAAAACTGGAATATTAACATCCAGCGCCCACCGGACAGTCTGTTGGTCAAGATCCTTCATCGGATGGCGAATATCCATTAGTACCACCAGTTCTTTCAGACTGTCTCGTTTTTGCAGATATTCACCTAATGTACGTTGCCATTTATATTTCAACTCTTCCGGCACTTCGGCATAGCCGTAACCAGGTAAATCCACTAGCCGTATGCCTGGCTCTGCTTCAAATAAGTTTATTAAATGGGTATCTCCCGGAGTTTTACTAATCCTGGCTAAGTTTCTCTGGTTAGTCAATGTATTGAGTGCGCTGGACTTGCCGGCATTGGAGTGCCCCGTAAATGCGATCTCAATACCACTATCGGTAGATAAATGACGGATATCCGGTGCGCTCATCATGAAACGGGTAATATGATAGTTATACAATGTAATCAAACTTCCCTTCTACCAGGGAAGAACATAACTAGCAGCAATTATATCGGCTATGGCCTGGGAGGTTTTTATCTTTGGCTGCAGATGTCTGATAAATTCCACCACAATTGTATACTTAATTGTCTTTATCTGTGAGACATGAACTGAGATTATAACCGTGTATAACCCATGTATTATGGCATTAATTAATTTATGTGAAATATTAGTGTATAAATACCAATAAGTAAACCGATAATGTAATTTAAGTGAAATTTTCAAATTTTCGGTACAAATTTCTATTAGATGCCTGGTAACAATTGCACCACACTGAAACGGTGATTTCAAATAGCTCCAGCAAATCTTTAATCAACACATCCGGCAGCTATCACCGTTAACTGTATCCGGCCAAGATAAACGAATCAAGTCGGGTTGTCTCCGGGTGCAGATTGTTCGACTCCACACCTAGACCTTGGCTGCCATTTGCAGCAAGTAATGCGCCAGACAAAGAATATCTTCTCTGATCTTGTGTAACGACGTCAGATCATGCGGATAACACTTAAGATGTTAAAAATCTTTTCGGAAACACCCTTTCTGTACGCGTCCAAGTGTTGAAGTGTGGCGGATAAGTCGTACATCTACTTTACTGGCCATTTGCCAACGCACCGCAGTAGGCGGTTACATCTAATGGCATACACCGATTTTATCTAGAAACAACATACCACCATCGGCCTGTTCAAGACGGTCTTGATGGATGTAATAAGCACCGGCAAATGTTTTTATGTCTAAATAGTTCCGTTTCAATTAAATCCTTAGGGATAGCCACTGTATTCAAAAAAATAAACAACGACGCTTTTTAATGTGGGCTATGGCAATAAAAGACTTGGGCCCACGTGTTACCGATACTGGATTTACCATCTATCAGCACGTTGAGTATGAAGATGATGATCGGCCGATGATTTGGAATATATCTTGGAATCGACGACAGGCCTGTGCGAGCCCTAGCTGGCTCGGCAGTTATTACTGTTCTAGATAGTGGATGATCATACGCTCTACCAGAGCGACAGCTTCATCGATATCGAATGATTTAGGTACAACACTACCCCATAACGATAAGTGATTACCTAGGAGATCGTAATGATCGCAGACAACGTTCCTGGATATGAGGATATCAACCAAAAATATGCCTGGTGTTTGAGTGATGAGTGCATCTAACATTTAGCCGCTACCTTCAAAAAATTGTGTAGGTCAACCCAGCTACAGTAAGTATACATCAAGTACCCATACCCAGCGGGTGAAGAGCTATCGTAGTCAACGATCCAAACTGTCCCTCATTGTATACAGTATCTTACTGTCTAATTATGCAAGTATATGAAAATACAGTTTAGCTAACTGTTAAATTTAGTCTTTCCTGCATTCTAATCAATTTAGACTGTGGGTAATAGAAAACTCCAAACCAGTACTACCATGGCAGCTGACCATGAGTTAAAGAGGGTATTATAATATTGTCGGAATGCCTGGGTCATCGTTCTAAAATATCAATGCAAGTTACCAGTCCGGTAGCGCATCCTTGCAGCGTCAGCTAGCAATCAGTCTGTGTTCTGCTTAGATCAGATAGAGTTTTTGTCAACAACTGCACAGTCAAGCGTATCAAACCCGAACCGCTACCTAATTAACTGGAGTTACTTCTGGTTTAAGAGACGTTGATAATCATCAACGCCAATTCCATCCGGCTTCCATTAAAATTATTTCTTCCGGCAATCGCGGCATAGTTAGCGATAGGATCGGAGCCTTGTTATCCACCATTGACGTTATTTATTAACGATACATCTCTAGCCGGAATGAAAAGATTTCACATTAACTTAATATTAGGGAGAATAGCTTAGTAATTCAGGCAAGAGGGTATCGAACAGTTTGCGTAAGCTTTGCACCAGCAATTGTCGCGCCGCTGGACAAGCGTCATACATCGCCAGATCATTACCCGGTAGCCGATACTAATACTTAATGAATTTAGGATCTGACTAGCTTCTGGCAGTTTATCGGTTGCCATATTAGCAGTCTCCCGAATTCTGTTAGTGCATATTGAATTGACCGCTTATCGGTGATTGCGCATGGCTGCGTGACAAGTGTTGTAGAGAAAAACCATCTAAAATGGGCTAAAATTCCACGGCAACAAAAACTCGAGAGATTAAACGCTGTAGTAGAGTTCAAACTCTACCGGATGCGGCGTTATGCGTACGCGTTCGTTTTCCTCTTTGCGCAGTGCGACATAAGCATCGATGGCGTCGTTGGTGAATACACCGCCACGAGTCAGGAACTCGCGATCTACATTCAGGGCGTTCAATGCCTCTTCTAGGGAGCAGGCCAGGGTTGGAATTTTGTTAGCTTCTGCTACCGGTAAATCATACAGATTCTTATCCATGGCGTCACCAGGATAGACCTTGTTGATGATACCGTCTAGGCCGGCCATCAATAGCGCGGAGAACGCTAGGTATGGGTTAGCTGCCGGATCAGGGAAGCGCACTTCGACGCGGCGTGCTTTCGAATTGGCAACCATCGGAATACGAATGGAGGAAGAACGATTACGAGCAGAGTAAGATAGCATGACCGGTGCTTCATAACCTGGAACTAGGCGTTTGTATGAATTGGTAGTCGGGTTGGTTAATGCATTGATGGTCTTAGCGTGTTTAATAACACCACCAATGTAGAACAACGCCATTTCAGATAGACCGCCGTATTTGTCGCCGAAGAACAAGTTATTGTCGTTTTTACTCATGGATATATTACAATGCATACCAGAGCCGTTATCGCCAGAAATTGGTTTCGGCATAAAGGTAGCAGTTTTTCCGAACACATGCGCAACGTTATGCACAACATATTTATAAATTTGGATTTCGTCGGCTTTTTTGGTCAAGGTGTTGAATCGAGTTGCCACTTCATTTTGACCAGCGGTCGCCACTTCGTGATGGTGTGCTTCTATCACCAAGCCCATTTCAGCCATGGTCAGACACATCGTGGAACGCAGATCCTGCGAAGAATCAACTGGCGGAACTGGGAAATAGCCACCCTTCAAACCAGGACGATGACCTTTATTGCCGCCTTTGTAAGTTTTGCTGGTATTCCAGGCTGCTTCGATATCGTCGATAACCACGTAGGATCCGGAAGTCGAGCTGCCGAAACGGATGTCGTCGAATAGGAAGAATTCAGGTTCCGGTCCGAATAACACTTGATCGGCGATGTCAGAGGATTTTAAAAAGTCTTCGGCGCGCTTGGCAATAGAACGCGGATCACGATCATAGCCTTGCATTGTCACCGGTTCAAGAATGTCGCAGCGAATAATCAGAGTGGATTCTTCATAGAATGGATCCATTACGGCGGTGGATACATCGGGCATTAGCAGCATGTCAGATTCGTTAATGCCTTTCCAGCCGCCAATGGAGGAGCCGTCGAACATCTTGCCTTCTTTGAGGAGGGATCTCACATCTTCTTTGAGAGGTGCCGGAATCGTAACGTGTTGCTCTTTACCTTTGGTGTCGGTGAAACGTAAGTCGATGAATTTAACTTCGTATTTTTTAAGCATCGACATGACTTGTTCAGTAGACATAATTCATATCCTCCCGGATGTTACTGTTGTTGTCGTGGAATTAATTCCTATGGATTAGGTTTTGACTTTCTTGCTTATAAACTAAGGTAAAGTGTGCCAATATTGATAAACTAGTGCAAAGTGTTCTACTGCAGACTTGTGGTTTTCTCCTATTTTTGCATCAGATTGGCCTACTTGAATCAAAATAGTGCATTTAAAGAATAGATGAGCATCGTTTAGATGCATACTAAAAGAAGCGAAGGAGAAATTTTGCACCGAGAAAGGAATACAGAGGTAATCAAAATGGCACATTTTCTAGGATCAGTGGATCTTGTTTAGTTCTTTGCCTAATATATAAACGACGTGCTGTTCATAATGTTTTGAGGCAAGGTTGTGATCACAAATTTGCGTAACATCGCTATCATCGCACACGTTAACCATGGTAAAACTACTTTAGTTGATAAGTTATTGCAGCAATCTGGCATGCTGGACCGCAACAATGCAATCGGGCATGTGATGGATTTCCACGATTTGGAGAAAGAGCGTGGAATTACTATTCTCGCTAAAAATATCTCCATCAACTGGCGTGACTATCGTATCAATATCGTCGACACCCCAGGGCATGCCGACTTTGGCGGAGAAGTTGAACGCGTGATGTCTATGGTTGACTCGGTATTGCTGTTGGTCGATGCTGTAGATGGTCCAATGCCACAAACCCGTTTCGTGACGCAGAAAGCATTCGCATACAATCTGAAGCCTATTGTGGTCATTAACAAAGTTGACCGTTCCGGTGCACGTCCCAACTGGGTGGTAGATCAAGTTTTTGATCTATTCATCAGTCTGAACGCTACCGATGAGCAGCTCGATTTTCCGATCGTGTATGCATCTGCACTGAACGGCATTGCCGGTTTGGAATATGACAACATGGCTGACGATATGACCCCACTATTCGAATCCATCGTAGAAAACATTGAAGCGCCAAACGTTGATGTTGATGGCCCGTTTCAAATGCAAATTTCTCAGCTCGACTATGACAATTATGTTGGCATTACCGGCATCGGCCGTATTAAGCGTGGCTCGGTAAAACCAAACCAGAAAGTGACTGTAATCGGCAGTGAAGGCAAATCTCGAAACAGCAAAGTAGGCCAAGTTCTAGTCTATATGGGTCTGCAACGCATCGAATCCAATCTTGCTAAAGCCGGTGACATTGTTGCTATCACTGGTCTAGGTGAGCTAAATATTTCCGATACTCTGTGTGATCCGATGCAGCTTAAAGCGTTACCACCACTAACTGTTGATGAACCGACCATTTCTATGTCGTTCGGAGTCAACACCTCACCGTTCTGCGGTAAGGAAGGTAAATTCATTACTTCTCATCAAATTCTGGAACGTCTGAATAAGGAACTGATGCATAACGTGGCGTTGCGCATGGAAGAAACTGAAGATCCGGATACGTTCCACGTCTCAGGCCGCGGAGAGCTACATTTGTCGGTGTTAATCGAAAATATGCGCCGTGAAGGGTTCGAGATCGCCGTCTCTCGGCCAAAAGTTATCTTCCGCAGTACCGTGAAAGGTGTTAATCAAGAACCTTTTGAGTTGATTACCATGGATATCGAAGAGCAGCATCGCAGGCGGGTTATGGAAGCCATGGGCATCCGTAAAGGCAAAATGCGCGACATGTTGCTAAACAGAAAAGGACGTATTCGCCTGGATTACACCATCCCCAGCCGCGGACTTATCGGCTTTCGTGCCGACTTTTTGAGCATGACCTCAGGAACCGGTCAACTGTATTCCGTCTTCAGTCACTACGATGCTGTGCTCCCTGGTAAAATCAATCTGCGACAGAACGGCGTGCTGATCTCTAATGGTCAAGGAAAAACAATGGCTTATGCCCTATATAGCTTGCAGGATCGCGGTCGTCTATTTCTGGGTCACGGCGTGGAGGTGTACGCAGGCCAAATCATCGGCATTCATAATCGTTCCAACGATTTGACAGTGAACTGTCTGACTAGTAAGAAACTGACTAATATGCGCGCTTCTAGCACTGACGAAGCTATCACATTGGTGCCACCGGTCAACATGTCCCTGGAACAAGCGCTGGAATTCATTAATGATGACGAATTGGTGGAAATTACTCCTCATTCGGTCCGCCTGCGCAAGCGTTATCTGACTGAAAACGAACGTAAGCAAGCTAATCGCTCATTTCGTCGGAAATAGTCCAGTGGAGTTTTCTCCATCAAATGGTTCTCACTTGAACGAAAGTGGTCCAGTAAGCCCAATGTACGTAGGTTAGGCGCATTTAAATTTACTGTGCGGGTTGTACCATGGCTAATGCGCCGTTTCAGCGCCAGCTAGAAGTGAAATCAGGTGGTGAACATTTGCCAAGCCAGCGGAGAAGGTAAGATAGCGTTGGTGCATTAGATAACCGTTAGCCGAATGGAATCGCTATTACAATTATAGCGAAATTTTTGAATCTCCAATTAGAGAGGTGTTTCAGTGAATAGCACACACGGCGGTAAGTTTAATATTATCCAAATGCCATCAATAATAAATGGCATGATGATACGCTCAAAAATAACAATCCATCGATATCAACATCTCTTCAAGGGTGTTGAGCCTACGCTTTAATTAAGTCTATCGTTCCTGGGCGCATTCTGAATCAGTTTGACATTTGGCGGGTAGTTCCAGTAAGTTTAGTATAAGCATATCTCTCTAAAAGAGTATACTAGGCAGAAGTTTATAGATACCATATCCGAAATTGTTAATTAAAATCCACATCATGCATTGTTCGTTAGCCAAAAGTATATTTTTCAGAAACTTCTGACCGATTAGTTGGAAGCTAAACCCGCGCAAGTAGCCGACGTCCTGAACACCAGGAAAATCACAGCAACGTTTGGTGGAGTTGAATTATACACAATTCTGAAAAATAACTGGGGACCTCTCAAGTATTAGAGTAAAGTGCGCGCTCAGGCATCCAGCGTTCAATCAGCGCGCGGGCTGAAGCAGAGTGATGCTGATGAATGTATTGTGCTAGCTGCTGAATTTCAGGGATCATGCCTTGATCGCGTAGTAAATCCGCTACCCGGAATATCGTATTGCCGGTTTGTCTAGTGCCCAGTAGCTCTCCGGGACCGCGGATTTCCAGGTCCCGTTGAGCAATAACAAATCCGTCATTGCTGTCGCGTAGTACCTGCAAGCGTGCCTGGACAGTTTTATTAAGTGGCGATTTGTATAATAGCACGCAGTGGGAAGCCACTGTTCCACGGCCGACTCGTCCGCGCAACTGGTGCAATTGCGCTAAACCGAGACGTTCGGGATTGTCAATAACCATCAGGCTGGCGTTGGGCACATCAACACCAACCTCGATGACTGTAGTCGCCACCAGTAGATGAATCTCACCCACCTTGAAAGCTTGCATCAATTGTCGCTTCTCCTGAGCTTTCAGACGGCCGTGCACCAGGCCGATCCGCAGCTCGGGCAGCGAGTTTTTCAGTTCCTGCCAGGTCGCTTCTGCCGCCTGCGCTTCTAGTACATCTGACTCTTCTATCAGGGTACAAACCCAGTAAGCTTGTCGTTGCTCCTGCAGACAGATTTTCCGGACGCGCTGAATAATTTCTGCGCGCCGGGTATCGCAAATAGCAACTGTAGTCACCGGAGTTCGGCCAGACGGCAACTCATCAATAACTGAAGTATCGAGATTAGCGTATACGATCATCGCTAGCGTGCGAGGAATTGGCGTAGCGGTCATAATCAGCTGGTGCGGATAAAACCCCTGCTCTAACCCCTTTTTCCAAAGTGCTAGCCGCTGATGTACGCCGAAACGGTGCTGCTCATCAATAATTACTAGCGTTAACCTGGAAAAGTGCACCTGATCCTGAAAAATGGCATGGGTACCAACCACCATTGCAACCCGTCCTCCAGCGATAGCATTCCGTTGCGCCTGACGCACTTTCCTATTCTGTTTACCCGTCAGCCAGCCAACTTTGATACCCAGAGGCATAAACCAGTCACGGAAATTTCTTGTATGCTGTTCAACCAGTAGTTCGGTAGGGGTCATCAGGGCCACCTGCTGACCAGAGCTGATAACGCACAATGCCGCTAACGCTGCCACCAACGTTTTTCCGGAACCGACATCTCCTTGCAGCAAGCGCATCATAGGCACATTGCGCGCCAGATCCTGATTAATTTCCGATACTACACGCTGCTGGGCGGTGGTTGGGACAAAAGGCAGCGCATTGAGGAAGCGCTGGGTTAGTTCGGTATCAGCACGCAGTGGCCGAGCTCGGCCTTTTTTCATATGGGCTCTAATCGCCAGCATACTAAGATTGTAGGCTAATAGTTCCTCAAGGATCAATCTGCGCTGTGCCGGATGACGGCCTAGCGCTAACGCGTCTAATGAGACTTCTGGAGGCAGTCGGTGCAACGTTCTCAACGCGTCAGTTAGACTCATCAGTCTACAACTCAGCTGTGGTGGCAACAGATCGGCGATTGGAGTAATGTTCAGTAGTTTTAGGGCCTGATCGATAGCGTTGTGCAGCGTCGCTTGCCGCACGCCTTCAGTAGTAGGATAGACTGGAGTTAGAACGGCAGCTGACATAACTCGTCCGCATTTGCCCACACTATATTCTGGGTGGATAATTTCACTGCCGTGCTTATCACGTCGAATTTCGCCGTAGGCAGTCACCCATCGTCCAGGAGAGAGACTATTTTTCATCGCTGCATTGAAATTGAAGAAACGAAGCGTCAGCACGCCGCTGTTGTCGCGCAAGCGGCAAGTGAGCATGCGTTTGCATCCGGAACTGATATCACTATTTAGTATTTTACCCTGTACGGTCACCTTCATTCCGGGCAATGCCTCGTGAATAGGATAAAGCTTGGTGCGGTCTTCATAGCGGATTGGCAAATGTAACAAGAGATCCTGTAAATTTTTTAGCCCGAGTCGAGCAAGTTTTCTGGCGAGAGTCGGACCAATCCCTGGTAAGGTGTTCAGTGGAATGGTGCTTAATGGGGGGCCTTTAGTCATATTGGACACTCAGTAACTTATTGAGGAACGAGATCATTTCGTCACCTAGAAGTTTTTTCGCGATGATTTTAGAAATAACTAGAATCCATAGAGTAGCAAATCACCAGTGAACTGACGTACTCAATCTGGCTTTTGTTATTCTGATACATGGTTAGTCTGCTGACGTTACCCACTGATCTTGGAGCATCTTAAAGTTAAGAATATAGATCGGCCAGGTATATAAAGGCTCTGATATTCACCACAGACGGGGATGTATATTGTGTTATTTCATGGTATGATTGTTGTTGCATCTTTTAAACCCAGAAAAGCCAAGATGCGCGTCGCTAAATTCGGTCACATCACATACAGTTGAAAGATTCCTGCCACTTTATCAACACACCACGTAAAGGGCTTGTTACTTTTCCATGCACAGAGTCAGATCTGACTAGAAGGCGGCATTTTACACATTTGTGTTTTTAGAGTTAAAACATTCTCTGGTTAGTTTCGGTTGCGGTTTACCCGGATGACATCTGACATAATACGAATTTTTCGCATAACGTTCGCCAGATGGGTGCGATCTCGAGTGGTCAGGCGAATAAAGGCGCTATAAACTCTGCCATCTTTCTCCTCAGTATTGAGACTCTGGATGTTTGAACTGGCAGCGTTAATTGATGCAGTCAGATTGGCTAGTGCTCCTTGATGGTTGAACATATCTACTTTAATCTCGGTGATAAACTCTTGATCTTTCGCTATTTCCCACTCCAGTGGCATGAGTTTCTCCGGCTCTTTCTGGTAACCACGAATATTGTGACAGGATTCGTGGTGTACTACCAGTCCTTTACCGGGACTAACATGCGCGACAATCGGATCTCTGGGGATAGGTCGGCAGCATTTAGCGAAGGTGATCAACACGCCGTTGGCGCCCTTAATCGGTAAGGTGCGCAGACCAAAGGGCTGGGCCAAGTTGGACTGATCGCCTTGTAAATTTTTAGCGATGACTATACTCATGGCATTACCGAGGCCGATTTCCGCCAGCAAATCTTCCAGTGTTGCTAGTTTCATCCTGTTCAGTTCACGCTGAATGTTTTCTGCCGGCATATTAGTCAGTTTACGGCTGCCACCTAGTGCATGATTAAGCAACCGACGGCCCAGACTAACCGAGTCGTCGCGCTTGAGATTTTTCAACATCTGACGAATTTTGGCTCGAGCCTTAGAGATCACGACAAAATTCAACCAGGCAGCATTGGGTCGCGCACCAGGAGCGGTAATGATTTCTACGGTCTGACCGCTGCTGAGAGGCTGAGATAGGGGGTAGGGCTGTCTGTCTACTCGCGCGCCGACGCAGGAATGGCCAATATCGGTATGCACAGCATAGGCGAAATCCACCGGAGTTGCACCTGCCGGTAATTCAACAATATGTCCTTCTGGGGTGAACACGTAAATTTCGTTGGGAAATAAATCGGATTTAACACTTTCAATAAATTCAAATGAACTGCCAGCGCTTTGCTGTAACTCAAGGAGACTCTGCATCCAGCGCTGGGCACGGATTTGTGCTGTAGTGCCAACTTTGCCCTGTTCTTTATACGCCCAATGTGCCGCAACTCCCATCTCCGCCATCTGATCCATATCTTCGGTACGAATTTGCACTTCTACCGGCACGCCATGTGGACCTACCATGGAAGTATGCAGTGATTGGTAGCCGTTGGCTTTGGGAATGGCGATATAGTCTTTCACTCGGCCTGGGCGCGGTTTATACAGACTGTGCATCTGGCCCAACACTCGGTAGCAGGTATCTACTTCACTGACAATTACTCGGAAAGCGTAAATATCCATGATAGAATGAAAACGGTGATCTTTCAGGTGCATCTTGCAGTAAATGGAGTAGAGATGCTTTTCCCGCCCACTGACCCGGCACGTAATGCCCGCTTCGATCAAACGTCCTTCGATTTCTGCTAAAATTTTCTGAATCATTTCCTTGCGGTTTCCGCGCGCTGCTTTGACCACTTCTTTAATAACCCGATAACGGTTGGGATACAGCGCTTCGAATCCTAATTCTTCTAATTCGGTCTTCAGGTGATGAATTCCCAGCCGGTGGGCCAGTGGGCTATAGATTTCTAATGTTTCACGCGCGATGCGGCGGCGTTTGTCTGATCTCAGGGCTCCGAGTGTACGCATATTATGGGTGCGATCAGCTAATTTAATCAGTATGATCCGGATATCTTGCACCATCGCCATGATCATTTTTCGAAAGTTTTCCGCCTGCGCTTCTTTCTTGTTGCGAAATTTTAGCTTATCTAGCTTGGAAACGCCTTCGACTAGCTCGGCGACACTTCTACCAAACAGCTGTTCCATGTCCTGATAAGTAGCCGGAGTGTCTTCGATAACATCATGTAAAAGCGCGGCCATTAAAGTTTTGTGGTCGAGACGCATCTCGGCCAGAATACAGGTGACTGCCACAGGATGGGTAATATAAGGTTCACCACTGGAACGAATCTGACCTTCGTGCGCATCACGAGCAACAAAATAAGCTTGTTGTAGGAGTTTAATCTGATCTTTGGGCAGATAGCGTCGAATCAGTAGATGCAGACTTTCAAACAGATATGAGATAAGATAGTAACCTGTTATTAACGACGGCTTTCACTAATCGTAGTGATCATCTGGATTCCGGCAGCTTCTAGCACTTGCTGTTCCTGACGATCACGTAAGTCCAAAGTCTGATGATCAATCAGACCTGCTTCAATTTCACGTAGAGCGATAACGGTGTATTTATCATTCTCTGCCGCAACTAGTGGATCTTTACCGCCAACCTGAATCTGCCGCGCACGACGCGCGGCGATCAGTACCAGATCAAAACGGTTACCAATGTTTTCAACTGCGTCTTGTACAGTTACTCGTGCCATAATGTGAACTACTCCATCAACTAAAGAAATAATTAGTTTCACGATGAAACTTATATTAGTCTGATAACAATTTACTTATTAATGTATCATGGTGCAATTTTTGACGCTCAAAGCGCAATCGCTCAGCTAGAATAATGGCTGTTAAATTGTTCAATGCGGTATCGAAATCGTCATTAACTATTAAATAATCACATTCCTTATAATGGGTCATTTCAGCTACCGCCTGCGCCATACGTCTAGCAATAATCTTTTCACTATCCTGACCGCGTGTGCGCAGCCGGCGAGCTAATTCTGCTTTAGATGGTGGCAAAATAAAGATACTGCGCGCCTCGGACATTGTGTGACGGATCTGTTGCGCACCTTGCCAATCGATGTCAAGAAACGCATCAACGCCAGTTTCTAGTCTCCTTTCAATCATTTTGCGTGAGGTGCCGTAATAATTGCCGAAGACTCTGGCGTATTCTAGAAACTCTCCCTTAGAGATCATGCACTCGAATTCCGCCATCGATACGAAAAAGTAATGCTGTCCATGCACTTCATCAGGGCGCATGGCACGAGTAGTATGTGAAATCGATACTTGCACGTCGTAAAGAGACTGAGTTTTAAGTAATGCTTGGATTAGGGTGGATTTCCCAGCTCCGCTCGGAGCGGAAACGGTGTAGAGAGTACCTTGAATCATCATGCAATAGTTAACTGAGATTAAGAAAGATAACAGGGCATGCTGTTATTATACACAGCATTGAGAACGGATACAGCAACTCAAATAAAGCAGGTCTGACGGCTCCTATGGTGACAGTGAATAAGGTATGAAATAAGATAAAGACATACGGGTGCCTGTGGAAGGAAAAGTCACCCGTATTGTCACGTTCTGAACGTTTAGTATATTCATTACCAAAAATCTACCAGTAAAAACCACCTTGGATATTACAAGAGATAACTTGTTATCTGGTAGCCAAAATAACTATTCGACTCATTAGCATAGTCACGATATGTATGATGGCAATTGTTCTGATTTTTACTAATGTGGACTTCTAACGATAATACAATATCATAAACTGTGCTATTTTTTTCTAGCTTCAAGTATATTGCAAATTTCGCTGAACTTCTCTAGCTGTATCTCTGATAACGGGGCGAACATGCGATCTAAAATGATTTTGTGGGTTTGTTCTGCAATGCGCAATTTCTCACGGCCTTTCTGCGTGATATAAACGTATTTTACTCGGCGGTCGGTAGGACTTTGTTGGCGCTGTAGCATCTCCTCTTTTTCTAAGGCATCGAGCACGGTCACCACAGTTCGTGATGAGAAGCCCATATAATTCTTGATATCTGTGGCGCTGGTTTTGCCGGTGGTAATCAGATGCAAAATCTTCATTTTAGACATTGACAAACCTTCATTTACCAGCTGGCCATTTACTTCTTTTCTCAGACGGTGGTAGATGCGCGACAGGGATTCTACCATTACTGAAATGTCGGTTGGTTTATTCATATTCTAGTCTCTATATGTTATTTAGTCGTTATCCATTCTTCCAAAAGAATGTTAAATTTCTGTTATCTATTACAGCTTGACGATTTGATATCAGGTAAATATTATCCTTAACTATAAACTTGGCGACTTTGGAAAATATTCTACATGAGTAGTGTTATCAGCTCATACTAACAAGAAAGTCACTTTATTAACAAAAAATTTAAATTATCTTAACCTCCATTAAATAGGGACATACTAGAGACAGAGAGTATGGGTTACTTTCAAGTTATTTTAATATCCAATCAGAGTATGATTTAACTCTCTGCTGTATTGCTGACCCTTGATCAGTGTCAGTTTATCGAAGTTTTTTTTAATTTGAAATATAACTATAAGAAAAAGTCGTATATATTATGAAAATATAATGTAAAATATATTTTTATATTTTTTAGTATAAAAATATTAACATTATTCTAGTTTATTCATATACTTATATAAAGTATACTAATCATGTATCATGCATCTGTAATTTTTACAAATTTATATTATATGAAAGATCTGCATCAACTTTTTCATATCAATTCAATAAAAAAAATAAAATAATAAATAAAAATATCACAAAAAGATAAAAATTATTTATAAAATTTAATTTTATTAAGGAATAATCATTCTACCAATTTAAAATATAAAGATTTATATTTATTATTTTTTATAAAAATTTATAAATTACATCATGTGTTAACTTAACAACGCTTCTAGCGCCATTACCTGACTATTGTCAGACCGCAGCTAAGCTAGGCTGGGAAATACGTATAGATGGGTTAGTTCACTTCTTTCCTGGATATACTCTACTAATTGTCTTCTCCTGAACGGTCAAGGCTGATGCATAATAAACTACAGAACAGTTGTTACATTATAGGTACGATCAAGTTCAACTAATGCTCGTAGATCACCGAAGTTGGAGATCTCGATATGACTGAGATTAATATCAGCATCATTGGTAAATTTTAGGGGAAGTTCTGGGCATTAGACACTCTAATGATCTGAACGCTAGATCTATACTCCGAATCCAGGATGGATATAATCCATCCTAAACTGAAAGATCCATTTACAGAATAGTTCAACAAACCATCAATATTCCTCATTCCTCCTACTATAATTCTGAGTAATCGGAATAGCTTCTAGAGTGCGCATCTTTTGTATTTCTCTACTTTTACAGACAACGGTATGGCAGCCTAGATCATTCAAGCTCAGCTGATCAGGATGAAGATAGAGCATAGACCTGAAAATTCACTAAGATGACATAATATCTGTTGTCGCCAGATCAGAAATTAGTGAGAAAGGTTTAGAAAAGTTTACAATTACACTTGCAACGTTCACCACTGTATCGGTCTCTAAACTGGATAACTATTTTTAGTTTACCTGCTCAGGTAGGCATCTGGAATGTCTCAAAACCTGAGATAACAACAGGATTAACTCAGCACTACTCAGACCTTAAAAGCAAGCAATGTAATAATGAATACTGTCAGTCAAGACAAACTGGTGCTTTGCTTTATTAACGTATCATATATACTGTACTGCTTATCCTGTTTTTATTATCATCTTAACAACATCTACCAACGACTGGTTTATCAGCTAATGTGTACTACAGGGCACTCCGGAACTACGAATGCTGCCATTGATCTGAATCACACATCTTAACTAATGTGCTATGTTTTATCGTCCTGATTCGATTAGTTCCAGCATTTCAGGGAGCATTTGTCCCTCTACTTACGCGCCAGCGTGCCTTCTCCCGAAGTTACGGCACCATTTTGCCTAGTTCCTTCACCCGAGTTCTCTCAAGCGCCTGGGTATTCTCTACCTGACCACCT
>JAHCVB010000005.1 GCA_024648745.1 Sodalis sp. Psp
AGGAAAAGCTCTTGATCGAAGCCCCGGTAAACGGCGGCCGTAACTATAACGGTCCTAAGGTAGCGAAATTCCTTGTCGGGTAAGTTCCGACCTGCACGAATGGCGTAATGATGGCTAGGCTGTCTCCCTCTATCGGGACCACCACCATTACCTCCCTCCAGACCGAGGTCGACTTCCAGTTGACCGTTTTAATCACGTCTTATGCTCACTATCACAACGATGGTATTACCCTGATCATGCAGCGTAGCAGCGCTAGTAACTGCTAAATATCTGCGAAATGTAAGTCATGGGCGGCTCGAGACAGTTTGAAGCGCTGTGCTTACCGCTAGATAGAGTGTGCGTCTTACCCCCCCCATCAGGATCTGTAATTTACGTACTAGGGGCCAGGATGGTGGCGTAAAATTTACGTGCTTCCTCGATGGTCATCTCCAGCACTTGATAGATATTCTTGCCTTATATTTTGCTTCCACTGTTTAACGATTGTAACGATGACTCTTGCAGTAATCACACGGGACATAAATATCCGGAGTGATTGCGATCTTGATAACACCGTCGTCCTAGCATGTAATCCAGGAGCGTGGAATCCAGGAACTTCGGAAATAGCTCACTCATTAGCATAGGTCGCAAGGTTGGGGTAATATATGGCCAATGGAACTCTGGTCGATATTAATAAACCTTATCGAAATGTTCCAGATCATGTATATTATTGAAAGAAAGCTATTTTTGGTCATGATGGCACCATTGAGATGGCATTGCATTACCAAAAAAGAGTATCGTTGTATTGATGTAAATTTACCAAAACTGGCAATCCAGTAATGCAGGTAAATAATCTCACCGGCAAAGTCAGAGTGACGCCCTTGAGGTTATTATAACGCCTTACTACTAATTTCAGAGCTCGGGTAGGCCGCTTGGGATGCGCATCGCCGGAATTAAGAATTGCCTGCTACTAAAAACTGGTCAGTCAGCGACGATTCAATCTTACCCATCTCTAGGTTTGAAGTGAGAGCCTTAAATTTTTGAACATGTTTTTTAAAATCATTGGCAATAGTAAACTTAAAATATTAAACTTAATAAGAAATTGTGTTAGGAGATTCACATGGCTAGCAGAGGTATTAATAAAGTGATTTTAGTCGGCAATCTAGGCCAAGATCCGGAAGTCCGTTATATGCCGAATGGTGGTGCAGTAGCCAACATCACTCTGGCCACTTCGGAGAGCTGGCGCGACAAACAGACCGGTGAAACTAAGGAGAAAACAGAGTGGCACCGCGTAGTGCTGTTTGGCAAATTGGCTGAAGTAGCGGGCGAATACCTGCGTAAAGGATCCCAAGTGTATATCGAGGGAGCTCTGCAAACCCGCAAGTGGCAAGACCAGAGCGGTCAAGATCGCTACACCACCGAAGTGGTGGTCAATGTGGGAGGCACTATGCAAATGCTGGGTGTCCGCCAAGGCGGCTGGAGCCAACCGCAGCCACTACAAGGAAATCCTCAGTCCCACGTCAGCAACGCATTGCTAGCACGGCCTGTACAGAACAATATTCTGGCCTCTGACAGTGAACCGTCGATGGATTTTGATGACGACATTCCATTCTAAACATCTGCCTTCGATTAATTGACCGTCATGCCACATAAAGTGCATCCTGAACATAATCTGACTGTTTGAAACAGGCTTCTGGGTGTTATTTCCACAAATCCATTTTTAATATAGGTCTTTCACGTCTATGGCTGGCAATGTGCCACATGGATAGTATTTAGCGTTCATCCGCCTGCTGTCAATGACGGCTCAGCTTCTGAGTGTTAATATTTTTCCTACACAGTCTCACTTCATAACTCCGTTCAGTTACCAATACTTGCATTACTATATTATGTATGATTTAGAGACTTGTTTTATAAGTATTTAATAAATAAAATATAAATAGCACCCCGGTCGCAGACCTAAAATCAATTAGGCAAAGAAGAAAATAGAAAATAAAATTTTTCGGATATCGGATAAATCTGCATTAGATTTTTTCTATAGCAATAAGTAACGTGTCAGTAAACAATAGACACGTAAAAATAATCAGTTACTAACCTTATACCCTATCCTATCTCTAATTTATGAGAAGCGGCTGCTTCAGATAAACTCAAATGTTCGTGCAGTGTCAAGATTGGTGTGGTGGAGTGGCGACTCGCTCACTTTAAGTCATTGTACACTGAAAGATTGCTGAATATCCCATTTACAATCGGCAGCTTGATGAAGTTCAGCATTGATTCACCGTCGCTGCGCTGATCTTTTACGTTGCCGCCAGTCACACCATTTAGACCGTCACGTGGTCCATGTCCCAGTCAGCTTCTCCAGCGTAATGACCTGATGAGCGACACGAATCGGATACAGCAAGTGGCCAGTCTTGTAGCAAAAATGTTCGGGTAAGTATCATAGTCGATCGAAATGCTGTCAAACTGTGCTTTTTGTGAAGATCATAGTCATGCTGAGCCAAGCAGTAAGCAAATTATGTGCCGTTTAGTATAGTGTGAGTCTATCCACAAGCTTGTGCAGAATCAGCAGATTCGCTTCGTAAGTATAGTGCGTAACGACGCGTTGATTATAGATCGATAACAAGAATATTTTCTTTGGTGATTTGATATGGCATACTACCACATCAATTGCCACTGAACTGGCAGCGTGAGAACTTGCTTTAAAGACTTCCAGCGCGCCCTTGAACGACTTCCTAATGACATTATCATCACTCTTTAATCGAAAAGAATAGCGATGAACTATTGAACCATCGACTATACTTCTAAACCTCCAAATCCTAGGTTCAAGGGGAGCCTTTGGTGTCACGTACTGCGCTTATAACGAAAATTACTAGGCTTCTACAAGAAAAGGGCACTCAACCCAGAGAGATTCACGATCGCTGAAATTTTCGACGACTGTGACTTTCTAATCGAAACAAGAGCTTTTCTTTTTTAGATCCTCGTACTGCCACATACTAGTTAAAAACTCTATTTTCTTGTGTCGATAGTTGATAACGGCTTTTTAACTACCAGGAAAATGGTCTACTATCATCACAGTTCACGTTTGCGGGGAGGCTTTCTCGCGTTCTTTACGTTGCCACATAAAGCTAGAGCTTCAAGTAAAGTATGGAAATCTTTTTTACGATTCTTATCCTCACTCTTATCGTGTCCCTTTCCGGGGTGGTGACACGCATCCTACCGTTTCAAATCCCGCTTCCCCTGATGCAAATCGCGCTCGGTGCGTTGCTTGCTTGGCCTAAGTTCGGACTGCATGTTGATTTTAACCCGGAACTATTCCTAGTGCTGTTCATCCCACCCCTATTATTCTCTGACGGCTGGAAAACCCCGACTCGAGAATTCTTGCGCCATGGTGGCGAGATTGTGGCACTTGCGTTGGTACTGGTGATTATTACTGTAGTTGGTATCGGCTATCTAATTTACTGGATGGTACCTGACATCCCACTGGTAGCAGCTCTGGCTCTAGCGGCAGTGTTATCACCTACCGACGCGGTGGCGTTGTCGGGTATTGTTGGTGAAGGTCGCATCCCAAAAAAACTAATGGATATTCTGCAGGGAGAAGCGCTAATGAACGATGCCTCCGGCTTGGTGTCATTGAAATTTGCCATTGCAGTGGCGATGGGAACCATGGTTTTCTCGGTAAGTAGTGCTTCGCTTGAGTTCGTGAAAGTGGCGGCAGGAGGCCTGCTGGCTGGCGTAACGGTGACCTGGAGCTACAGTAAATCACTGCGGCTTATTACCCGCTGGAGCGGTGACGACGACGCTACGCAAACAGTGCTGTTGCTATTACTGCCGTTTGCAGCCTATCTGATTGCCGAACACATTGGTGTATCCGGTATTCTAGCTGCAGTCGCATCAGGTATGACCATCGGCCAGTCGGGCATCATCAGTAATGCGTCACTGGCGATGCGACTGCGTGGTAATAGTGTCTGGACGATGCTGGAGTTCGTGTTCAACGGCATGGTATTTATTATGTTGGGGCTACAGTTACCGGACATTCTGAAAACTTCCATCATTCAGGCGCAGCAGGATCCTACTACCCATGCCTGGATTCTGTTCGCCTATGTCGTATGCATCTATGCCGCCTTAATAATACTGCGTTTCGGTTGGCTATGGCTGATGAAACGCATCAGTTTACGTTTTATGACGAAGCGGCCGATGGTATTCGGAGAATATAGTATCCGTGAAATTCTTATCGCATCTTTTGCCGGTGTACGAGGTGCCATTACGCTAGCAGGTGTATTGTCAATCCCGTTATTGCTAAGCGATGGTACGGCATTCCCGGTACGCTACCAATTGGTGTTTATTGCTACCGGAGTGATTCTATTTTCTCTAATTTGCGGCGTGATTATTTTGCCGCTGTTACTGCGTGGTATTCAGGTTTCTGATAAATCTCAGCAACGAAAGGAAGAACGTATGGCGCGTGCGGCGGCAGCAGAAGTAGCTATTGAAAGCTTGCATAAGATGGAGGAACGGCTGGCTAATAGTCAGGAGGAAAATATTGATAGTCAAATTCTCATCGAGGTCAGTGCCAGGGTTATTGGAAATCTACGTCGCCGCATTGACGGTAACGATGATGCAGAAAGCGCCATGCTTATTGAAAATTTAGAGCGTCGCATGCGGTTGAATGCTCTACGGGCTGAGCGCGGCGAATATTACCATTTACGCGCACAACAGAAGATTAGTAATGAGACATTAATAAAATTATTGAGTGATCTGGATTTACTAGAGGCGCTGTTGGTTGACCATGAGTAAGGGCGCGCCCACGCGAGTACTGGCGTACCCAACTAGACACTAGGGAAAATGATTGGAAGATTCGTCTTCCCCCCCCATAAACCCAGCCGTCTATGTGGGAGGCATTAGATGTAGGCTGTATATAACTACCACTGCTGGTACCCCCGTGAATTAAGATGTCAATGACAATTTTCTCTTAAGAGAGTTGTATGTCCTGTCGATAATTCAGTATCTCCTAGTGAAATATCTGTGACTTTCCTTGGCCTACCCGGGACAGTAGGTCACCATTACTCAGTTACAGTTTACCATACTTCTTGACAATTTGGACTAATGTTAGCCGAAGATGATACATCTTAACTCACGAGGCATGTTGCGCAACGTTTACTTGGACCGAGTATAACTGGAAAAGCAACGGTGACTGCTATTCGCTATATGTTCTAAAAACTGTATTGGGCGATGAGAAGAAAAGCGTACTACCATACAATGGATTGCACCGTTGAAACACTAGCATCGCTACGTTCTATCGATCAGGATATCTCTGGTGTAAGTTTTCTAATCCCGTATACTGACTTTAAAGTAATTAAATAGAGCCTGATTGACTGATTTGCCAGAAGGTTTATGAGAGCGACTCTGTCCATCAGACAGAGTCAGCAGTAGATTTCTACTCCAGATGTGCTAGATGAACTGTTACCTGATCTGGAGCAAGTTGACCAGCTATTCCACAGATTACTGCGAGTAGGTGAAAGCAGTGGTGACGTGTTTCACGCCGCTTACTTTACTTGAAATTTCTGCCACGGCTTTGCCTTCATTGTTGGTCACAAAACCTAACAGGAAGACTTCGCCATTCTCCGTGGTGACCTTCACATTGGAGGATTTCACCGCATCGCTAGCCAGCAGCTGAGAGCGGATCTTAGTGGTGATCCAGGTATCCATTGAGGTACGTCCCAGTGACACCGGTTGTCCTTGGCGAATTTCGTTATAGACCTCGGTTGTACCGTTGACGCCCATCGCAATCTGTTTTGCCCGTTTGGCAAGTTCATTGGTCGGTGCCTGACCGATCAGCAATACTTTGCCTTGATAAGTACTGTTCACCACGCGCGCTTTTTTCTTCAATTGCTCATCCTTTGACAAAGCATTAGCGACCCGTGCTTCAAGGGTACTGTCATCGACTTGCGTGCCAATGGTACGGGGATCGGTAGCGGTTTTAGTAGCAACCGCGGCGGCACCAACTACAACCGCGCCAACGCATCCTTGCAACATTAAGACAACAGTACACAGCAATAGTAATAGCGTATGGACCTTCATCGACGCTCCTTAATCGTCTTGATGGGGAAACAAAGCATTATTTATCAAATCGCATAAGCAGCTCACAGTAAGCATATGCATCTCCTGGATTCGCGCACTGCGATGGGATGCGGATTTCAACGTCCTATTGATTATCAAAGGAGACCAGCTAGCTTTCCGCCGTCATAGTCCGTTAGGACGACGGTCGTCATGTTACGAGTGAAAACTATCTTGACGGCTTTCACTATATCACCACTGTTTCCTCGAGTGGAAATTACTAGCAAAATGTCGCCGGTCTGACCGAGGGTGCGTACCTGTTTGGCATAAATTTCTTCGTGCAGGATTATTGGTAATAGAGGTCAAACCACGTTGTCGGCATTTAGCGCCATTGCTGACAGGCTGGGACGCTCAGTTTCAAAATGATTTAGCATGTTGGCGACAAAATGTTGCACAGTAGCGGCGGAGGGACCATTGCCACAGCATAAGATTTTATTGCCATTAAGCAGCGTTTGCATCAACACTGTGGCAACGTAGGCAATGGCATTAGGCAAAGTTTCTGCTGCCTCAATCTGGGTTTGAATACTTTCTGTGAAACAGTCTTTTATTCTTTCCAGCACGTTTAACAACCTGATCAGTCAATAAATTAATGAAAAAGAGCATTACAATGTACCAAAGGTGTCTTGCAGCCATCTCACCAGGCTTCCGGTAATTAGATTAATAAGGGAGTATATCGAAACTGGCGCTGCGCCAGCCAGAGACCTTGCACTGTACTCACAGCAAACAACAGTGTTTAATGGAAATTGTCGTGCTTTCAGTGGCGTGATACTAGCATTGTGTCCTTGTGCGCTTTGCAGGACGCGATGCCATTCTTGTTCAATTAGGTACAATAAGTAACTGATATTCTGTCTTAAGTTTTTTGTGTTTGCTGTGTAGATAATATAGTTGGAGCTAGTCTGAAATTGTGTGCAGCCGAACTGGCTTTTTGGATCATGAGAAGCATATACTACTTGTTAGTATCAATGAAGTCAGCACAACGGGAAACAAACAGCCCATCAATGATATTTTTCAAGATGCTTGAACTAAATTAGCAATTATGGATGAAACAATGACTCAATACCAACAAGCAGGTATTTCTGCATCAACGCTTTATGTAGTACCAACCCCCATTGGTAACCTAGAGGACATCACTCGACGGGCACTATCTGTCCTGCGGGGTGTTGACCTTATTGCTGCAGAAGATACCCGTCGTACCAGTTTATTGTTGCAATATTTTGCCATAAATGCGCGTTTGTTCGCGTTACACGATCATAACGAACAACAAAAGGCAGACGTCTTATTGGCAAAGATGCGGGACGGACAAAGTATAGCGCTGGTGTCCGATTCTGGCACACCGCTTATCAATGACCCAGGATACCATCTAGTGCGCCGTTGCCGTGGGGCCGGTATCCGTGTGGTGCCTTTGCCTGGTCCCTGCGCGGCCATTACTGCGTTGTCCGCAGCCGGGCTACCTTCGGATCGTTTCTACTATGAAGGTTTTCTACCAACAAAACGCAAGGCACGCCTTGATCGCCTGGAGGCGTTGGCGCACAAGTCCCGCACACTGATTTTCTACGAAGCAACTCATCGCTTGCTGGAAAGTCTAGAAGATATGGTGACCGCCTGGGGATATCAGCGCTATGTGGTGCTAGCACGAGAGTTAACTAAAATCAAAGAAACGATTTACGGGGCGCCAGTTGGAGAATTGCTAGCCTGGGTGCAGGGAAATAAGATGCGCCGGCGCGGAGAAATAGTACTGATCGTCAAAGGGCATCAGGAAGAGATTGATATGTTGCTGCCGGCAGCACTGCGTACATTGTCGTTTTTGACAGTTGAATTGCCGATGAACAAAGCTATGGCGCTGGCGGCAGTGATCCATGGTGTGAAAAAGAACGCGCTATATCGTTACGCCTTAGATCAGCGGCAAAAACCATTAAAGTGGCAGAACGGAACTGCTTAAACGAGATCATCGCAGATGACAAACATTAGGAAAGTGATTACACTACCTCCGGAGTTGACCAGACAGTCGCTGTCGCCGTTTCGCTGTTATCCATTTGTGAAGGAAACAGGCGAGGGAGGAAAGTCCGGGCTCCATAGGGCAGGGTGCCAGGTAACACCTGGGGGGTGTAAACTCACGACAAGTGCAACAGAAAGCAAACCGCCAATGGTCCCAATACATCTGGGATCAGGTAAGGGTGAAAGGGTGCGGTAAGAGCGCACCGTGCGTCTGGTAACAGTGCGCGGCATGGTAAACTCCACCTGGAGCAAGGCCAAATAGAGGTTTTCATAAGGTATGGCCCGTACTGAACCTGGGTAGGCTGCTTGAGCCAGCGCGTGAGCGCTAGCCTAGATGAATGACTGTCCACGACAGAACCCGGCTTAACGGTCAACTTCACTACTTGCTTTATTTTCGTTTCAGCCTTGTGTGCTAGCATAATTGTTACCATGACATCAACGTTTGCTATTTCCTGAGACGACGCGGAAATAGCGAGATTTAGACACAACACTGAAAGGAAGCATCTCACGTCAGTACCTCCTGATTCAGAGCACTTAGTGAGACATAATGCAATCAGATAAAAAAGATATAGCGTGCTTGCAATCCAAGTGAAGTCAGTCTATAACTACAAAATTATGATATAATCTGTTTTTGTAAGGTCTGGTTGTAGCTAAATGGTGGATTATTAGTTATCTGAATGCTTAAAATTTTCAATAATGAAGATATAATGACCACAGGCCGAGCTTCAACATCTGGAAGCGTTACTGGTATTGAAGGATACGATTGACCGTAGCGATAGGCTGAATCTTCTTATTTTAAGAACGTAACATAGTACCTGGCAAGACGACAATCTTTCAAATTCCAACGTGAGGGCTTTTCACAAGAGACAGAGACAACTAGGCCAGCCTGGGACATCACATTATTCTTTATCCGGATTGTTAAGTTGTCTGCGGCGCCAAATTACTACCAGCGAACTCATGAGTCCAATAGTCAGAAGCACCAGTGGCAGCAGCAGCAGACATAGCATCAGTTCCTCTTCATAACGCTGGAAGATAGGTGTTTTACTAAGTACGAATCCTACTAGTGTTAAAATAAAAACCCACAGAAAAGCGCTAATCCAATTGAAAAAATGGAAACGCGAATTACCCAGGCCGGATAAGCCGGCGATAGTAGGTAACAGAGTACGCACGAAAGCAATGAACCGGCCAATCAACAAAGCTGAAAGTCCGTGACGATGAAACATCCGGCGCGCTCTTTGATGATAATGCGCCGGCAGGTACGCTAGCCAGCTTTTCACTGTCTGATTATTTTCTAACCATTTCCCCTGTAGATAACTTATCCAACTGCCGAGACTAGCGGCGACGGTCAGTAGTAACAGCGCAAGAGGAAAGTTCAGCGTGCCTTTAGCAATCAATACGCCCAATAATATCAGTAAACTGTCACCAGGCAAAAAGGCAGCAGGCAATAAACCATTTTCCAAAAAGAGGATGATAAACATCAAGAAATAAATAGTCCCAACCAAACTTTGGTTAGAAAGTGTTTCAAAATCTTGTTGCCAAAGGGAATGCAGCAGTTCCTTAAAGATGTCCATTTTATATTCTCAACAAGTTACGGCATGTCATGCTATTGCTCACTGCCGCATTGGAATATAGAAGGCCAGACCAAGGACGCAACTACGCAAATGTCTACTTGCCCATGCCAGTGGTGGGTTAGGGGGGTGTTGGTACGTTCGCGTCGGATAGCCTCAAAGAACCGACGCTAAATGGAAAGCCGCGGATAAAATGGCTAAAAAGTCTAAGAAATCATTTATATTGTAATAAAAACAAATTCATTAAGATAGTGTAATCGATCTTAAAATGCCCCATGTGGTAGCACTTTTAGCATTAAAAGTTGATCTTTCTACCACCTTTGCCGTTGTCTATCCCACTGTCCGAAGGAAAAAGCTGTCTGATAAAGATTTGCAAATCACCGTTCCTGAAGGTGGCAAACCTCCACTTGAATATTTTATGCTAGTAGCCAACCTAGACGTGGATATTTATATTGCCTGCTCCAGGTACTGGAATTGTCATTCTTCAGCAGTTAATTTTGCCGGATACGTCGCACAAGGGTATTGTGATCAATAGTGCCGAGGTGCGTCCTCCGTATTACTACCCAAAAGGCATTAAGACGGTTATCGTGCCCTATCGGTTTGGCGAATTGATCAAGACACGCCATCTAATAATTGGGTAATGTTCGATAACGTAAGTAAGGCTACACTTGTACGTAAATCAAAGCTATGCATGCAGAATATGTCGCATAAGGCGAAAACTTGCCGAAAATTTTCATTTGGACCGGAAAATTCGATGGCGATGTATGTACTGTATGTTGATCTTCTATTTGATCACGTGCTGATCAGCACCTGAGTGCAGTTTATCAGTGAGTCAATTAAAACGACGGTTGAACCGAACGGTTCACGCTATCTTGAAGTACACAATTAACTTCCCAAACTAGAATAGCTCAGCTCTAACGAACCAGCACTGATGATGGCTTTGCCTGTCAATATTAGATGAGGCATGTTCTAACGAATCCCAATGCCAAAAGGCCTTAGAAGGCGCTGATGTCTGTGAACGTCAGCATTCAGGGCAACAGCAATAAAACCATAATTATGACAGTGCAGATACAATCGGCTAGCACGACTATTCATGAATATTATCATCAATTAAGTATTAAGCGCAAAATCAAACGTCAAGCGTAACAGAGAATTCTATATGGTAGACAAAGCGCCACACTCGATCAGTTTGACTAGTAAGTAAATCCACCATACACCAGAAATAATTGACTGATGGATGCATCAACCCTCACAGTATAGTTATTCAGTATACACTGGACTCCCAATTGCCCTGCTTGGCAATAAACTCCACCCCTCTCCAGAGTGGGCACAAGCTCATTTACCGCCTATAAAATAGGTATTTACACTAGTAATCTCACTGGAGCAGTTGTGGCTCTGTTCGTAGAAAAAGTCGATAGCGACTTTCCATTGGGATGAACTGCAGCTCGACGCCGTAGATAACACCCACCTCACTAGAGCTGCTGCGGTGAGAACCATCCTGCGTACTGGAAATGGATTTGCTATGTAGTCCCCCCATTAACCATGCTGTACAAAGTTTGCCTAACTATTGATACGCCACGTTAGACCGGTAGTAAAATCATGGTACTGACATAGTAGTCACCGCTTTACGTACGGCTTTTTTGATAGAAGCGAACGAGGAGATTAACTCCAGTAGCTGGTCCATTATCCTGCTCATAGCGATATTTTAACTTAACACCGTTAGCTTTGCTTGCTACACTTTAATTAGGTTATCCTTACGCATAACCTATGAAAACTGTGTTCTCACTTGCTATTGCATTAGTACACAGGCTAAATCTGAAAGACATGCAATTTCATAATTACCTTGAATGTGAATAATATATGTCCTGATATTGAAAATAAATAACTAATTTTTAAGTAAATATTAGGATACTATAAATTATAAGATACTTTAATCTTATCAACTTTACTTATATTTTCCTTAATAGCGCTAGACAATTTTTAATTACTTTTAATGTGAATGAATAGATAAAAATTATTACCATAATCACTCTATAGCGTATTGTTATTGAATGTGCCATTCAGCTGAGTGATGTAACCTTGAACTGCCCGACTGGGCACCAGAAGCCAGTTGAGAAAAAATTAACCAGTATGTTGCTAACCGCTGCTAATGATAGCAGCATTAAACAGATTCGTAACACCCGGTTCTTAATGATACAGATCTCCTTACAATGAGGTTGTTCTCACCAGACAGGTATCTTGTACAGCAAGAAGATCTCTGCTGCTTCTGCTCTTTCTCGGTGGTGCCGGTATTCAGCTCTGTAATTGAATAACCATCAGTACAATTATTCACTTAACGTTCAAAAAGCTAAACTATCCCGAGGAGATAGTTTTTCAAGCGCGCTACCTTCCAAAATCATCCCATGATGTTTTCTGCAGCTTTATCGCTGCAATAGTGGTCACTGCTAGGTCAGAGCCGCATCCCGTGTCCGGCACATATATGGGTCGTGACTTGTCAGCTCAGCACTGTAATTCACCAGTCAGTTCATCTGATGCGAACAAAAACCAAAGGAGGTGACCATCTCGTCGGCATTAAAATCTCCGACGTCCACTTCATTACCGGCTGCAGATTGACGTTAACTCAACCTTTTTTAACGCGAGCTTTTCACTTTCCAGTGCGAACCTAGTATGTTCTCTTAATTTGTCGTGTGGTCACGGTGCAGATAATACGCATAGATAACCTGGCGGGGTTACCTTGGCGATAAGGTGCAAACATAGCTCTATGGCCATATCTCTGCCCTTAGCCACCACGTGTTTGCCGTTCATATTCATGTAAAGTGCACTATGGGAATGTACCCATACCCATCAATTCACGGGTATTAGCAATATTTAAGAGACGGCAGAATAGCGTAAACGTTCAACGCATATTCATTTTACTGATTGCGGTATTCATATAAAACTTGATACCCATCTCATTGAAGATCTCGCAGCGCTTGATTATCCCTTTTTGATTCCAGATTCAACACCAGAATACCAACGGTCAGCAACCAGTCGATTTCTTGGTTAGGGATATAGTTGTACATGGAATATTTCTGTTCACAGTTAAAGGTTATTAGGAAATGCTACGCTACAAGGTTAACAGATCTTTTTGATCTATCATCAACTTCTTTCACTGTGCTTACACGCAATTCTTGCTGTAGATCGGCTCAGATGGTAGTGCAATATTTCGACATTACTCGATTTTGATTTCACCAGAAAAAACCAATCAGACTAGAACAATCAATCGGCCAGCAACTCCGCGATATGAGCCAGCTAAATACGTGCCAGGCGATAAAGCTGCACAGATGCAGCGCAGCTTTTCGTCTTGGGTCGTGTGAGACATCAGTTTGCCATCAATACCTGATGGGGTTTCCACTAGAACCAGTTCCTAGGACGATCTGGCGAACATTTCACCGAAAACAGTGTGGGGTAAAGCCCCAATACCACCATCATAATTGGCAATAGTGGTCAAGTTCATAAGGCTTTGGATATCAATTAGCCGGTCTGGAGACTAGATTGACCGAAATCAGTGCTTTTGGATTCACCTGAAATATTTATTACGGATTCTCCACCGGCTCGCCTGTGTTTACAACAGCTGACGCAGGCGGATACAGAGTCCTAAATTACCAGCTTGAGAACAATCTAGGCTCAGATCAGCTAATTAAATCACGAATGGTGTTAGAATGTGTAAACATTGCGTGCTTTAGGTGCAGCAAGAAGAAAAATAAAATAATTACTTTCGTATACCGGGACGCACAATTAGAGAACACCAACACTAAGGGGCACTGTAACACTCCCTAGATTTGGTCAGTGATTTTTAGACAGAAATGAAGGAACGTAACTAATATTACATGAATAAAATATAGAGAAAATAATACCCTGCCTACATCAGGAGATGTAGTACAAGTGTTGTCAAAAAATAAAATTCACTTACCAGGTAGCCTATGAATACAAATCAGATATCATGCTGAATGATTAGAGTACCATGTTACAATGGAAATTATTTGCTCAAATAACACTCTAACGGCAATGACAACAACATTAGAACAACGACCATCAGTCTCAATTTATTCGATATTATCGGCATTGATCTACTGGTATCAAACTGTTACGATGTGCTGGGAGATATACCGTGCTTATATAAGCATTTTTCCAGCGGCATGCTTGCGCCATCATTGGAAAATAACCAGATCTGGTCAACCTCGTGTCTTATCCACCCTAACATCCTATCAGCACGCCATGTCCAAAAATCTGCTGCTGAGCAAATCGCTACAATAACTCCCGAGAGTTTTCTTCAATAAACGCATATGCCCCTCAATCATTTTATACTTTAGTAAAAATTTACTTTATTATACTTATAACACGAGGCCCAACGATACGCGACGTAACAGCGGCCTTTCACACTGACACAACACTAATAGGTAGTATAGTCTCTGAAAAATTCACCTTATACTTAATGCTTTCAAATGAAAAAACGTTTCTCCTCACTACTAGCCAATCTAATCTGGTCTGCACTCTATAGTCAGCACGCACTAGCCGATTTAGCAAAGCAATGCTTACTGGGCGTGCCAACGTATATCAAACCTTTGGTTAATGACAATCCCAATTCTCTGCCGGTCTACATTCGGTCCGATAAGGCCCAGGCAAATTATCATGAACAGGTGACATTATTTTCTGGAAATGTGGACATCGAGCAGGGCAATAGTATGCTAAGTGCCGATCAAGTGACGCTTCATCAAAGACAGAAAAAAAACGATGAACTAGTACGCATTATCACCGCCATAGGCAATGTTACCTATACCAGCAATGAGATTAAACTTACAGGTCTCAAGGCCTGGTCAAATCTTAATACTAAAGACATCTATATTTATCAAGGAAATTACCAAATGATAGGACGGCAAGGCCGTGGAAATGCTGATGCATTGAAGCAGCACGACAATAACTGCTGTACGGTTCTGGAAAATGGGAGTTTCACCACCTGTCTTCCAGGCGACGATAGCTGGAGTGTAGCTGGTTCAGAGGTGACCCATGATCACCAGGAGCAGGTAGTCAAGATTCGGAACGCGCGCTTCAAAATCGGCAAAGTTCCGATCTTCTATAGCCCCTATCTACAAATGTCCGTGGGCGATAAGCGTCGCTCTGGATTTCTAACCCCTAACGCAATATACGGCAACAGCAGTGGTTTTGAATTCAGTGCACCCTACTGCTTAAACCTGACTCCTAAATATGATACCACCATCACACCGAACTACATGAGTAAGCGCGGCATGCAGATCCAGACTGAGTTCCGCTACTTAACTACGCTTGACAAAGGGCTGGTAGAGTTAGACTGGTTGCCAAACGACCGGAACTACAACTGTAATCACGGCAACGACAGAGATGATCGCTGGCTGTTCTGTTGGCGCCACAGCGGGGTGATGGAAATGTGGCGTTTCAATATCAATTACGCTAAAGTCAGCGACTCCAGCTATTTTGATGATTTATATTCAAAATACGGCAGCACCACCGACGGCTACACCACGCAAAAATTCAGCTTTGGCTACACCGATGAAAATTGGGATACTAGCTTGTCTTACAAGCAATTCCAAGTGTTCGATACCAGAAGCTATACTTATCGCTCCACCCCCCAGCTCGATCTGATCTACTATAAAAACGATGTCGGTCCGTTCAATTTCAAAATGTTTAGCCAGGCTGCGCAATTCACCAACTTTAACAAAGATTACCCTAAAGCCACCAGACTGCATATCGAACCGATGGTCAGTCTACCATTAGCTAACCACTGGGGCAGACTGAATGCCGAAGCCAAATTGATGACCACTCATTATCAGCAGAAAAATATCGGCTATTATAATAAAAACATCAGTACTGGTCGTCATCTTGAGGGTTTGGTAAACCGTATACTACCGCAGTTCAAAACTGAGGGTAAAATGATATTTGAACGCAAAATAGATTACTCTCAGGGATATACACAAACCCTGGAGCCGCAACTACAGTATTTATATGTCCCCTACTGCAACCAAAACAATATCGGTGTCTATGATTCCACCATACTGCAAACTGACTACTCTGGGCTATTCCGAGATCACTTCTATAGTGGCCTGGACCGCATTTTATCCGCTGATCAATTAGCAGGAGGTGTGGTCACTCGAATTTATGATGATCAGAGCGTGGAACGGTTTAATGTATCCATGGGTCAAATCTACTATTTCTCATGGCCTCGTACCGGTGATATTACCGGTACCTGGGATAAATATGATAATACTGGCAGCGTAGTATGGACTGGAGATAGTTATTGGCGTATTAACAATCAGTGGGGTATCCGCAGCAGCTTGCAGTATGATGTTCGCTTGAACAGCGTCGCGTTGGGTGATGTTGTGTTAGAATATCGATGTGACGAGGATCGTGTCCTGCAGTTGAACTACCGTTATGCCAATCCGCAATATATTCAGCAGATACTGTCAGACAGTACTAATTCTAGCCATCAACAGGGCATTTCACAAGTGGGTATCATCGGCAGTTGGCCGCTGGTTGACCTCTGGTCGTTGGTCGGCAAATATTATTACGATGCCAAGGGCAAGCAGCCAGTGAACCAACTTGTCGGCCTGCAATACAATACTTGCTGCTGGGCTATCAATGCGGGCTTCGAGCGAAAGATTATCAGTTGGAACAGTTCAGGCAGCTCCAGTAAGTACGACAACAAAATGTCGTTTAATATTGAACTGCGCGGTTTGATCAACAATTATGGTTTGGGAACAAACAAAATGCTCCTTTCTGGCATTTTTCCTTACCACAGTATACTTTAATGTTATAGTTTTAGAAAAAAGTTAACTTAACTGCGTATGTACAAACATGGAAAAATTATGAAAAACTGGGTAGTATTTACCCTCGCCCTGAGCACCAATAGTGCGCTCTCTGGATCAGAAGTTGTGGACAAAATTGTTGCCGTGGTGGATAACAATATCGTCTTGGAAAGCGATGTGAACAACATGTTGAACATGGTGAAAAGCGGCGCCAAAGAAGCGCATCAACAACTGCCAGATGACGAGACGCTGCGACGTCAGATTCTCGATCGGCTCATTATGGATAATATTATTCTACAGCTAGCTGCGCGCGCCAACATCACTATCAGTGACGAGCAACTAGAGGAAGCCATCAGAAATATTGCCGCCCAGAATCATATGACTCTCGATCAATTGCGCCGTCGCCTGACCTATGACGGCAGGGATTATAGCACCTATCGCGCTCAGATCCGTAAAGAGATGTTGACTGCCAAAGTGCACAACGGTGAAGTCCGCCATCGCATCACTATCCTGCCGCAGGAAGTGGATTCGCTGGCAAAACAGATCGCCGTGCAAACCGACAACGGCGCCGAATTTAATCTCAGCCATATTTTGATTCTGCTGCCGGAAAATCCGTCGCAGAATCAGGTGGACAAAGCAGAAGCGCTGGCCCATTCTCTAGTCGAGCAGAGTAAGAACGGCTCAGACTTTGACAAGTTGGCGATTACTTGCCCTACCGACTCCCAGGCGCTGGTAGGCGATCAGATAGGGTGGGGTAAGCTGGAAGAGTTGCCATCGCTGTTCGCGGAACATTTGCAGGATTCTCAGAAAGGTAGTATCGTCGGTCCGATTCGTTCTGGCGTTGGGTTCCACATTCTCAAAGTGAACGACATCCGAGGCGACGATCAGAAAATAACGGTTACCGAAGTGCACACACGTCATATTTTTTTACGCACATCGATGACAATGACCGATCAGCAAGCCTACACTAAACTTGAGAGCATTGCTCAGCAGATTAAGAGTGGCCGAATCAGCTTCAGTGACGCCGCTAAGCAGCTATCTGAAGATTCAAGTTCAGCGAATCAAGGTGGAGATCTTGGCTGGAGATCTTCTGATAAGTTTGACCCGGCATTCCGTGATACTCTGATGCACCTACAGATAGGGGAAATCAGCGTGCCAGTTCACTCTTCCTTCGGCTGGCATCTGATCCAGCTTATCAATATCCGTAAGATAGACCGCACCGACAGCGTGCAGAAAGAGCACGCTTATCGTCTGCTGTTCAACCGTAAATTTGCTGAAGAGGCGCAAACCTGGATGCAGGAACAGCGCATGTTAGCCTATGTTAAAATTTTCGACAATTGATGAGTAATAATTACCGTATTATAATCACCCCTGGAGAGCCCGCTGGAATAGGTCCTGATCTTGTCGCCACACTGGCCCAGCAGACTTATCCGATGGAGCTGGTGATCTGCGCTGATCCCGATCTGCTAATGGCACGCGCAAAACTGTTACACCTACCGTTGCGGTTGCATGCTTATCAACCTGACCAACCAGTTACGCTGCGGCCAGCCGGCGAGCTGTCGGTGCTGGCGATCACCGCGCCAGCTCCGGTAGTGGCCGGAGAGCTCAACGTTGCCAACAGCAATTATGTGGTGGCCACTTTAGCACGCGCCTGCGATGGCTGTCTCAGTGGTGAATTCGCGGCGTTACTTACCGGTCCGGTGCATAAAGGTATTATCAACGACGGTGGCCTGCCGTTCAGCGGCCACACAGAATTTTTCGCACGGCGCAGCGACTGTAAACGGGTAGTGATGATGTTGATCACCGAGTCACTGCGGGTAGCGCTGGCGACAACGCATTTACCGTTGTTAGCAGTTCCAGGTGCTATCACTTGCCAGTCTCTGCATGAAGTGATTACCATTTTGGCTCATGATCTGCGTCAGCAATTCGGTATCGCGCGGCCGTGTATCTATGTTTGTGGTCTGAATCCCCATGCTGGCGAAGGCGGTCATGTTGGTCGGGAAGAGATCGAAGTGATCACACCCGCTTTGGATGTACTGCGAGATAAAGGCTATAATTTAATCGGTCCGTTGCCTGCTGATACCTTGTTTCAGCCGAAATATTTACAACATGCGGATACAGTGCTGACGATGTATCACGATCAAGGTCTACCAGTACTTAAATACCAGGGATTTGGCCGGGCAGTCAATATTACTCTTGGGCTTCCCTTCATTCGCACATCCGTCGATCATGGCACCGCCCTGGAGCTGGCCGGGTCGGGAGAAGTTGAGAATGGCAGTATTAAAGCAGCACTTAACCTCACCATAGACATGATAAAAAATCGTAATGCATAACCACATTTATCAGGGGCATTTTGCACGTAAGCGTTTCAGCCAGAATTTTTTGCACGATAGCTATATTATTGAATCTATCGTTACCGCCATTCATCCGCAACCCGGCCAAGCCATGGTAGAAATTGGCTCTGGTCTTGGCGCCCTAACTGAACCAATAGCAAATCGTGTCAACAGCATGACTGTTATCGAGCTTGACCGCGATCTGGTCGCTCGTTTGGGCACACATCCTTTTTTACAATCAAAACTAAATATTGTCCAGCAGGATGTTATGACGGTCGACTTTGCCGCGTTGTGTGCCGAACAGGGCCAGCTATTGCGGGTATTTGGCAATTTACCTTACAATATTTCCACACCGTTTGTGTTCCACATTCTCAACTATACTCATGCTATTTATGATATGTACTTTATGCTGCAAAAAGAAGTAGCCAACCGACTAGTGGCAAAGCCAGGCAATAAGACTTACGGCCGGCTGAGTGTGATGGCCCAATATCACTGTCAGATTATCCCGGTACTGGAAGTACCTCCAGCATCTTTCAAGCCCGCACCTAAAGTCGACTCAGCAACGATTCGTCTGGTGCCTTATGACACTTTGCCATTCCCGGTACGCGATCTGAATAAGTTAGCCACCCTCACCAACCTGGCGTTCAATCAACGCCGTAAAATGCTGATCAATAGTTTAGGGAATCTGTTCAGCACAGAACAGCTAAAGGAACAAGGTATCGACGCAACGCTACGTGCGGAAAATATAAGTGTCGAGCAGTATTGCCGTTTGGCTAATGTTCTGGCGGAACGTCCCGCCTCTAAAGGCTAACAGGAGTGCCTGAATGATTCATTCTCTCTATGTCTGTAAATTATGTCGACTTACTTAATCGGTGATATTCACGGCTGCTATAATGAGCTGAAAGTCATATTGGCGCAGGTTCATTTCAACCCGGCGGTGGATACTCTGTGGCTGACAGGCGATCTGGTCGCACGGGGGCCAAATTCACTAGAAGTGCTACGCCTAGTCTGTGATCTAAGCGATAACGTGCGGATGGTGCTGGGCAATCATGATTTGCATTTACTGGCGGTCTACGCCGGTATCGGCCGCAATAAGCCGAAGGATCGCATTACGCCAATACTGGAAGCACCAGACGCTGACAAATTAATCAACTGGTTGCGCCACCAGCCTGTACTGCAGGTGGATGAAGAGAAAAAGTTGGTGATGGCGCATGCTGGGATTACACCGCAGTGGGATATCAATACGGCCCGTCAGTGTGCTCATGACATCGAAGCAGTGCTAAGCAGCGGCAGTTACCCTCTATTTCTCGACGCTATGTACGGGGATATTCCAAACAACTGGAGTCAGGAACTGAGTGGACTAGCACGTCTTCGGTTCAGCACCAACGTTTTTACCCGCATGCGTTACTGTTTTCCTAATGGCCAGTTGGAGATGACTTGCAAGAATACTCCGGGAAAAGCGCCAGCACTGCTGCAACCTTGGTTCACACTGCCAAGACCAGCATCTGAGTGCTACAGTATCGCCTTCGGCCACTGGGCTTCCCTTATGGGTCAAGGAACGCCAGCGAATATCTACGGTTTGGATACTGGATGCTGCTGGGGAGGCGAACTGACCTCATTGTGCTGGGAAAATAAAAAATTTACCCGAGTGCCTTCCAACATCCAGAGTGAAACTGGAGGTCAAAAACATCGTCACTTGCCCTGCAGGTTTAGGGTGGAAGGTGGCAAGGGGAGGTAATATCACAGTCAATATGTTCAAGAATTTCAAAGCAGTAGCTATAGATATTTTCTGTGTCGGCGTCATGAAATTCTCTAAAAATAGAATGCCATCCGTACGGCTTGTAATCTGGGAACCAGGTATCACCATCCACTTCAATATTAACATGGGTAAGATATAACCGTCCAGCCTGAGGTAAAAAGGTTTCATAAACTTTGCCGCCACCTATCACCATTACTTCCTTTACATCTCCAGCTGCAGCCAACGCTTGCGCTGGCGTTGTCACCCAGGTTACGTTCTCGTTATCACCAGAATGCTGACTCAGCACAATATTCTGTCTACCCAGTAGCGGATTACCAATTGAATCAAACGTTCTGCGCCCCATAATGACCGGCTTGTTGAGCGTGTTACGCCTAAACCAGGCTAGGTCAGAAGAAAGATAACAAGGCATAGTGTTTTTTATTCCAATTACACGATCTGCAGTCATAGCGGCAATCAGGCTAATAATCATAGAAATTCTTGGGTAGGAAATAAAATTGCTGACATAATACGAAAAATAGTAAAAATTCAGGTTTCTGATAGCGGCTTTGTAAACATTCGAGACCGTATTGATAGTTATTCAATGCTGAGAGACATGCGCCAGAGTAAAATCTCTACTCCACTTTACCAGTGGGTCGGCTAGTATATTAAGGATAATAAAAAAAATAAACAACTAGATTATACGTCTCGCTCTGTGAGCGCTATCATAGGAGAAGATAATTTTCTACATTTTATAGCATTGACGGTGCTATTGCTGAAGTGACATGGTAGTTGATAGTTATAGTGATGATTATGCCCTCAAAATAGAATCTGGTTAAATGCTAGAAAAATTTTCAGATACTAGTGGTGCCAGAAATGAATAGTCTAGGACTTCGATGAATGGGTTACTATGCTTATCTAACAACAGATTTGCCTATTTAATTTAGGCCTGACTTGACGTAGAAGAGGTTTTAGATGAATATTCTGAGAGGTAATGCTTAAGATGGTAAGGACTTAGCATGATTCCTACAGCACTTTCCTTGGAAATCATAGTCTTCCACCGCTTATCAACTTCATTTCCGATATCCACACTGCGGTGATGAACAAACACAAGATCGTGACATTTACTTCGTGATACCTGCCATGCAGATTTAGTGGGTGGCAAGCAGGCGGCATAAAGCACTGCGGGCAGCGAACTATACTGACGTCATACCATACTTATAGTGATACAACATTTCTATCCTGCTAGCGTGTACACGCTAGCTTAATATCTGCCCTTTATACCATATTTGTTGACACAATAACAAGGTTTAGCACTCGGCTGGATGTTTATGTTCAATCCGACATCACACCCTTTGCTCACACAGGGTAAGCACCGTATCAGTCTCTTCCTGCAATATGCAGTAAATAATTAACAGCAACGCACCGTTGTCTCTGTCAATTTAGATGTGATTATCACCATTGTGTTACAATAAAAAATATCCCGCATCTATCAATAGGAGAGAAAATGTCCAGTTTATATCCCGCATCCCGTCCGCGCCGTTTGCGTCGCACCAATGCCCTGCGCACTTTATTTCAGGAGATCGAAATTCAGTTGAGCGATCTAGTGTTGCCGATTTTTGTAGAGGAGGACGTCAGTGATTATGTTCCAGTATCTGCTATGCCAGGGGTGGTCAGGATACCGGAGTCACGACTGCCCTTTGAAATTGAACGCCTTGCCCAGGCGGGTATTCAGTCTATAATGACTTTTGGCGTTTCCCACCATTTAGATGCGGTAGGCAGCGATTCCTGGAATGAAAATGGTTTGGTGGCACGGATGGCGCGCATTTGTAAAGACACGGTACCAGATATGATTGTGATGTCAGATACTTGTTTTTGCGAATATACCACCCACGGCCATTGTGGTGTCGTGCATGATCACATCATCGATAATGACGCCACACTGGTGAATTTAGGGCGCCAGGCGGTGGTGGCGGCGCACAGTGGTGCGGATTTCATCGCCCCGTCGGCAGCGATGGATGGCCAAGTGCAAGCTATCCGCACTGCGCTTGACGGCGCTGGCTTCCAAGACACTGCGATAATGGCTTACTCCACTAAGTTTGCCTCGGCGTTTTATGGTCCGTTCCGGGAAGCTGGTGGAACGACCCTGAAGGGTAACCGAAAAACTTATCAGATGAATCCGATGAATCGTCATGAAGCGATTCTTGAGTCTCTGCTAGACGCAGAAGAGGGTGCTGATGCGCTGATGGTGAAGCCGGCTGGGTCTTTTCTTGATACTATTCGTGATATTCGCGAAGCTACCCATCTACCACTGGCGGCGTATCAAGTAAGCGGTGAATATGCGATGATAAAATTCGCTGCTGCTGCCGGCGCCATTGATGAATGGCATACCGTACGCGAAACCCTGGGTGCGATTAAGCGTGCTGGCGCGGATATTATTATTAGCTATTTCGCCCTAGATATTGCTGAACAAGGGTTTTAATCTCTGTGCCAGCAGGCACTTCTCCCCGCACCCATTAGCGTCACAGTGTGAACCGTATTTTTTCTTGGACGTATGTGGTCATATAGATGCATAGATGTTTTGCGCTTTCTAATTTAACTTACTGCCGTTAATCCGCAACATGACATCATAGCTTGTCTTATTTAATCTCACCTTGCCACTGTAAACTGTTTTCAAGCATCGAGCAGGCGGATCCAGAATGGTGAATTACCATATCTTATTGATCTTATTATTTTTAATTTTTTAATTAGGGTTTCACATACACCTACAGTGCCTCTAACTGCTCTCAAGCACACTCTAAAATACGCGTTGAATGTGCTCCAAATTGGTTTTTGGGTCTGCTCTATACAAAGCAGACGAGCATGACCATGAATTGTGATGGTCTGTGTACATAATTTTGGCCAATTGAATGGGGTGATTGATACCAATAAACTATGCCATTCGTCACTTTATCATCTCTTTCGTACATTGCATAAACGTATGAACCTAGACGCCCTAGAAATTTTAGATTTCCTATAGGCCAAGTTTGTTCTCCAGATAATAGATATTGGTGCCACCTAACTGGAAATATTCGTCGTTCATGATTTTCAGTTGTAAATCGATATTGGTTTTGATGCCGTCGATAATTAGCTCTGTCAGAGCATTTTTCATACGGGAGATGGCAATTTCACGGGTCTCACCGAAACAGATAAGCTTACCGATCATGGAATCGTAAAATGGTGGTACTGAATAACCGGCATAAATATGTGATTCCCAGCGCACTCCAAAACCGCCTGGCACATGGAAACGGGTAATTTTCCCTGAGCTCGGCAGAAAGGTTGTTGGATCCTCGGCATTGATACGGCATTCAACAGCGTGACCGGACGTCTTCACGTCTTCCTGCTTGATAGACAGAGACTGACCGACGGCGATACGTAATTGCTCCTTGATGAGATCCACTCCGGTAATCATTTCAGTGACAGGGTGCTCTACCTGGATACGGGTATTCATTTCGATAAAGAAGAATTCTCCGTTTTCGTATAAGAATTCAAAGGTTCCAGCACTACGATAGCCAATTTCCACGCAGGCTTTGACGCAGCGGGCACCGATGTAGTGGCGCAATTCTTCAGTGATGCCGGGCGCCGGAGCTTCTTCTAACACTTTCTGATGGCGACGCTGCATGGAGCAATCGCGCTCCGCCAGATAAATGGCGTTTCCTTGACTGTCCGCCAGTACCTGAATCTCAATGTGTCGCGGGTTCTCCAGGTATTTTTCCATATAGACCACATCGTTATTGAACGCAGATTTTGCTTCTGAACGAGTCACCCGAATCGAGGCTTCCAGATCTTTGTCGCTGCGCACCACGCGCATGCCGCGTCCACCACCTCCACCGGAGGCTTTTATAATTACAGGATATCCGATGCGGTTAGCGATGAAACGGTTTTTTTTCATATCTTCGCTTACCGGGCCGTCGGAACCGGGAACACACGGCACATCGGCCTTTTTCATCGCGTTGATAGCAGAAACTTTATCACCCATTAGCCTAATAGTTTCCGCCTTCGGGCCGATAAAGATAAAACCAGAGCGTTCCACTTGCTCGGCGAAATCAGCGTTTTCGGACAGGAAACCATAGCCAGGGTGAATAGCTACTGAGCCAGTAATCTCCGCTGCGGAGATAATAGCAGGAATATAGAGATAACTTTTTACTGAGGGCGGCGGACCGATGCAGATGGTTTCATCAGCCAGTAGCACGTGTTTCAGGTCTCGATCGGCGGTAGAATGCACCGCCACGGTTCTAATACCTAACTCTTTACACGCACGTAGAATACGCAGTGCAATTTCACCGCGGTTTGCGATGACGATTTTATCTAGCATGTGGCGCCTCGTTTATTCGATGACGACAAGCAACTCATCAAATTCAACCGGTTGACCATTATCCAGGAGGATAGCTTTCACCACGCCAGCTTTATCCGATTCAATCTGGTTCATAATTTTCATTGCTTCAACAATGCAAAGGGTATCGCCAACGTCGACCTTTTGGCCGACTTCGACGAAAGGTTTTTCGTCCGGACTAGGGGTGCGATAGAAGGTACCTACCATCGGTGAACGCACAAGGTGACCGCTCATAGTCGGGGGCGTAGCGGTGCACTGCTGCCGCATTGCGGGGGTATAAGGCTGTTGCATCATCGGATAAGCTGATTGTGCCGTAGCACAATTGATACGAACCGATTCTTCACCTTCAGAAATTTCTAGTTCGGAAATGCCTGATTCTTTAATCAGTTCAATCAGTTTTTTGATCTTACGAATATCCATTAGTGGAATCCCATACTTTAATTTTAATTGGATGATGCGAACAGGAGTTTGACCGCCGCCTGTAAAGCAAAGTGATAACCTTCGGCACCAAAGCCGCATATCACACCGACCGCAATATCGGACAGATAGGAGTGACGGCGAAAGAGTTCCCGCGCATGCACATTAGAGAGATGAATCTCAATAAACGGGATGTTTACCGCTAACAGCGCATCGCGCAGAGCGATACTGGTATGTGTAAATGCCGCGGGATTGATAACGATAAAATCTGTATTACCCTGGGCTTGATGAATGCGGTCAATCAGTATGTGTTCTGCGTTAGACTGACAATGGCTGAGCTTTACCCTCAAAGTGTCAGCTAGCTCGTTTAAATTCGATATGATGTCAGCAAGCGTAGTGTTCCCATACTTGTCAGGTTCGCGGATGCCGAGTGAATTCAGATTCGGCCCATTGAGAAGTAAAATGTGGAATTTATCAGCCATTTATGCGGCACTCTCTTAAACCTATGCTACCTAGTAGGCAATTAACTAACAGTAAATAATTTTTCATTTAAGTCAGAAATTATATAATATCGTGAGTTTTCGCAGCAAATTACTAGTGGTATCTAAGAAGATATCTTTAGCAACTTGTTTCAGTAGGATCAGAATAACGAAATGAGTAGCAATAACTAAAGTGAAAATTTATCTTTCTTGTCACCACAGGCGCAATTTTTATAAGTAGCGCCATCAGAGTGTAAATTACCAGCTGCAGCGAAAGGATCTTGACTGACCACAAGTAATAGATAGGTGCCAGGATGTCAACTATATAAATTTTATGTATATTATATACCATACATTTTAAATTATTTATTAGGTTAAAAATCTACCCCAAATTTATCATCAATCAAGACTTCTACGCAGTATAGTCATAACAGAAACATGTGAGTCGTTTGAGAGAATGTTGTCTGCTGATGAGCAAGTGGACACAGTGGTTTTCTGCCTAAATACTTAACAACCCAACGTCAGGTGCTGTCACACCATTGGAAGCTTAGTGTATCAGTTGATCATATAATTATAGCCCTGATCTTGGCGATATCCATTTCCCTGTGTGCCACTTTGCCGCTGCCCCTCATTAGCTAATCGGTTTATGGTAACGCCTGCGAGTCGCGGTAGGTGCTGTAATACGAAATGGTGTGAGATACAGCCGAAAGTATTTTGCTGCTAAAAATATTCACACTTTTGATTTGAGATTAATGTAAAAGTCGTGAAAAATTCACGTACAATACATTTTCACAGTCGTGAGTACACATAATGAGAAAATGTAACAATTTACTTTTATTCAAGTCTCTATTTTGGCATTTTTACCGTCAGTAAAAATGCTAGTATAACATCTTATCCAACTTAACATCTGCAGAGAAATTTTTCAGTTAGTTGGGGGTATTCTTCATAGAAGTTACTCATTTTTATGCCTTGCCGCTGCTACTCATGGTTAGTAGAGTAGACAGATTTTATTTTTCTCCTCAGCTTGCAGGATTATCCTTCAGTTATGTTTAAAAAATTTCGTGGCATGTTTTCCAATGACTTATCTATCGATCTGGGTACTGCCAACACCCTCATTTATGTGAAAGGACAAGGCATTGTCCTAAACGAACCTTCCGTAGTTGCTATTCGCCAGAGTCGCGCCGGCTCTCCTAAGAGCGTTGCGGCCGTCGGCTACGAAGCAAAACAGATGCTAGGGCGTACGCCAGGCAACATCGCAGCTATTCGGCCGATGAAAGACGGAGTTATTGCTGATTTTTTTGTCACTGAAAAAATGCTGCAGCACTTCATTAAACAGGTTCATAGCAACAGCTTCATGCACCCTAGTCCGCGTGTGCTGGTTTGCGTACCGGTCGGGGCAACCCAGGTTGAGCGCCGCGCTATTCGTGAATCCGCCCAAGGGGCAGGTGCACGCGAAGTTTTTTTGATTGAAGAACCGATGGCAGCCGCGATTGGTGCGGGTTTGCCGGTCTCTGAAGCCACCGGTTCAATGGTAGTGGATATCGGCGGCGGTACCACTGAGGTTGCAGTTATCTCGCTTAATGGCGTAGTGTACTCCTCTTCTGTGCGTATTGGTGGAGATCGTTTTGATGAAGCTATTATTAACTATGTGCGCCGTAATTATGGTTCGTTGATTGGCGAAGCTACGGCCGAGCGGATCAAACACGGTATCGGCTCTGCCTACTCAGATGACGAGACGCACGAAATTGAAGTACGCGGCCGCAACTTAGCCGAAGGCGTGCCTCGTGGTTTCACTTTGAACTCGAATGAGATTTTAGAGGCGTTGCAGGAACCGCTAACTGGCATTGTGAGTGCGGTGATGGTGGCACTGGAGCAATGCCCGCCTGAGTTAGCGTCCGATATCTCGGAGCGCGGCATGGTACTTACCGGTGGCGGTGCACTATTACGTAATCTCGATCATCTACTGATGGAAGAAACTGGTATTCCCGTAGTGGTAGCGGAGGATCCTCTCACCTGTGTCGCGCGCGGTGGTGGCAAGGCATTGGAGATGATTGACATGCACGGTGGTGATTTGTTTAGCGAAGAATAACTTACCTGGAAAGGAAGATAACTATCTGGGTAAAATGTTGCAATGGGCTGTCTCTGACAGTATCCCTTTTTCTTTAGGGAAATTCATAGCTTATGAATCCAATTTTCAGTCGAGGCCCTTCTATGCAACTGCGACTTCTTCTAGCGGTCATGGTAGCTGTCGTAGCTATCATCGCTGATAGTCGATTAGAGATATTTGCTAAAATCCGGACTTATATGGATACCACCATTAGCCCCTTTTATGTTCTGGCCAATGGTCCGCGCCAGATGCTGGATAATGTGTCGAAGATGCTAGCGACACGCGCGCAGTTGGAGCTTGAAAACCGAACACTGCGTCAAGAATTACTGTTGAAAAATTGTAAGCTGTTGCTACTGGGTCAGTATAAGCAGGAAAATGCCCGGCTGCATGAGCTGCTGGGTTCACCGTTGCGCCAGGACGAACAGAAGATGGTCACCAAAGTGATCTCTACCAGCACCAATCCCTATAGCGGTCAAGTGGTGATTGATAAGGGACTGGACAATGGCGTCTATGTCGGGCAACCTGTGATTAACGCCAAAGGAGTGGTTGGTCAAGTGATCGCCACTAGTAAGCTTACCAGCCGAGTGTTGCTGATATGTGATGTTTCCCACGCGCTGCCGATCCAAGTGCTGCGTAACGATATTCGTGTGATCGTCTCCGGAAATGGCTGCGCTGAAGATTTACAGCTAAACCATTTGCCGGGTAATATCGATATCCGCGTCGGCGATGTACTTGTGACTTCTAGCCTTGGTGGCCGGTTTCCAGAAGGATATCCAGTCGCGGTGGTGTCGTCGGTGAAAGTCGATACCCAACGCGCATATACTATTATTCAGGCACATCCCACCGCCGGTCTGCAACGCCTGCGCTATCTACTGTTACTATGGAGCGCCGCCACACGTGGCGAGGTGTTATTGCCACCGGACGAGGTTCACCGTGTAGCCAACGAGCGTCTGATACAGATGATGCCTCAAGTCCTACCGCTGCCAGATGCCATAGGATCGCGACCAGTGAGTAGCGTATCCACGATAGTTGGAAAGGGAGACGCCGCCACTACTCAGAATAATACGTTGCTACTCAGTGATGCGAGAGAGCAGCAATGAATCGATATCATCGTCACGGTTCTTGGATCATTTGGCTTTCTTTTTTCATCTCGATAGTGATGTACATTATGCCTTGGCCGTCTCAGCTTTGTTTATTCCGGCCATCTTGGCTTAACCTGCTGCTTATTTACTGGGTAATAGCGTTGCCGCACAGGGTCAATGTGGGCACCGGTTTTGTCCTCGGATTAATTATGGATCTTATTCTCGGCTCGACGCTTGGTGTACACGCGCTGGTTCTCAGTATTCTCGCCTATCTGGCGGTATTCAAATTTCAATTATTTCGCAACATGCCTCTTTGGCAACAGTCGTTTATCGTGATACTGATGTCAGTAATTAATCAGTTGATCGTATTTTGGATAGAGTTTTTGGTCATTAATATTTCTTTCCGGCCGGCAATACTCTGGAGCAGCGTGGTAGATGGCATATTATGGCCCTGGATCTTTCTTCTGATGCGTAAAATACGTCGCCAGTTTGCCGTGCAGTAGTGGATATAGGACATTGATTATGAGTGTAACTCTGTTTGGCATTCGAATCGCAATGAAAGCGCGGACTATGGCACGGGACCAAAACCGGTTGCTGCGCAGTTTTATAGTTGTAACTACTAAAAAAGCATCTGGTTGATGATTGCAGTGGTGCTAAAGTGCTTGACTGGCGCCGCGTATGTCGTCTAGTCACGAATCCACCTAGTTATACATGAGGATTTATTGTCCGTAACTCATACTAAGGGTATCAGCAGTGAAAAGCTACATGGGTAACTTTTCTGAAGCGGCTGTTGCCTAAAATCATAGAGCGCAAGCGCCATGATCAAACCCGCTACATGTTATGGAGAATTGGCCTAAGCCCGGCGTGTTTTACGCGACTGCGCCAGATAGGTACTAGATTATAATCCGCATCTACGAATTACTGCTGGAATTTACCGCTGAATATATTCCTGAGATGCTTGCTAAGCTAAAATATTATAATGGCAAGTTGCCAGTTTCCGATTCCCACGATGTGGAAAATGAGATTCAATGATCCTTCTAACGCAAAAACGCAAAGTTGAGCTGTGAAACCTGGCGACTATCTGATTATAGATCAGACTGGAAACCGCTATTGACATTAATACAGGTGCTTTTGTTGGTCACTATATAATTTTGATAAAATAATCTTCAACACCAATATCAAGGCAACTTATGCTTATTGCCCATCGGCCGCGTAGTCTTGGTGGCATTAATCATTATCGATTTTATCGAATACGAACAACGGTAAGCATCGTCGCCAGATGTTCATCACCTTACTGAGAATCTAACAATCTTTTCAGATAGATGCTGAATATTGGACGTTAGTGCGGATCATTTATTCAAATGTTGCAACGCACCGGTTTTAATTTGGCATTCTTGAGTCTCACAAGCAGGAATAGCAAAATCACCAGCATCGTTGATAGCTTTCTGTTTGGGTCAGTAACCTGCTCAGTGAACAAAAGCATCAACTTTAACCTTTGGAGTATGTGCCTGATACCTCGTGTGCTTGTAATCAACAGTAGAGTAATTTTTATTCGATGTATCCCGCCTGTGTGTGTTCGGATAACCGGTAGCCTTACTCTGGACTTATGCACAAGGCATTTTTTCACTGGTAGATGGAAGGAAAGCTCCTAAACCTTCAGCATTGTCTGTACCATTCATATCTTACAGACATTCTTTTCTTTGCTCGCTCTAATAGCACGATATCAATCGTGCACTAGATATTGTACTAACTACTGGATCAGTATTGGTAGCTGAAACGCTGTAAATCAATTAACATGCGGACATGAAGAGGGAGTTTAATTCTCAAGCAAGTGGATAAAAGTTGCTAACTCTCTGTCAAGGATATGCAGCTACTCTGATACCGGGGATCAAGTTACGGTCAACTTTGTCTCGGTTTTGGTATTTTTTCAACGCTTATAAAGCCTGCCATAACTCCTTCTTGAGGAATCATTCTTGGTTATAATGTAAGTATTAAATTTATCGTTAATTTTTTTCAGTTTCGTTGAAATTTAGTTCTGTATTGTTACAGACTTCGGTCGGGCACCGCAAGTAAAATACCTTGCGTAATAAGTCATATTAGTGCTGGGTTGCGATTGACTACATTCATTTGATTGAAGCACGTACTATATGATATCCTAAAATGAGTCAGTGGGCTATTCCACTGCTACCTAAAAGGCAAGCAAGAGCCGTTGCCAAGCTGGTGAAAGATGACTTCTGTGTCTCTCTCTGGCAATGAGCTTTTCTCCTTATTTCTAAAAGATTGCATTTACTACCGGCACCTGTTAATCAACTTGAGAAAGGCGCTGCCTTCGTTGTATATCTTGAATACAATGGACGGGTCTAACATGACACCATCGGACAAGTCTTGACCAATGGCTGCGGAGTAAAAGATCGTTCTCACCATATTTGGAATGGGGATCGGTATGAAGTAACCTAAAAGACATGAATCATGCCAAACTAAAGAACGCTATTATTCATATCTTGATTGAACTAAGGTAGTTCCGCCCGATGGGCGAACAGAGGCGGAGTAATCCAATTGCCCAAAATATAAATGTAGTGTGCCTCTTACATCAAATAATGGAATAGCAGCGCCTCACTATTCCTTTTCGTATAACTAATGGAGAGATAAACATTTATTCAGTGTCCACAATACACTGTGCCGAAATTGAGTATCACTGATAAAGCTGGCCGTTGTACGTATTCTTAAACATATTGCGTAGTAATAGATTATTGCTGCCATCCTCTCTGTCGCCAGCATTTCAGCATATGAATCAAGCATTCATATGTACAAGAAGTTAAGCGTAACATACTAGACTAACAAAATTAGGAAAACGCATCACGTTGCTCCTGCTGCTGCAAACGAACTTTCGCTAACTCTTCCGGTGTATCGACTCCTGTACCTGGCAGTATGCTTGCTATTGCCACGTGAATCCTTTCACCATACCACAAAACACGCAGCTGCTCAAGAATTTCGATTCTCTCCAACGGACTGGGCTGCCAGTTGACATAACGGCGGATAAAGTCAGCACGGTAAGCATAAAGTCCAATATGGCGTAGCAAACTGCTATTGATTTGTTCACGGCTGCGGGAAAGTCCTTCTCGGTCCCACGGAATGGTGGCACGGGAGAAATATAGTGCATAACCATACACGTTGACTACCACTTTTACCGTATTAGGATTAAAGGCCTCTTCTGGGGTGATAATCGGTGCTGCCAGAGTTGCCATTCCAGCATTGACACCAGCCAGATTATCCGCCACTTGGCGGATAATCTGCGGCGGAATAAGAGGCTCATCACCCTGAACGTTAACAATAATTTGGTTGTCATGAAATCCATAGCGATCGATGACCTCCGCTAGTCGCTCGGTACCGAACTGATGATCAGGACTGGTCAGGCAGACTTCGCCGCCAGCCCGCCCTATTACATCCACCACGTCAGGATGGTCGGTAGCAACAATGATTCGAGCGGCACCAGATGTCTGTACCCGCTCCATGACACGTACTACCATGGGTTTGCCGTTAATATCAGCTAGCGGCTTGCCAGGCAAGCGACTGGAGGAGAAACGGGCAGGAATAATGACGATAAAACTCACGAATTGGTCTCATCCAAAGTAATGGCACGCGCTTCATTTTTAAGTAATACAGGAATGCCGTTACGCAATGGGTAGGCCAGCGTATCCGATTTACAAATGAGTTCCTGTCGTTCTTTGTTATAATAAAGTTTTCCGTTACAGACCGGGCAAGCAATTATTTTCAATAGGCGAAGATCCATGATTCCTCCAGGCTAATATACCTGTGAAAGAAAAAGGTGCAGAGAATAGCATAAGGAAAACGGGGTTGAGAATCATTGTGAGCAATCACTGCAACCTATTGCAACGTAGCATTATCTGACTATCATTTTTCTGGCGATCCAGTTGACTGCTGTTAAAACTAACTGTTTACCTTGTTTTGGTCGTTGGCCACGTCGTCAAATTGTACTTCCTGATGTCGTTTACATCTGATAGCATCTTCGATGGGTGTGAGCAATGTTTCTGCCGCATTGGTGGAAAACAGCGCATCAACCGGCAAATACCACCAGTTATCCCGGGCAAATACACGGCACTTAACTGCGTCCTTTTCTGTCATAAGCAATTGTTCATGATGCGGTGTCAGTGCATCAAGCATCTGCTGCCGGTAGACCTGATGATCGGCGAACGCCACTTCTCGTACCGGTATCACACCACCGTTGCGTACTGTGGCGAAAAATCGAGATGGATAACCGATACCGGCCATCGCTACTAGCGGAGTTAAGTTAGCCAAGGCACAGTGTTTGCCGTTGTGTAGATTAACCGGTGCGCTTGCCTGGAGTCGCATTGGTACTTCTCCGGGGAGGGCATTGCCGCCATTGACGATAATTCCCTGTACCGTCTTTAGGCGAGAGGCACGTTCGCGCATAGGGCCTGCTGGCAGCCACCAGCCATTGCCAAAACGGTGCTCACCATCAATGACCACCCATTCGATATCCCGTGCCAAAGCATAATGCTGCAGACCGTCATCAGTTACTACCACATCTAGAGAATGCGCCTGTAATAAAGCTGCCACCGCCTCCGTACGCCGGGGAGCTACCGCCACTGGCGCACCAGTGCGCTGCCAGATCAACAGCGGCTCGTCACCACATTGATCACTGCAGGTGGATGCACTGATCACCAGAGGATAGTGTTCCGAACGCCCGCAATATCCTCGTGATACCACCCCAACACGCCAGCCGCGCTGTTGTAATTGCTCCACTAGCCACAACACCACCGGAGTTTTTCCGTTGCCGCCAGAAGTCAGGTTGCCTACCACTACAACTGGTAAGGGAAAACCCCAAACTTTACGCCAGCCGCAGCGGTAGATAAAGCGTTTCACCGACGTCACTAACCCATATAGCCAGGACAATGGCAGCAGAAGAAGTGGAGAAGCACCAGACCAGATACGAACAATCATTGACCAAACTGCAATCGATGGAGTTGCGCATATATTCCCTGGCGGACCATCAGTTGTGCGTGATTCCCACGTTCAACAATCCGACCATTCTCCACTACCAGGATGTCATCGGCCTTTTCAATGGTAGAAAGACGATGAGCTATTACCAGTGAGGTACGATTCTTCTGTAGCTCATCAAGGGCTTTCTGGATAGCCCGTTCAGACTCAATATCGAGCGCGGAAGTGGCTTCATCAAGAATAAGGATCGGGCAGTCGCGTAGTAGCGCGCGTGCGATAGCGATACGCTGGCGTTGGCCGCCAGAGAGCAGGACGCCATTCTCGCCTATCACGGTGTCCAGTCCATGCTCCATTGCTTCAATAAAATCCATAGCATATGCCATACAGGCCGCGGTTTCAATCTGCTTTCGGGAATATCTGTCCTTACTGGCGTAGGCAATATTGTTGGCGATAGTATCGTTAAACAGATGGACATTCTGAGAAACCAGCGCCACCTGACTGCGCAGCGAGTCGAGTTTGTAATCGCGTAAATCGGTACCGTCGAGCAAAATCTGCCCCTGATGAATATCGTAAAAACGCGTCAGCAAATTGGCAATAGTCGATTTTCCGGAGCCGGAACGACCGACTAGTGCTACGGTATGGCCTGCAAGGATGGTGAGACTGATATCTTGCAGCGACGGCGTATCTTTGCCTGGATAGAAAAAGGTAACGTGCTTAAAGGCAATATTTCCTTTGACACGCTCGATTTCCACTGATCCTTCATCTTTTTCGGTTTCCATGTCAAGAATGGAAAACAGAGTCTGGCAGGCAGCCATCCCACGTTGGAACTGAGAGTTAACGTTGGTTAGGGACCTCAGTGGTCTCATCAGAGCAATCATCGATGAGAACACCACGGTGATAGTCCCGGAGGTCAAGGTTTCCATTACCGATGGTAAGCTAGCTGCATGCAGCACAAAGGCCAGAGCTAACGACGCGATAAACTGAATTAGAGGTTCAGAAACCGAGGAGGCTGCTACCATTTTCATTCCCTGCTGCCGCATGTGGTTGCTGACGTTATTGAAGCGCTCATTTTCCACTTTCTGACCACTGAAAATTAGCACTTCTTTATGCCCTTTCAGCATTTGCTCAGCACTGGTAGTAACCTGTCCCATAGTATTTTGCATCCTCTTACTGATTATCCGAAATCGTTTAGATACTAGTCTGATAGTAAAAGAAACGATAGGCGCAATTACTACCAAAATCAGCGATAGTTGCCAGCTGTAATAGAACATCATTACAAACAGACCAATGATCGATGTACCCTCACGAATCATGGTAATCAGTGCACTGGAAGAAGAAAATGCTACCTGCTCGGAATCATAGGTAATGCGCGAGAGCAGTGTACCAGTGGAATGTTGATCGAAAAAAGAGACCGGCATGTCCATTATATGATTAAACAGCCGGAGGCGCATGTTCATCACTACCTTTCCGGAAACCCAAGACATGCAATAGCTGGAGATAAATCCGCTGATACCGCGCAGCACCATCAGGCCGATAACTGCCAAAGGCATCCAGATTAGAATACGGCCGTCGGCTTTACCAAAACCGTCGTCAAGCAACGGTTTAAGCAGCGATAACATGAAGGTATCGCTGGTGGCATTAAGGATCAGAGCAACCGCCGCGATGATCAGACCTGCCTTAAAAGGGGAAATCATTGGCCAAAGGATACGGAAAGTCTGCCAGGGAGAGAGATCTTTATCGTTTAGCATTAATTTGCCAGCGCCGAGATTAAATAACTGCCTATCCTGTCTACTTTAGCACAGTTACAATAAGCCGCTAATGATACTATAAGCGAAAAATTTTCCTTCGATTACACTTGTAGTACTTAGTAGAAACTGTTACTGCCGGCGACTACCTAACTCAAACATAAATGGCCAGGCAGCAGCCGATTGCGACTGTTAATCGATACCACCAGACACACATGCACCCTAGGCGGATCGCCGATATGATCTTAGGAGACTGTAGCTGAAAATAAATATGCTTCGCTGTTTAAGGCTGTACTAAGTAGGACCACTTTTCCCTATGTATCTGTTGTACCGTTAGTAGGAACGGTAGGAAATTTAGTCATTGTCAAGCTAGTCTATTTTCCTTATCAGGCGCAGGATTTTGATTATTTATATCATTTATTTTGAATTGTACCTAAGGAGACTATACAAAGGACATCATCGAGTGATATTTAATGCTTACAAAGTTTCTCAGACTATTTTCATTATAAATAATGAACTTACACTACCAATCTGATAACTTTTCGCTCACTGCATAATATATGTTATAGGTTAATGATAACATGGCGTGATCGAGGTAACTATAGATTATCATGCCAAACATTGGCAAATGACCCTAGACTCAAATCTAGCTCCCTAGCTGCCATGCTAGCACCAAAGGCTAACTCTCTTTAAATTAAATTGCAGAATTAATGTCGATATTAGCGCGATCACGTAACGCTTTGCCAGGTTTAAAATGAGGAACATATTTTCCTCTTAACTCTACTGTATCACCAGTTTTCGGGTTGCGACCGATACGTGGTGCACGATAGTGAAGAGAAAAACTACCAAAGCCGCGGATTTCAATGCGTTCTCCAGTGGCGAGTGTTGTCGCCATATGTTCAAGTATCTCTTTTACTGAATCCTCAACCACTTTTGCTTGAATATGAACGTTCTGGCTTGCTAGTCTTTCGATAAGCTCAGACTTAGTCATAGTTCCTCCGAGTTTGCACGTCATCACGATTTAGGGTGTAGGAAATGGGGTAACAACTTAACTACCATCCAGAAGAGGAATTCCCCCTTCACTCTACCGTTATGAATTACTCGTCCTTGGTCGCTGCTTTGAAAGCTTCAGCCATCGCATTAGAAAAATGGTCTTCTTTCTGCTTGTTATTGACAGTGCTGATAGATTTTTTTTCGTCTACTTCGTTTTTAGCACGCACAGACAGAGTGACCACACGGTTTTTACGATCGACGCCGGTGACTTTCGCTTCTACATTATCTCTGATGCTTAGAACTAGTGTAGCATCTTCAACACGATTATGAGAAGCTTCAGAGGCACACAGATAACCTTCTACTCCTTCTGCTAATTCAACTGTAGCACCCTTCGCGTCAACTGCTGTTACCTTACCGGTAACAATCGCTCCTTTTTTGTGTAAAGATAAATAGTTATTGAATGGATCATCAACTAGCTGCTTCATACCCAAAGAAATACGCTCACGCTCTGCGTCAACCTGAAGAACCACAGCTGCGATTTCATCACCCTTCTTGTATTCGTGTACAGCTTCTTCGCCACCTATGTTCCAGGAGATATCAGACAGATGAACCAAACCATCGATACCACCTTCCAGGCCAATAAATATACCAAAGTCAGTAATAGATTTGATTTTACCTTCAACACGGTCGCCCTTATTATGAGTTTCAGCAAACTGCTGCCACGGATTGGCTTTGCATTGCTTCAGACCTAAGGAAATGCGACGACGTTCTTCGTCAATATCCAGTACCATGACTTCTACTACATCGCTTATACTGATCACTTTAGACGGATGGATATTTTTGTTGGTCCAGTCCATTTCGGAAACGTGAACTAAACCTTCAACGCCTTCTTCGATTTCAACAAAACAACCGTAATCTGTCAAATTAGTGACTCGGCCAGTCAGTCGGGTACTTTCCGGGTAACGTTTCGCGATAGCAACCCACGGATCTTCACCCAGTTGTTTCAGGCCTAGGGAGACACGGGTGCGCTCGCGATCAAATTTTAGTACTTTAACAGTAATTTCATCGCTGACGTTCACGATTTCGCTCGGGTGCTTAACACGTCTCCAAGCCATATCAGTAATATGCAGCAGGCCGTCAACTCCGCCCAGATCAACGAAAGCACCGTAGTCTGTCAGGTTCTTAACGACACCTTTAACTTCTATGCCTTCTTGAAGATTTTTCAACAACTGATCGCGCTCGACGCTGTTTTCAGACTCAATAACCGCACGACGGGAAACCACGACGTTATTACGTTTTTGATCCAGCTTAATCACTTTAAGCGCAATCTCTTTACTTTCTAAATGCAGCGAATCGCGAACTGGACGTACGTCAACCAGAGAGCCCGGTAGGAACGCACGAACACCATTCAGTTCTACAGTGAAACCACCTTTGACTTTTCCATTAATAACACCGATCACGGTGGTTGCTTCTTCGTAGGCTGTTTCCAGCATCAGCCAGGCTTCATAGCGCTTAGCTTTTTCACGGGATAGTAACGTTTCACCGAAACCGTCTTCTATTGCATCTAGGGCGACATCAACCTGGTCGCCTACTTCAATTTCTAGCTTGCCTTGAGCGCTTCGGAATTGCTCGATAGGAATGGCAGATTCGGATTTCAGGCCGGCATCAACCAAAACCACGTCTTTCACAATGGAAACTACGGTACCGCGAACGATAGAACCCGGACGGGTTTCGATTCTTTTAAGAGATTCTTCAAAGAGTTGAGCAAAAGATTCTGTCATATTTGGTAATCTTCAGTTTTTTGATTAACGCCCACCTGATATTTTGCTTGATGGGATTGCTTGTATACACCCCGTTGTCTATCCTACAACAGAGTATTACACTAATGTATCATGATACAGCTTCAGAAGCTGTCTAGCGTGCGACAATGCTTTTGCTATCACCGCATCGATAGCCAGGCAGGTAGAGTTAAGTACCAGCGCATCAGTTGCTGGTATCAGCGGCGCAATTGTGCGGTTGCGGTCACGATCATCCCGTTCTTTTATTTCAGATAACAGGTGTTTGAAATTAACACTAAAGCCTTTTTCCTGCAACTGTCGCATGCGGCGGTGTGCTCTTTCTTCTGACGAGGCATCGAGAAAAATCTTTACCGGCGCATCAGGAAACACTACAGTCCCCATATCACGACCATCTGCGATAAGGCCCGGCGCAGCGTGGAATGTGCGCTGGCGGTGTAGTAGCGCTTCGCGAACGCGTGGAAATGCGGCAATCCGCGACGCGGTACTACCAACCTCCTCACTTCGAATGGCCCGACTGACATCCCCCCCTTCTAGCACTATACTTAGCTGATTCTGATCAGCTTTAAAATATACGTCAAGACGAGCAGCGAGCAAAACCAGAGCGTCCTCGCTATCAATCACTACCTGATGATGCAGTGCTGCCAGCGCCAGCACCCGGTAGATCGCGCCAGAATCCAGCACATGCCACTGTAATGTTGTTGCTAACGCTTTGCAAAGCGTTCCTTTTCCTGCACTGCTCGGTCCGTCAATAGTGATCACCGGAGCTATAATCGTCATTATCTTTTTATTTTCTTCTTAAAAATAAAACGTACTTAGTAAAACCTAAAGCTTCATGGTATGGTGTTGTGTTCTTCATTCATTAAAAAATAAATATTGCTCTCATCTGTAATCATAGCACTGAATGCTAACTATGCTGGAGCACTTAATGCAGCCAATTGTTCAAAAAAATCTGGAAAGGTTTTATGAGTACATTGTGGATCTAGGATCGTTATTGGTGTATCAGACAGCGCTACTAGCGAGAAGCACATCGCTATGCGATGGTCATTATAGGTGTCTATACTGGCGGCGGTCAGCCTGCCAGGCGGCGTGACTGCCAGATAGTCCTTACCCTCGGTTACGATTGCGCCTACTTTACGCAGTTCGGTAGCCATCGCTGTCAGTCGGTCAGTCTCTTTGACGCGCCAGTTATAGATATTACGTAATGTAGTAGTGCCGCCGCTAGCAAATAGCGCGGTGGTGGCGATGGTCATCGTTGCGTCAGGAATGTGATTCATGTCCATATTAATGGCGCGCAACATACCACGGGTACATTCGATATAATTGTTTCCCCATCGGATAGTAGCGCCCATCTTCTCTAACACTTCGGCGAAGCGGATATCACCCTGTACGCTATGACAGCCAATGCCAGTCACTCGCACTGTTCCGCCGCGAATTGCTGCCGCCGCTAAAAAATACGAGGCACTGGAAGCATCCCCTTCGATTAGATAGTTGCCTGGCGAGTGGTAGACATTGTTCCCCATAAGATAAAATACTCGATAGTTGTCATGATGAACCTCAACACCGAAGCTTTTCATTAGCGCTAGAGTGATATCGATGTACGGCTGGGAAACCAGTTTTCCCTTAATGCGGATGCAGCTATCCTGCGGCGCCAGCGGCGCCATCATCAATAACGCTGTAAGAAACTGACTGGAAATGCGGCCATCAACAATGATATCACCGCCATGGTAGCCGCCGCGCACTCTTAGTGGCGGACAATTTTTCTGACCGAGATAGTCGATTTGCGCGCCACCTTGACGCAGCGCGTCCACCAGATGACCAATGGGGCGCTCTTTCATGCGTTGTTCACCAGTTAGTGTGACGTTTTGCGCCTGCAGGCACAGCGCGGCGGCTAGTGAACGCATAGCTGTGCCGGCGTTGCCGAGAAACAACGTCAGTGCGTCATCGGCCTGCAACGGACCACCAAGGCCATCGACTTCGCAGCTGCGGCGATCCACCGATAGCCGGTAGGTCACACCTAATTGGCTCAGAGCCGTCAGCATATGGCGAACATCGTCGCTGTCGAGCAGATTAGTTAAATGAGTGGTGCCAGTGGCTTGCGCCGCCAGCAACAGGGCGCGATTGGATACGCTTTTAGAGCCCGGCAGATTAAGAGTTCCATCGACGCGTGCGATAGGGTGTAGGGTTATAGATTCTTTCATGTGAAACGTGTTCTCCATAGAGAGAAATAACGACTAACCTTAACAAACATCAAGACTAGGATAATTCGATCTTAGCTTGCCCGGGAGAGCCTGGGCGGTGTTAACGTAGGCACAGCACTGTGTACACTTAGGCTGATATCAGCCGTGGCGGCGTACGAATCCTTGCATAAAATCTACCAGTGCCTGCACGCCTGCCAACGGCATGGCATTATACAACGATGCGCGCATGCCGCCTACCACTCGGTGCCCTTTCAGGGCGTGTAGGCCAGCCGCCTGAGATTGTTGTAAAAACAAGGCATCCAATTTGCTGTTCGCTAACTGGAATGGTACGTTCATGCGGGAACGGTTGGCTGGTACAACCGTATTGTAATAAAAATCGCTCCTGTCGATGGTACGGTACAGCAGATCCGCCTTGGCCTGGTTGCGTTTATCCATTTCTACCAGGCCTCCCTGGGCTTTTAGCCATTTAAACACCAACCCCGAGAGATACCAAGCAAAGGTAGGTGGAGTATTAAACATTGAGTTGTTTTCAGCCAACACCCGATAATCAAGAATTGACGGCAACGCTTTGCATGCGCGGCCTAGCAGATCTTCGCGCACGATAACTAACGTCAGTCCGGCAGGACCGACATTTTTTTGTGCTCCAGCATAAATCACTCCGAAACGGCTGATATCCAGAGGACGCGACAAAAGCATTGAGGAACAATCCGCGACCACTACGCGGTCACCAAAATTCGGCAGTTCATTGATGGCTAGTCCCTCTATGGTTTCGTTTGGACAGTAATGTATATAGGCACCGTCACTAGACAATGACCAGTCGTGCATTGGTTTTATGGCGCGCTGACCGCCGGTTTCAATAGCGACGTCAATAACCCATGGATCGCAATATTTCTGCGCTTCTTTAATTGCGCTGTGCGCCCAGTAGCCACCGTCGATATAATCTGCGACGGTGGCATTGCCTAAAATATTCATCGGCACCGCGGCAAATTGCGCGCGTGCACCACCGTGGCAAAAAAGGACTTTGTAATTGTCAGGGATTACCAATAGCTTGCGTAGATCCTGTTCAGAGGTTTGCGCCACTTCAATAAATTCTTTACTGCGATGACTTATTTCCATAATCGATTTGCCCAGATTGTGCCAATTACACAGTTCTTGCTCTGCCTGTCGCAAGACTTCTATCGGCAACATTGCTGGGCCGGAACTAAAATTAAACACCTGATTCATGTTTTCTCACCACAATTTTCCAGTAAATCTCTGTATGATACATCATGGTTTTAACATTGTTACCGACTAGATATAATGCTTGATGACAACGCTAAAGGAGAAAAAACTGCATTATAATAGTTTACCATACAATAAAAGTAATCGACGATATAGACCTTTTTATCTGCGTACTAACTCGCCAACAAAGATTTGGTTCATTATCCCAATGAGGACTGGTTCTAGTGGCCGACCGGTAGTGCGCTGTAAAACAACATTCTCGATAGATCATTCGCTACGAGTCTTTTATGATTATGGACTTAGTCTGTCGACCATTCTCAAGCAGATGTTGGCGGCCTTAGTGTGGTCAAAGTTATCGCGGCGCTGGATGGAGGTTTCCCTCCAATCATGTAGCTTATGGCTTAAATCCAAATGATGCTGTTTAACTTTTCTATTGTTTCTTCATCGGCTGTAGCGCCTGTCTGGATTTCAACATATCGACGTACTAGAACTCATTAATTTTCTTCCGAATGTGGAACGGCTGGAGTTTTCTCTGGTAGGAATAAAGTTGTGTCCTGTGATGAGCGAGTTAAACAGTAACGTTTATTGGACGGAAATTTCAAAGAAACGCTCCCCTGGCGCAAATCATTATTGCTGCTGTCTTGCATTCTCGCTCGCGCATGTACAGCTAGCTAAGGCGCGGATGGGAGATAATTCTTACACCTTTTGTTAGCTTAGATGACGAGAATCTGTATGCACTGTGCTATTGAATCGGACGTTATGGGCGCCTAATGCAGTTTCACGAAAAATAAATATTTATTTAATCAAGAAGGTGGTGTGTGGATCTGACCTGAAACATACAAATAATTACTTTACATAATCTTACTATGTAAAGAGGTCGAAAATAAAATGTACTCCGCGTCGATTGATTTTGATATCGGTGTGGCCTTAACAGTTATCTTCCAGTCACTGCTAAGCAAACTAAAAAACAATAAAAGCTTGGAACAATTACCCACCTATATATTGATAGCTACATTCTAGTAACCCAGACAATATTTATTTACTAAATATCCTGTAACAACTATGAAGTTGTTATTGGAATCGAACATGACCATTATGTAGTAGAAAATATCGATAGACTTAAAAATTTACCGCCAAAGTGTGTCCATTAATGCCCTCGTTATTTCTGTACAATTATGAAAGCGATAGCCAGATGCATCTGGACTTGAATAATTTGCTATGTCAAACCGATTGCACTTCTTCAGCATTCGTGTTAAATCTGGAAAATTGTAATATGATAAATAAATAGCAGCTTAGATAAAACTGAGAATTATAGATTGATCCAAAATCAAAACTGCTACAAGATAAAAGTGCTGAATTATGACCGCATGCATTGGGAATGCATGCCGTCTAATTCCATGAACTTCTATAGCGGCGGCGTAATGATGATATTTACAGGATTTTCGGGTATCTAATCGCTGCATTGTGAACCTTTTTTCTATCTAAATACAATCTCAGTATCTGGCTGCTCGTGGTTCCGGGTCGGTCAGAAGAATGATAAGCTCGTATTTAGCTCGTATGCTGGTCAAGCTTCCAGAGGTGTAAATAATATGGAAAGTTGAGCTGCTGATTTTACTGTGGCCTGAGCAAGTGTAAGTAGATCTCTACAGGAAATTAGAGAAAAAGTATAGGGCTTGGGAGACGTTAAACCATCCACCACCAAAACCATGAGCCATACCCGTAATGCCCTGATGAAGTTGCAGTCATGAAAGTAATGTATTACTTTGGCGTCGTAGTACATCAAAATCCACACAGATAATCTGATGTTATGTGGTTGATGTATTTACTCCTAAGCGTAAGTCTCCTATCCTGAATCCGTATATCATTCCGTCGTATATTACAGGTTTCTTTGTTAATTTCTGTCATTTTGCAATTTATTAAATAAATGTCGTATCATGCTAGCTTTGTTAGTTAATTATGATTACGTTTTATGAAAACAAACAAAATTAAAGCAGTACACTGGCGCGATATTTGGCGTCTCATCTCCCCCTTTTGGCACTCTGAAGAAAAATGGCGCGCTTGGAGCCTGTTAGCTGTGATTATTCTTCTATCATTAGCTACTGTGTATTTGAGCGTGTTATTTAACCAATGGAATCGAGTGTTTTATGATGCACTCCAGACCAAAAATTTTGTGGTTTTCAAAAATCAGCTGTTCAAATTTACTTGGCTAGCGCTACTGTACATCCTGTTCTCTATTTACAAAATCTATTTGACTCAAAGTTTACAGATGTATTGGCGACATTGGGTAACACACCAATGCATGCAAAAATGGCTGGCACATCATGTTTATTACCACACGGAACAGCAGCAAACGGTGGATAATCCTGACCAGCGTATTGCCGAAGATTTGAATACACTGACCAATAGTACGCTCTCTTTAACCATTGGCCTGCTCTCCAGTATCGTCACCTTCATCACTTTTATCTCTATTCTCTGGTCAGTCAGTGGCTCGTTGAATTTTGTATTTAGCGGCCACCACATTACCATTCCTGGGTATATGGTATGGTTCACCATCTTATACGCTGGCATTGGCTCACTTATTGTCTGGAAAGTAGGACGTCCTCTGGTGCATCAGGGCTTCGTGCAGGAGAAGTTCGAGGCCAATTTTCGCTTTAGTTTGATTCGTATTCGCGAAAATAACGACGCTATCGCGCTATACCAAGGCGAACCACGTGAAGCCAAGCAACTGGATAATCAGTTTAAATCGATCCGAAAAAACTGGTGGTCCATTATGCGTGTTGGCCGACGCCTAAATGTCTCTAGCAATTTTTATGGCCAGTTTGCCATTATCTTTCCTATTATGGTAGCTGCCCCGCGTTATTTTTCTGGCGCTATCCAACTCGGTACGCTGATGCAGATTAATTCCGCCTTCAGCCATATTCAGAGCTCGCTGTCCTGGTTTGTTAATACTTTTACCCAGCTAGCGAATTGGAAATCTTGCATCAATCGCCTGGTAGGCTTTAATGCCGCAGTGGATCGCCACAGCAGCCAGAACACCCTCATCAAGCGCAAGCGCAATCTGACACAAGCGTTGTCCCTGCAGGAATTAACGCTAGCCATTCCCAATGGAAGACCTTTATTCGGACCAGTGACGGCTACCGTCTCTCCCGGGGAGCGTGTGCTGGTGGCCGGTCCGTCTGGTTGCGGTAAATCCATTCTGTTACGGGCCATTGCCGGTATCTGGCCTTACGGTTGTGGCGGTATCACCCTTCAGGAGGATCGTAAAGTGTTATTTTTACCACAGCGTAGCTATATTCCTATCGGCACGCTCAAAGGCGCCCTGTGCTATCCCGATGATCCGAGCTACTTCACCAAAGCACAAATGCAGACAGTACTGGTACAGTGCCGGCTGAAATATTTATTGCCGCAGTTGAATCAAACGGCAAACTGGAGTCACTGGCTTTCTCCTGGAGAGCAGCAGAAGCTGGCATTTGCCCGCACTTTATTGATTAAACCGGAAATTTTATTTTTAGATGAGGCGACCAGCGCGTTGGATGACGAGAACGAGCAACTCATGTATAGCTTGCTGACTGACACCTTGCCGCAGATTACGTTGCTTAGCGTCGCACATCGAAACAGTGTGGCGCGCTACCATACCCATTGTTGGCGCTTCACACGCCACGACAAGAATGAACGAACACAAATACATCTGAGCACGCTATCATATCACTGACGATCTACCTGACATGAATATCTCGGTTAGGGGCTTATTTGAAAATCCTGCGTGGGACAACCAACCCCTCTGTGCATTCACGGCAGCTACGGTATCGGTCAGTTAATGCGGGCGTGAAAAACAATATCGGCTTTCACTCCTGTAGATTGCGCCGGTAGAGATGTTTAAGAGACCGTCAGCGTATTAAAGCTGAGTGGACACAAACCCACACTACCGTTGCTGTCCCAATGAAAATTGAGTGTACTAGTTTGTACAATGAGTTGAGTATGATACCAGAAAAAATAATATTATAAATTACACCAACTGGGGTTAATACACAAGTACAGCGCTTAGAAGCTCTGAGCAACAGCGCTAATAGCACGAACGGCAAGCCTCGGTCAGAAATTTGAGAAGCGCTTACTGAATCCTCGCTTTCACCGTGATGAAAGCGGCTGTTTAGTAAAATCTTGACCACGACAGTTCCCAAAACAAATACATGAAAACCACCCTACCACATCCCCATCCCGAGGTAATCAACGCGAATAGCAAGCAATATAATGACTACAAGCAAAGCCGAGCCGTTTGATTATCAGCTCTCTTTACAGATTTCCGGTGAATATAGTATAGAGCTAGCCACTCTAAATCTCATGAGCAGTAATCAACAGTACTAGAAGAGAATAAAGTTGGTATGAATGGGATTGCAGCTTCACGTAGCAACAAGTGTCTTTATCTTAAAATCGCCCATTAGGACGCGTAAAATGCATCACTACTCAGCCGATATGAGTCAAACCTTTCATATAGGGCTGAAGCACTTCTGGTACTTCAATGCGACCATCTTCCTGCTGATAGTTCTCCAGTAACGCCACTAGTGTACGGCTGACCGCCAGACCGGAACCGTTGAGAGTATGCACCAGCCGCAGCTTTTTATCCGCTTTGCTGCGATAACGGGCTTGCATCCGACGCGCCTGAAATTCGCCTATGTTAGAGCAGGACGAAATCTCACGATAGGTGTTCTGAGCCGGCAACCATACTTCTAGATCATAGGTTTTACATGACGCAAAGCCGATATCTCCAGTACAAAGCAACATTTTTCGGTATGGTAAATTAAGTAACTGTAACACCTCTTCAGCATGACAAGTTATCTCTTCTAGCGCTTGCATTGACTGATCTGGTTTCACTACTTGCACCATTTCTACTTTGTCGAATTGATGCATGCGAATAAGCCCGTGTGTGTCACGCCCATAGGATCCAGCCTCGGAGCGGAAGCACGGAGTATGGGCAGTCATCTTCATTGGCAAGGCGTCTTCTTCAATGATCTCGTCGCGTATCAAGTTAGTTAGCGGCACTTCTGCGGTCGGAATCAGTGCATAAGTACTGATCTCTGTTTCTTCCTTGAAGGATTGAGTATGAAACAAATCGTTGGCAAACTTCGGCAGCTGGCCAGTACTGTGTAGTGAGTCGTTATTAACCAAATACGGCAGATAATGTTCCTGGTATCCATGCTGATCGATATGAAGATCCAGCATAAACTGGGTCAGCACGCGATGCAGGAAAGCGATTTGGCCGCGCATCACTACGAAGCGCGCACCGGTCAACTTCACCGCCGCGGCAAAATCCAGCCCACCTGAAATTTCACTCAATTCTACATGATCTCGAATAGGGAAATTATATTGACGTGGTTCTCCCCAGCGCGACACTTCCACGTTATCGTTATCGTCGCGCCCGGCGGGCACGTCATCAGCAGTAATATTGGGCAGTGACAAAGTATAATCACGAATGGCATGCTCCAGTGTGTCTAGTCTGGCTTTGACAGCACTTAGACGTGCACCCAACTGATTTACTTCTTGACACAGTAGCTCAATATTTTCCCCGCGGAATTTCGCGGCACCAATTGCTTGGGATCGGGCATTACGTTCAGCCTGCAGATTTTCGGTTTCTATCTGGAGAGCTTTACGGTGTTTTTCCTGTTGACGCAATGTTTCCACATCTAGTTTGAATTTCCTGAGAGCTAATTTTTTAGCGACTGAGTCAAGCTCGTTACGCAGCAGATTGGGATCAAGCATGCTAGTCCTGTGCTTATAATTATCTGGTGTTGGTTTATGGTCGTAAGTGTCTAAAGCGAAAACTCCATCATGGATTCATCACTGCTAGCCTTACTGCACCATTAGTATCGTTTTTTAGCTATTTTGATCCAATACTCTAAGTCTAGCAAGACTTTCACCGATTTTGCCTTCAAGATCGCACGTATCTAGGATGATAATGGTGGGACTGTGCGTCACTTCAGACAAAAGATAGTCTTCACATGCAGCACAGACATTGAGTCTATCATGGAAGCGACGACGTTTAACCCCCAGACTCTAGTCGAGTCGGCGCATTGCGCGGATACGCTGGCATGCCGTAATTCGCCCGGCCGCAACCCGTTCTGTGTATCCATATAACATATATTTACTGCCAAAAGTAATATATCCGCATGTACTATGTATAATGCTGTGTTAGACAATGAAGTCGTTCACTTTATACAGTGCTAAATGCGATTCAAGCGAACCTTTGTTCGATGTCTTGGGACTGCCTGGCCTCGCACGGCAGCTGATAGGAGCTCCACATCGTCACTGCCACAATTAGGGCGATAAATTATCAGTGTCCACCTTTATCTGCCGTCCCTGTCAGTCCTTATAAAATCATCAGGTGCAATTTTGTCCGTTTTTTAAATGAATTTCCTGAGACAGTAATTTATTCAACACACTGGGAAAATCTAGGGACATAAATTATCTGTAATGTCTCACTAACGCTGATCGTCCAGCATCACACCTTTCGGCAGAGTAAAATGGAATTTAGAATCATCAACTAAGTCGTTTTGCTGGTTTTTCAGTTGATAGGCACTGTTTTGGCCATCCTGTTCCACGGCAGTAAAACCTCCAATTGTGCCATCAGCAGTTACTTGAATCGTAAACTGCTTTAAATTTCCGTTGTCAGATTTCGGCACCAGAGAAAAGTTATCTCCCTGCTGCTTCACATTGTACTGGCACCAGTCAGCGGCGCTGCTACCGGTTATCAGCATAAAAAGAGAATTTCCGGTGGCATTTTTCAGCCAGCTGGCGGTAGCCTGTTCCACAAAAGGATTGTAGAACCACAAAGTTTTGCCATCAGAAACTAATACGCTTTCGTCTGGTGAGATCATATGCCAATTGAATAAATTCGGTCGTTTTACCCACAATTCTCCTTTCCCTTCCTGCACTGTGTCGCCTGCGGCGCTGGTGATCCGTTGAATAAAGTTAGCATAAAAACTGTTTATTCGATTCAAACGGCTTTGCAGAATATATGCATCGTCGGCAGCAATAACTGGCACTGCCATCACAGCAGTAAACAGAGTAGTTATTAAACATTTTTTCATTAATTAGCGTTCCTTGAAAAAGTGAATTTAAACTATATCCCGTTACAGAAAAAGGAGGTATGATTAACTTTATCGAAAAGATAGACAAAACGTCACAGGCATATTCTCTGCAATTCCCCGACTTATACCTCACTCGAAAAGTTGCGTCCCAGCAATAAGATGTGTGCTTATTTCTATAACTGGAAAGAAAATAATACTTCGCAATTTTCGCTATGGCCAGGGGAACTGATAATGCTTTGTAGCATTATGTTGCTCAATGATGCGCGCGACGCGGTTATAATAACCAATACGCAAAGCTTTTCATGGGGGACTTACCACCTAACTGAACGTCAAATCCAACCTTTCGTATCACTAGCGCGAGTGACAGGACGATATTATTTCGGCTATTTCTTTCCAAAGCCGCTAACTAAGCTAAGTACTAGGTGAATACCTCTGGTACGTGTTTTTTCACCAGAGATGAACGACACGCTTTTCCAGCCTCTTCATATATATTGACGACCACTGTGCTTATCTTGTATGGAGTAAGAATATCTTTCTAATCTAAACCAATAGCTTCAGTATTTCAGGTCGATCATAATTTCAGCGTCGCCTTATCCTTAATAAAAAATACTGAGAATTCAGGCGCTCTCCCTGAACCCTGGCCATCACCAGATCGGCTACTGGATGCCGAAACCCTTATCAAGCATTAACGCTAACGACGAGTTGATTTCATGGAATTTATCGCAATCGAGTAGTTTATATAATACCGCTGTTTGACGTCATTTATTGAACAATTCCTCGTCATGATGTCAAACTTGCTGGAGACATTTCTGCTACCACATCGCCATAGTCAACAGTGAATGCATCACTCAGGTTGAAGCAGGTGGTGACGACTCCAACGAAACACCTGTTATTTTCTCTTTGACGCCATAATTGACTAGACATTCTCCAGACGGAATCATCAGGTAAATATTGTTTTTAGCCTTTTCTACTTTTTCTTTCTCAGAAGCAAACAAAAAGCGGACGGTTTTTCGGGCAGCTTTAAAACAGTAGCTTGGCACGTCCTCTATCTGCGTCCACGGCTAGCCTCGGAGTAGGTAATGTTCAACGCAGAGGTAGGGGGATATTGTCACTTTCTTCTATGGTAAAGCGACGGTAATCGTAATGCTTATTATTATGCCGGATACGCTTGGACACAAACGTTAAACAATCGAGCACCACGGCGCCGATTTTCTCAGCAATAGTCAACCAAGACCAGCCGGTGAATAAAGTAAAGCCAGATGTCCAAATGCACAGTAGAGCAATGGTGGTACCAATATCGTTAAACCATAGCAGAATCCCGGTGCTCAGCAGACTGCCGATAACGCCGCCGGAGATGAAATAGTAGAGATCATCAATGTTAAGCTCAGCAAGCCCACAAGAAGCTAACAGCAGTGCCAGACTGCCAATCAGTCTGAATGATAAGGAAAAAAAGCTTATATAAACATGCTGAACAAACCCATTCCAGAAAAAAAATAGCATGATAAGTGGTATCGCGTATGCTGGCACACCGAAGATAAAGAATAAAGTATCGGCAAGCCACGCCCCTATCCTGCCACCTAAATTATGGACAGGGCCGTTCCAATCGGTTTGTGACCAGCTTGGATCAGAGGGGTTAAAACTGATCAGTGCCGCCGTTAAATAAAGCGTAAAAATGCTACTCATAACCACCATAAGCCTGTGACTTCTTCTGATTTTTTTTAAGGTGATATCTTTATTTTCCATATGCTTCCAGATTAAAAAGTTCTCTAAGATTCTTAAAATTAACTGATATAATTAATACAAATATTAATTTTTATCATTGTAATAAATTTACAAGGTATAGATAAAATAAACCTTGTTCACATTTTTAATGCTTTTTAACGCGTTTTAATCACCAGACGATTGCTCTGTTTTACTTCCTCCATGACCACATAAGTCCGAGTATCGTTAACGCCTGGCAGACGTAGTAGTGTCTCACCAAGCAGTCTACGATAGGCAGACATATCAGGCACGCGCGTTTTCAATAAGTAGTCAAAGTCACCAGAAACCAGGTGGCACTCCTGAATTTCTTCTAGCTTCTGTACTGCTACATTAAATTGCTCGAACACATCCGGTGCGCTGCGGTTAAGGGTAATCTCAACAAAAACTAATAATGATGCATTCAGATAATGAGGATTAAGTAACGCTATGTAACCTTGGATGAAACCCTGACGCTCAAGCCGACGAACACGTTCTAGACAGGGAGTAGGCGATAACCCTACCTGTTTTGATAATGCGACGTTGGAAGTCCGTCCATCTTTTTGCAGTTCATATAAGATATTACGGTCGATACGATCGAGATCTTTCCCCGAACGTTTTTTATTGTCTATCATTACTTGTCATACTCCCAACTGCATTGTATCAGTGGGATTGTTTGGAATTATTTTTTAATTTCCATCAGTATCTGTAACTACAACAGCTTATGATGTATCTCTTCACTTAAGTATTTTGAAAAAAAAATAGCTAATTGTCAAAGTAAAACGTAAAAAAACAAAATAACATGTCAGTTTTAGAGAGATTTTCTCGAATAGCCTTATGTTCTTTTCTACCTGCCAATGGGAATCAGATATATTTTTGGAAAAATCGTTAACTACTTTGCATCTTTTTAACCATGATAATTTTCTTACAGTGTCCTGGTTATGAGGTGATGACAACGAGGAAATTATGTCTACAGCAAAACACAGTAAATTACTTATATTGGGCTCAGGACCCGCTGGATATACTGCTGCAGTATACGCCGCGCGCGCTAACCTGAATCCGGTTTTAATCACCGGTATGGAACAGGGAGGACAGCTGACCACCACCACCGAAGTGGAAAATTGGCCAGGCGATCCCGAAGGGTTGACCGGACCATTGCTGATGGAACGCATGTACGTCCATGCTATAAAATTCAACACGGAAATCATTTTTGACCACATTACCCAAGTTGACTTGCAGAACCGGCCATTTTATCTTGTCGGCGACGACAGTAGTGAATACACTTGCGATGCGCTTATTATTGCTACCGGCGCCTCTGCACGTTATCTCGGTCTGCCTTCAGAGGAGGCCTATAAGGGGAAAGGAGTTTCTGCCTGTGCTACCTGTGATGGATTTTTTTACCGCAACCAAAAGGTGGCAGTGATCGGCGGCGGTAATACTGCCGTTGAAGAAGCTCTGTACCTTTCCAATATCGCCGAGGAAGTACATTTGATTCACCGCCGCGACACACTTCGCTCGGAGAAAATTCTCGTAGATCGCTTGATGGACAAAGTGCACAACAGCAATATTTTTTTGCATGTTAATCTAACTCTAGAGGAAGTATTAGGCGACGAAATAGGCGTTACTGGTGTACGTCTAAAAAAAGTAACCAGTAGTTCCTGTAAAGATCTAGCAGTTTCTGGGGTTTTTATTGCCATCGGTCGCAGCCCTAATACAGCTATATTTGTCAATCAACTGGCGTTGCAAAATGGCTATATCCGTGTACAGTCTGGTGTCAACGGCAATGCGACTGCTACCTCGATACCTGGGGTGTTTGCCGCTGGTGATGTGATAGACTGTAACTACCGTCAAGCGATAACCTCCGCCAGTACCGGTTGTATGGCAGCGTTGGATGCTGAGTGCTATCTGAACAGAACGGAATAGCATCAGCACAACAACAAGCCAATGTTTTAGGGTTTTAGGAGTAAGAAAAGGAAAACAGAAAATTATCTTATTTCTCTTTTTGCTGTTAACCCCTACATTTTCAAATTAAGAATTGATCTTCGTATGAAGATCTAATGAGGGGTTTATTTAATTTCACATGCTGTGTAGCATAAAGCAAAGCAAGTATCTGGCAGATAACTAAAATTTTTATAGCATGAGTACCAACTTCCGGTCTGGTTCGTTCATTGCAGCTTCCGGCAGGGAAATTTGTCTTGGTTGTGTTTCTTTTCTAAACACAGCTGCAGTTAGGTGTTGTCGTTTACACTCTTACACTCTCTCAATGATGTATGCGTACATAGAGCTTCTCACGCTGATATCTCCAATAAAAACATAGAAAGTAATCAAACTAGTAAACTACTAATAGCAGTGAAGTGGGAGCACAATCTGGTCAGGATAAGAAGTATTATTAAATATTGTTCCACATTCATATTAATATTTTTAATAATATTTTAAGACGCGAGGCCCGTCGCCGAAATTAAACTAATGAGATCATCTATCGGTGAGTACATCATCAACGGTGATTTCTGTTAACTGGCGTATGTCTTTTCGGTTGGAGTTATTATGCTGGTATCGGTAATTCGTTTAGCAAATATATGCTACGCCATAATACCACCAATGCCTTCTTGTCTGAGATAATAAAAAGTTTAAAGCTTCAAAAATTTGCCAGTTAGATTCTGAGAGATCGATTAAGAGCGTTTCTTGTTTCTCATACCTGCAAAGATCAGAAGGCAATGCCTGCCCTGGCCCAAAGTGTGCGTCCTGGCTCAACCAACGGCACATCGGAGGAATAGCCGAACTCCCGATTTCCTGCTAGATTCAGATGCTCGCTGTAACTTCGGTTAAACAAATTGTCTACGCCGGCGCTAATATTTATTTTCGTAGCAGCTTGCCAGGTCAGATTGGCCGATAACACGCTAAAACCAGCGCTACGGCTAAAATCTTTGCCCACGACGTTGCCTTCGTTTAACGAGACGTTATGTTGAGCTGCTACCAGCCGCCACAGACCGGTGGCACTCCATGCGCCCTTTCCCCAAATCAACGCCAACTGACCTTCAAATGGTGGAATTTGTGGCAACGGCTGTCGCGTGTCCTGATTTTCGCCAAACGCCCAAGCCAGACTACTTTCCAGCCGCCAGTGGTCGTTGAAACGATAGCCCAGGCCAGCTTCGCCACCGAGAATGCGAGCATCGATGTTTTCCGCTCGGTTAGCGTTTGGACACGGGACATCATAACGGAACAGGATAAAATCCTTCACTTGGCCGACGTAAGCCGAGATCCAGCCGTTCAGCTGCTCAAGCTGCAGATGGGCGCCGAGATCTAGCTGAACGGTTTTCTCACGTTTTAGTCGATGGAACGCATCCTGCCCGGAGTCACGTCCGGATTTAAGCGTGATAAGTTCCCAATAATCTGGAAATCGTTCACTTATTCCCACCCCGGCATAAGTCATCAGTGGCAAAGTTTCTGCTCTATGTTCCAGGCGAATAAAGGAGGTGGGATACGTCTCGCTTCTCCGTTCTACCCCTCGGGCGGCATTATACTGTGCAACCGTATGTTCAAGTCGCATACCACCGATAAGACTATCCGCTGCCCTAAACCGCCACTTGGCCTCAGCAAATATCCCGCCATCTCGAAAGTGGGCATCTTCCTGCCAGTTGCCGCCAATGTTTTTCTGGTGTTGGTTGACCTGTAAATCCGCTCCGCCCTGTAACTGCATATTATGCCATTGCCAGGTGCCAATACCGCGTCCACCTAAAGTTAAGCGATCGACATTACTGCGCATAGGCGCCCAATTACCAATCGCACTCACTCCTGGATACGTTGTCCGTCTGCCGTAATTATCCATCACATGATCGGCATAATGATACCAACCCTGAATCTCAATGCTTTCCAGAACGTCTCCTATCGCGTTTTGCTCAAGTCGTCCCCCAATACTTTCTCGCCTGAAGCGTGTACCATCCATGCCACGGCCGGCATAATGAGCATAACCATCACCGCGACCAACCGTTACTTCTATCAACATGTCTGTCGAAGGAGTGAAGCCAAACGCCAGATCGCTGTTCCATTTACGCCAACCTGAATGGATCCGCTGGCCATTGCCATCCAAGTAATTGCCGGCACGGGACACATTGCCTATCAGGCGCAGATAGCCGAACGGGTTGCCGAAGGTGGCATCAATACTTTGATCTAGCCGATTGCTTGAGCCGGCGAGTGTGTTACTGTGTAAAGTCATTCTTTGTGAGTCGAAGTGCGGTCGTACTCGTTCGAACCGTAGTGTTCCGGCTGATGCGCTAGGCCCCCACAACACTGTCTGGGGCCCTTTAATTAACGTCATGACATCGAAACTTTCTGGAGAAATATAAGCGCTCGGCGCATCCATGCGTGAGGAGCAGGCGCCAAGCATTTCTCCTCCATCTACCAGCATACGTAACCTGGAACCGAACATGCCGCGGAAGACCGGATCGCCATTGGTGCCGCCGTTGCGGATAAGAGCAAAACCGGGAATGGTTTTAAGGTAATCTGCACCGTCGCTGGATGGCACTGGCTGGATAGGTCTCTTGGGAGAGACCGTCACTGTGAGCGGTAATGCCTCAGGTGCGGTGATAGTGATTACGTTATCTTCGCGAGCATTGAGTGGCGTGGACAGGAGTTTTCCGGTGCTGGTCTGTGCAACGGGAAGAGTGTGAGCATTACGCTCACAGAAGAAGTCATCTGTTGCGCGCACGCCATCCGGCGTGCTACAGGCAAATAACGCCAGTAGCGATATTGCGCGTGGTGCTAAAGATGAACGCACACACGCCCGGAGAGTATCGGACATATCTATTTTCCCTTATCTGATGAGCTGGATTCCTAGCCATGCTCTGCGACACGCGATCACCGGGCTGATGTATGTACGCTATTCAATCCCGGACTAACACAAGGGAAACGCAGAACATGATAGACGGGTGAATTAGCCCGGGCCAGCGAACGGTAACAAGACGATCCCATGCTATAAGGGATTGTAACTGAATAAGACCAATCCGGAAGGCGATTGTTGCATCGTCATCAGATTGCCTTCAGCTTATTTAGTGATTGTATATACATTATCATTAACACTCTTAATTTAAATTAAACTTTTTAAAAATTAGTTAAATAAGATAGTTATGTAGGTTTGTTTACAACAAACACAATAGGTAATGTTTTAAGAGATGGGAGTCTCTCTTTTTTAACTGATAAAATTTCAAAAATCACATCCACGGAGCATGTCAGGACAATAGTGTGTTTTTCGGTTCAGGTTTGTACCGTGACAGTACAAGATAATTTGATTGCTGGTTATATGCATGTAGAACACTACTTTCATAGTATCCTCTATACCAACACCACGGCTTGAGCTGGGGTGCCGTTCATCAAATATATCGCTTCTCATTTATTATTACCCTACTTCAAGTGATACTGGTATGGCCTTCAGATTACAGTCCTACCATCTCTTCCAGGTCGACACTGATGATCCAAGATTGGCTTACCCTGAGTAACAATATTGGAATAATAGTGGTTAAATGGGCTTGCTTAGTTAGTGTGACGCTATTTAAGGATATGTACATTAGCCCGTTGTCTGTGCACAGTTAACGATAAACGTCATAACTGCACAATTAAAAATACATATAATAAATTTTAATATAATTATATCATATTTAACATATTTATATTAAAAATAAAAAATGGATAAATTTCTTCATAACTCCTTATTTTCGTCGTATGTAAGGATTACGTTCTATCTCTGTTGGTAAGATGGCGTAGTCATTCAGTATATCAGGTTTTTATGCTATTTTTTGTTATTTTTCAGATTTTATAACTTTTTTATTTTTTTTAAAATAAAACACTCTTTTTAGATGTCAATCAAGGATATAATCTTAATAAATGAAAATATAAGTTATTCGTTTTGCGGCCTTTTGACTATCATAAACTTTGCTCGCGGAATTGCGCAGAACAGACTAGGTTATTTTCTAAGATACAAACAAAAACGTCTGGTATGAATATTGACGCGGCTGGTCAATATGGAGTAGCCAATGAAGTATATCATCAATTCAACCGTGGCGTTCGATACCACCGAATATCTTCTCACTCTAGTGGATGATGCTAATACATCAGTAAAACTATCCAATTCTGCCGGCCGGGTACTGGAAGAGCTAATTCAGTATCGGGGCACCGGTGAGCCGGTAACCCGGGAGCATTTGTTCGCTAATGTCTGGAGTGCGCATGGACTGAATCCGTCAAATGGCAACTTGAATCAACAGGTTAGTATAATACGTAAAGGGTTGACTTCACTAGGATTAGATGCTTCGGCGATAGTCACGTTTCCAAAACGTGGCCTGAAATTAAACGATCAGCTAGTGATAAGTTTTGCGGAAGAAGATATTCCACCGCCGACATACACGCCAGCAGTGAATACATTTTCACCTGAAACAACGCAGCCACCTACTGCCAAACCGTCGGGCGAGAAAAAAAATATCAATGCAACATTAATTTTATTGATGGTGATTGCCATGTTGCTGACAGTTAGCATGGCGTATATTTATTATGAAGATGATGACAGTCAGAAATTATATTTCTTTAGCCAGATCAACTTGTGCAAGATTTATACCTTTCATCCTATTTCTGAACTGGAAAAAGATGATTACAATTTGCGGATCACTGAAGCCATGACGGAAAATATTGACTGTACAAACAACTACATCATCATCTTTTCTAAGATGGTTATTCCTTACCATCTTATCCAGAATAATATCAATGTCCGTACTTTTATGGCCAAAAGTCGTAGAGAGGACAATGGATATATTTCACATTACTTGAATTTCTTTTTTTACAATCGAGACGAAATATAAAAAGTTCATCATTATTGTGATGATATGCTTTCTCTATATTTTTACTTATATGATTCATCTGGCAGCGATTAATCACGAAAACACTCGCTATCAGATTTAAGTTGCTCTGGATTAACGTGATAATGAAATCCAATAATTTTCCTTCCTATTACCTATATACCTACAGCTATTAGGTATGTATTTCATCAACGCTGCAGAATGTTTTTCACTTTTAATGCAGTCATTAATATTAATAACACAATACTCTATTGTACTAAGCATTTCAATTATAAACTATAATAATAAGAAAATTTTTAAGAAGTCACCATGTTACTATTATATCCGTTATTAAAATATTTAGATTTTCATTTAGACAACAGGCTCCGGTATAAGTTGTGCTCTTTCTGTTACCGTAACAGGCTTCCCATCTTCAAGGTATTATCTACCTCACTACTTTACAAAATGTATTCCAGCCAATCTGACGGAAGCGCCTCTAGTGATGTCAGTGTTTTAACATGATACTTACCAACATCTGTTGGGTGTCGGTAAAGTTCCTGCAAGGGAAAACTAAGAAGCGACGAAAGCTAGTTAGTAGCAGTTTTCCTGCTTACGTACAACACATTGGTCTCTGAGTGATTAATCGGACTTCCTGTCAGTCAAGCTGAGATCCGGCTTCTCACTATTTTTCCTTTGACAACACTATCAACTCTTGCTATCATACCAATTACTTTGGTGGTTCCTCTGTAGTTCAGTCGGTAGAACGGCGGACTGTTAATCCGTATGTCACTGGTTCGATTCCAGTCAGAGGAGCCAGGTTTATTCTATAGTTTTTACTTATTGAAATCTTCAAGATAAAGATGACACATAATTCCGTAGAGGCATTTTAGATTGAGCTCAGCAATCACCGAGCTTTAAATACTTATTCCATATCCTATCAATAACTGTAAAAAGTTTTATAAATAAAAATTTTAAAACACAGATCAATGTTTCTCTTCTTTTTATATTAAAATTAATGAAACGCGAGTAATTAAATTAGTAGCATCTGGATGCTATGATTACGAAGAAATTACTATTTCATTTTGGTAAAAATTATAGTCATTTTAGTAAGATACTAAAAATTTTTATTAATAAATTTTCTATATTTGATATCGTTACTGGTAACGATAGAGTTCAATTTTCTTGGTTAGATAAACTTAGAAAATACAGATAATTAATATTCTTAAATATATTAATTATCCTCCTATAGAGGCTACTTATGTTATATTATTCGATTTAAATTTTTCAAAATGTGACACGTAATAATAGCTACATGTTACTAAAAGTTATTTCCTTACATTATGCAAGGAAGATTGAAAATTCCATTATTAATCAATTACGGTAGAATACCACATTAGGTATTGATCGTACTTAAATTAACTGTCTTCTAAACTTAATTTAGAATGTATTAATATATTTTTGATATTTAAAATTTATAAATGAAAATCATGTATCTAAAACCTCTTATACCTTTTATGATAAGACTTCTCGATAACAATCGCATTTTTACTATTCCACTCTACTATTACTATTTAGTAGACACTTCTACCTTAACCATCCTAGAATGTCCAACGATTAATGATCGAATATATTAATTTACATAACCTTGCTAGTTTTCCTATTTGGATACAGCAATTGCTCAAATTACTATATATATAAGTGGCAGAAAATTCATCATGTAATGAGATTGATAATGACTATATCCAGACAGTTCAATAATTACTTAGCGTAAAGTACGCAATTGGCAGCGTAGCGATAACAAGAGAGATTGGCACTTACAAACAAAAAGGTGAACACTGCAATCACCCTTTAAGTTAAATATAGCAGCTTTATATATACGGACATTGTACATAGTCTGTTATTTTATACCGGCGGCATCACGTAGTAGGTCAGCTTTATCAGTCTTTTCCCACGGAAAATGTTCACGGCTGAAATGCCCATAGACGGCAGTTTCACGATAAATCGGCTGTAGCAGATCTAGCATAGTGATGAGGCCATAAGGACGCAGATCGAAGAATTCACGCACCAACGCTACCAGGTTGTTGATAGAGATCGTCTCAGTGCCGAAGGTTTCGATCGTGATGGAGATCGGTTCCGCCACACCGATAGCGTAAGACACTTGGATCTCACAACGATCAGCCAAACCGGCGGCGACGATATTTTTCGCCACATAACGTGCGGCATAAGCGGCTGAGCGGTCAACTTTAGATGGATCCTTTCCGGAGAACGCGCCGCCACCATGACGGGCCATGCCCCCGTAGGTATCAACGATGATCTTGCGGCCGGTTAAACCACAATCACCCATCGGTCCACCGATAACAAAACGGTTAGTCGGATTAATAAAGTATTTAGTCTGGTCTGAAAGCCATTCAGTAGGCAGAGCTGGCTTGATAATTTCTTCCATTACCGCTTCCTGTAGTTGCGGTAGCGCGATATCTTCCGTATGCTGGGTAGACATCACGACAGTGTCAATCCCGACAACTTTGCCGTTATGGTAGGCGAAGGTAACTTGGCTTTTAGCATCCGGACGCAGCCACGACAAGACGCCATCTTTACGGACCTGAGATTGACGTGCTACCAGACGATGAGCGTAGGTGATTGGTGCCGGCATCAACATATCGGTTTCGTTAGTGGCATAGCCAAACATCACCCCCTGGTCACCTGCGCCTTGTTCTAGAGGATCAGTGCGATCCACACCCTGACTAATATCCGAAGACTGTTTACCAATAGCGTTCAACACAGCACAAGAGTTGGCATCAAACCCCATATCTGAATGAATATATCCGATTTCTCGGATAGTGCTGCGCGTTAATTCTTCAATATCCACCCAGGCGCTGGTGTTGATTTCACCGCCCACCAAGACCATGCCAGTTTTAACATAAGTTTCACAGGAAACTCGTGCCTTAGGATCCTGAGCAAGAATAGCATCTAACACAGCGTCGGAGATCTGGTCCGCAATTTTATCAGGATGCCCTTCTGAAACAGATTCAGATGTAAAAAGGTGTTTAGCCATTGGTCTTTTTACCTTTGGATACAAGGTTAGAAACGACTGAACAGTAGTTTAAAGGTAGGGCACCTGAAAAACTCGATGCTCTGATGATAACGGTACGCGTCATACTACTTCACCTTCCCCGTAAATGTTATTTAGTAGTAAAATAGTTAATCAGTATAGATTAGCCTCTATATAGCTATTCTAGGTTAGGGCTTCACTCGATACCAGTGATTTGTGTCCGCAATATATCAATAGTTTTAATGAAAGATAAATTTGGTAAGCACCTTATTTCTCTTTCATTAAAAAGTGTCTACCAAAGTGATACAGCCCAAACAACGTTAATCATTCCGCATCCTAAGTTCCCAAATGCAACATATCAGGCTGTCTTATTTCTGACGCTTTTCCGTCTGCGATTGCAGTTTTTAAGACGATCAAGCTGGTTAATGACGAGTATTCTGTTTCTAGGGGCCCAATTTTACAGGGATCCTCAGTAATCACGATGTGCTATCCTAAATAGCGGCACAGAGTTTACCAAGTATTTTACAATTACTATCTGGAGATATACTAGACAGTAATTGTGTCCTAACAGCGTTTTTGCCACAATTGTAACGTCAATTTATTATTTATCTGGATTTGGATTTTTCTGCAGCACGCGCTAATGCCTGGACAAGTTGATGAAACAGCATCAAACCAAAAGCTTCTATTGGCATCGTTCTGTTTCCTATCAACTTTCATAGTATCATGTTGCTTCATAAAAGTCACTTTTCAGCGAGCCCAGGATCCTTGGCTACCAGAATAATTATCTCCTTATAGATGTACCTGGTTAAGGTCAATCAATATCTCTAGGTTATTGAGTTATTTATCAATGTAATGCTCATATTGATACCTATATTTTCAAATGTCAGCAAGTTTGACTGCAACACGATGTTTTTCCTGCCCCTACACTTTGCTCTATTCGACCCACTCAGGTGAAGATTCAGTATCTGTGACGAATTCAAGCAGAACAATGACTTTTCTGTGTTTGGATACAGGCTGAGTTAATGATCGCAGTGTTGGCAATGTTCTGGCCCAGATGAAGAAAAACGTGAACAACCGATCGCTTTATTTCAACTTTAGTACCCCGGTCATTGGAGCCTGATTAATGATCGGCATTGAGGCTGGTGCGTAGGTTGCCATTACTAAATATTGGCAAGTCGCGCCGGCCTATGATGCGTAACATTATATGTACTAGCAGCTGCTATTATGACGTTGGAAATGCTTTAATCCAGGAGATCCAGCAGAATAATAAGTTGGGCCGCTCAAGTAAGAGCTCGCGGTTAGCAAATCGCTTAAGTCTGGCAACCAAGATTTGCCACTTGTTGGCAATTATACATTTGGTGTGTCTGATTGCAGACCAAGAAATGCATGGTACGGTTAAATGCGGACGACAAAATAATTGACAGTACGTTCTAAGGTGGTAAAGAATCGCATCATGACTAGCAACACGGAAAACTTAATTAGAGCATCTGAACGAGTTAGCGAATACTTTTTATCTCCTGAGAGACTCTCTGTAATGCTTTGATTAAACTACAGATAAGCTCTCTTCATCTACAGACAATTCACCTTCACCCAGTAGTTTATCGTTTCTAGAAAAATGATAAACTAGGTAAGTGTCATAGAGGTTATTTTTAATAAATACGTTAGTGATGTTCATGCATACACCTCATTATATATGCACAATGGTATGGTAGGAAAAAAGGTAAGACACATGGTCCTATAGTGCTGAACACTGCGTTGTTTCGTTATTAACTAGAACTGAGTTACAAAATCAGCAAATATATTTCTATCGACTGTAGATTGATTATTCTGGATGAATTGATTCATTTACCACACGGAGGACCTCTTTGTCTCTTCGAATTCTAAACTAAAAGAGCTTGCGTTTGAGCACACAGCGGTTACGAACAGCAAAGGGGTGTGAGCATCATTTCGTGATATAGTCAACATCAAATCTGCCTGGCCGATATACACCGTGAGCGCACAGCATGCTCTGGGTTACGGTTAATGTTCTCTGAATTAATAGCATTAGATATTTTTAAAATTTAGGTCTGTGGCTTCCATTGGGGTTAGATGGATAGAACTGTAAGTGATTACTGGTCCGGTGTAAGTCTGCTAGGCAATGTTTACAAGCATCAATATGAGGGTTTACCATGGCTGTAATTAAAATGACCGATCTGGATCTGGCGGGAAAACGTGTATTCATCCGTTCCGATCTGAACGTGCCGATTAAAAACGGGAAAGTAATTTCCGATGCGCGGATACGCGCCTCCTTACCTACCATCGAAGCTGCATTGAAACAGGGCGCGCGCGTCATGGTGACTTCCCACCTTGGCCGTCCGATGGAAGGGGAATATAACGCCGATCTTTCGCTGCAGCCTGTCGTGGATTATCTGAGGAACAAACTTTCCAACCCAGTCCGTCTGGACAAGAATTATCTAGATGGCGTGGACATTGCTGAGGGCGAACTGGTAGTGCTGGAAAATGTTCGCTTTAATAAAGGCGAAAAGAAAGATGACGAAACCCTGGCTAAGAAATATGCCGCATTGTGTGATGTGTTCGTGATGGATGCTTTTGGCACCGCTCACCGCACACAAGCCTCTACCCATTGCATAGGAAAATTTGCTTCCGTCGTTTGTGCTGGTCCTCTCCTATTTAATGAACTGGAAGCGTTAGGAAAGGCGCTCGATAACCCGGCCAGGCCAATGGTGGCCATTATTGGCGGATCGAAAGTTTCCACTAAGCTGACTGTGTTGAATTCGCTGTCGAAAATCGCCGATAAGCTTATCGGTGGTGGCGGCATCGCCAACACCTTTCTTGCCGCCCAGGGCCACAATGTTGGCAAATCTCTATATGAAGCTGATTTAATCCCAGAAGCTAAACGTTTGCTAGAAAGCAGTGATATTCCCGTACCAACTGATGTGCGTGTCGCTACTGAGTTCTCTGAAACCGCAACTGCCACGCAGAAATCTGCCAGCGAAATTCAGGATGATGAACAAATCCTCGATCTGGGTGGTGACTCTGCCGCTCGATTAGCAGAAATTTTGAAAAATGCCAAGACCATTCTATGGAATGGTCCGATTGGCGTGTTTGAATTTGTCAATTTTCGCCAAGGAACTGAGATAGTAGCTCGCGCCATCGCCGCTAGTGATGCGTTCTCCATTGTTGGCGGCGGTGACACTCTAGCTGCCATTGACATGTTTGGTATTGCCAATCAAATTTCCTATATTTCTACTGGAGGTGGCGCTTTTCTGGAATTCATTGAAGGCAAGAAACTCCCCGTGATAGTTATGCTGGAAGAGCGCGCGAAACAATAAATGTTCAATGGACGGACATGTTTGACGTTTTTTCTTCTTCGCCGCTACTAGTAACAAGGCGTGGGTAGAGATGGTGAGTTCTTAATTTAAGTAGAAGTCTATAAAATAGGATGAAGTAATATGTCTAAGATTTTAGATTTTGTTAAACCAGGTGTTATTACTGGTGATGATATTCAGAAAGTGTTCGCTATTGCAAAAGAAAACAACTTTGCTCTGCCAGCTGTTAACTGCGTAGGCACCGATTCTATCAACGCTGCGTTGGAAGCTGCTACCAAAGTGCGCGCGCCGATTGTTGTGCAGTTCTCCAATGGTGGCGCTGCGTTCATCGCAGGTAAAGGCTTGAGGGCTGAAGGTCAAGCTGCATCGATATTAGGAGCTATCTCTGGTGCGCTGCATGTCCATAATATAGCAGAACATTGTGGTATCCCCGTTATCCTGCATACCGATCACTGTGTCAAAAAACTTCTACCGTGGCTTGATGGTCTGTTAGATGTTAGCGAAAAACACTACTCTGCTACCAAAAAGCCGCTGTTCTCCTCTCACATGATTGACTTGTCTGCAGAATCTCTGGAAGAAAATATCGAAATTAGTGCCAATTATCTGGCGCGCATGGCGAAACTAGATATGACTTTGGAAATCGAGCTGGGCTGTACCGGTGGCGAAGAAGACGGCGTAGACAACAGCCATCTGGACAACTCCTCATTATATACGCAGCCGGAAGACGTGGCCTATGCTTATGAAAAACTTAATGCGATTAGCCCGTATTTTACTATTGCGGCCGCCTTCGGTAACGTTCACGGTGTATATAAGCCAGGAAACGTACAGCTAACACCAAAAATTCTTGATAACTCACAGAGATACGTGTCTCAAAAATTTGGTCTGCCGGCTAAATTTTTAAACCTGGTCTTTCATGGCGGATCTGGTTCCACTCCGGAAGAAATCAAGGAAGCTGTAAGTTACGGCGTGGTTAAAATGAACATCGATACTGATACCCAATGGGCAACTTGGGATGGTATTCTTAAGTACTACCAAAAGAACGAAGGTTATCTTCAGACTCAGCTGGGTAACCCGGATGGAGTTGATAATCCTAATAAAAAATTCTACGATTCTCGAGTTTGGCTGCGCGCTGGTCAGGTTTCCATGGGAGCGCGATTGGAGCTAGCCTTTCAAGAATTGAACGCTGTCAACGTGTTGTAATGGGTCGGTAAATGTTACCGTGTACTCTGATAGGGAAGGTACAGTGTTTTAAACATCTGCCCATCTTCTATTGGGCTTGCTGCCACATCATTTTCATGATGTGGCAGCAAGCCCAATACAACTGCACAAGAAGATACCTTTCTTCTACATAACGAGATTGTGTACTGGACAAATCTACTGCGCGCAGACGACGGAACACCACTGATTTTCCACTCGAACGATGCCCAAATTAACTTTTTAGTTACAGTTATAAGTGTGATGGTATTCCGTTATTTATGATAGACTGACATTCTTTTGTACTTCCACCGAAATATAATTTTTATTGATAACAATTAATCATACCGGCTATGGACTGTTTAAGAAGCAGTTACTGATTCAGTATACAGTTAACATCATCACCGTGATCATTTACTAAATCTTATTTATCAGTCTGCTAGTGCAGTAGGTAATTTCTCGTACGTTTGGACATTAAAGAATAGATAGCTGAATACCCACGATGACCGATTTCAATTCAGCTTTGCGGTGTTATAATCTTACTCCCAACAGCTCTGAACCAAATTAGGTGTGCAGACTGCCTTGCTAGATGATGTGGTAAAGGATGCCCGGAATAGGTCGTTTTACTATAATCCTAGTGCGTATCATCCTAACAATAATCAATACAAGTTTAATGAATCTTAAGGAAAATAAGAGGCAGCAAACGATATTAAGGTGATAAACAAATAACAAATAATTGAGCGAAATGTGGGATTGGGCTGAACGCACATATGATTTCCTTTTGACGCAAAACTCCAGCGAGAGTTTTGTCTCAACTACCCACCCCTTTAGCTGAAGGGTAGATTATTCAGCACTGTTCTCTCAACCCCAACCCTAACTAAACAATTAGGGCTATCGACGTTAACCGCTGCTTAGTAACGGGAATTACTAGCATGTCATTGACTAGAGAGCATTTTCCTCCTAATAATGCCACCGAGTATGCGGCTGACCAAACAACCTTTCTGGCTACTTGATACTTTTAAATGCTTCCGATGAGCTAACACAATTTTGTGCAGCGCGTTCAAATTGTGTTCACAATAGCTTAGTATCAAGTGCCTGTAACTTCTAGATAGTCCGAGTACTTCATGTATCTTCTCTTAAACTAGTATCATATATTAGTATTATGTTATAGTTTAACATTATTAATATATGAGAAAAACCTCGGTACTATGAAACAATTCTCTAAGGCTGAGGTTATGCAACATTCATACAACATATAATTGTTGTAGTGATTGATTTATACTAGTGCCCATACTGAGCTAAATGTAGGCAGGAAATAGATCATGACACAGGACGAACTAAAAAAATCAGTGGGCTGGGCCGCTTTGAAACATGTCCGTCCCGGTACTATTATAGGAGTGGGAACCGGCTCTACTGTGACGCATTTTATTGACGCACTAGAATCTGTTAAGCATCAAATCGAAGGGGTAGTTTCCAGCTCCGAAGCGTCATCCGCAAAACTGAAAAGCCTGGGCATCCCTTTATTTGATCTTAACGACATTGATTCGCTGGATATTTACGTAGATAGTGCCGATGAAATCAACGAAAAAATGCAAATGATTAAAGGTGGAGGCGCCGCTTTGACCCGAGAAAAGATTATCGCCGCCGTAGCACGTAAATTCATCTGCATCGTCGATACCAGCAAGCTAGTAGATATACTCGGCAATTTCCCAATGCCAGTCGAAGTGATCCCCATGGCCCGCGCCTGGGTAGCCCGCGAGCTAGTGCGTCTAGGCAGTTTACCAGAATATCGTCAAGGAGTGATAACCGATAATGGTAATATTATTCTTGATGTCCATAATTTGAAGATTTTGGATGCAGTCGCGCTTGAAGAACAAATCAATAATATCCCGGGGATCGTCACTGTCGGACTATTCGCACGACGTGGCGCTGATGTGGCACTCATCGGCAGCGAACAAGGCATTAAAATTATTGATTAGTCAGCGGCGCACACAGCCGCTGACAAAAACTGATAATATGTTTTATTTCTCTTCTACCCTAAATTTAGTAATCATTTTCATATTCTTATACTCTCTTGCCGGACATTGTCAAGCTAGAGGGCTATATGTTGCAAGTTCCATGTAAACATCAAAAAGGGTTGGGAAACAAGTATTGATGGAAAAAATAAGATTTTATTAGTATAGTATAAAACTGGTATTAGTAAGTTATTTTCATTAACATTAATTAGATCTACTTACCAGCATTGATGTAGTACAGTATTCAATATGCCTTTCTTCAATACGCATTTCGTCGTTTAAATGGTACTAGGAAAAATATTTCTTAATTATATGTAACATTCTGCTATGAGTCAGCCACCAGTGCATAACAAACAAGCGTAAAGCTTCTATTTATTCTTGGATATAAGAGCCCAAAAATATCAGCATTGGAGTAGTTAGTGAAGTATACTTAGATAACCAGTTCGACCCTTCGCCAGTAAACTGCCTCAAGTTGCCAGTGCGTGAGTTGTCTTCTGTACATTTCTATAAGTAAATCTTCGCTGAACAGAGAATTAGCATTGGCTACTTTACTGATCTAAACCTGATCAGATGGCGTGAGTTGCTTTTTTGAGCGACCGGCCAGCGCCAATGCTGGGAAGGGGTAATAATCTCCGGTAGAGCAATATCCCATTCTTCCACAGGCAGCGGCTCCGTTATTCGTTGGCAATCATGCGCTAACCCAATAGGATAAAACCCCGATTGCAGGCACCAATACTGCAATATGCGATCATAAAAGCCACCACCCATGCCAATACGCTGTCCTAGCTCATCAAAAACCACCAGGGGCGTAAACAGAATATCCAGCCTAGCCAACGGCAACAAGCTGGTAACGTCCAGCTTTGGCTCGTGAATCTGTAGTCGGTTCATTACCAATGGTGTCTCGGGAGTATAGTTCAGGAATAACAAATGTCCGGGGGTAAAAGGATGTAGCACTGGCAAATAAACTTGTTTTCCGGCACGCCACAGGGCGTTGATCAGTGGCTGGGTATTAAGTTCACCATCAAAAGGTAAAAACAGGGACAGAGTACAGGCAGTCTGAATGCGTGTATCATTCATCACACGATTAGCCACGTGCAACGCAGCTGCCATTTGTGCTTGACGAGTTAAACTTCGGCGCTGTAAACGGATGTGATTACGTAACACCTGGCGTAATAATGACTTTTCCATGAAAATATTAAGTATTACATGCTACATTATTTAGAGAGCAAATGCATCATCCTAAACTTCTCATCAGTTAAATATACACACTCAAACCCAACACTAGGAGATGAACCGGCTTTGTTTTACCACATAAAATACCTCACCCCACAGTGCACTCCTCATCACTTAAAGTAGAATATCTGGAATACTCATTTATGTAATTTTATCAATGAGTCCTTAATCTATTGCCTGATGTAGCAAATACACGCGCTGCTTCATATTGGCTGTATAACTCTCCATTGTCAACTTTTCCTACGTTAATTTGCGTTGTGACGAACATTCAGTGTTTGGTAATTCTAGTTCAAACTGTAAGATTTTGCAATCGCTGACTGAGATCTTCCTCTGCCTGATTTAACACTTTCTGTTGTTCTAGTTAATGAACAGCTAAAAATGTGAATATATCAATTTTCGCAGACATATCACCTTTCTGCATCTTACCGTATTAATCCATTCCAGTGTCGCTTAACATCAGCGAAAACAGACAGTATACAATATATTACCCGATTATAAAAATCTTAACCGGATTCTGGTAACAGAAGTGGTGGTATTAATCCCTGCAGAGATGCATTATAGATTAATTAAGCGAAAGATACTTGTACGATAGTAGTCACAAGCACGACAGGACAATCTGAGCAATGGCTTGCTCGGTCATAACAAGGAAAAGTAGGGAAGATTATTGGCGTAACTACCATAATAATGTCATCTGTCTGATGTTACATTAACAGAACGCCACTCTTGAAGTGGCGGCCTTGAGTTCGTAGCTAACGAATCCGCACACCATAAACAGGCTTGGAGGAAGCGATGACAAAACAAGAATACATCTGCCGTCGTCAGAAATTGCTAGTAAAAATGGTACCAGCCAGTGCAGCTCTGATTTTTGCCTCCCCAAAGGCAATACGCAGCTCCGATACTGAGTATCCTTATCGCCAGAACAGCGACTTTTTGTATTTTACCGGCTTTAACGAGCCGCAGGCGCTATTGGTTCTGGTGAAGAACGACCAAGATCATCATCACAGCGTGTTATTCAGTCGGGTAAGTAACAAAACTGAAGAAATCTGGACAGGACGCCGTCTGGGGCAAGAGGCAGCGCCGGCACATCTAGGTGTTGATATGGCGCTGTCGTGGGATGATATCACCGACCAGTTGCATTTGTTGCTTAACGGTTTGGACGTAGTTTACCATGCACAAGGTGAATACTCCTTCGCTGACCGCATACTATTCAGTGCGATGGATAAATTGCGGCGCAGCGTGTATCAACAGTTGCAGGCTCCGACTACGCTGGTAGACTGGCGGCCCTGGGTACATGACATGCGGCTAATTAAGTCAAAAGAAGAACTGGCGGTGATGCGCCGTGCCTGCGAAATCACTGCCCTAGCGCATACTCGTGCTATGCAACAATGTCGGCCCGGTATGTATGAATATCAATTGGAAGGTGAGATTCAGCACGAATTTACCCGTCACGGTGCTCGCTTCCTGTCCTACAGCACGATTGTGGGCAGTGGTAAAAATAGTTGCATACTGCATTACACTGAAAACACTGACAAGATGAAAAGCGGTGATCTAGTGTTAATTGACGCCGGCTGTGAATACCAGGGTTACGCCAGTGATATCACCCGCACCTTCCCAGTTAACGGCCGCTTCTCACAGGAACAGCGCGCGATCTATGACATAGTGCTGGCAATGTTTAATCACTTGTTAGAGCTCTACAGGCCGGGATGCAGCATTCAGGAAATAAATAATAATGAAGAGACGATGCGCATTATGGTTACCGGCTTGGTACAGCTTGGTGTGATGGAAGGAGACGTGGACACTCTGATGGCCAAACAGGCATACCGTCAGTTCTTTATACATGGACTAAGCCACTGGTTAGGGTTGGATGTACATGACACTGGTGATTACAGGTCACATAACAACCGTAGCCGAGTTCTGGAACCGGGCATGGTGTTGACCATAGAGCCTGGTATCTATATTGCCGCTGATGCTGATGTACCTGCAGTCTACCGTGGTATAGGTATTCGCATAGAAGATGATATTATTATTACCGCTTCGGGTAGTGAAAATCTCACTATATCGGTGGTGAGAGAGGCTGATGCGATCGAAGCTTTGATGGCGGCGGAGTACTGAACATGACCATTACCATTATCGGTGGTGGCATGGTTGGCACAACGCTGGCTCTGGCACTCTCGTATTTGAGCCGTGGTGCAATACAAATCGATTTAGTCGAGGCGCAAGCGCCGGACTACGACCATCATCCTGGGTTTGACTCTCGTGTCATCGCATTGGCACAGGGAAGTTGTCGGGACTTAACCATTATCAATGTCTGGCCGGTGCTTTCTCCCTGCGCCACTCCCATCAGCCGGGTAGAAGTTAGTGATAGGGGGCATGTAGGAAAAGTGCAAATTTCCGCCGGAGATTATCTCATACCGGCTCTGGGCTATGTTGTCGAGCTACATGATGTCGGCAAAAGACTATTCGACCTGGTGCGCAAGTCTCCCGGAGTACGGCTACACTGTCCGGTGGAAGTGGTACATGTCCGTCGCGAGCAAGCTGGCACGGTCATTATTCTGGATGATGACAAATCACTTAATGCGCAGCTAGTAGTAGCAGCAGACGGATCGCGATCGCCACTAGCAATGCAGTACGGCGTTTGCTGGCAGGAAAGGGATTATCAGCAGATTGCCGTTATCTCTAACGTTAGCACTACGCTGCCACATAATAACGACGCTTTTGAACGGTTCACACCCCATGGTCCACTGGCGCTGTTGCCTATGTCCTGTGGACGCAGCTCGCTCGTTTGGTGTCTTCCGGCTGAACGTCAGGCCGAGATCGCAAACTGGGACGAACAGAAGTTTTGTCAAGCACTACAGCAGGAATTTGGCTGGCGCCTTGGGCATATTACTGCTGCCAGTCAGCGCCAATATTATCCTCTGCGCCTGAGGACAGCAGAGAGGAATATTTCCCATCGGCTAGTACTGGTGGGCAATGCTGCGCAAACGTTACATCCCATAGCCGGCCAGGGGCTGAACCTAGGCCTGCGTGATGTGATGACGCTAGCAGAAACGCTAGCACGCGCTGCTGCACGGGGAGAGGATATCGGTGAGTATATTGTGCTGCATCGCTACCAGCACCGGAGACAGCCGGATCAAGCAGGTGTTGTGGGGATCACCGATGGACTTATTCATTTGTTTGTCAATAACATTCCGTCGCTAGTGATGGGACGTAATCTAGGACTGTTAGCCATGGCTCATATTCGGTCATTACGCGACGCGCTAACACGAAAAACTCTAGGTTGGGTAGCCCGCTGACCCCTTTCTGTAACCAAGGATCTAAAGATGCAAGCATTCGATGTAGTAATTAACGGCGGCGGCATGGTTGGTCTAGCTCTTGCCTGTGGATTGAAAGGGAGCGGACTACGCGTGGCTGTGGTCGAACGCCAGGCACCTATACTGCCCGTCGATCGGTCTGCTCGGCGGATCTCCGCGATCAATGCTGCCAGTCGCCGCTTGTTGCAGCATGTGCAGGTCTGGGAATCGATTATCACTCAGCGAGCTAATCCTTACCGAGGTATAGAAGTTTGGGAACAGGACAGTTTCGGTAAAGTCTTTTTTGATAGCACTGAGCTAGGTCACCCCCATCTGGGACATATCATCGAAAACTCGGTTATCCAGCAGACATTATGGCGGCATGCGAGCCAGGTAGACGATATTACGCTGTTCTCTCCTGCTACGCTGCGCCAGGTGATCTGGGAAGAAAATGAGGTGTTTGTTACCCTTGATAATGATAGGACGATGACTGCCCGGCTTATGGTAGCAGCTGATGGAGCGCATTCTTGGCTGCGGCAGCATGCTGACATTCCGCTGACTTTCTGGGATTACCAACACCACGCGTTAGTAGCAACTATTCGCACCGAGCTGCCGCATGGCAACATAGCCCGCCAGGTATTTCACGGTGACGGCATTTTGGCCTTTCTACCATTGATAGACCCGCACTTAAGCTCTATTGTTTGGTCACTGTCGCCGGAGGTGGCTCAGCAGCGTTTGATCCAGCCAGTAGATACTTTTAACGTCGCGTTAGCGATATGCTTCAGTTTGGCACTTGGGCTATGCGAACTCCAGGACGAGCGACAAACTTTTCCACTTACCGGACGCTATGCGCGTAATTTTGCTGCTCATCGCCTAGTGCTGGTGGGAGATGCCGCCCATACCGTGCATCCTTTAGCAGGACAGGGAGTGAATTTAGGTTTTATGGATGTCGCGGTGCTTCTTGGAGAATTGCAGCGCCTGCAAAAATCAGGTAAAGACACCGGCTATTACCCTTATTTGCGGCGCTACGAGCGTAACCGAAAACACAGTGCTGCACTGATACTAGCGAAGATGCAGGGATTCCGCGAGTTATTTTCCGGCCACCATCCAGTGAAGAAATGGATCCGCACTACTGGCTTGTGGTTAACGGATACTCTACCGAACGTAAAGCTGCGCTTCGTTCAGCAGATACTGGGGCTTAATGATCTTCCAGCCTGGCTGGCAACGAACCACTTTGATTAATGTAAAGGCGCGGAGGCTGTGGCTATGTTAATACGGTGGCCGTCGATAATTATGAGCAATATGCTAAAATTCCAGATTTAGTATAATTATCTATACGCCTATCAGGCTTATAAGTGCTATTTAATTTTCAGTAGCTACATTATATCTCACTGTTTGGATATCTCTTCCTCCGTTAAGTCATGGCACTAAAAACACACAAATAAAAACAGTCCCACCTGCCTTTTTGTCGCTGGCAATATAAATCCGTAGATCCTGGATAACATGGTGCACACCTGTGAGGATACTTTTCTTTTACTTTAAACTTAGCCATTGAATTAAGATAGAAATGGTGTTGTAGCATCAGATCTATTTAGTGTGCAGCAAATACAAAGTTGGGCAATGCTGGCACACTGTATAATTACCATGCGCTTTGGTGAAATCAAAATCTGAATTATAACTGTGCGAGCAGAACTTTCTTCGGTTCGTTGCAATGCTTAGATGGCTCTATGAAACGCACTTTAGATGTTTTGTCAGCAAATTTCAGATGTATCATTGATGAGTTATATCGTTCGCTTCTCTAACCTAACTTTGTCTTTGATTGTGTAGATTCATCAGTACCGGCATCAGCTGAGCAAAACTATCAAGGAAAATAGAGCTCTAATAAACGAGCAACGCCAAAGAACTGGCAGCCTAGCAGTTGTTCCGACGACGGGTAATGTCTGCATCGACCTTTAAAAGGGAGTCAATGCCATCATCGAGACAGCAAAATTACAACCATGCTCTAGGCATTCTTTATTATATTATAGCTTTGGTATAGTACACCTGTTAGCCTTTGGCTAATTATGTGTACTGTTCGCACATAGCCTGGAACAATGAGAGATCAAGGGTAAAAATAGATGGAAAATAAACCATTAGCCTCAAATTATTCCCTAGCTGAGGAGATCGCTAATAGCATCAGCCACGGGGCTGGTGTGATCTTTGGCATTGTCGGTCTGATTCTCATGCTCAATCAAGCGGAAGAGATGGGGGTAAACGCGATGGCAGTGACCAGTTATAGTCTTTATGGCGGCAGTATGATTCTGCTCTATTTAGCCTCGACGCTCTACCATGCTATTCCATATCCACCTGCTAAATGTTGGTTGAAGAAGGTAGATCACTGCGCTATTTATCTACTTATCGCTGGCACCTACACACCGCTTTTGCTGATAGGTCTGGCCTCGCCATTGGCCACATGGCTGATGGCAATGATCTGGCTGATGGCGGCATTGGGTGTCATTTTTAAATTAGTATTTGCGCACCGCTTCCGCGTCGTATCGCTGATTACCTATTTGACCATGGGTTGGCTATCTCTGGTAGTAATTTACCAGTTGGTGCAACGCTTGCCTGCAAGCAGCGTGGTGCTGTTGGCAGCTGGAGGTGTAATTTATTCATTGGGAGTGATTTTCTATGTTTGGGATCGAATCCCATTCAATCACACTATTTGGCATGGTTTTGTGTTAGGCGGAACCATTTGTCACTTTCTAGCAATTTATTTGTTCATCATCTGAACTGCTTGTTACCCTTTGATGGGTTTTCGTCGGAAATACTATTAAGGACTGGAACGCTCTAGTCGCTGATAACGTACGGCAGCTGGCGAATGCTTAGAGCGCCAGAGCTATCGTCATGCACACGTAGTAAACTGTCTGCCGTCAAATTGTTATGTAGTATCGCTTGCACCCAGACGCTACTACTTTCTAGTTGGCAAGCCGCTAACACTTTGCCGGTCCGGCGCCAGTTATCACCTATTTTCAATTCTAGAACTTCTCCGGCAGCCGGTATATGGCTGGCCTTACCTGTCAGCCAGTATAGGGCGCGTTTGTTAGCACCACGATATTTAGCACGCATTACCATCTCCTGACCCATATAACACCCTTTATTAAAACTAATGCCTTCCAATGCCTGAATATTAGCCGCCTGCGGGATAAACTGCGCGCTGTTAGCGCTATCAATCACCAGATAACCAGCTTCGATATCCAAAGCCAACCATTGCTGGCTGTTGTTGAATTGAGCCTGAGCTTTTAACTTCTGTTGCAAAACATCGCTCACTGCCTGCGTCGTTATTAGTAAAAAGCGTGGCGCGGGTAAGCTAAAGTAGATACATGTCGTCTCCCAATTCCGAGTTACCGGACACGCTGCGTCCGGCACTCTGTTGAACAGTCTACTTAGTGCTTCCTGCGCCTGAAACCCCGCTACGCCCAGCAACACCGCCTGGTCATCAGCGGTGATGATCGTTTTGGAGAAAACAGCATATTTTTTCAGCTCGGCTAACTGGCTGTCGCGCACACTGCGCCGTTCAATATATCCCATCCCTTCTCCGTAATGAAAGACGCACAGATTACTGAACATTTTACCGTTGGCATCACAGTGGGCGGCAAAGCTGAAGTGATCTGCATCCAAAGATGCTACATCACAGGTCAATTGTCCCTGCAGGTATTGTATAGTGTCATCGCCATGCAGAGTGACTAACGCCCACCCCTCAAGAGAGATAAGCGTCAGAGGCAAATGGTTTGCAGGAAACAGCAAACGGGAAGGAAATGGCACTTGAGATGACATGAAACAATCCTACCTATCGTCCAATGATAGACTAATATAAATGACCGCTAGGGATTTGCAAACGGATCTTACCATGATATTTGCCGGTATATACCTAGCACGATGGCAATACGTACTCGGAATAAATCATTTCATCTATCTGCTATAAAAAACAAACTGGCCGTTAAAGTTGCAGGTATTAGGGCATAAACTTGATATCTCAATCATGCCATTTTTGGACATGATTTTGATACCCATTAATAATGGAGATAAGTAGCACTTTATTCAGTTGCTTAGGTGTAACGATCTAGCAGTGTTTAGTTGGACTGATAAATCATGCTCAATCTGACGATTTCGATTTACGACACATTATTGTTATGGTTTAAATGAGAAGCAAATTCCAAGGCCTGGCGATACGACATTCAGGTTTTCTGGCTTATTTGGCTTTGCTCGCTAGTGTGTTCTAATTTGGAATTTTGATTAGCTGATTTTACTCTCTGGCTGGAAAATTATGGTTTGATAGTTGTTTTGATATTTGAATGCATCAACACAACACAATCTGGTGTTGATCGGCAGCATGGGGAGACATTATGGATTTTTGATTTAAGATCAAGATGCGCAAGCGGCGTGTACTTAGTACGTAACAGCATATTTATTGACCACGTTAAGTGATAGCTTAGCGCATTCAATCAAAAATTACTCGCCGTAACCTAGTTTTTTTCATGCCGTTAGGAGTCAGTTGTAGAATAATGAATAATACCGTCATAGAACACTTCTCGATTTTGTGTGACTAGCTAGAACATAACTTGGCGGACAACACTTTGCACCTTGAATCTCCGATCCCCTTATCGGAGTGGCTTTTGCATTATTAGTGATCTTATCTAAGTATCAACTCTGTGGATTGGCAAGATTTCTCCAGTTTCTACCGAGAAAACTGCATAGAGACACCTAACATTGGTATTTCAACATCTGAGCTACCTCAGCGTTTACCCCAAGATCTCAAATGTGAGTCCCCGAGCTGGCCGAATTAACGCTGCTTGTCCCGTTGTTAAGGTATAATACCAAACTATTGGGGGGGCAAATAGCGTAAAGGAACTTCTAGTGCTATGATAGCGTTAGCGTTTGTCCTATTAGCCTATTTTGACGACATGGCCATTAAGAATTCTCTGGGCATACCCGGCGTTTCCATATTAGAGATTTAATCCCCAGATAGAAAAGAATATGGTGTTAGTCTGGTGTAATGCAATCCAAAATGCGCTTTTATTTGGGTGATAAACGGCGATAACATTCCCATCATCATCTGTAGTATCGTTATCAGCAAGCACTATATTCTCGGGTACAGTACGGCATCCAGGGCATTCTCGTTCTACTACTGAGCAGCGGTACGCTAATTTCCTGGCTATCAAACTCAGAAAGAGCTATCGACAAAACCAGGCGACAAGGTAGCTGATATGTCAGTAACAATGAAACCTAAATTATGCCGGCGCCCACTGGGCGATGTTTCTCTGTTGGAGGAGATGGATATTCCACCATTGCTGAAGCGACTTTATATTCAGCGTGGTGTTACCAGTGTCAGTGAGCTAGAACGTGGTACACGCGGATTGTTGACCTACCAGCAGCTGGGTGGTATCGAGCAAGCAGTAGAGCTTCTGGTAAGGGCGCTGACGAACCAGCATAGGCTGATGGTGGTCGGAGATTTCGACTCAGATGGAGCGACCAGCACTGCACTGACGGTGCTAGCATTACGGCAATTAGGTGCTAGGGACGTGGACTTTTTGGTACCGAACCGCTTTGAGAACGGTTACGGCCTTAGCCAAGAAGTAGTGGAGCAGGTGACGGCACGTGGCGCGCAGCTGATTGTGACTGTGGATAACGGTATTTCCTCCCATGCCGGCGTTATCTTGGCGCACGAGAAAGGCATCCCAGTACTTATCACAGATCACCACCTTCCTGGTAAAACCCTACCGAACGCTGATGCTATTGTGAATCCTAATTTACGTGGCTGCGCATTCGCCTCGAAGTCCTTGGCAGGGGTCGGCGTGGCATTTTATTTAATGCTGGCGTTGCGCGCACGGCTCAATGACATCGGTTGGTTTGCGCAACAGGGGATCGCCCCTCCGAAACTGGCGGAACTGCTGGATTTGGTGGCACTAGGGACTGTGGCCGATTTAGTGCCGCTGGACGCTAATAACCGTATTTTGGTGTATCAAGGATTAAATCGCATCCGCGTCGGGCGGTGTCGTCCCGGCATCTGTGCGCTGACTGAGGTAGCGAACCGTGATAGCGACCGGCTATGCGCCGCCGATCTGGGCTTCGTACTAGGGCCGAGACTAAATGCTGCCGGACGGTTGGGTAATATGTCGATAGGGGTAGCTCTGCTGCTGACCGAAGATATGTCACAGGCGCGCAAGTTAGCAGTAGAACTGGATATCCTAAATCGAACCCGTCGTGAGATTGAACAGGAAATGGAAGTAAAAGCTCTAGCACTGTGTCAGGAAATGGTGCGTACTCAGAACGCAATGCCGTTCGGTCTGGCTATCTACCATGAGCAGTGGCATCAGGGGGTAATCGGCATTTTGGCAGCACGTATCAAAGAGTTATTTCACCGTCCGGTTATCGCCTTTGCACCATCCGGTAACGGCGTACTGAAAGGCTCTGGGCGTTCAGTAGTCGGTTTGCACTTATGTAATCTTCTTGAACGATTGGATGTTCTCCATCCCAGATTAATACTAAAGTTTGGTGGCCATGCTATGGCAGTGGGTTTGACGTTAGAGGAGTCGCAATTTGATCACTTCCGACAGAACTTTGCTAAATTGGTTGATGAGTGGCTCGATCCCGAGCAGCTCGAAAGTGTCATTTGGTCGGACGGCGAACTAACCAGCCAAGATCTAACGCTAACTACTGCTGAACTGTTACGTGATAGTGGTCCCTGGGGTCAGGAGTTTCCTGAGCCATTGTTTGACGGTCATTTTCGAGTGCTTAATCAGCGGTTGGTAGGGAACAGGCATCTAAAGCTGTTGCTGGAGCCTTTAGCGGGTGGGCCGGTGCTTGATGGTATCGCTTTCAATATCGATTTGCGTCTATGGCCTGATGACAACGTGCACACTATTGAGGTAGCTTATAAACTGGATGTGAATGAGTTTTGTGGTAACCGTAGTCTACAGCTCTTAATTCAGTATATTTTTCCGTTGTAGCAGATCGCATCGTCCTCGTTGCGATTTGCAAACTGAGTATGTAAATCTATGTTTGAAATTAATCCAGTAAAAAACTGTATTCAGAATCTGTCGGACAGGACAGCTGTTCTAAGGAGGTATTTTTGACTACTCTAGTAAGAAAGAGCATCTTGAAAAAGTAAACGCCGAGCTGGAGCAGCCAAATATTTGGAACGAACCCGAACGTGCCCAGGCGTTGGGCAAGGAACGTTCTTCTTTGGAGCGAGTTGTGAAAACTATCGATCAGCTCACTAAAGCTCTAGAAGATATCGCCGACTTTTTTCAGTTGGCGGTGGAAGAAAATGACGAAGAGACATTCCTCGAAATTCAAAGCGGACTGGATGCTCTGGAAGCCAAACTGGCTCAGCTGGAATTCAGCCGCATGTTCTCTAGAGAATATGACAGAGCCGATTGCTATATGGATATTCAGGCCGGATCCGGCGGTACTGAGGCGCAGGACTGGGCTGGTATGTTGCTTAGAATGTATCTGCGCTGGGCAGAATCAAGTGGCTTCAAGACCGAAATCATAGAAGAGTCAGACGGGGAAGTAGCTGGCATTAAATCTGTTACTATCAAGGTTACCGGAGACTACGCCTATGGCTGGCTGCGTACCGAAACCGGTGTGCACCGTTTGGTACGTAAAAGCCCGTTCGATTCTGGTGGTCGGCGCCATACCTCCTTTAGTTCCACTTTTGTTTACCCGAAAGTGGATGACGATATCGAGATCGAAATCAACCAAACGGATCTACGCATCGATGTTTACCGTGCCTCCGGCGCTGGTGGTCAGCACGTTAATAGGACAGAATCCGCGGTGCGCATTACCCATTTACCGACCAATATTATCACACAATGCCAGAACGACCGCTCGCAGCATAAAAATAAAGATCAAGCGATGAAACAGCTGAAAGCCAAGCTATATGAATTCGAGTTACAAAAAAAGAATGCCGAAAAACAAGCATTGGAAGACACTAAGTTTGATATTGGTTGGAGCCATCAAATCCGCTCGTATGTGTTGGACAGTTCCCATATCAAAGATCTGCGCACCGGTGTAGAAACACATAATATCCAGGCAGTTCTGGATGGTGATATAGGCAAATTTATTGAAGCCAGTCTTAAAGCAGGACTGTAAGGAAGCATATGTTTAAATCATATTTACAGGATGGTGCTTCTCTGGCTCTGAACTTAAACAATGACGAATTATGTTCGCGTCGGGAAAAATTGGCCCAATTGCGCCAGCAGGGAATGGCGTTCCCCAATAATTTCCGCCGGAATGCTGTTTCCGATCAGCTCCATACTCGCTATGGAGAAAAAAGCAATAAAGATCTGGAAGTGCTGAATATTGAAGTCAGCATCGCTGGTCGGATGATGACTTGTCGTATTCTGGGACAAGCCTCATTCGTTACCTTGCAGGACATAGGCGGAAAAATCCAGATATACATTGCCCGTGATAATTTACCTGAAGGTGTGTACAATGAGCAGTTTAAGAAATGGGATCTTGGAGATATTCTGGGGGTGCGCGGCAAATTATTTAAAACTCGCACTGGAGAGCTGTCTCTCTGCTGTAGAGAAATCATCCTGCTAACAAAAGCGATGCGTCCACTTCCGGATAAGTTTCATGGTTTAGCTGATCAAGAAACCCGTTATCGTCAGCGTTACCTAGATCTAATTGCTAACGACAAATCACGTCAAACTTTTAAAATCCGTTCGCGTGTTATGGAAGAAATCCGTCGCTTTATGGTGTACCACGGTTTCATGGAAGTAGAAACTCCGATGATGCAAACTATCCCCAGCGGCGGCGTGGCAAGCCCGTTCACTACCCACCATAACGCTCTGAATATCGATATGTATCTGCGCATCTCCCCAGAGCTTTATCTGAAGCGGTTAGTAGTAGGCGGATTTGAACGAGTATTCGAAATCAACCGAAATTTCCGTAATGAAGGGCTGTCGCCACGCCATAATACAGAGTTCACTATGATGGAACTCTATATGGCTTATGCAGACTATCGCGATCTGATGTTTTTGATAGAAGATCTTTTCTACACATTAACCCAGCGTGTACTGGGCAGCAGCATAGTGCACTATGGTGATCAAACTTTTGATTTCAGTAAGCCATTCACGAAAATGACCATGAAAGAGGCCATTTGCAATTTCCTTCCAAAAACTCGAGTGGAAGCACTGGACGATATAGCCTCTGTGATCGCTATCGCACAATCTCTTGGTATCAAAGTGGATGAAAACTGGGGCCTCGGCCGGTTGCAAACTGAGGTATTCGAAGAAACGGCGGAATGCCATTTGATACAGCCGACGTTTATCACCTCTTACCCGACAGAGGTCTCGCCGTTAGCGCGTCGTAACGATGAAGACCCGTTCTTCACTGAACGTTTTGAATTCTTTATTGGTGGTTGCGAGATCGGCAACGGCTTTTCGGAACTTAACGATGCGGAAGACCAGGCAGTGCGTTTCGCCGAGCAAAAAGCCAAAAATGAAGCCATGTTCTATGACGAGGACTACATCATTGCACTGGAGCACGGCCTGCCACCAACTGCAGGTTTAGGTGTCGGTGTTGACCGTCTAATAATGCTATTAACCAACAGTAGTAGCATTCGCGATGTGATTCTGTTTCCGGCGTTGCGTCCACAAAAAGGTAAAATACTCTAAAGGCCACTCACATTAGGAGTGTTGGAGATAAAACTGGTGTTATAAGCTGGCAGGGGCGGAGAGATTCGAACTCCCAACCCCCGGTTTTGGAGACCGGTGCTCTACCACT
>JAHCVB010000006.1 GCA_024648745.1 Sodalis sp. Psp
TTTTTGCGTCATATTAAAGCTTTAGTTAAAATAGCCTGTCAGATTATCGTCAGTGGTATTGAACAGTCTATCGTAAAAATGTTTATGGGGCTTTCTGAGGTTGATGAGTGTTTGGATTGATGTATGAGTAATACTATTTTACCGCGCTCGTTTTATGAACGTGATACGCTTTGTGTGGCAAAGGATTTGCTGGGAAAAGTGTTAAAGTTTGCTGACTATTCTGGCGTTATTAATGAAGTTGAAGCATATATCGGACAGGCTGATTCGGCCTGTCATGCCGTCAGAGGCTACACGACACGAACAGCGGTCATGTTTGGTGCTGCTGGGTTTTCCTATGTTTATCTTATTTACGGTATACATCATTGCTTGAATATTGTGACCGAACGTGAAGGCTTTCCGGCAGCCGTTTTAATTCGAGGTATCGATTTATATAGACCTGTCCATCTTTCTTTAGATGGGCCTGGTAAACTGTGCAAAAAATTAAATATTACAAAAAAGAACAATCAGATGAATTTAACGCAATGTCATGATTTTTGTATTTATGATTCTAGCATTCAATTAGAATATATTGCAACATCGAGAATAGGAATAAGGGTCAGTACTGATAAACTATGGCGTTTTAAGATAATATAAATTGAAAGATATTAATTTATTTATTTTCACCTGCTTAGCGCAATATTCGGCTGAAGTGTAAGGTACAGTTTTGTGATCTTTAAAAGTGATATTTGTAATTTTATTTTTTATTCAAACGAGAACATTTTTAGTATCGGAGGAATCATTTCTAGATCGAAAACGACATTACCTTGTTATTCAGTTGAACCACCGTGTGTAAAAGCATACATAAATGATATATGTTAACTTATAAGCATCCCAGAATTTTTGAAGTATGTATTGTTCTTAATGTTTCGGAAACGTGATGACGGTGGATATATCTCAAAGAGATATATAAAATTAATGCGTGAGCAATTAGATATTAAAGATGAGATATTGAGAAAGAAATTAACTTTTCCTGAGTGTATTTTTAGTGAGAGAGAATAAATATTCAATCCTAAATTTAGGACTGACTTAATAAATCCTAAATTTTTAGTTAGAGGAGAATGGAAAGTCATCATAGAGCAAAGAGCTGTTTTTGAGTTGAAAATAAGATATTCAGAAGAAGGTGGGGAGATCACAATTTACGGTACCGGGAACTATGCCATTCTTTTATGGCGCTTTGGGTAATGGTTTGCGCAGAAGAGGTGATAACCTCAATGTTTTAATGACGCAACGTCTTTTCATCGACTGCTTGAGGTTTTGATTAACTAGGAAGAAAATCCCTATTTTCACTATTAAGGTGCCGTTAACGATGAGTAAATCAGTAAAATTAACCCCTGTGGTTTTTTCACTTTTTCTTATCTTCACACCCCCCCTTACAGCTAGTACGAGCATTCAGGGTGTGGAAGTAGGTTTTTCACCGGGGAGAACGGCAAAGCAGATAGTTCTGACGGCAATTGAAGAGGCGAAAAGGTCGATTGATATTGCTGCTTATTTGTTTACTAATAAGCTAATCGCATTAGCCCTCGTTGATGCTCAACAGCGAGGCGTCAATGTGCGCGTGGTTGCTGACAAGAAATCGAACGGCTATACCGCTCTGACCTACCTGACTAATCAGCGCGTACCGGTAAGACTTAGTGACAAGTATGCGATTATGCACAATAAGTTTGTGATTGTTGATGGTCACTCAGTCGAAACGGGGTCGTTTAACTATACGAAGAGTGCAGTGTCCAGTAACGCAGAAAATGTCATTTATCTGCGTAACCGTCCAGACATTGCCGAAAAATACACACAAGAATTTAATCGACTGTGGAGCGAAGCGAGGGAGATAAAACCCACATTAATGCACGATACAAGATATCTAAAACCACACCACAGCATTATCAATCAATAAAATTGACAGCCATTGTCACTTCTTGAAAGTACAAGCAATGGAACTAAGAGATTGGGATAAAGTGAAATCAACTGATGTTCATTAGCATAACAGGTTTAGACAACGACACCACTACAAAGATTATAGCAAAACGGGTTTATCACCACCACAGTTCTTTATGTGTGCAGAGATTTTTAAAGTCTGCGCAAAAGGTGATTTTAAAGTGGTGAACAGGGTAATCGAGAATTAGGGGCTCTTTATTCACGAAAAGGCGATTTAATTTTATCAATTAACCTAGGAGAAATAAAGAACTACAGAACTTCTTAACCTCGACAGACCAGACGATAATGATACAAAGATCATGCTGGTGTTGAAAAAACCACTCAGATTAATACGGTAGCGAAAGTACTTAAAAATAATTGACCGAATGTCAACTTCACCGTTATGGATCCACTTTTGCTTTGAATATATCAACAAAAATTTTACCAATGGGACTAGATGCTGTATTATTTTCAAACTGCTTAAATCTAAAGAAGTAGTTTAACTTTCTGTTACAATCTAAAATTGACTCAACCGGACCACTACCCCACGGGTCACTCCAGTTATATTTAGCAACCTTTACATTTTGATCAAGTAGGTAAAACTCACCTTCTGTTCCTGCTGCTGCACCCTTCCGGCCACATGCATATACAGTGTGAGGCATATTGGGTTTCAGAGACAACCCGTTTAGACTATCTCCTGGAATTTCCTTATCTTTATCTCCATCTAAATAAAATTTGCCCCATTTTGCACGAACACCCTGTATTCTCAACTCTACATTAAGAGGTGTTACAGTTATTTCAACCCATTCATTATATGACATATAAACCTCTATATTAAGTAACTATTATGTTCATGGCGGTAGTATTAATGTATGCATATACTACAAAGATATATACGCATTTCCGTTAATTTTATCCTAGAGATAAACGTCGTATTGATATCTTCTCCGTCGTTAAGGTAGTTGTCGAAAAAGAGAAGTATCCGGTAATTTTAATCTAAAAACACTTAAAATCAAAATATTAAAAGAGTTTCTTTACAATAAAAATACGACTCAAACTTTTTGAGATAGCCTATAAAGTACGAACACACCCCAAATACCCGTAACAAAGCCTTCAAACTTAGTATTTCCATAAAATCGTGATGGTAGCTTCGAACCCTTCTCTCATCAAGAGAAATCAAACACAGTCTACTTGCATGGATACTTAGATTTTAACCTTGTCTGCCAAAGAGGTGATTATGTATGAAATCATAGCTGCTCTCAAAGAGTTATATGATTCTGATGTTTCTAGCATTAATATCAAAAGTCACCGATGCTGTTATTAAAGACAGTTACAAAGTAGCAAAATAAACCTCTTGGTGCCATTGTTTATCTTGATTGTTATAGCTAGGTGACTAAATTTTGATTGCACCACCTGACTTGAAGACAGGTTTCATTATATAGTAAAAATATCAGATTAGGCAGTAAAAATGCAGCAATTTATCTCTTCAATACTTACCAGGATACAGCAAGACGATCAATAGAATTACTATGTCAGCTATTGCCTCTACTGTTACAAACTACAGGGAGACTATATATGATTTACAATCAACCAAGAGGAGCTTTTTCTCAGCATTAACGTCCCAAGCAAGTAGAGTGAAATAGCATTCAATAAAATATCTTATTTTTCTGAAAGGTGAAATGACATATTTCCCTAATAATTATCTTCACTACTACTATGTGTGGAGATAATTTAATAACATCATTTAATAGGATAAACGCAACTGTCTGTTAAAAACAGGACTCAAAATTTAGGTTTTTAATAAAGCTGATGATGGAATCTAATAGTTTTATCGATCCTGACTTGCGCTGTCAATGCTCCGATATGCTATATTCTGTGCAGATGGCAGCAGGTAAAGGGTACATCTGTACACTCTTTGAATATCAAAAAAGCCACTCGG
>JAHCVB010000007.1 GCA_024648745.1 Sodalis sp. Psp
ATTAACCTGTTTCCCATCGATTACGCCTTTCGGCCTCACCTTAGGGGTCGACTCACCCTGCTCCGATTAACGTTGAACAGGAACCCTTGGTCTTCCGGCGAGCAGGTTTTTCACCCGCTTTATCGTTACTTATGTCAGCATTCGCACTTCTGATACCTCCAGCATGCCTCACAGCACACCTTTACAGGCTTACAGAACGCTCCCCTACCCAACAAATATATCCTTAAGCCAACTCGACCTTTCAATACTTGAAAGTCGCAAAGCGACACCAAGATTACCTAATCGGTTTAGTTGTCTCTAGTGACACGTCCGCTGCCGCAGCTTCGGTGCATAGTTTAGCCCCGTTACATCTTCCGCGCAGGCCGACTCGACCAGTGAGCTATTACGCTTTCTTTAAATGATGGCTGCTTCTAAGCCAACATCCTAGCTGTCTAGGCCTTCCCACATCGTTTCCCACTTAACCATGACTTGGGGACCTTAGCTGGCGGTCTGGGTTGTTTCCCTCTTCACGACGGACGTTAGCACCCGCCGTGTGTCTCCCGTGATAACATTCTACGGTATTCGCAGTTTGCATCGGGTTGGTAATCCAGGATGGATCCTTAGCCGAAACAGTGCTCTACCCCCGCAGATGAGTTCACGAGGCACTACCTAAATAGTTTTCGGGGAGAACCAGCTATCTCCCGGTTTGATTGGCCTTTCACCCCCAGCCACAGGTCATCCGCTAATTTTTCAACATTAGTCGGTTCGGTCCTCCAGTTAGTGTTACCCAACCTTCAACCTGCCCATGGCTAGATCACCGGGTTTCGGGTCTATACCCTGCAACTTAGCGCCCAGTTAAGACTCGGTTTCCCTGCGGCTCCCCTATACACGGTTAACCTTGCTACAGAATATAAGTCGCTGACCCATTATACAAAAGGTACGCAGTCACATCTCAAAGATGCTCCTACTGCTTGTACGTACACGGTTTCAGGTTCTGTTTCACTCCCCTTACCGGGGTTCTTTTCGCCTTTCCCTCACGGTACTGGTTCACTATCGGTCAGTCAGGAGTATTTAGCCTTGGAGGATGGTCCCCCCATATTCAGACAGGATATCACGTGTCCCGCCCTACTCATTGAGCTCACAGCTTATGCATCTTCGGATACGGGGCTATCACCCTCTGTTGCCGATCTTTCCAGATCGTTCTCCTGATACGCAAGATGATGATGACTCTGGGCTGCTCCCCGTTCGCTCGCCACTACTAGGGGAATCTCGGTTGATTTCTTTTCCTCAGGGTACTGAGATGTTTCAATTCCCCTGGTTCGCTTCATTAAGCTATGGATTCACTTAATGATGATGCAACGAATTGCACCGGGTTTTCCCATTCGGACACCGCCGGCTGATAACGCTCCACATCAGCTGACCGGCGCTTTTCGCAGATTAGCACGTCCTTCATCGCCTCTGACTGCCTAGGCATCCACCGTGTACGCTTAATCACTTAACCTCACAACCCTGACCTTGTCTTGCTAACGGTTTACCGTATGGCTTCACGTCATAGGATTGCGAATTCATTTGAGAGATTTGCATACTGAGTTTTCACTTCAGCATATATTTCAAATTTTGCTTATTCCGGATTGTTAAAGAGCAGTATTCCACAACCCACTTGGTAAAATGGGTTGTGGAATAACAAGAGTGGCGTC